>VOPT01000019.1 GCA_009594865.1 Nitrospira sp. | reverse complement strand
CGTCATGTCAGGATTCCAGGCCCGCCATAGCCAGCTTGACCGGTTCATCCACTGCGACACCCAGATAGTTGAGGACCTGCTCTCCGACCCGCCGGAACACCGGGGCCGCGACCACACCACCCCAACCCTCACCGCGCGGTTCGTCGATCACCACAATCATGGCCAGCCGAGGATCTTCCGCTGGCACATACCCGAGAAACGATCCAACCAAGAGGGTGGAGGAGTACTTGCCGGTGCGGGGATCCACTTTTTGAGCGGTCCCGGTCTTGCCCGCCACGCGAAAGCCTGGAATGGCCGCCTTGCCGCCCGTCCCGTGGGTCACCACTCCTTCAAGAAGGGTCGTCAATGTCCTCGCGGTGTCCGCGGAGATGACTCGCCGCTTGGCTTGCGGCATATTCTGCGCCACCAATTGGCCTTTGCCGTTACGGATCTCCGAGACGACATAGGGCTTCATAAGAACGCCGCCATTGGCGATGGCCGAGATCGCCGTCACCATCTGTAATGGAGTGACGCCGACCTCCTGTCCCATGGAAATGGAGGCCAACGAGCGTTTGCCCCATTGGCGAGGCCCACGGAGCAACCCGGCGGTTTCGCCCGGCAGATCAATGCCGCTCTTATCTCCGAAGCCGAACTCCTTCAAATAGTCGAACACCCGCCATTCACCCAGCGCCATCCCGACCTTCGCGGCCCCGATATTGCTCGACTTTTGAATCATCTGCGCAAACGTCATCCAGCCGGCTTTCTCATGGTCATGGATAATCGTATTGGCAATCGCGAATTGCCCGTTTTCACCATAAATCATGCTACCCGGGGTCATGACCTTTTCTTCCAGCGCCGCCGCTGCAATAACGGCTTTCATGGTCGAGCCCGGTTCATAGGTGTCTGTCAGGGCCCGGTTACGCCATCGATCAGGAGCCAGGGCGCCGACCGTATTGGGATCGAATCGCGGACTCACCGCCATGGCCAACACGGCGCCGGTTCTGGGATCCATCACAATCATCGTGCCGGACTTGGCGCTGGATCGCGTCACCGCCTCGTCCAGCTCCTTCTCTGCAATGTATTGCACCACCTCGTCGACCGTCAGCGTGAGGCTATGTCCGGCAGCGGCGCCCTCTTCATTCAACCCTTTGGGAAACACCGCGCGCCCC
>VOPT01000022.1 GCA_009594865.1 Nitrospira sp. | reverse complement strand
CGATTTATGCTGAGTGCGGCGGCCTGATGTATCTGACAGAGGCGATCCGCGATATGGCGGGGCGCCGACATGAGATGGTCGGCGTCGTGTCGGCCGAGGCGGTGATGCGGAAGGCCGGGATGACGCTGGGGTATCGAACCGTGCGCCTGACAGCGCCTTGTCTGCTCGGTCCGGCGGGCACGGTGTTGCGAGGGCATGAGTTCCACTATTCGCTGCTGGAGCCCACCGGCGAACTGCAGTATGCCTGCGCGCTGTCGGACGCGGACGGCAAGCCGGTTGGACCGGATGGAGTGATGAGTCGAAATACGCTGGCGTTGTATAGTCATCAACACTTCGGCAGTTGTCCGGAGATGGTCGGCCATCTGCTTGCGGCTGCACGGAGAGGGGCCGGCACTCGGACGTCTTCCGGAAAGGCATGAGATGACGGAGCAAGGTGACCATACGGCCAAGATGCAGCGGCTGAAGGCGTCGGTGGACCGTCGTATTGAGGCGGCTCAGGACGAGAAGGGCTTGCTGATCGTCCATACCGGCGCGGGGAAGGGCAAGACCACTGCCGCGCTCGGCATGGCGCTGCGTGTGCTCGGCCATGGAATGAAGGTGGCGGTCGTGCAATTCATCAAAGGCGCCATCGACACGGCAGAGGAGCGCATCCTGAAATCGTTCGGCGACCGCGTGACGTTTCTCCGTATGGGTGAAGGGTACACCTGGGAGACGCAGGATCGGGGGCGCGATACGAGCCATGCGCAGGCGGCCTGGGCCAAGGCCTGCGAGTTCATGCGCGATCCGTCCTATGCGATGGTGATCCTGGATGAATTCAATATTGCGCTGCACCACGGCTATGTGGCGGTGTCCGAAGTCCTCCCGTGTTTGCAACAGCGGCCTGCGATGCAACATGTCGTCATCACCGGCCGAGGGGCTCCGGAGGAATTGATCGAGGCTGCGGATCTGGTGACGGAGATGAAGCAGGTCAAACATCCGTTCCGAAAAGGCATCAAGGCGCAGGCGGGGGTCGAGTTTTGAGAGGTCCGGTGACGAAAACCTGTGAGCATTGCCGGCAGCCGTTCGAATGTGTCGGGTATCAGTGCTGGTGTGGGAAGATCGGTATTACCGAACAGCAGATGGATTGGATCGCTGCGCGGTTTAAGGACTGCCTTTGCCCCGTCTGTTTGCAGCAGGTGGCGGATGGAGTACTTGGACCGCAGCCTTCGAATGAAACGCCTCATGGTACGTGACAAACGAGAGCCGTTGACTCGAACAACGGCCGAGCCGTCAGAACCGTTTTCCAAGGCAGAGCGCGAGGCGGTCTATCGTGCGATTTTCGAGCGTCGGGATGTCCGTCGAAATTTTCTGCCGACACCGATCCCCGACGAGGTGCTCGCACGTTTGCTGAACGCCGCGCACCATGCCGGATCGGTGGGCTTCATGCAGCCCTG
>VOPT01000034.1 GCA_009594865.1 Nitrospira sp. | reverse complement strand
GTCCGACCAACAGGGCAATCTCCTGTTCACGATCGGTCAAGGAAGAATCAAGGCGTTGAGGCAAGGAAGGACTCGAGGTCGGGTCATTGCGCTCCTGCCGCCGGGAGGTTCCGGCAAGCCTGCGGAGGTAGTCGACGGTTGCGAGCAGGATCTCCACCGGTTGAATGTTCAATACAATGCTGTCGATGCCGGACAACAGGCGCCCACCGCTGCTGTATCTGTATTCCATATCGCTGATGGCAATGATTCTGATCGTCGGAGCGGACATCCGCACCTTCCGCACCAGATCTGCGACATCGATTTCTGACTCAAGCACCACAATGAGCGCCCGGGGCTTCTCGCGCGCGACGATCTCTTCCGCGCCCGATGCGTTGATCGCTTCCCCAACCAGCCTGACATGCGGGTGAGTCGTCAAGACAGCCTGCAGGCCGAGGCGAACGAGATCACTCTTGCAGACGGTCGCCAGGGCAAACGAAGAATCGGATGGTTCGCGTTCGCTCACTGGACCCATCATTCCTGCCTGAGAGCTACCGCCTTCTGCCTCGTTACGCATGGGATGAGGCCGACAGGCGATCGAGGTCATCCTGCCTCGTGGCTGCGGGTTGTGAAAGCGTCAACCGTTCGGCCTCCAGCCAATCTTGACGATCGTGCCCATCCTGCCGTCCCCGGCGCTGATACAGCTCATAGGCCAGTTTCTCAATGCGTGTTCTGATTTCCTCGTCCGCTGCCAGACCGCCGACGGCTTGCGGTCTCCGGTCGCGGACCGGCCGTGGGCGGGCAGACGTCTTCTTCACCGCCTTGGATGGGCTACCTTTCTGCTTACTGTCTGCGGTTGACTTACTCCGTCGTTGTGTCATCGCTGAATCTCCTGGTTGCATCGAACTGAACCTTCCCCCTTCCGACAGAAAGGCATCGGTCGGAAAATATGCACGACAAGGGATTGTCGGGATTCTCCCGGAACCGTTCCGCGATGCCATTGTGAGGACGCGGAGTCGCCGGCCGCACGGGGGCGTCTATGGGAAAGAGCCTTCTCAGGACGCTGCGTTGCGCTCTGGTCGGTCCTCTGCTGGTCCTTACAGGGGATCGGCTCGCGCGGACTCGTTGTCTTGTGCAAGGTCAGGAGCCGCCCCTGATCCGGCGTTCACAAGGTGGATCGTCATGAACGGACCCAAGACCGTAAGGGTGAGGTTCACGCCGCCTTGCTCCGAGTGCAGGGGCGTACGACTATGGTTCCATGAAAACATTTCGCTCTTCTCCGTGTGGGAAGGCCAGCATAGGGGTGTAGCATTTCATGAAATTCACCGTTCCTTTAACATTCGGTTAAACCCGACCATTCCAGGATAGTTGTGAGTAGGTCATAGGGGCGGCGGCGAAAGTCGCCCTGGTCCTGGCTGTCGAAGTAACCTCTTTGAAAGACGACCTTGAGGAAACCGAAACAGGTCAACTGTAGGGTCCGTGGCGATGGTTTCTACGATCGTCCAGATTATTGAAGACGAGCCGCTCCACGCCGACCTGCTGGACCGCGCGTTGCGCCAGGCCCAATTCGCGACGACGCTGGCCGCGGATGGTGAGAGTGGATGGCGTGACGCACAACGACTGCTGCCT
>VOPT01000020.1 GCA_009594865.1 Nitrospira sp. | reverse complement strand
ATCAACCATCTCTTGGATGAAGGCGATCGGCCGTTGCTGGCGGCGTTGGTACGCGATCGTGTCTCGCCGATGTTTCACCAGCTCGGATGGACACCGCGCCCCGATGAACGCGACCTCGTCAAAGAATTGCGTGGTGACATCATTCGCGCCTTAGGCACCTTGGGACGCGACGAGACAATCCAGGCAGAGGCGCGTGATGCCTATACGGCCCTTCAGCGGCAGTCCCGTCCTGTCGATCCGAACGTGATCCCGGCGCTCGTTTCAATCCTGGCCTTTACCGGTGATGAGGCACGATACGAAGAATTTACCGGCCGGTTCCGTCAAGCCACGACCCCGCAAGAGGAACGCCGCTATCTCTTTTCTCTCGCCGCGTTCCGAACGCCCGAACTGCTGGAGCGTACGTTAGCGAAAACCTTGACCGGCGAGATCCGCACCCAAGATGCACCGTTCATGGTCAGTAGCCTTCTGCAGAATGTCTATATTCGCGAGAGGGCCTGGGAATTTGTGAAGACCAATTGGGAACGGATGGATAAGCTGTTCCCCAAGAGCGGCCTGCGGAGAATGTGCGGGGGCATCACCGGACTTTCAACCCCTGAACTGGAACGCGACGTCCGGAACTTCTTTGCCTCCCGCAAGATCGACCTGGGCGGAAAGACGCTGGAGCAGAATTTGGAACAACTGCATATCGCCGTCCAATTTCGCGAACGTGACCGCGCGGCGATTCGCGCCCTGTTGGCGCACAGGACGACCTGAGAGAATCAAGTCGTGAATCGCGATCGTGTCATTCATGCCGGAGCACGGTTAAGGGGGGTTGGCCGAGAATCCGGTAGGTGCTGAGAAAGCCCACCAGCAGCGTCAACAGAACGGTGCAGCCCAATCCGATACCAAGCAGGGGCAGCTCCAACGCCCAGGGCAATTCCAAAATATATTTCAAGATCGCCCACGAGAACAGACTGGCGAGGGCGACGCCAATTATGCCCGCCACACAACCCAGCAACGCATACTCGGTCGCAAATGACCGGGCGATCAACCCGCGGGTGGCGCCGAGCGCCTTGAGAATCACGGCCTCATACAGCCGTCGATAGCGCGTGGCCGCGAGCGCCGCCGCCATCACCAGCGCGCCGGCCAACAGACAAAACAACGCGACGCCTCGAATTGCCAGCGACAAACGATCGAGCACCCGCGCAAAGCTGCTCAAGACTTCGCCGATGTTAATGGCGGTCACATTAGGAAACGCCGCGACCACGGCCGATTGAAAGGCCACCTCGTCATGAGGAGGCACTCGAACCGTCGCGACGTATGTCATGGGCGCGGCATCAAGCGAGCCTGGCGAAAAGATCATGTAGAAGTTGGTGGAGAAGTTCCCCCACTCGACTTTTCTGATGCTGCTCACTTCGGCCTGCAGAATGGTGCCCTGAATATTGAGATCCAGCAGACTGCCGATGTCGAGATCGAGACTCTTGGCGGCTTCCTCCTCGACAGACACCTGCGGCTTCGCAACCCCCTGCCCCGGCTTCCACCAGGCGCCCTTCACGATCTTATTATCCTTGGGCACCTGATCGAGGAACGTCAGCACGTATTCGCGAGTCACATACCAACTTTTGCGCTTCTCTTCCTTCGATTGGGCAGGCGGCTCATCTGGTTGCGCCTCGCGCTCGTCGGCCACCAGCCGGCCGTTGATCGCATGGATCCGCGAACGCACCAATGGAGTCAGGTCGGGCGCGAAATCGCCGGTGCGCCGATGAACCAACTCGCCAAAGGCCTGTGCCTGATCGGGTTGAATATCGATAAAGAAGAAGGTGGGTGAATCGGACGGACGGTTTTCCCCTACCTGTCGCACGAGCGCATGCTGCAGCAACGCGATCGCCAGAATCACCATCACACCGACGCCGATCGAAACCATCACCCCTAAAGTTTGCCCGCCGGGTCGTTGAATGTTCCCCAACGCCTGTCGCACG
>VOPT01000056.1 GCA_009594865.1 Nitrospira sp. | reverse complement strand
GGGGCTTCGCGCGGAATCTCCAGTCGGGACGATTGGAGTTGCACCACCTCCAGATCCCAGGGATGATCTGGGCCGGCGGCGTCGGCGACAAAAAACACGCCGTCATCGTTGGTGTAAAAGAGTTGCGTGCTCTGCGCGGAGCAGGGGCTGGGAACCGTGCGGCTTTTGAAGTTCATCAGCGCGTGACCCTGGCCGGCGCTCGCGCCCGGGCGGCCGACAAACTGCATGTCGCCCAGGTTGCGCCCGGATCGGCCGATGGCCGCATAGATCAGATATCGTTCTTCTTCCCGGCTCAGGGGAATCGGTTCATGCTGACTCGTGTATTGAAGCGGGCCGGCGGGCAGGGTCATGCCGCGACCGAAACGGCGCGTCTTGCGTTGGTGCAGGAGGTCGAGCAGAGTACATGTGGCGTCCATTGCTGCAGGTTGTGCGGCAAGCTGCTTCATAGGGCCTCTCCTTCCCGGCATCCTAGGGCGGGATGGCCTTGGCCGGGTGTGTGAAGATGGTGGTGCCGGTGCGTCATGCGCGGCATAACGTTGTGTGGGGAGAATGTACGAGAGGCGAGGTCTGGCGTCACCTACCCATCGGGGTAGGCGAGCGCCCTACTCGGCGTCGGTCAACGGGTGACGCACTGGGTGGAGCGCGAATCGGCATGTATTGTGCGATTTAGTCGGATGTGTTGACCGCGGAGGGCGGACGGTCGTCACTGGGCGGTGCGGACGGAATGACGCGATGTTGTTCGCCGGTCTGCCAATAGGCAATGGCGCTCCATCGATTTTCGACACCGATTTTCTGAAAGACGTTCTTGAGATGAAATTTGACGGTGTTCAAGCTGACTTTCAGAATGACGGAAATTTCCCAGTTGGTTTTCCCTGCCGCAACCCATCGGAGAATCTCTTCTTCCCGTTTACTCAGCAGGGTGGTCGCTTGCGCCGGTCGCTCGGGTCTCCATGTCGAGGTGCATCGCATGTAACTTAAGTGGAAATGCGGGGTGAGAATATCGAGCAGCAGGCGTAGTTTGTCGGCCTGTTTCGCGTCAAAATTACTGAAAGCGAAGTATGAACAGGAGCCGTTCACTCCGCGCACTCCGGCCGACAGGCAGGTCTTGATGCCGAAGTCGAGTTTGAGCGAGGTGATGTCCTTGGGCTCGTCGGCGGTCGGTACATCGGCGCTTGAGGTCACGGTCTGACCGGAGGTGATAAGGCGGTTGACGGCCGGATCGACGACCAATCCTTGGCCCATATACAGTTGACAGAATTCGCGCGGGTAGGTGGAATGCCCCAGTAACGGATCGATTCCGTGCAGGAGATCGACGGCGCCGCATCCGGAGAATTCGTAGGGGATCACTTTCCGGACGGCCGAGACGAGTTGCCACACCCTGTCGCTGCGAACGACGGAGCGAGCATCATGCATGATTTCGCCGAGCCGTTGAAATTCCTTGGCGGAAAATGCTGGCTGACTCATGCCGATTCTTTCCGATCAGCGGGGCCGGGTGCGAGTGAGGGCACCCGATGCCATGAAGATTCAGAAGCGCGGACGTGGTTCATAGTGAGACAGCTGTGCCCTGATCGAACAGGCTGATTGTACCGTCCGCTTGAGCCCGGTATCTAGGGCAACCCGCATCTAGTATAGAGTGCCTAAGGTATGAACCGCAACGGGGAAGAGGAGGGGCGTGAAAATTGACATGGAACCGGCGGGAGGCCCGCATGCCGTCGGACTAGCGGTGAATCTTCAGGGTCGGCCCGAGCGTCAGCCACTTCGTGGGGCCAAGGGCAGCCATATGCGGCAGATGGGCCACGTACCAGAACACCACATCCTGTTCCTGGACGCCCTGGTTGTCTTCGTCATACCCGAGCTGACCCCGGGCTCCGAAGACCCATGGAAGATCTTCGTCCGGGTTGGCCCGGCGAATGGCCACGTCGAGGTCGGCAAATGAATCGCGTTCTCCGTCGTCCTTCAGGGGCGAATACCCGTCTCCGGGAAGCACCCATACCCCGTGTCCTGTGAG
>VOPT01000055.1 GCA_009594865.1 Nitrospira sp. | reverse complement strand
GCGGGATACCCATACATCCGCGTGAATTCGAAGGCCAGCTGATCCGTCAACATCGCCATAGTATCCGAGCCGGTGATCGTCAGCTTTCCCTCAAGTTTATTGAGTGGCTCATAGGCGGTCAGCGATGCATCAATGGTGGGATTCTCTGCCACGCTAGCACGCTCCGCCAAGGCGCCGCCGCTGGTAAGGAGTGCCGTGGTGAAAATGGAACAGGCTGTCGCTTTCACGAACAGGGACCCCATGCTTCGACTGTGACTGATACTCATCGTTGCTCCTCCTTCCACACCTGTAACATCCGCTATGAACCATGCGATCAATGTCGCCGGTAGCGCTTGGACCGCCTGCGCGCCGTTCGCTCGCTTGACCAAACGAGTTTCTACTATTCGACGAGAACCGTCATGGCCTGCTGCCTTGCGTCCATGAGAGAGGCCGTGGTCGTCGGCCCTTGAATCAGCATGAGATTTTGCATGATCCGTTCCTTCGGCAGTAAATAAAACTTGGCATCCGCAACGGCCTGCTGTCCTTCCCGGGTATTGACGAACTTGAGAAATTCCCGAAGGAGAGGGTCGGCGATGACTTTGGCCGGATCTTCATTAATATACAGGTAAAGCGTCCGGCTGAGCGGATAGGTTCCATTCGTCACCGATTCGGCGGTTGGTGCTACAGCGGGGCTCTCTGCTGTCTGTGCCAGAGGAACCATTCTGACGAAGGAATTCTCATATCCAATACCGGCATAGCCGATGCCTTGCGGGTCACGAGCCACGGCCAGCATTTCCATGGCCGTTCCCGGCACCTCTTGGATCTGTGACTTAAAGGCACCGCCTTTCAACACGTTTTGAGCAAAGAAATCGTGCGTTGCAGAGGTGCGGGTGCGCCCATAGAGATGAATCGGTTGAGACGACCATTCCGCAACACCGGCAGCAGCCCAGGTGTTGACGTCGTCGGCGGCACCCTGCTTACGAGCGGTGCCGAAAATGGCATCGGCCTGAACCATCGTCAAGCGCTGAACGGGGTTTTGCTGACTCACGTAGAGAGCCACGGCATCCATTGCGATCGGGATCTCGAAAACTTCATGACCGTTTTGGGATTTGAAGATAGCGCGTTCTTCCGGCGTCATCGCGCGAGACGACGCGAGAACTTCAGGAAACCCGGCTCCGGTGTGACCAGTCCGCGCTTTATCGCCGCGACGCTGATTGGAATATTTCAACAGGAATTGTCGCATCGCCGGGTTAGTCCCGGGATGTTCCACGAAGAGATTTACCTTGGGATACCCATGCAGCCGTGTGAATTCATTGGCCAGTCGATCCATGAGCGGCGCCATCGTATCCGAGCCCGTGATGGTCAATCGCCCTTCGATCCCCTTCGCCGGTTGATAGGCAACCAGGGAGCTATCTGCGGTGGGCCGTTCCAGGCCTCCCGCATGTTCCGCTCCGGCATGGCCTCCGAATAGGGCCAGCGAGGCGGCGGTGGCCAGCGCGGCAAAAACCGAACGAGCGCTACGGGGATGGGTGAAACCTGTCTCTTGCTGTCTTGTCATCTGACGCCTCCGTATCAAACGATGAATGTTGCTCATTGGATTGCCCTGTTGAGAAGAAACAACAACATGCTGTCTTTAGCTGGTGCCAGGATACCTGTCGTGAATTGCCGGTCAATTAGCGAGATGTTAACTCGGTGTTAACTATCGGCCATGCGTGATCGGGGACGCAGACAGTCGCCCGTTGGGGTTGGATACTCGACGACATCCCACAGAGCGTCCCGGGCCTATTCTTCAGAAGTAACAAGGCCGTAACCAAGCAGTGACCGTCCCGGAACAGCCCCTCGATATAGTCGATCAAGAGTGGGGCTTCGATGGGTACCATGCTTATTCATAACTGAGAGGGTTGTATATGCAGACTGCCGACTTCATGACATCAGAATTCTCCAGTGACGCTTTCCATCTTGCCATGATCTTGCTTGTCGGGCTTTTTATTGGCCTGTGGTCCATCATGATCAAATATGAGTAATGGCGCATCGATTCCGGTATGAAGCGTCCCCTCACAACAAGGAGTTTCTGCAAATGACGTTCATGAGTTCAGAGCCTCGAGTCCATCGCCTCTCGGATTTCAT
>VOPT01000048.1 GCA_009594865.1 Nitrospira sp. | reverse complement strand
CCACGTGACGAGCACGAAGGGAAGCGTCAACGCGGGCACGCCCAACGGTTCGAGCCCGGCGGATACCGCTGAAAAGATAAACGGGGTGGTGATCGTCGCGAACAGCGCGTAGACGATCGATACCCTGTTCAACGCAAAGAACACGCCGCCGAAGGCGATGGCGACCAGCACGCTGTTGAATCCGAATGCCCCCGCGCGGATCGCGGGTTCCGCGGCGCCCATGCCCCAGGCCACCAGGAGCGCGACCAGCGAACCGGCCAGCGCAGCCGCACAGGCCACCGGTGACGCGATCAGTAGGCCGGCTGCAAAGACGACACCGGAGATCAGATTCTCCTGGAAAAAGACCTGGGCGATACCGTTGAAGAGTCCTTCTGTGAGCGTCGAAGTCGTCACAATCCCTTCAACCGTGGTTCCATGAGGCAGTCCGGCGGTCGGCAACAGATGCGTAGACTGGAGCCGTCCGAATCGCGCCGTCGCCAGAAAGAAGCACAAGGATGTGAAGACGAATGGCGCCGTGAGCGCAGGAATCTTCCAGACATCCAGAAGAGATACCAAGGCCGCCATGATGATGGTCGAGCAGGCCGCCGCAAAGACGACGCAGCCCCAGGTCAACACCGTCGGTTGCAGAAAATAGAGCAAGGCAATGGCGACGAGTCCGCCGTTGAAACCGAAGAGCCCCGCCCGGACCAGTGCGCGATCGACACCCAATAGCATTGCGGCGGCCGTGCTCACCGCAGTTCCGACCAGAGCCGCGACCCCGAACAGCAGGGAATTGTACCCAATGCCTATGACGAAGAGCAGGCCGGTATAGCTGTTGTTCTGCAACATCACCTGTCCGATTCCGCGCAGGACAGAATCCAAAAACTCCAAGAGGCGATGGGCCGCTCCTTCTTCATCGCCCAATCCCCCGTCGAAAAATATTGAACCATTCATCGCCTCATCATTCCTCTGCGGTCGCGAAGAGTGCAACCGGAGTACCTTATTGTTGACCGGGGTTGTAGGGGGACTGATCCTCCGGTCTCGATATCCCATGTTCGACCATGGCCGCTGCAGCCTCCCTCAATTGGCCTGAATCGTCACGAACGGCGAGGGGGCCTTCTGGCCGGATTCGGCCAGGGTCAGCATGACGAGGAGGAAGGAGAACAAGCCCTTGGAATGGAGATCGCGGTTCTCGATCCAATACCAACGGTCGTTGTAGTACACCTTGGCGAACGCATCGGTCGGCTTCGTCTCGCCGCTGACAATGCGGATCAGCGGCGGGAGGGCTTCTTGCCCGTCCGGCGGAGCCGGAAGGTGCGGGTAGGCGCGCATCTCCCGCTCGTGCGCTTCGGGAACCTCCACGAAGGTGGCCAGTTCGTACAAGATCTGGAATCCTGAACGCGTATGCAGAGCCAGGACATCATCACGCCCCGGTGGGACTGTTCCATAGATGACCGACACCTCGAGTTTCTCCGGGTTCAGCCCGAGGAGCCGCTTCAAGGCGAGACGCTCCTCTTGGATTTCCGGTGGGACCTTCTTGGTCGCAAACCACATGACGAGCCCTTCGCCCTTTTTGTCTCGATCGGGGTCGACGCGCAAACCGACGGAACCGGACGCCTGGATCCGTCGCAGTGCCCGGACCACCTTGACGAAGTCCGGGTCCTCCAAGCGAATTTGCGCTCCGCCTCGGCTGTTGGACAGCCCATTGACGGTCTGTACGGCGGCCGTGAACAAGAGATCCACCGGCCATCCGGCTTCGACCAATTCGAAGAGCCGGATCGGTGGAATGGGAGTCATTAAGGTTTGCACGAATTGGGACCCGGTCAGGGGCACGTACGTGATCGTGGGCCGATCCGTGTATTGTCCCTGCACGCCCAGATTGAAGAAATTGCTGATGGAGGTGCTCGGCACTCTCTCGAGGTTGGGGTAGACCGTGCCGCCGGCCTGCACGGTGCTGCTCAACGAGTAGCTGCTGACAATCTGTCCGACGTCGACGAAAATCGGCGTGTCCGCGTAGCGCATTTTGACGATGTTGAGCAGTGTCTGTTGCTTCCAGGAATTCGCCATGGCCTGGGTAAAGTCGAAGCGGTCACGGTCCAACGTCGTCGCACCGAAACTCATGCAGCC
>VOPT01000063.1 GCA_009594865.1 Nitrospira sp. | reverse complement strand
TTGATTGATATCGCGCACGTCGTAGTCGGCTTCCAACGTGAATACGGTGTTCGCATCGACTTGACGCTCGTACAACCCGCCGATGACTGTCCGTCGATCAAGGCGCCGCTGAGCCAGACGTAGTGGGTCGTTGCCTAACCCGGTGCCACCGGCCTGCCGGGAGTCCGCGTTGAACTGTCCGATCGTCAGGCGAGTCGGGACATTGGCGTTCAAGGCATTCGTCACGGCCTTCACATAGAAATTATCCTTGTCCCCCAGTTTGAATCGAAAATTCAGATTCACCGTTTGCGTGTTGTAATCGCTATGCCGGAGATACCCGTCTTCGGAGACCTGACTGGCAAACAAGGCCACGTCCACATCGTTGTATTCCCGGCCGATCGCCATCGCGTATTTTTGATACCCGTAGGAGCCCCCGCTCAGAAACGTTTCGAGGCCGTTGATGTCACCGCCGCGGCGCGTCTTGAAATGGATCATGCCGCCAAGCGCCGCATTGTCATACAGCGACGAGGCCGCCCCGCGCGTGACTTCCACGCTTTGCATGAACCAAGGATCGTGCATGTCCAGGCGGGAAAACCCGTCGGATTGCGTCTGGCCGATGCCGTCTTCGTAAAACTTCAGATCACGCACGACGCCGGTCGTCTTGACGCCGGAGCCGCGAATCGACACGCCGAAATCGCGTGGTCCGTTCGCGGAACGCAGGATCACGCCTGGCAGCGACTCCATCGATTCCTTCATCGTGCGCGTCGGTTGCGAATCGGTTTCCGTGCGCGGGGTTGCCGAGAACGCCAGGCCCTCCGGATGTTTCTGCACCCGCTTGCTCACGATGCTGATATCGGCCAAGTCGTAGACCGGGACCGCTTCGGGCGCATCTGCCCCATCGGACTGAGGCCCGGGTGCCTCCTGGTATCGCTGCGGCTTCTCCTTCGGCGGCAAGGCCTCATCGCGGGTGCGGCTGAGATCTTCCAATTTCCGGAGGAGTTGCTCTCGCTCATTTCCATTCTGCTGAAGGCGTTCGCGCAAGACCGCCTCCGATTCCATTGTGCCCGGCGTCGATGACGATGGTTCGCTCTGGGCCCACGTGGGACCGACCAGCATTCCACACAGCAGCATCGTTCCCACCACTCCGTTCTGCACCACGCTCGCTGACATCATATGATTCACCTTTCCTGGCCTGTACGTGACGCCCGGCACGAGGGCTTACGCTCGCACTACTTCCAAGCTCACCTGCTGAAAACCCATCGAGCGCACGCGATCCACGATCCCGACGAACCGCTCCAATTTTGTGACCTTGTCTGCGCGCACCAGAATTGGCGACTCCCGCCCTCGATCCTGGAGCACCGCCTCCAACGCCGCATCGACCAACGGGCGGTCATCGACAAACAGGCCGCCCTCCGCGGTGACGGTGACGATGATCGGCCGATCGTGCCGTTCGTTCGCCGAACCAGCCTTCGCAAGATTGACGGGAATCTGTCCCGTGGTAATAAACGTGGCCGTCGTCAATACGATCACGAGCAACACCAGCATGATGTCTACCAGCGGAATGACATTGATCTGATCCACCTCACGCTCCATGGTGCGCCTTGTACTGCGCGAGCAACTCGCTGACGCGCCGCCGGAGCACGTTGTTCATGACGACGCAGGGAATCGCGACGACCAATCCCGCCGCGGTGGCCTTCAACGCGAGACTCAGGCCGATCATGATCGTGGTGACGGCCAGCGCGCCGGACGTGCCCATGGTGTGAAACGTGAGCATGATGCCCAACACCGTCCCCAGCAGCCCGATATAGGGCGCGTTGGCCGCCACGGTACCGATCACGACCAGCCGCCTGGTCAGCACGATTTCGCATTCCTCCAGGGAGGTGAATCCCCGCACATCGATCCGCCGGTAACACAGCCACCGCTCAATCGCCACGGCCACTGCCCAGAGACTTAGTCCAACCAATAACCCGATCACGCCGTACTCCACCGCTTCTTTCAATCCGTTCATGTGCCGTTTCCTTTCACTGATACTGCGGCCCCCTCGCCTGCGCGAGCCCCAACTTGACACGCTCCTCTCGGAACACCATTCCCTATGGGCGGCCGCCCGTGCATCCCTCGGCGTTTTCGCCGCCAGAGATACCAGCCCGTGACAAACAGGAGTGGACAGATCAGGCCCGAGACACACACGATCCAGCGCCCGGTCAGGCCGAAGATCTGTCCC
>VOPT01000053.1 GCA_009594865.1 Nitrospira sp. | reverse complement strand
GGTCGGAATCAGTGGCCGCGTTCCGTCGGAATGGGTGGCCGACTTGCGTCGGAATCAGTGGCCGGCTTGGGTCGGAATACGCAGCTTTGGTCCAATAGTCTGAATGCGACCGCCTCGGTGTGCAGTTGGAGCGATGTGTCGAACCTTCTTCTCTGACATGGTGCCACCCGTGAAATAAAGGTCCGGCGGCATCGATCGCCGCCGGACAACTGCCGTCGTTTAGCGCATGCGCCGAGGCCGATTAGGCGATGCATCGTAGCATGCGATACGGCCCTCTTCCCACCGCTCGACGTCGCAAAGGCGGATCCGCCACTGCGCGCGATGTCCTCGCCCGATCTTGAGGCCAGGAATGCCGTCAGGTTGTCCCAGGATTGATCTCCTGAGGTAATCCTTGGTCACGCCCAGCCTATCGGCGAGCTGAGACACGGTGAGATGTTTAAGAGCCGGAACGGTTGACTGTTGAGGCATAGCGCCTCCTTTACTAAGAGAGGTGGGAATAGCAGCCCGCCGGCGACAGACAGGTCCAAAAGAACGACTGTCCGTGGTGAGCGGCGAGCGATGAGCCTATAAAGTGTAGCAGGGGAGTAAGAGGAAGGAATCGTGACGAACGAGCAAGAATGCCACCAATCAGCATGATCATGCCGGCGATCTCAGCTTTTGGCAGCGTAAAGACCAACCAATCAATGGTTTGAGAAAATTCTGCGGATTTCTTTCTCCTTGGGGCCTGTGCGATAGACGCGCCGGTCTTCCCCGGTCCGGGGCGGGTCGGCTGCGCCGGCAGCTGGCGCCGCCGGTCGCGCTGCGCTGTCCCTGTTGCCGTGCGGAAAACGGAGGCTGTCCTTGCCCGTTGCCCTGCATGGCTTGCTTGACCCGCTCCAAGTCGAAGCGAACAAACCGGCAGAGGCGTTCCACGGGAATCTGGCCCTTCCGGTAGGCCCGGCGAATGGACTTTTAAGGCGAGGGTGCGCATATGGTTCTGGTCAATCGACAGCCGAGGCAAGCCATCGGGCGTGTGCGAAATATGCGCGTCACCCATGCTGCTATGGAGCCGACGATACCGTGCGACAGCGCTCTGGTTGGTTTGAACTTGTGATTCCCCGTAGCTTGCTACGGGGAGCCTCTTCAATTACGGTGTGGAGGGCTTCATGGGGCGAAGCGATGCACTCAGGGGGTCCAGTATGTGCATAATCAACTGATCTCGTTTGCCGTGTAATGACTTGTCAAGCAGCGGCCCCCGAATGTGTGCATGGCGTGTTCGGTGATGATGGGGTCAGTGGCGAGAGAAACGTCGCCAATTTTTCCGCCGGTGTCAGGCCGTGGAGGGCCATAGAAAACCGGTCGTAGTTGTAGCGATGCTCCCAGGCGCGTAGGGCCTGAGCAGCTGACGTGAACTCCTCAAAGGTTGCGCGACTCCAAAATTCCTCCTCGTCGATGCGATGACTGCGTTCGACTTTGCCGTTCTGTTCGGGCCGACGCGGTTTGATGTGCCGCAAGCCGATACCGGCGTCTTGCACGGCCAGCGCAAAGGCCATGGGGAATTCCGTCCCATAGTATATGCGGAAGCAGAGCCATAAGCAGTGCGTCTCTCCTCTAGAATGCAGGTGCCCACTCACTCTAGCAGGAGGGACCACCTATGCCCCCCAATTCCGAGTCTTCGACAGGAGTCCTCTTCGTGGCCATCGACGTGGCGAAGCAAATCCATGAGGTGCTGATTGAGCCCCCGACCGGAGGCCGTCAGCGGTGGCGCATGGTGAACTGTCAGCGGGATTACGACCTGCTGCGACAGCGCCTGCAGGCCTTTCAGACACCGGTCCGCATCGGATTTGAAGCCACCGGCACCTATCACCGGCCGCTCGCCTATTTTCTGCATCAATGCGGATTTGAACTGCGCCTGATTTCCTCGCTGGCCGTGGCCCGGACACGCGATGCCCTCTATAACTCCTGGGATAAGAACGACCCCAAGGATACGCAGGTCTTGCTGCATTTGCTCAAAACCGGTGTTTCCCAGCGGTATCATGATCCGCTCGTGCACGCCATGAACGATCTGCAGGAACTCGCCCAGACTCATTACCAGGTCTCACTTCGGAAGGTGCAGGTCCAGCATAGCATCATGACCCATTACCTCCCGTTGTATTTCCCGGAGGCCGAACGCTACTACACCAACTCCCGGGCGCAGTGGTTTACGCAGCTGCTGCATCGGTTTCCTTGCCCCGCCGCTATCACCCGCTACTCCCGTGAGGCTTTTGAGCAAGAAGCCTGGAC
>VOPT01000076.1 GCA_009594865.1 Nitrospira sp. | reverse complement strand
TTTCTACCAACTCCACAGCAAACCGTTTTCGCTGCTGCCGGACAGCGATTTTCTCTATCTCGGCTCGACTCACCGCACCGCCTTTAGCCTGTTGGAGTATGGCCTCCTCACCGAAGCTCCGTTTATGGTGCTGACCGGCGATCCCGGCACGGGAAAAACCTCCCTGCTACACCGGTTGATCGCGGACAATCGTGACGCCTACTCCATCGGGTTCCTGAGCAATGCCCGCTACGACGTCGAGTATCTGTTGCCGTGGATTTTATTGGCCTTGGGCCTCAACACCAAACAGCTCGATCCCGTCGAAGCCCAGCATCTGTTCGCCAAGTTTCTGGCAGAACAAGCGATCCGGAAACGGAGAGTGGTGCTGATCATGGACGAGGCGCAGAATCTCGGCGTGAAACTTCTGGAGGAATTGCGACTCCTGTCCAATTTGAATCAGGAAAAGACCCTCCAGCTGCAAATCATCCTCTCGGGGCAACCTGATTTGCAAACCTTACTGCGGCGAGTCGATATGACCCAATTCGCCCAGCGGGTCGTGGTGGATTACCATATTCAGCCCTTCACCGAGGACGAGGTGGCGCAATACATTCATCACCGCATCCAGCTGTCCGGTTCATCCAGACCTCTGTTCACTCCGCAGGCTTGCGCCCTGACGTATCGACTGAGTCAAGGCAATCCGCGGTTAATCAATCAGGTCTGTGAAATGGCATTGACCTACGGCTTTGCCCAACAGGCTCCGCACATCACGACACAATTGCTGGCGCAGGCCGCGCTTGACCGGAGAAAGAATCGCATTCTTCCTCTGTCGGAACTGGAAGATCTGGCCACTATTGCAGCAGCTGAGGGAAAAGAGGAGACGGAGCGGCCGGAGATACGTACGGAACCGGGACCTCCGCAGGAGGCCTTACCCGCCGCTGCTCACAACAGGCCAGGTCAATCGGCAGAGCACTTTTATGAGCAGGGCCTGGAATTGAGAAAGTCGCAGAAGTTTATCGCCGCCATTGCCCAGTTCCAACAGGCGGCACAAGACCCCGCGTATCATTTGCGCTCGTTCGGCCAGATCGGCCTGTGCTATCGTGCGCTAGGCCAGGCTCCACAGGCTGTGGCGGCATTTCGAAACGCCTGTGCCGATTACAACGCGCCACGCCAACAGAGTCTGAGTGTCCGATACCTGCTCGGACGGACACTGGAACAACTGGGGGACAAGCCCGAGGCCTTGGAACAGTACCGCCTCATTTTTCACACAGACCGCACGTTCAAGGATACGGCGACCCGGCTCTCCAATCTGGAAGGAAACCGCTCATTACCGGCGGAGCATGAACGGCCAACGTGGGGGATCGGCCAGGCGTGGAGACAGGTTCGTCACCTCTTAAAAGGGGACCGCTAAGCTCACTCACGTCATCTCCATTGTAAGACGGTTGATAACCTAGGCAGCAACTTCCTCGATGATCAGATTTGCTGAAGAAATGGCGTCATTCGTCCAAGCCGTCGAACAGGGTGGGCCGCCGGTGATCCCGTTCGACCAAATCGAAGCGGTCACTCGTACCTGTCTGTTGGCCGTCCGGAGCCTACAATCCTGCACTGCATACTCCGTCTAAATCGCTATCGTTCCAGTGCCCCCCTCACAGCTTGTGCTGAGGTCTCAAGTTTTCCCCGACGCTGACCGATGATGGTAGAGGGAGAGAGCCTCTATGGCCCTAGAAATCATCGAAATTGTCGAAGACGACCAGAGCCAGGCCAAATTGTTAGATCAAATCCTCCGGCAGGCGTCGTTTCGCACGAACGTCGCATTCGACGGCCCGGCCGCCATGCAGGATGTCTGGCGCATCAGACCATCCCTCATCATGGCGGATGACAACCTTCCCGGGCTGACCGGCCGGGAAATGTGCAAACGGTTACGGCAGGACCCTTCCACCAAACACATCCCCATCATTGTCATGTCAGGGTTTTCCTCTGAAGAACGCCGGGCGGAAGCGCTGGATGCCGGAGCCGACGACGTTATCGTCAAACCCTATTCAGGGACGGAACTGCTCGCTCGCGTGCGGGCACTGCTCCGCCGTTGCCGGCAAAACCAGGCGCAGGACGATGAATTGGGCGAGGATCTCGCCCTGGCGGAAAATCTGTATGTCGCGGTGTACCGGGGAAAGAGAATGACGCTCTCTGCGCATGAGTGGAAAGCTCTGCGCCGATTGGTGAGTACGGTCGGAAACGTCGTGCCGCGCGAGGAACTCAAATCGCTGCTTTGGGGAGACGACCCCCTCATGCACGACGGGGAACTCGATCGTTGCATGGAACAGCTGAATCGAAAACTGTCAGAAGAAACGCCCTCGGTAAATCCGATCAAAACCGTGCCGGGAGGGTTTCGCCTGACGACACCGGCCTCAGACGAACCCGGCGGGCTTGCGGTTCGTTGACGTGATGTGACGCCCTTCGACACTCCACACATGGCCGGATGTCAACGCATCCAATAACCGCGACATCGATTCCGGCACATGCCGGGCTCGTTTCCGAGCTCGCTTCCAATCCTTTGTGATACGCTGCTGCACCGGCCGACTCAGCTTCTTGCCCCAGCGTGCGTATTCCGACCCAATCCGGCCACTGATTCCGACGCAAGTCGGCCACCCATTCCGACGGAACG
>VOPT01000066.1 GCA_009594865.1 Nitrospira sp. | reverse complement strand
CCTCCACCCGGCACTGCAACAGATCCCGCAAGTTCGGCAGGGTTTGAATGGGGAGATGGAACGGTTCCAACACCTTCACTACCGCCCGAATCGCGGCAGGCTTGGCACTCGGCATTGCGACGAGCACCACGTCGGGAGCCTGTCGGGCGATGATGCGGGACAGGTAATCCCGGTTTCCCAGGACTCTCACCCCATGAATGCGGTGCCCGACTTTCGCCGGATTGTCGTCCACAAACCCGATGGGACGGTAGCCGCAGGAAGGATTGTTGCGCATTTCCCGCACAATCATGGCCCCGGCGTCCCCGGCGCCGACGATCAACACCCGCTTCCGGTCGGTCCGAAACCAACCTGCTTCCCGAATCAACCGGGGAACCACCCGCAACCCGGCCAGCAGGCACCACAGCAGCAAGGCGTCGATGACAAAGATGGAAGATGGATAGGCTCGCGTACCCAGCCCGAATCGCACCACCCCGGCAAAGGCCAACGAGCTGACGGCGATACTCAACGCAAGATTACGGAGGTCCCACAGACCGGTGTATCGCCAGATGCCGTCATAGAGCCGAAAGGGGTAGAAGGTGAACGCCCTGATCGTCAGCAGCAGCGGCAGCATCGCCACGAGCAGGTCCCATTCCTGCGCAGGAATGTTTCCATCGAAGCGAAGCAGAAACGCCACCCAGTTCGAAAGCGCAGCCAATCCCAAGTGGCCGACAAACAGCAGTAGGCGCCGCTGAACTGCGGAGAAGACTGTGGGAAACAGGATCGGCATGACTCGGTCCGGACAAGAAGATCTCCTGAGGGCCATTGCCTCAAGCCATACTCACGAACATACCCCGTCTCCAATCGCCGAATCCAGCCCTAGGATAAATCCCAGGCATGCGGAGGCGAACTGCCGGCAGGGGCCCTCGGAGGGAATTCAGACGCCGAGGATCGCAGGAGAATTACTTCTTGGCTGGCCGGACGAGCCTCAGCACTGTTTTCAGGATAAGGGAGAGGTCGAAGAGTAGAGAGGCTCGCCGGAGATACAGGTTCCCCAGTTCAATCTTGTCCGGCAAAATACGGGTCACATATTCGGCTTCGGGGTCTTCAACCTGAGCCAGCACATCCCCTTCATCTTGATACTTCAGTGACGCCAGGTCGGTCATACCGGGCCGAATCGAGAGCAGCTGTTCATACTCGGATCGAAAGAGTTCGACGTAGTGCCGAACCTCCGGCCGAGGGCCCACCAGACTCATATCTCCGAGCAGCACATTGAGGAGTTGCGGGAGCTCGTCAAGCTTCGTCGCACGCAACCATCGCCCGACGCGGGTGATGCGTGCATCATTACGACTGGTGATGCACAACCCCTCGTTCGCCCGATCGGCCGCCATGGTTCTGAATTTATAGATGAGGAACGGGGTGAATCCCCGGCCGATCCGCTCCTGCCGGAACAACACCGGGCCGGAGGAGTCGAGCTTGACCAGCGCGGCGAGGATCAGAAAGAGCGGACTGAACAGCAACAGGCCGAGACTCGCGCCCGCGATATCGACCAACCGCTTGATCACCGCCGATACTGCGTAATCAGTGATCGAACCACATCGATGACGTGCCGGATATCGGCCTCGCTCATACGCGAGTAAATCGGCAGAGAGATGCTGCGTTCGAAAGCTGCGCAGGCATGCGGGAAATCATCGCGATGGTATCCGTACCGCTCCCGGTAATACGGATGCATGTGCAGGGGCATAAAATGTACGGACGTTCCGATCTGTTCCTTCTTCAAGGCTTCGATAAAATCATCCCGGGTAATACGAAGACGCTCGGGATTCAATTGAATCACATACAAATGCCAGGCATGTTCATAGCCGGGACGGCACAGAGGTCGCTGAATCTCCGGCAGTTCGTTGAACGCATCGTGATAGGCCGCGGCGATTCGAGCGCGCGCCGTCCAGAACCGGCGAGATTTCCTGAGCTGTTCGATGCCGATCGACGCCGCGATATCGGTCAGGTTGTACTTGAATCCAGGCTCGCGAATCTCGTAATACCAGGATCCGGTCCCCGCGTAGCGGCTCCACGCATCCTTCGTAATCCCATGCAGACTCATGCTCCGCATGCGCTCGGCGTAGTGGGCATGGTGGGTGGTGGCCATCCCGCCTTCCCCGGTCGTAATGGACTTGGTCGCGTAAAAAGAGAAGCAGGTGATGTCACCGATCGCGCCGACCATCCGCCCGTGATCTGCCGCCGGCAGCGCATGCGCGGCATCTTCGACCACCTTCAACTCGTACTCCGTCGCCAATGACAACAGCCGATCCATCGCGCAGGGATGCCCGGCGAAGTGAACGGGCATGATCACCTTGGTCCGCGGGGTAATTGCCTGCCTCACCGCGTCGGGATCGAGGTTCAAAGTGTCAGGTTCACTATCCACCAGAACCGGTTTTGCTCTGAGATACGACACCACTTCAGCCGTGGCGGCAAACGTCATGGTCGGCAGAATGACTTCATCGCCTTCTTTGACTCCGACCGCTTCCAGGGCCAGGTGCAGCGCAGCCGTGCCGGAATTCGTGGCCACCGCATGAGTTGCGTGCACGGCCTGTGCAAACTCCTGCTCGAATTGCTTCGTCCGCTGCCCCGTCGTCAACCAGCCGGAGCGCAGCGTCTCAGTGACCGCGCGAATTTCCTCTTCGCCGATCTCCGGAAGATGAAACGGAACCGCGTGTTCACTCATAGCGCGCTGACTTTCGAATGGTTCCGAGATAATGGGTGCATAGCCACGGCACTGCGCTCAACAGCTGACAGGCAAACCAGGAAAGCGGTGCCAGCATCCGCGTGACCGGTGGGGCGAGAGTTATGCGGCTCAGCTCGATGGTACAGTCCCCAAACAGCCGGTGGATCTCGCGCGCCGTGACCCCGCGAACATCGGGATTGCGGGGATTATTCATGTGAAAGTCATACCACAGGATCAACCCATTCGGCCTCAGTACGCGCACCATTTCACGGGCGAGCCGTTGTTGTACGTCCCGGTTCAGAATGGA
>VOPT01000075.1 GCA_009594865.1 Nitrospira sp. | reverse complement strand
TGCCTTGGAACACCAACTCGGAGGTCAAATCCAACAGCCACAGGGTCGCGGACAATTCAATCCGGTCCCACTGCCTGGTGCGAAGTCCCACTTCGTAGCCCGTAGCCTTTGGCATCCTTTGAGCGGCGGCAGCACTCACGACCACACGGGCATCGTTACTGTGAAATCCGGTACCGGCATTGAGAAAGACCTCGGTTCCTGCCCATGGACCAAGGATCACGCTTCCCTTTGTGGTCGTGATGGCGACATCGGCACTTCCACTTGGATTCTGCGGACAACCACCCTGACAGAGATTCTGGACATGAAAGTGAAAGAGATCCGATCGGACTCCACCTGTGAACCGCGCCCAGGGAGCCGGATACACCTCCAGCCTCAGATACGGAGAATAGGACGACTCGTGGATTTGACTATCGGATGTGCTCCCCAGCGGCACCCATTGACGCTGAGTACCCAACCGCACATGCGCGTCATCGACACGCGTCTGCAGGCCCAGCGTCACGACCCCCTCGATATCCCAGAGCGTTCCCATCTGACGGTATCCGACCTCGCCGCCATACACATACCGTCGATCCATTTGTTCGATTCCATCGCCGTTCGTCTGATCGTTGAGGAAAAATGTAAAATCCGACACCAGGTCCACGTGATAGTACTGGAGGTACGCATCGGCAAACAGTGTCCCACCGGAAGGGGCATCGTAGCGATAGCGCACCTGCCCGGTCGACCGTTGGGTTCGACCGCCTTGATAGGGATCAAGAGACCCAAACCGCGAAATGAGCCCCGCCTCCACGGCGCGCAACGGGATTTCCCCTTGGCTGTTCCACCGGCTCTGATAATGGGTGCCGGTCAGGCTCAGCTCAGAGTGTGCGGTGGGATTGATCGTCGCCTTGGCAAGACCGTTCAGCCGTCCGGCTCGATTGGGACTCACGAACGGGCCGTCGGTGTAAAAACTTTCTACTGCCACCAGTGAGCGGATCGATCCTTTCGTGGGCGAGAACATCAGCAGATTCCGCGAGGTATTGAACTGGCCGCCCGCGACTTGGGCAACCCCCTCCTCAATCACATCACGCGTGACAAAATTTGCCGCCCCCGCCGTGGCAAAATCTCCAAACTGCACCTGATAGGGTCCCTTGTAGACGTCCACTCGCTGCAACGTCTCAGGGATCAAGAAATTCAAGTCGAGGTAGCCCTGGCCATGGGCATGACTTCGGAGGTTCAGCGGCATGCCGTCGAGAAATCCTGCGAAATCGGTGCCGTGATCGGCGTCGAACCCGCGCAACAAATAGTTATCGGGTTTGCCGGGTCCTCCGCCGGGATTTGTGGTCACGAGGCCGGGGACCAGCCGCAACACGTTCCCCGGCCGATCCACGGGCTGAAGCGCGATGTCGTGTTCCGTAATGCGATGGTGAGACGCAGCGGGCGAGTTCGATAACGCGGCGCCGGTCACCACGACCTCGGGAAGCAGGAGCGGTTCTTCAGGGTCTTCTGACTGCCCATGGGCAGTCCCAGACATCGTGGCCGCATAGACCACGAGTGCCATCATATACGCACGCACCATCATCATCCCTCTGTTCGCGAAAGGGTTGTAGGATTTCTCCAGGTACCCAGGTCTCCTGACTTTCGGTTCGTCCTACTCTCTGCGCCTTCCCATCCGGCGGACAGTGGCTCGTGCAGATTTCGTCCCCGATCACAGTTGCGGACCAGTGGCGGCCTTTCACCGCGCTTCCCTTGGTGTACGTGGGCTATCGATGCACTGGATCAAATAAGTTACTGCTCTAGGAGACCTCCCTTCTGTTATGCCACTCGGCACGTGGATTTGATCAGTGTGGCCAGAAACGCTAACAACACCGCGCCGAGCACCATGACCGTGAGACCCAGATCGCTGATCGGCAGTGCGAACGATGTGGATTGGAGTAACTTCATGATCCCGACGACATAGGCCAAGCTCACGACGGTCAGTGTCATCATGCGGTTCCCTTGGATCGCCATCGTGGTCGCCGCCACATACATCCGGCGCACGACAAGTCCGTTGAGTGAATCGGTGACGACCATCCCCAGACTAAACGCCACCCCGATGAAGAGCGCGCCCGGCAGGCCATAGCCCATCGTTCCGGCCAAGGCCCAGGCCGACATCTGACTGGCGGTCTCGAACCCCAGTCCAAACAAGGCGCCGACCGGTACGGCGCTCATCGGATGCGCGATCGTCAACAGCTGCTTGGGCAACAAAGCCCCCATGACCCCGCTGCCAGTGACCACCGCGCCGGCCGGCACCGTGAGCAATCGAGCAAGGTTCAGCGTCCCGATGGCAAACAACAGGAGGGCCGACACTACGCCGCTGACTTGCGACACGGACTGGTTGTAGGCTTGAAGAGACTCCGCCGCCCATGCGATCACTGCCGCAATCAACAGGACGGAGAGGGTGTGCCCGAACGCGAACCATGCTCCGACCCACCGGCTCATTCTCGGATGTCGATCGACCGACGCCCTCGTCATGCCGTCAATGGCGGTGAGATGGTCCGGATCGGCTCCATGGCTCAGCCCCAATGCGAAGGCCAAACCGAGCAAGGCCCAAAGACTGCCGGCCGCTGGATTCATAGATACCTTTGTGGATCGTACCGCTCAATCCGAAGAGCGCAACACATGGTTCACCGTCTCCGCCTTGCATGCGCGGAGCAGGCCTGCACGAAACCTTGGGCCACACGCGGGTTGGAGGCCCAATGGGCATGAACATAGGACACCAGCGTGTTGCCGATGCGATACCCTTCCTGAAACGCCGCACCGTTCCGTCGACGTTGAACGGTGTAGACACAGTCCGTCTCAACCTGAAGGTGAAACTCCGAGTAGCGGAATTGATGCCCGCGAAATCGAAGCCCCGGCTGACCGAGCATCGTCACATCCTGCGTTTCCACCTCGACGTAGCCGAGAGCCTGTACACGATCCCGCATCTCCGCTTCGCCAGGGACCAGCCCCACCATCGCATGCAACGTGCCATCAACCGTTCGAATACCGCGCGAGAGATACATCAACCCGCCACACTCCCCGTAGATGGGACCCAGATTCTTGCCAAACGCCGCCACGTCGTTGCGCATCGCGCGATTGTGCGAGAGCGCCTGGGCATAGACCTCAGGATAACCGCCGCCAACATACAACCCGTCCACATCAGGCAACCTGGTATCATGCAGCGGCGAAAAGCGCACAAGTTCTGCGCCGAAGCTCTCAAGGCGCCGAAGGTTATCTTCGTAATAGAAGTGAAACGCCTCGTCGAAGGCGAGGCCGATGCGACACCGTGTGCCCTCCCCGATGACTCGCTCCATCAGGGGAATCTCCGGGAGCGGCGGCGCGGTGCGGGCCAGCGCCGCGATCGCGTCAACATCACACCACTCGCTCACACGTTCGCCCCAGGACGCCAG
>VOPT01000039.1 GCA_009594865.1 Nitrospira sp. | reverse complement strand
GCGCAGGGCAAGGCGGAAGATCGTCGGTCTGTGCAGGTGGGCGCGGCATTGGCCCGCATGGTCGGTCAGACCACCGGCGGGCGGCCGGACATCAATGTGGGCAACTTGAATAACCTCGTGGTCGAGGTACAGGGCGTCACGTTTCAGTTCAGTGAGTCGTCGATGAATCAGCAATGGTCTCGATTTTTGAAAATGCGGCCCGCACTGCGTGATGTGGCCTTTGACGGCGAGGGCGCCAGAGCGAACGAAATCGATCTTCGCTTTGCCGACCGCGTCATTGTTCGGGGAAGGGGGTGAGCCGAGTGTCTAAGCGGGATCATATCCTGGTCGGCCTTGATATCGGAACGACCAAGATTTGCGCCATTGTCGCCGAAGTGCCGGAGGAGGGCCCGCTGAACATCATCGGCGTCGGCTCCTGTCCTTCGCGCGGCCTCCGCAAGGGTGTCGTGGTCAATATCGAGAGCACCGTAGAATCGATCAAAAAAGCGGTCGAGGAAGCGGAGCTCATGGCGGCCGTGCAGATCAATTCGGTGTACACCGGAATTGCGGGCAGCCACATTTCTGGAGAGAACCTCAAGGGCGTTGTGGCGCTCAAGAAACAGGAGGTCACGCGGGATGACATCAGCCGTGCGGTGGAGAGCGCGCGCACACTGGCCGTCATTCCTCATGAGCGGCGCATTCTGCATGTGTTGCCGCGCGAGTTCATGGTCGACGATCAAGAAGGGGTGCGGGAGCCGCTGGGCATGTCAGGCAACCGGCTTGAGGTCAATGTGCATGTCATCACCGGCGCGGTGACCTCGGCCCAGAACATCATCAAGAGCGTCAACCGGGCAGGCCTCGACGTGGTCGACATCATCCTGCAGCCGCTGGCCTCGAGCGAAGCGGTGTTGAGCGCCGAGGAACGCGAGCTGGGCGTCGCCATGGTGGACTTGGGCGGCGGAACCACCGACCTCGCCATTTTCCTCGACGGCAGCATCCGGCATACGGCGGTCCTTCCGATTGGCGGACAGAATCTGACGAAAGATCTCGCCATTGGCTTGCTGACGTCGCAAACCGACGCGGAAAAAATCAAAGTGCAACATGGCATCGCCCGCACCGAGCTGGTCCACGGCCATCAGATGGTCGAGGTGCCATCGGTCGGCGACCGACCGCCACGGCAATTTACCCGCCGCGACATTGCGGAAATTCTGGAACCGCGCGTCGAAGAAATGTTCGACCTCGTCAAACGCGAAATCGTGCGGGCCGGGTATGAAGGCATGCTCGGCGCCGGGGTCGTGATTACGGGCGGAACCTCGCTCTTGGAAGGCATGCCGGATGCGGCGGAACGCGGGCTGAATCTGCCGGCTCGCCGAGGGGCGCCGACCGGTATCGGTGGATTACGGGATATTGTCAGCAACCCGATGCATGCGACCGGCGTCGGGCTGTTACTCCACGCGCGTCAACATGCCGACAACTTGGAGGCTGCCGGCATTCGTCACGGCAAAGGCTTGGGGAAAGTGTTCGATCGCATGCGATCGTGGATGTTCGAATTTTTCTAACTGTTGCGGACGGCTTCAGACCATCCGCGCCATCGTGAAGGGAGGTGCCACAATGTTTTCATTTCAAGAGGAGCCGCAATCGCCCGTTCGCATCAAAGTGATCGGGGTCGGAGGCGCAGGGTGCAACGCCGTTAACACGATGATCACCGGCGGACTCTGCCGGGTCGACTTTGTCGCGGCGAATACGGACGTGCAGGCGCTCGATCGGTCGCAGGCGTCCTATAAGATTCAGATCGGCCCGGAGCGGACGCGCGGTCTGGGCGCGGGTGCGAAGCCTGAGGTCGGTCGCGATGCGGCCCTCGAAAGTAAGGATGAGATCCGCGAGAGTCTGGTCGGTGCGGACATGGTATTCGTCACCGCCGGCATGGGTGGCGGCACCGGCACCGGCGCCGCTCCAATCGTGGCGAGCATCGCGCGGGAACTGGGCATTCTGACCGTCGCCGTCGTGACGAAGCCCTTCCAATACGAAGGACATCGACGAATGAGCCACGCCGAGGAAGGCATTCGCGATCTCGGCCGGCATGTCGATACGCTGCTGATCATCCCGAATCAACGGTTGTTGGGCATCGTGGATAAGGCGACGCCGTTGTTGGATGCGTTCAAGGTGGCCGACGATG
Source organism: Nitrospira sp. (assembly GCA_009594865.1). Lineage (GTDB taxonomy): Bacteria > Nitrospirota > Nitrospiria > Nitrospirales > Nitrospiraceae > Nitrospira_A. The sequence goes on along the minus strand of VOPT01000039.1, from coordinate 1,324 downwards.
TCCTGCGCCAAGCGATTCAGGGCATTGCCGACGTGATTACCACGACGGGACTCGTGAACGTCGATTTTGCCGATGTGCGGACGATCATGGCGCACACGGGACGCGCCGTGATGGGCATGGGGATCGGGCGCGGCGCCAACCGGGCGCAGGAAGCCGCCCAAAAGGCGATTTGCAGCCCGCTCTTGGAAGAAGGTAGCGTGGAAGGCGCTCGCGGGGTATTGCTGAACATCACCGGTGGCCCGAACATGTCGCTGCACGAAGTGGAAGAAGCGGCGTCGATTGTGCAACATGCGGCGGATGCCGAGGCGAACATCATCGTCGGGCAGGTCATCAATCCGGAAATCGGCGATGACTTTATTGTGACAGTCATTGCGACGGGATTCGAGCGCGAAGAGCAACCGGCCGCGCGACCGGCGGCTGCCGCAGAGCGCCCTGCCGCAAGAACTCCCAACGGACGTCCTGCGCAACAGGTATTAACCGGCGTCCATGCGGCAGGATCAGATCGGCCCATCAAGGACATCGATCGGCCGACCTTCCTCCGGCGCATGGGTGAGACACGGGAAGCGGTGGAACGGATCGCAGTCGTCGGCGATGATGAGTGGGATGTGCCCACCTTCCTGCGCAAGCAGGTCGATTGAGGCGAGTCAGGCCCGGAACGCGTAAGGTCGAAAGAAACGATGGCGCTTGAGGTCATTACCCTTCCCTCGTTTGCAACCCATGCCGACGGGGCGGAACATTTTTTCGGCACCCGGCTGTCCGCCGTGCCGGTCACGCCGGGACGCGCCTCTGCGCATGAGGCCGAACGGCAGGGTCACAGGGCTGCGGTGATTCTTTCCGTCAAGCAGGTGCACGGGACCGACGCCTTAGTGGTGGATCGACCGGTCGAGCAGGGCGAGATGTTCGAAGGGGGCTGGGATGCGTTGGTCACCAATCAGCCGGGACTGATGGTCACGGTGCGAACGGCCGACTGCGTCCCCGTCCTCTTGCATGATCCCGTGCGACAGGTTGTGGCCGCCATCCATGCCGGATGGCGTGGCGCGGTGGCAGGCATTGTGCCAAAGACAGTCGCCTTGCTCGCCAGCCGGTTCGGGGCATACGTCCAGGATGTGCGAATGGCCATCGGGCCCTCCGCCGGTCCCTGTTGTTATGAGGTGGACGAGCCGGTTCTGACGCGACTCCGCGACGTGTTTCCTGAATGGCATTCCGTCGTATCGCCGGTGGATGCGCAGAAAGCGCATTTGGATTTGCGCGCCTTCGTGCGACACCAAGCGCTGCGTGAAGGGTTGGAGGCAGAGCGGATCGCCACGGTCGATGCCTGCACCAT
>VOPT01000027.1 GCA_009594865.1 Nitrospira sp. | reverse complement strand
AAACCGGTTGCCTGCCGTGCAGAATTGCCTGGATTGATGCCGATTGTGTCGCGTTGCGCTGAGTCGGATGAGGTGGAGCCGGAGGGAAATGGCATCACTTGTTCAAATATGCTCAGGCCGACCGGGGAATCCACGATGACGAGAAAGCCCTCGCTGCCCATGATTTCCGACTGTGCCCGGCCGTTAGCTAATCTCTTGCGGGAACGGCCGGTCCTGGCCACCTTCCAGGTAACCCTTCGTTGCAACTCCGCCTGTGGATACTGCGATCTTCCGCTGAACCAGGGACGGTATGAACTGACGCGAGAAGAGATTCGGGGTATTTTCGGACAGCTCTATGCCGACGGTATTCGGTTCGTGCTTGTCCAGGGTGGGGAACCGCTCCTACGCACCGACCTCGTCGGCATCCTGGCGGACCTCTCCTCGCTAGGGTTGCACCTGACCGTGATCACCAATGGGACCAGGCTGACGAGCGACCTCGTTGCGCAGTTTGCTTCGTTGCGCCTACCGGTGTCGATCAGTCTGGACACGCTCGACCGTGACCGCTATCGACGGATACGCGGGGCAGATCAGTTGCCTCAAGTCCTGTCCGGACTCAATCTCCTGGCACGGTATCCCTTTCCTAAGTTCCTCACCTGTATCGTGAGCGAAGCCAATCGCGAGGCGGTGCCGGACGTCGTGCGATTCGCAAGGCGGCACGGTTTCATTCCGGTGGTGGGAGCCTACCACTGGAACGTGGGCCTCTACGGCAAAGAGGATCCTGCGTTGATGTACGATCGTTCGGCTGCGATCCGTGTGTTCGAACAGCTGTTGAAGGAAGAGCTGATCCCTCCCGGGTATTTTCGACACTTCGTCAAGGACAACGCCGCCTGGTTGCGGGGGGAACGGCTCGAGCCCTGCGACGCTGGACGATATAGTATTGCGATCGATGCGTCCGGTCAGGTATCAGCCTGCTTGGCCATGTCGCCTGTGGGGAACCTGCGCGAGGTGCCCTACCGGGAGATCCTTCGTCGCTTCGACCGGAACCAGATTCAAGCCTGTTCAGATGGATCTTCCTGCAACCGCCTCGACGGGCGCGTCGTAGGGACGGTGCTGCGGCATCCCATCACGGCATGGCGGACACCCCTGCGATTCCAATAGGAGGGAGACGGTGATGCGGTGTGTGTTGGCGATCCTGTTGTTCGCGTTCCTGGGAGGGTGTTCGACGGTGCCGACCTCCTTCACGCCCTCGAATCCGGTTCCTCCGGGCGAGGTTTCCCATGCGTTGTGGCAGGAGCTGCTCAGAGAGCACGTCCATGGTGGCGCGGTCGATTATCCGGCCATTGCACGGCAGGGGCAGCTGCAGGCCTATCTGGCATTATTAAATCGGGTGGATCCGGCAGGCTTGCCGGTAGGAGAGCGCCTCGCATTCTGGATCAACGCGTACAACGCATTTGCCGTGAAAGGCATTTTGGATGGCTATTCTCCCGGATCGTTGTTCGGCCGATACCGCTACTTCATCGCGCGGGACTATGCCGTTGGCGGACAGACTGTGAATCTCTATGATTTGGAACGGCAGATTTTGATCAATCAGTTTCATGAATTGCGGATGCATTTTGCCATCGTCTGTGCGTCAGCCTCCTGTCCGAAGCTCCAGCCCTGGGTCTATGAGGGCGCTTTCCTCGACCAACAACTCACTCGCGTGACGACGGAGTTCGTGAACGATCCCTCGCGCAATCGGTTCGATCGCTCAAGAAAAGTGGCTTCGTTGTCGATGATTTTTCGATGGTTCCAGAAAGATTTTGAAGCCCGTTCCGGGTCAGTCCTGAATTTTGTCGCAGACTATGTGCAGGATCCATCACTCAAGCGGGAACTTCTGGCCGGTGACTACACCGTCGAATTTCTCGAGTACGACTGGAGTCTCAACGGGCTGCCTCCGCAGTAGGAAAGGAGTCTCTCATGGTGATCTTGCCTGGTGAGCGAGTGCCCATCGCCCGGCTGCTGGGCTTTCTCGAACATGGCGAACGGATGGCACATGTCTGTGCGCAACGTCAGGCCGCGCTGGCTCCCGATCCGAAGGCGTGTCGTTTTTTGACGACCCAGGCACGGCAGGAGGCGATGCATGCCGTGGTCTTCCGCGGCGCAATCGCGTGGCTTGCCCCGCGTCATCTCGGTGAAGCGCCCTTTCTTCCGGCACTCGAAGACTATCGCCGCCTTCTCACGGAGGCACTGGATCGGGGTGATTGGCTGGAAAGTCTGTTGGCGGAGCAAGTGATCCTTGAGGGCCTGGGAGAAGCGATCCTGACGCGGATCGAGAGTGGTCTGGAGAAGCGGCAGGCTCCATTTCGCCGGTTACGCCGGGTACTCCTGCATCAGGAAGAGGCTCATCATGAGTTTGGCCGGCGTGTGTTGGAGCGGGCGATGGCGGAGGGCAGTCGGGAACTGGATGATCTCCGCTTGCGCACGCAAGATTATCTGGCCTTGACCGAGTCGATGGTGCTGGCGCTCTGCGATCTCTTCGAGACGATCGAGGAGGACGCCGCTGCCTGGGCCGCCGATGTCCGTACCTTCCTGCCCATCTGGTTGACGGCATGATCTCTGTCGTGATTCCTGTCTACAATGAGGAGCGAGCGCTGCCCGCCACACTCCGACAATTGTTCGGACAAGCCGGGACGTATGAAGTGATCGTGGTCGATGGAGGAAGCCACGATCGAACCTGTGAGATCGTTCGGCAATGGCCGGCGAGTGGTCGATTGCCGGCTCCGCTCACCCTCCTGACGGCGCCCAAAGGCCGGGCCTCCCAAATGAATGCGGGCGCGAAACTGGCCTCTGGCGAGTGGGTGCTCTTTCTGCATGCCGATACGCTCTTGCCGGTCGATGCGCTGAATCGACTTCATGCGTTGGACTCGAATCCAGCCGTCCAGGCCGGCGGATTCCAGCACCGATTCTCAGGGTCGGACTGGCGGCTCCGGATGATCTCTTGGCTCGACAATTTTCGCTGCGTCAGGAGCCATATTATCTACGGCGATCAAGCCTTGTTCGTGCGGAGGGCGTTATTCGAGCGGCTCGGTGGATTCCCCGATCGGCCCATCCTTGAAGACGTGGCCTTCGGTGAGAATCTGCTGAAGGTCACGACGCCGATCCTCCTCACACCCCCGGTCGTCACGGATGCCCGCAAGTTTCTCAAAATGGGAATCTGGCGGAGTTTTCTTCGTGTCTTGCTGATTATCTTGCATGTGGAATTCAAGCTGCCGTACCTCCCGCGCGTCTTTTTTGAGGATATTCGCTGATTTCACCTCCAGTGTGCTTGATTCTCCGTGACCTTGTTTCCCGAGCTCATCCGGAAACCGACTTTCGATTGTCAACCAGCCGGGGTCCTTGTACGTTGGAACGGATGACAGTGCAGCGGGGGGCAACCAAAGGAGGATGTATGAAGCAGGTGATGTGGGGCGCGGCGTTGTTGTCGGTGTGTACTGCTTCGTTGGTGTTTGCGCAGACGGAGACGCCCAGGATCG
>VOPT01000043.1 GCA_009594865.1 Nitrospira sp. | reverse complement strand
GTGCATCGCGTGACACGCCGTTGTTGCAGCGAAGGCTGGGTCCATATATAAATTTGTGCTAAAACTTTCCTGAATCCATCAATACCCCTCGAATCTATCGATTCCCTAGAAAGCGCCCATGTCTTTGTTTCCACAATTAAAACGGGGAAACCAATTGAAACACCGAGCATTTTAAAAACTGTCCTGTCCTGATTCGTAAACCGCAGGTCGGTGGTTCGATTCCACTCGCCGGCTCCATAAAATCAGCAAGATAAGCGATTCGACTGGCACTGCTAATAAGCCGAGTGTTCAGCAAGTGGTCAGTGCTCGATAATCCCGCAGTTGCTTCAGGATTATAATAGTAAGTTATGACCGTTATCGCCTTTGCGGTGGCAATTGCTGGAACAGGACTCATCGCTAAGGTGTTCCCCAAGGCGATGACCCGGATCTTCGAGCGCTATCCTCAACATTTCAGACCTCGCAGTCACAGACAGAGCTGACCCACTCGTTTCGCCCACTATTTCCCTTAATGTTGCCGAAAACAGGAGTTGGCCACGAGTTGATTGCGTATCAATCTTGACAGGACACCTGGAACCTCCTAGCCTTAGGCTGACTAACCGGTTAGTCAGTGAGGAACTCATCATGGATGATCGTATCGTTGTCGATCCAAACATCTGCAGCGGAAAGCCTACGGTTCGGGGCACCCGCATTATGGTGAAAAACATTCTCGGCATGGTGGCCGGTGGCTATACCATGGCTGGGATCATTGAGGCGTACCCCGAATTGACCAACAACGATGTCACTGCCGCGCTTGAGTATGCCAGCCAGGTGATTGACGAAGAGAAAGTCATTCCGCGTGCCTGACCGCCTGACCATCCTTCTCGACCAAAATGTTCCCCAAGCCGTCGTTTCTTGGCTGAAGCTGTTGAAGCCGACTTGGGCCGTCTTCCACACCGGCGATGTAGGATTGTCCGGGAAGGCTGATGAAGAGGTCTTCGCCTGGGCGCAACAACAGAGCGCTGTCGTTGTGACCTTCGATGAAGACTTCGCCGATGGCCGTTCCTTTCCGGCACAGCGACACCATGGCATTGTGCGCCTTCGGGTGTGGCCGACAACGATCGAAGAAACCGAACAGGCCTTGGGTCGATTGCTCACTGAGGTCACCGAAGCTGAACTCACCACGTCGCTCATCATCGTAGACCGCTCTCGAATCCGCGTGCGGACCAGACCCCAATAGGTTGCACGCCCCGCAACAAGCGAGGCGTGCAGTGTAACCAAAAGTGTAACCATCGAGACCGTTTTCGACGGTTTTAGGCACCACAACACAGGACGAAGCACGGCTCACCTAACCCAATGGTGGATCAGGCTCTTCTGTGTGTTTTTGTGGTGTGGAATGAGGTGGGGAAATTACTTTAGCAACGGTGTCCAGACGATCGACTGCCGCTTTATTCCCCATCGGAAGCCATTTCCCTTAGGTATCCACGGTGAGCTGAATGCTCGCATGCCCGAGTTGAGGTTGTACGTAGACGATCGATTCTCCTTGCTGGAGCAAGTGCGAAGCCTACCTGTGCGGGAGACAATGCGGGGTGACCTTCGGTGGCATTGCACGGTCTTGATCATCCTGGCTCCCCCCATGCTAGCCCATGATTCGAGGAACATCGTGGTCGCTGGTGAGAGGACGTCTATATCGGTGCTGAAACCTGATGAGGCCTGGACCATACATCCAGTGCACCACCTTACAAGGAGTCGGTAAGCGTACCTCAATTTTTTGCCTCGCCTTTTGGACAAACGCGACAACATCTTCTGCCTCCCGTAAGAGCCGACAACCAGTACTTCGAACAATCGCTGCTTCATCGCCGATCTCCCTCCAGTGCGAGATTGGCCTCAAGCAGACTGCTGACAACCATTTCGCGGTTATGAAGCCTGAGACGACATTCAGAAGGGTTCGCAGGATGATCGAAAGGCTGTTCATCCCAGCTGTGAACGAGGAGGGAAATTATGCTCCGGGCCGTACGGCGAGCCTCTGAGCAACGCGTGAACAGAGCGGGAGGGATATGCGATATCCTGCTAGGGTGGCATACAGCTCAATCTGGGCTTGGTGTCAACGCTGCCTCTGTTTATTGTCAAAATTGCCTCCATTTTCTGTCCCAAACTACCTAGCCCATCCGTGGTCTGTCGCACCTCCCTGAAACGGGAATAGTTTCTTCGTTATCAATGGTCAACGAAATGCTGGTATTTCTGTGACGACTTTAAAGCAATAAGTTCGGCGAACCCACTAATCAACAAGCTAGCGATCCGCGCGCAACGGACAAAAATGTGCCGTGCCCGTTAGGCTTTAAATTGTGTCATCCCTAGTCACTTTTCCTGAGGAATTCAAATGGCCTGTGGTATAAGTGCAGGCCTATCAGGGCCCTGTTTCGACAGTGAAGCTAGGCGAACATTGTAAAGCTCCTTAACGCGGACTATTTCTCAAACGCGGTGCGCAGTCATTCCGATGAGTCAATTGTTGGACAGAATGCTTGTTCGTTGTTTGGTGTGGTGGGGCAGCCTGAAATGGCTCGCCCGGCTGATCGGCTGGGTGTCGACTATTTTGGTCGTACGCCTGCTCTCCCCGGAAGATTATGGTCTATTGGCCATGGCCGGAGTTTATTTCGTCTTTGCAAAGCTGCTCTTTGAGTTTGGCCTAGGCGCGAGTGTGGTCACAAAAGCCCTTGATGCCGTGCAGCTGGCTCAAGTCAATAGTCTGAGTGTTTTCCTGGGTGTGCTCGGCTTGCTGTTATCCATTGTCGTTGCCGAACCATTGGCCGATTTCTATGGGACGCCTGCTTTGTTCTGGGTTGTGGTTGTCATGGCGCTCTCTTTCGTACTATCCGGGCTGCGGACGGTGCCAACCGCAATCTTGGAACGAGAGTTACGCTTCGAATACTTAGCTGTGATTGAAACCGTTCAAGTTCTTTTTCAGGCCTGCTGCAGCTTGTGGTTGGCGGCGAACGGTTTCCACTATTGGACGCTAATTATCAGTGGTCTTGCGGGCGAATGTATCACGACTATGGCAGTGTTGCTGAAGCGGCGGCACAACTTCTTGTTTCCTACCGTCCAATCGATTAATGCATTTGTGTTTGGCTCTCATGTCGTTCTCTCTCGGCTATTTTGGAGCGCCCAGATGCAATCGCAGTTTCTTGTGGCGGGTCGCGTGTTGGGTAGCGTCTCGTTGGGTGTGTATTCCGTAGCCTGGTCATTGTCGAGTCTGATGGTCGAGCACATTACAGCAACCATTGGCCGCGTGACGTTTCCTTTTTTTTCGACCATTCAACACGATCCTGGGCTCCTTCGTCGATATTATCTGGTCTTGGTCGAAGGACTTGCGTTGACATGTTTTGCAGCTGAGCTTGGCATGGCGTTGGTTGCAGATGAATTCGTTCCAGTCATACTTGGACCTCGTTGGCTTGAAGTGATTTCACCCATTCAAATTTTAGCCATGGCCGCGATCGTTCGTACCATCGATCCGTTGCTTCCTCAGCTTCTGTTCGTCAGCGGAGAAGTTCGGTTTCAGACAATCATGATGGGTATCGCCGCGCTCGTGTTACCGGCAGGGTTTTTTGTCGGAAGTCACTGGGGCCTTTCATCCATGGCTCTTACATGGCTCGTGATATTTCCTCTTGTGAGCATTCCTTTGTATGTCCGCGTGTTCCACCGGTTGCAGATTCCAGTGGCGCACTTTGCAAAAGCCTTGTGGCCGGCCACTAGTGCTTGTTGTCTGATGGTGGTAACAGTGTTCCTTGTGAAAGCGGGCCTGCCCGCTGAAATGCCAGTCTGGATTAAGCTGGCAGTAGAGGTCTTGGTCGGTGCCGTGACATATGGCCTCACACTGATCACACTGTTTAAGGAGCGGTTGTTGACATTGTGGAGGTTGGTAGTGCCCACAAAAACAGAGAATGCCTACTCATGGGTACCGCCGGCGACACTTGCGGTGGTCCCGGAATCATTGCGGAGAGAGTCAGCCTCTCAGCCAACCTCGCAAGGGTAAGCCGAGCATACGAATCTGAGCGATAGATATGCCGTATGACAACCGACAAATAAGGGCCGCAATAAACGAACCGGCAACGTCGGCTCAGCGGGTGTGGTTTGTTGTAGCGTGGCAGAGGCAACATCAAGTGCTGATTGGGCGTCGGGACTCACAATGAGCGATCGTCGAGAAGGGGTGGTCGTTATCGGGGCTGGCCCCGCAGGGTTAACAGCAGCCTATCAACTTGCCAAGTTGGGAAGGACGGCGTTTGTTATTGAGAGGGATCAACTCGTAGGGGGGATTTCTCGAACGGTGAATTATAA
>VOPT01000031.1 GCA_009594865.1 Nitrospira sp. | reverse complement strand
TGGTATTTCCGGGCCGATGCGCCGCCGGACTATTCGCCGTACATGTATGCATTACTCGCGGTGGCCTTAGCGTTGGGCTTTGAGTTGGTCCTCGTGAGACGTTTAAAGAAAGGGTCGTGAGCATGAGGGCGTGGCGAAGAATACGCGTATTTGGAGCGGTCGCAGTGGTCGTCGGACTCTCGGGCCTCATCGGAGCCGGGGGTTGTTCGATGTTTCAGAATGAACAATCCGCGAAGGGCAAGAAGCTCTATGCTCACTATTGCATGCATTGCCACGGTGAAAATGGAAGACAGAATGAGGGGTTCAATTGGTCCTCAATGACCGACCCGAAACCGAAGGATTTGTCCAATAAATCTGAGATGGGCACGTTCAAAGACGAAGATATCTTCGCTACGATCTCGCGCGATATGAAGGATACGAGCCCGAACGGCGATAAGATCGGCGACGATGAGTTTGCTGTTCCCACCATGCCGACCTTCAAGTACACGTTGTCGGAGGAAGAAATCTGGGGCATCGTCGGCTATGTGCGCTCCTTGCACGGTAAGAAGTTGGAATTTAACGTCGAGGGTCGTAAGAAAGAGCTCCAAGACGCCCAGCAGTCCGCTGAGCAAAAATATAAAGAGGCGGAGCGGTTAGAGCAGGAAGCCGAGAAGAAAGCCAGCGACGAGGCAGACAAGAAGGGCGTGGAAGTCGACGACAACGCCTACGCCAAAGAAGTGCAGGCGATGGGCCAGGCCAAAAAGGAACTGGACCTGGCGACGGCAGCCGTGACGAATTTCACCACCCGGCCAGGAAAGGGCGTCAATATTGCCCGCCCCGACCTCAATATGAAGCCAGATGCGGCCGCGAAACTGGTGGAAGTCGGCAAGCAGATTTATGTCACCAAGTACGGCTGCAACGGATGCCACAAGATCGGTGACGAGGGTGGGAAGGTTGGTCCTGCGTTGGATCGTGCCGGATACCGTTTGAATCCAACCTGGGTCTACCGGTGGCTGCGCAACCCGCAAGCCATGAAGCCTGATACGCGGATGCCGAGCTTGGGATTGAATGACGCGGATGCGAAGGCGGTGGCTCTCTATCTGAAAACCCTTCGCGCTCCGAAGCCCGATCAGCCACTCGGGAAAGTGGGCGAATAGCCGACTAAGGAGTGTGAGTTAGGGTTCCGATCCAGATACCGACGAGGATTGCTACGCCCGAATAGACATGCTGTTTAAACATCGCGAAAGCGATTTGGGGACTGACGGGCGCTTGTAATCGTCGCACTTGCCACAGGAAGACTCCGGTCGGCATGGCCAGCATTAGATAATATCCCATCCGGAGGCCGGACAACCGCCCGGCCACTACCAGACACACTACCATTCCCACCAGGAACAGCCCGACGGCTACCGGGACGGCCTCTCCGAAGAGAAGCGCGGATGATTTCACGCCGATGCGGCGGTCATCATCGCGGTCTTGCAGCGCATAGATCGTATCGTACGCGATGGCCCAGCAGGTCGTTGCGGCAAAAAGCCACCATGCCGGCGCCTCGATCGAGCCGCGTGAGGCAGCCCAGGCCATGACGGCTCCCCAACCGAAGGCAATGCCCAGCACCCCTTGCGGAATCTGAATCCACCGTTTGCTGAAGGGGTAGATCGCCGCCAGCAAGAGCGCGATAGGACTCAATAGCATCGTGATGGGATTGAGCGTGATCACCAGCGCGGTCGCGATCAGTGTCAGGCCCAGTGCGACGAGTAGTGCCTGTCGGGGTGCAAGGCGACCGTCGGCGAGCGGTCGAGTGCGGGTGCGTGCGACATGCTTATCGAAATTGCGATCGGCCAGGTCGTTCAGGACCACGCCGAGACTACGCATCACGAAGGCCCCTAGAGTAAAGACGGACAACAGCCACATCGGCGGTCGTCCCTCATTAGCGAGGACTAACGACCACAGGCTGGGCAACAGTAGGAGCCAGGTGCCGGATTGATTCCGCAGTCGGATCAGGTCGGCCACCGCGCTCCAGGACCATGCGGGCGCTGAGCGGTGAGTTGAAGGACTCGCGTTCACGCGCTGGACCTTAACCGAGCACAGGAGGACTGTCAACGCGGCATCGCGTTGGTTGTTATGTCTTCGTGAGATTGGGTATAACGAAACTATTGTGCAGTTATCTATGTGCCGAGGAAGAGGAACACGCGTGAGGCAGCGGTCGAGGTCTTCCCTCGCCTTTCTGCTGTTCGCGCTATGCGTGTCGAGCGGATGCCAATTCTTCGGTCAGCGGGGCAACCTGCCCACTCATTACAATCTTCCGCTTACCGTCCAGCTTCGGATGGATCAGAGTATCGCTGCAGCGTCGCTGGACTATCGCGATGCTTGTGGCCAGGCCCTCGCGCTGCCCATTCGTGAGGGGTTAGAAACCCAATTGAAAAAGCGCATGGGGCAGGTCTTCGAACGAGTACATCTTGAGCCGGGTCCATCGACGGGCGCCGTGGATGGGGTGGTGGATACCGCGTTAGGATTCCGCCAGGTCGATCTGTTCATTCCTCGTAAGGCCAATAAATCCTATCCTGCGACGGTCACGCTGGGGATGGAGTTTTCGTATACCGACGACCGCGGCGCGGTCCTCGTGAGCAAGAAATTACAGAGCGCTGCAACCGGGGAGGTCGAGGCGAGGGCGGAAAGCTGTGCTATCAGCGGGCTCGACAAAGTGGCGGAAGAGGCGGCTGCCAAGCTTGTGGAAGGTATGGCGCAACAGCTGGGGACTGCCACCAAAATTCGCGAGCAGGCACAGTTCAGAAAGGGTGGCGACAGGGGAACCCTGCTGCCTGCTTCCGTGCCGCCTGCGGCACCGGCAGCAGCTCCATTGGCGGCCGCACCGGCGGTTCCACCTGTTGCCGGCTCCACGCCGCAGGCCGCAGCTCCGGCTTCGCTTATCCCATCCGGGGCGACGCAACTCTCGTTCCGCACCATCATCCGGGACGACAACCAGAATCATGTCCTTGAGCAACGTGAGTCGTTCAGTGTGGAGTTCGAAGTCAAGAACGAAGGGGCCGTAGTTGCGGAGGGGGTCGAAGTTGAACTGAGCGGTCATGCGGCGATCGTCGGAGGCCTGAAGTCGCCGGTCTCGCTGGGGACGCTGCAGCCGGGTGAAGTTCGCCGCGTGGCTGTTGACGGCAAGGTGGGTGCGGTGGCTGACACCGAGCAAGCCGAGTTGATCTGTGCCCTGCGAGCGTCCGCCAACGTCCTGCTCCCGTCGGCCAAGAAATTTTTTGTCGCGATACGTCCTGATGCCGGTGCCGCTGTGGAGGTATTGTCGGTCGATGTGGACCAACTCCCGAGCAGAAATGGAAAATCGGCGCAACCGAACAGTGTCGGGATCGCAATCGGTGTCGGCGCGTTCCGGGATCCGGCCGTGCCGGCGGTGAGGTTTGCGGCACACGATGCTGAGGTCATGGGCAGGTACTTCAACACCGTTCTGGGCGTTCCTCCACAAAAGGTGAAGGTGCTGTCCGACGCCAAAGCGCTTAAAGATGACTTGATCGAGGTGTTTGAGCAGTGGTTGCCGAAGCAGGGTAGTCCGCAGGCGACCGTATATATTTATCTGTCTGGGCGGGCTGTGGTGGATCAAGAGACCGGGGTTGTCTCGTTGCTGCCCTACGATGGGACGCGGGCCGCGGCCTCCCGGACGTTTTCCCTCGCCCGGCTTCAGCGGGCGCTGACCAAGGCCTCCGTGAAGCAGTCCGTGTTGATGCTGGATCTTTCCCTGGAGCCGTCGTCCGGTTCCGACCCGGGCCGGGTGGTCCCTCCGCGATGGACCCAACAGGATTCAGGCGGGGAGCCGGACCGGACCATGCTGATGATCGGAAACTCCGGCATGCAGGAAGCGCAAGCCTATCAGCCGGGACAACATGGGTTGTTCACCTATTTTCTCTTGAAAGGATTGCGAGGAGCAGCCGACCTCGACAAGAGCGGGACCGTGTTTTCCGGGGAACTCTGCAAATACGTGCATGATCAGGTCGATGCCGTTACGCGAGGAGCGGCGGGGAGTGGCCAGCCCACACTCTGTCTGCCGATGGGTGGTCGGCAACCGGTGTTAACCGGGATTCCTCTGAGTAAGATCCGCTGAGGGTGGCACTCTACCTTCCGGAAGGCGGTGGTGATGCTGGCCGGACGAACACGATGGCCACGGGCCCGTCGAATCCTCTTCCTCGCATGTCTGTGGCTAGCCAGCGTCAGTTTTTCGATTCTCGTTCTGGAATGGGTCACAGGTGGCCTCTATGAGCGTACGCCCTTCGCTAATGGACGGCGCATCATCGATCTGTACCTGGGACAGACGCCCGCCGTTCGCTCCGATGTAAAAGGCGAGACCGCGTCACTCGCATCCCATCCCTATTTGCTCTACACGCATCTGCCCAATTTGACGACGGACGGGTACCAACAGACTAATTCGCTTGGCTATCGGAATAGAGAATTCACGGTCGAAAAACCGCCAGACACCATTCGAATACTGGTGCTGGGAGGGTCGACGACCTTCATGTGGCCGTTCGTGAAGAACCCGGCGGATACGTGGGTGGCCCGCCTCGAAGCTAAACTCCAGACGATTTCGAAGAAGACGGTTCAGGTAGTCAATGCGGGCCTGAACTACGGCACCAGCGCCGAGGCGCTCGCCGGTTATGTCTTTCGACATCGTTTTCTTCAGCCAGATATCGTGATCTATCATGGCGGCGGCAACGACGTACTACCGCTTTTTTTCGGGAATTACACTCCCGAATATACTCACTTCAGACGGTATGGGGCGGGTGAGATTCCACGCCCAGGAGAGAAATTTCTGCTGCGGCACAGCAATACAGCAAAATACGTCTACTCCAGGTGGTTGGAGCCGCTCGGCTCGGTCGTTGTGACGGAGCCATTTTGGGAAGTGGATCCGAAAACAGCGCTCGACCGGGTACGAACGCAGGCGCCGGAAGGGTTCCGACGGAATCTCGATCTGCTCGTATCTTCGAGTCAACAGACGGGATCAGATGTCGTGCTGTTCGGCTTCTTGCAGGCCAGAAAGCAGAACCTCAGCAAGAATGCAGGAGCCTTCAAAGGGTTCGAAGAAGCGTTAGTGCTGGGGCTGGAAAAGAACTATGACGTCATGCGGGACATCGCGGCGCGGTATCGGGTGTCCTTTGTTATTCCGCCCCAAGATCGATTTGAGGATGAATGGTTTCAGGACAATTGTCACCTCTCTCCAGCGGGCGAGGAGGTGAAGGCGCAGATCATGTTCGAACAGTTACGGGAGCATCCCCGATTTCGATCTGCGCGGTAACAAGAAGCGTTTCAATCATTGACAGTGCTTCCATCCCCTGAGTAAGATTGCGCTCCTTGACCGATCCGAAGGTGATGTTCAGGTCAACAAGCCGGCGTAGCTCAGTTGGCAGAGCAGCGGTTTCGTAAACCGCAGGTC
>VOPT01000069.1 GCA_009594865.1 Nitrospira sp. | reverse complement strand
CTAATCCCCCTCGCGACCCGCTCTTCTGAAAATATCAATATAAGGCAGCAGGTGAAGGGCTCTCCCGCGGGAATGTTCCGTGCCGTGCATGTCGCTAGGATCGTCCGGCGGCAAAGGTATCGCACGCATGAGGATCGCCTGACTGTAGCCCTCGCCGCAGCCAGGTGACCCGTTGCTCAGATGACCCGTGAGTCCAGCTCTCCGGTTGTACGTGGCCCTGCCCCATTTGTTGAAGGCGATCGTCGCCGATCGCCGCCGCGGCGTGCAGTCCATCTTCGAAATCGCCAGGCTCGATGAGCTGCCGGTGACGCCTGGCATGATATCCCCAGACCCCTGCAAAACAATCAGCCTGTAATTCCATACGAACAGAAAGCGCGTTACGTTCGGCGGGAGAACTCCGTTGCTGGAGCCGGGTAATCTGGTCGGCGATGCCCAGCAGGCTCTGAACATGGTGCCCGATCTCGTGCGCAATCACATAGGCTTGGGCAAAGTCTCCGGGCGCGCCAAGTCGCCGGGCGAGGTCTTGAAAGAACGAGAGGTCCAGATACACCTTGTGATCGCCGGGACAATAGAAAGGACCCACCGCAGACGAGGCGGTTCCGCAGGCCGACCGCACCGCGCCCGTAAAGAGTACCAACTGTGGGTCGACATAGGCGCTGCCCATTTGCGGTAGCAGTGTGCGCCAGGTGTCTTCCGTATCGGCCAGGACGACGGCGGCGAACTTTCCCAGACTGTCCCCTGGCGCGCCGGTCGGTCCAGGGCGGTCCGGCTCAGCCGGACCGGTGATCTCCTGGACGCCGGTGAGGAGATTGAGGAGGGTGAGGGGATTGGTCCCCGTCAGAAAGCTGACGGCGAGGACGAGGACGAGCCCGCCCAGTCCGATGCCCGCACCTGAACGGGCGGCACCCATGCCGCGACGATCTTCAATGTTCTGACTCTCCCGCTGGCCCTGCCATCGCATGGTTAAATTCCTTTGGTTTCGGTCGGTGACCGTATAGATCAGGAAGATGGTCAGCCGATGGAACCACATTTCGCACGGCTGAGCAAGGCCACGCTCATCCAGAAAAATGGCCATCCCGGGTTCGATGTCTAAGATTGACGCAGCAACGTGAACATTTCGGAACAGTCGGCTTTTTACCCATCTTCTCTCTAGACATGCCAGTCAGCGCTTCGCTAGACTTGATAAATGATGCAGCAGGGTGCCATCGATCATCGCAAGTATGTGAGGCTGGTTCAGCTGACCTCATTGGCGCTCATCGCACTCGTAAGCCTTTCTGCATGCCGGCCGGCACCGGTGGCAACTCTGCCGCCGACGCTGAAGCCGAGCCTGGCTTGGCCGGAATGTCCGAAGATCGGCGGCATGTACGAACTGCAAGGAGAAGCGCTGCCGGGGTCGATGAATTTCTATCGAAACCGCGACAATAAGCTCACGTTGAATGCCATGTTGGGAGTGGCCGCGCCCGCAGATCTTACGCAGGAGTCTGTTCGCGTGGAGTTGGTCCATGACGACACGCTGGAGCTGGTCAATCGCTATGATGGAGCCATTACCGCGCATCAGTTGGATTTGCAGCCGGAAGATCGAGTCGTGTGTGAGCACAATCGGATCCGAATTCATAGAACTCGTGCGGAGGGCGGTGTCGCCGAAGAACCGCTTCGGAATATTTCTGAGTTCGCCCAGGAACTGACCGTAGAAGGCGACGGGAGCCTCCTCGTCAAAACCCGCATCCTCAACCAAAGCAAGTCTGCATTTTGGAGCACTCCCGTTCCTCCCGAGGAGTATGCAGCGCGCTTCAGGCGTCTCGACTAGTCGCAAGATCTTCAGGTTTCCTGCTTACCGTGTAGTCTCCGTGCCTATGGCTATTTTCTGCTGCGTGATCCGTTCCGTGTCTGACAGAACGGTAGCAATGGCTCTATTACGGGACCGCGCATGCCGGTGACGGCCCGCCGTCTTCCACGTACTCTGGCCTTTCATAAACCCTACGACGTGCTGCCTTGTTTTACCGATCCCGATGGGCGCGACACGCTCAGACAGTACATCGATGTTCCAGACGTTTATCCAGCCGGCCGCTTGGATCGTGACAGCGAAGGGCTCCTCCTGCTGACTTCGGATGGGGCGCTGGCGCATCACATCACAGACCCGCGCCATCTTCTCGACAAAGTGTATCTTGTGCAGGTTGAGCGTGTTCCTGATGCGGCGGCCCTGGAGCGTCTTGAGACCGGTGTCATGCTCGGCGAAAGGCGCACACGGCCGGCACGGGCCCGTCTGCTGAGGGAACCGCCGCACTTGCCTGAGCGGCCGGTTCCGATTCGCTTTCGAAAACATGTTCCCACGGCGTGGCTTGAACTCACCTTGCGTGAAGGCATGAATCGTCAGGTGCGTCGGATGACCGCGGCGGTCGGTCATCCAACGTTGCGACTGGTGCGGATTGCCATTGGTCCGATCACCTTGGGCGATCTTTCGCCGGGGCAGTGGCGGGAATTGAATAAACAGGAAGTGGCCGATATGGTTCGTTCGGCTTAGAATGCGCATGCGTCATGAAAATAGCCCCGGAGAAATTCGCAGCCCGATTGTTTGGCTGGCATGGTACTGAAACGAGTCGTCACGTCGGCATGGCTTTCTCAGCATGAGACTGAAACGACGCCATCCGGACGAGGGCGAAGGCAGGCCTCCTGCGGCCTCGGAATATTCTGACAAGGGTGCGTGAAGATACGCAGCTCAAGATGTTCTTTTCAACGCATCTTGAACTGGATATGGAGCGTCAGGCTGAGGTATACCAGGCGAGGTAAATGAGGCGGTCGATCTGCTGAGCGGCTTTTTCTGACGAGGGGGATTAATTATGTGGGGACGCGCGATTGTGACGAGCAGATGGTGCGTGCTTCTGCTGCTGGGCATCGGCTTCTCACCCGGGGCGCCGGTCTTAGGCGCCAATCCGGACGCGGTTCCCGTTGTCGACTTGCGGCACATCAAAAAATTTGTCGCTGTTGAGGTGCAGACCCAAGGAACGGCCGAGAAGCTCGGCATCAGTGCGGCTGAATTGACCGATGTGACTCGCGTGACGCTGCTGAACAAGGTTCCGGGGATTGTCCTCGAGGCGTCGAGCGGTCCGTCTCTCGACGCGCCTGAGCGCCTCAATCAGCTTGGGTTTTTTACCTGCGAAGTCTGGACTGTTGGTGAGCAATATATCGCCGCCTACCATGTGGACTGCAATGCAGGTTCATATACGCCACAAAAGACGCCCGGGAGCCTGTGGAACCAGGCGATTCTCGGCTATGGACCGAAGGACGAAGTGTCGGATGCCGTGCGAAAAGGCGTGCGGGCGATGGTTGAATTATTTGCGTCTACCTTTGCCGGTGTGCGCGCCGATGCCAGTGGTCGGTAAATAACGTCTGCGGTGCTGTTCGTTTTCTTGCCCGCAATCCATTGCCATAGTGAATACGAAGCACATTGTTGCCTCGAATGGGTGTAAAACATTCTTCGTAGATCTGCTGCCTTCTTCTGTCCATCGACGCTCCCTTCTTCAGGGCTGACGGAACTCCTAGACCTGTTGCTGCTTTGATCTATACCGGAGCTATAGCTCGCCTGGCGGCACTGGCGAAGCGTAGTTCCTGCAACCTGGCCGACTCGCAAGTGAGGCTGAATGGCGGCGTGTCCTTAGTCCATTTCAGGGAGCACGAGGGGCCGCTGCAGTGCGGCGATTGCCGGGATCTATCGCGATACGTATACGCAGTATAGGCTAGGGGGTATCACACGATTGAGCATCCGACTCTCTGTCGCGTGAATTCAGTCTCTGTCATTCGACTTCAGATGTTCGTGACAGTCGTGTCTGGCAGGCCATTCGTTTTAGATTCGCGCTTGGTCAGGCTCGCGCGAGAAAGTGATGGCTGGTAAGTGAAGATACGTAGCAATGAACGGTTTGATGCTCTGGGGGAGCGTGTGCTACACGCTTTCGACATCCGCAATAATCGTGTGTAATCCGCTTGAGCCTGCTGGTTGAGGGCGGATTAGTTCCGCAATCTGTGGCTGACCTTTACTATCCACGGCGCGAACAGCGACCTGGTACTTGCCCCGTTTGGGCGGGTGCCAGGTGTAATTCCAGATGACCCAGGAGTAGGGCGACATGGGTGTCTCAATCTCACAGGAATCCCAGGTTCGCGCTGCATCAAGACTGATTTCTACTCTGCTGATAGAGTTCGGTCCGCCGAAAGCAATGCCGCGAAATTGTTGCTCTGGACCGCGTAAGGTCTGATAGTGGCCTGGCGAATCGATGCGAGAAAATGTCTTGATCGTTCCGTCATCGGTCCACCCTTTGCGCTGCCAGTAGCCCTTGTAATCGCCGGCATAGGCTTCGATCTCGACGATCCATTTCACATTCTTGATGCCGTAGAGCCCTGGTACCAGCAGGCGAAGGGGAAATCCATGTTCTTTCGGCAATTTCTCCCCGTTCATTAGGAACGCCAACATGACATCATCTTGCATGGCGCGGGTGAGTGGGATGCTGTCGTCATAGGCGTCGGCCCCTCGAAATACAATGTCTCGCGTGGTGTCTTCATCGACTTCGGCTTCTTGGAGGAGTTTTTTTAAGGAAATGCCTCGCCAGCGTGCATTTCCGAGACTGTCTCCTCCTGGTAGAGTGTCAATGCACATGAGGGTGGAAATTTGTTCAAAGTTTTCACGGTTTAAGAGTTCTCGCCACCCCAGGGACAGCGGTTTTTTGACCTCGCCTTTCACGGACAAATGCCACTCATCCTGTCGGAGGTCGCGAGAGACGTTAAATGGGGAGTCGGAGTAGTTCACGACGTAGAATTTTTTGTTTTCGGTGAAGTAATTCGTGTCGCGAGGGGGCATGGCGAACATGCGTCCGAAAAAAGATCCGACTCCGTCGCAGCCGCCCGTGAGGCCAGCAACAGCCGCAATTCCAGAGAGCTTTAGGAGGTTTCGTCGTTTCAAACTGAACCAATTTTCCATAAGAAATACTCTGCGATATTAAAAAAATCTTTTCAAGGCTTGACTCCAGAATTCCAGATTGGTATAAAGACGCACGTTTGATCCAGCCAGGTGGCCGATGCGGTTCTAAGCCCCGCGACGGATTCTCAGCAAGCCCAGATCAAAAAATAATTTCTGACCCTCTTGACAAGGTCAGGCCAGCGTAGTAAAGTGCGCGGCTCGCGTGGGGAACGAAGAGTTCTTCCGAAGCGCGAAGCGGTTCTTTGACAACTGAATAGAGCGAGAAATGAGTAAGGTAAGGTGTATTGAAGAGGTGGCCCTCGGGTCCAATTCAACTAGAACCTTTATGAGAGTTTGATCCTGGCTCAGAACGAACGCTGGCGGCGCGCCTAATACATGCAAGTCGAGCGAGAAAGTGTAGCAATACACTTGTAAAGCGGCGAACGGGTGAGGAATACATGGGTAATCTACCATCGAGTGGGGAATAACCAACCG
>VOPT01000060.1 GCA_009594865.1 Nitrospira sp. | reverse complement strand
TGCGGGCCGAAGTGTTTGATTTCCGTCATCGTTCCGCGGCCGACAGGCGCCAGCGCTTTCACATCCATGATTTCGTCGCAATACCGGACACAGCGCAAGCACTGCACGCAGCGATTCATCTGCGTTTCGATGAGCGGACTGAAGTACTCCTTCTGAAAGATGCGCTTGGTTTCCGTGAACCGGCTGGTGGTCGGCGTGTATTGATGCGAGAAATCTTGCAGGTCGCATTTGCCGCCCTGGTCGCAGACCGGGCAATCGAGCGGATGATTGGCCAAAATGAATTCCAGCACCGACTTGTGGGCATCGTCCACCGTGGTGGTAGCGGTCCTTACGGCCATGCCTTCGGCAACCGGCGTGCTGCAGGCGGTTTGCAGCTTGGGCATCTTTTCGATTTCGACCAGGCACATGCGGCAATTCGCGTCCGGCTTCAGCTTGGGGTGATAGCAGAAATGCGGGATCATGACCCCGACGCGACGCGCGGCTTCGATCACGAGCGTGCCTTTGGGAACCGCGACGGTGGTGCCGTCGATGGTGAGCCGGACGGTGTCTGGTTTTTGATCAGGCATAGTGGCCGTTATTCGTGAAACGTGAAACGAGAGACGTCAATGTTTCGCTCCTGCCGGTTCCGGCCGGATCAAGTTTGCTGCTTCTGCGGCATGGATATAGGTGACATATTCGTGCCGCCAATGTTTGAGCGTGCTCAGAATCGGAGAAACCTCGGCGTCGCCGAACGCGCAGACCGTCCGACCGGCGATGTTCTTGCACAGGTCGGTCAGGGTTTCAAGGTCTGCCATCCGCCCGCGCTTGTTGACGATCCGGCGCATGATCTGCACGAGCCAGGAACTGCCTTCCCGGCAGGGACTGCACTTGCCGCAGGACTCATGATAGAAAAATTCCATCAGCCGCAGGGCGGCCCAGACCATATCGGTGCCCTCTTCCATGACCGTCACGCCGCCCGATCCTAACATCGATCCCGCCAGCGCCACCGATTCGAAATCCAGTTTGACGTCAAGGTGGTCGGGTGTCAGAAAGGGTGCAGAGGCACCGCCTGGAATAAAGGCTTTCAGTTTCTTGTCCGACCGCATGCCGCCGGCCTGTTCGTAGATCAGCTCGCGAAAGGTAATGCCCATCGGAACTTCGTAGTTGCCGGGCCGCGCCACGTGACCGCTCACGCAAAAGACTCGCGTGCCGGTGCTTTTCGGCGGGGACCCGATCGAGGCAAACCATTCGGCGCCGCGATTCATGATATGCGGCAGGTTGGCGAGCGTTTCGACGTTATTCACGACCGTCGGTTTATTGTAGAGACCGTGCGTAGCCGGGAAGGGCGGCTTGACGCGCGGGAGACCCCGTTTGCCTTCCAGCGATTCCAGCAGGGCCGTCTCTTCCCCGCAGATATAGGCGCCGGCGCCGCGATGGACCCAGATATCGATCGAGATACCCGTGCCGAAAATATTCTTGCCGACATAGCCGGCAGCGCGCGCTTCCTTGATGGCGGCTTCGAGAATCTTGGCACCCAGGACAAATTCCCCGCGAATATAAATGTACGAACTGGCTGCGCCGATGGCGTAGCAGGCCAGCAACATGCCTTCGAGCAGTTGATGCGGATCACGCTCGATCAATTGGCGATCCTTGAATGTCCCCGGCTCGCTCTCGTCGGCATTGCAACAGAGGTAGCGGGGACCCTGATAATCCTTGGGCAAAAATCCCCACTTCACGCCGGTGGGAAACCCAGCTCCGCCGCGTCCGCGCAACCCGGACTTCATCACGACGGCGGTCACCTCGGCGGGGGTGACTTTCCCCAGCACTTTTCGCAACGCTTGGTATCCGCCTGCGCGTTCATATTCCGGCAGCGAGCCGGCATACTCGGGCTGCATCATGTTTTTAAGCAGGATCGGTTCGTACGTCTTCATAGCGTTAACGTGAAACGAAAAAGGTGACACGTGAAAGGCTGCGGCTGGTTCTTCTGTTGTGTCATCTCACGTGTCACGGCTACCCTTTCACGGCATTGGCCGGTTCCGGCCACATGAACGGGCCGGTTTTGAGCGACGAGGTGCCTGTTTGCCGCAAATCAGCCAAAATGCGGTCCAGTTTCTCTTCGGTCAATCGCTCGTAATAATCGTCGTTCACCTGCATCATCGGGCCGGTTCCGCAAGCGGCCAGGCATTCGACGCTACTGAGGGTGAACAGTTTGTCCTGGGTCGTTTCGCCCGGCTTGATGCCGAGCTTCGTGCCGATCCATCCGATAACGGTATCCGAGCCGACCAGGGCGCACATCAACGATTTGCAGACCTGCAGGTGGAACTTTCCCACCGGTTTCAGGTTCAGCATTGTGTAAAACGTGGCCGTCTCATACACCTGCGGCGGGGTCAGCTTCAAGATACCCGCGATTTCCTGCATGGCGGTTTCGGTGACATAGCCCTCTTCGCGCTGCGCCAGGTAGAGCAGGGGCAAGAGCGCCGACCGCTTCACCGGATAGCGGCTGAGAATCTCGTCGATTTCCGCCTGATATTTTTCCTTCAGCATCCCCCTCACTCCACGTGTTCAACCCCGTGAGGCGTGAGTCGGTTGCTTCCCGCTGCGCGCGTCCAACGAGGGTCTTCTTCGACCGTGCGTTGCGCAAGCACAGGAAGCTTCCTGCTCATCGACTCATCTATCACATTCTCCCATCACGATGTCGTAGGTGCCGAAGATCGTGATGATGTCTGAAATCAGATACCCGCGCGCCATATGGTCGAATGCGCCCATGTGAATGAAGGAGGGGGCGCGAATCTTGAGCCGATAGGGGCGAGAGCCGCCATCGCTGACGAGGAAAAACCCAAGCTCGCCTTTCGGGACTTCGGTGCCGCAATAGGTTTCGCCCTTCGGCGGCTTGAAGCCCTGGGTGAAAATAATAAAGTGGTGAATCAGGCTCTCCATGTCGCGCATGACCTTCGCCTTGGGCGGCGGAACCACATGCGGCACATCCGCCATGATCGGGCCTTCCGGCATCTGATCGAGGCACTGGGCGATGATCCTGGCGCTCTGCCGCATTTCCTCCATGCGGACCCAGTACCGGTCGTACGTGTCGCCCCGCTTGCCGACGGGCACTTCCCATTCGACCTTGTCGTAGGCGCCGTAGGGTTCATATTTACGGATGTCGTAATCGACGCCAGACCCGCGCAAGGTCGGGCCGGTGAGGCCGAAATTGATCGCGTCTTCGGCTGAGATCACCGCAATGTCCTTCGTTCGCCCGACCCAGATGCGGTTGGACATCAGGAGCTGATTGTATTCATTGACCTTGTCCGGAAACGTGTGCAGGAAGGCTTTCAGGCGCGTGACTAGGTCTGGGGTAAAATCGCTGTCGACTCCGCCGATGCGGTAGTAATTCAGCGTCAGGCGCGCGCCGCACAATTTCTCGAACATGTCCAGAAGGATTTCGCGCTCGCGAAACGTCCAGAAGAAGACGGTCATCGCCCCGATGTCCAGCGCCTGGGTGCCGAGCCAGAACAAATGCCCGATGATGCGCTGCATCTCGGCGACGATGGTGCGGATATACTCCGCCCGCTCCGGCACCGTGATGTCGAGCAGTTTTTCCACGGCGCGCACGTAGGCGTAGTTATTGGTCATCGCGCAGACATAGTCGAGCCGGTCGGTGTGAGGAATGACCTGCATGTAATGAAGGCCTTCCGCCAGCTTTTCGACGCCGCGATGGAGATAGCCGAGATCGGGGGTGGCTTTCACGATACGTTCGCCGTCCAGTTCCAGCACCACCCGGAGCACACCGTGGGTACTGGGATGCTGGGGCCCCATGTTGAGCAGGAGTTCTTCCCGCCGCCTGGTGCCGCTCGGTTGTTCAGTTGCCCGAAAGACCTGTTTTTCCGATTCGGGAATTTCCCCCTCTGCCGATTGCTCTTCAGGCGCTTCGTCCAACCGGGGGATGAAGGGAAACTCGCTGCGCCAGCCACGTCCTTCAGCGGGAAAATCTTTGCGCAGCGGGTAGCCTTCTCCATAGTCTTCCGGCAGCAGGATGCGCCTGAGATCAGGGTGTCCCACGAAGGTAATCCCCATCAGGTCGTAGACTTCGCGCTCCATGAAATCCGCGCCCTTCCAAATGCCGGTCACGGACGCGATTTCCGGATGGTCTTCGGTGAGACGTGCTTTGAGTCGGATGCGCCGCCGATGGGCGAGCGACAACAACTGGTAAATGACTTCAAACCGTTCCGTATCGTTCGGATAGTCGACCGAGCAAATATCGGTGATGTGATCGAACGCGGCTTCGGGCGTGTCGTGCAGCCAGCGCGCGACATCAACGATCCGTGCCGCGGCCACCCGGGCCGTGATCTCGTTTCGCGCGGCATCCACTTCCACGCCGCGGACGGCGTCGGGAAACGTGGTCATGAGTCGTTCAAGCAGCGGTTGCATGGTGAAACGAGTCGGTTACTTGACGAAAATCTTTTCGCGTTGAATCTTTTGCTGCAATTTTAAAAGTCCGTCGATCAAAGCCTCCGGACGAGGCGGGCACCCGGCAATATACACATCGACCGGCACAATCTGGTCGACGCCCTGCACGACAGCATAACTGTTGTAATGGTTGCCGGAGGTCGCGCAGGAACCCATGGAAATGACATACCGCGGCTCGGCCATCTGGTCGTAAATGCGGCGAATGACCGGAGCCATCTTGCGGGATACCGTGCCGGCCACAATCATGAGATCCGACTGGCGGGGCGAGGCACGGAACACGCCGGCGCCGAACCGGTCGATGTCATACCGCGACGACACGCTCGCGATCATTTCGATGGCGCAACAGGCCAACCCGAAGGTCATCGGCCACAACGACGATTTACGGGCCCAGCCGACGAACGCATCGAGATTCGTCGTCAGAATATTCGCATCCAGCTGCCGCTCTAAAAAGCTCATAAGAAGTCTCTCGTCGTTCGTGAAGCGTCGTTCGTCGAGTGCGAAGTCAGGTTCTCAAGTACCTGCGCTTCACGCTTCACGAGAGACGAACAACGGTTTATTTTCAGTCCCATTCGAGCGCGCCTTTTTTCCATGCGTACCAGAATCCGACGATCAGAATGCCGATAAACACCACCATCTCAACTAACCCTACCAACCCCAGTTTCTTGAATGCCACGGCCCAGGGAAACATGAACACGATTTCGATATCGAAGATCACGAACAGCATCGCGATGATGTAATAGCGAATCGGAAACTGCACCTTTGCGTCCGAGAACAACGGGCTGCCGCTTTCATAGGGCGCGAGTTTGGCGCGATAGGGCCGGCTCGGTCGGACAATACGTCCGAGCAGAATCTGCACGGCTCCGAAGGCAAAGGCGATGACGATAAAAATCAGGATCGGGATGTAATTCAGCGGTGCGGCTTCGTTACCCATGACAGACCTGTGGATCGTGAAGCGTCGTTCGTGAAGCGTCCGCAGATGTCTGAGGATTGATGGATGACGCCCTGTTCGTGTGCAAAATCGATCCGAAGAACGGCTTGAACTTCAACCCGTCTAGTTCGGGCGTATCCATGCCCCTGTGTTGCACCAGCACTTTGAACGTCCGCCCCATCCCTTCCGGTCGCAAGAGTTGGATGGCGGCATAAAACTCCGCCGATTCCGGCTGCAGCGACTCCAGGAACTGTTCGGCGCCAAGACCGATCAGAAAACTCATTTGATTCGTAAAGCCGGTCAGCTCAAGTCCGGCCACCTGGCCTGCTTGCGCCAGGGCGGTGAAGTCCACATGAGCCGTCATGTCCTGCTCGCCGACCCGCTCGTAGGCGTCTTCCGAGGTGGTCTGACTGTAGTAGCAAAGGAAGGTGCCGTTCTTCCGTTCAGGTCCGTAGAGATCTTCGGCCGTGTGGCCGTAGTCAATCGTCATGACCAGGCCGCGCGCCATGGCCTGCGCCACCTGTTTGATCCATTGGACGGCCTTGAGATTGATTTCGGTTCGGTATCCGTCGGGCAGGCTGATGCCACCGTCTCGCAAATACGCCGACAGCTCGTCCGACAGCGGGCGATGGATGTCCGTGAAGCCATCGTCGCGAACGTCGACGTAAATCTCCTGCGGCTGACCACCAATCACGGCCAGGCGATGCACAGGGAAGGCATCCACCAATTCGTTGGAAAAGAACAGCCCGGTGACACTGCCCGGCGGAAGATCTTCCAGCCGATCGAGCCAGGCCACGTGACCGGCCCGGCCGATCCATGGCGCGAGATGCTGATGTTGGAGGGCGCGCATCGAGGCACTGCGTTCAATCAAAATGTAACGGAGTCGTTCGATGAGATTGCCGGGAACGTTCTGGCAGGCGGTGAGAAAATCACGAGCCAGCAATCCTTTTCCCGGGCCCATCTCCACGACGGTGAACGGTTCTGGATGTCCGAGGCACGCATCGAGTTGCTGCGCCTGTTTGGCCAGCGCTTGCCCGAGAATCGGATGCACATCGGAACTCGTGTAGAAATCCCCCGACCATCCAATACGTTCCTGTGTCGGATTTTCGACAGGACGAACGTAATAGCCGAATTGCGGATGATACAGGGCTAGCTCCATGAAACGGGCGAAGGGAATAGGTCCCCCCACTGCGATTTCAGCCCTGATTTCCGCCAGGAGTTGTGGATGCCCAGTGCTCAAAGTGACACCACCCTTGTCGGTAGTCGACGACCGTTTCAGGCGCCATCGCAAGAAACGGCTCTTCTGCCGGATTCTCTAGGGAAAAGAGGGGGTTAGATTAGCCGCTGCCTCAGCGGCAAGTCAAGGCGAAAACTGAGGAATGAGTCGGGTCCCGTCACGGCGAACAGCCCCCGCCGTGCTCGCTTCACCGATTCCCCAGCGGTACCTTCCGCTGCGCGCGCCGGGACTCCCCGTTCGCCGCGCCATCCGCATCATTCACGGGAGGTAAAGAGGTCCTCGTTCGCCGCGCGCAGTTGGAGGTTATCCTGACCAGATCGGCTAAGGGAAAAGAGGGAGAGCAACATGCCGCTTTTGTTCGATGTGAGCGCCTGGAGTTCCACTCGTCTCTGGCTGTGAGAGCGATACGGTGTTGATTGGTGGGCAGGAACTTTTCTTACACCGTTAAGGCTGGATTCGATATTAGGTATGCGGCAGAGTCCTTACTCCTCGCTTTCATGTGGAAAAGACATGAAGCCAAGCAAGTTTGTGTTGTTGATAGGTGCTGGGTTCACAAAAGAGTTTCGCAGTTATCTGGGCGGAGAAATGTGGTCCGCAATCTTTAGCCAGCCTATCGTCGCAGGAACTTCTCAACTCCGTCTAGAAAGGTTGAATCGGATGGACTTTGAGCAGAGGTATTACCATGTGATGAAGGGCGGTGCAGAAAGCTTACCAGGAAATGCCTGCCATGATTCCTCCCGCAGGTGGTTCATGCCTGGCAGGTGATCGTGCCAATAGTGATCGATCACCTGGGGCAATAGCATTTTCTCGAGATACTGGAACATGTAACCGACGTTAGCGGTTCGGCTCCCCTATGCATCGAGGGCACCGCATTGCCGGTACGTTGGCCGCTCTCCACTTCCAGACTCGCCTTGCGGTACCACTTGGAACCTAAGAAGATCGGCTGAAGCCAGCCGGTTCTTCTGGCCACGCGAACGAAGAGGCCCTCGCCGGGCGGCAGGCTCGTATGCAGTGGTGCGGTCCTCGCGGACTTGTCCGAAATTTTGTGTGTGAGGCATATCGTGACTGAAAGGAGCCTGTATGCCTCGCAAGACGAACGAGACGAAGGACCTCGCACCGGCGCTGCCGGTAAGCAAGGAGTTG
>VOPT01000029.1 GCA_009594865.1 Nitrospira sp. | reverse complement strand
TCCGGACTGGTTCCCACGGCCCACGGGCTCCGATGCCGCCGTCTTCCGCCTTGGTGATGCGGATCAAGCATTCCTTCGGAACCGTGTTGATGCCGTGGTGATCGATGGCATAGCCCCACTTGAACTTCCAGGCAATCGTGTGTTTGCCCGGGAGTGAGTCGGTCTGGTGCATCGGCATCAGCCAGTTTCTGGTAAACGACTGCTGCGCGCCGTACCGGAAGTTGGACTGATACCCGGTGTCCACCGCGATGGCGCGTCCGTCTGGCCGCGTCTCGTGCCCCTTCACCGACTTCGCCGTGGCTACGTACGGGGCATGCTTTGCCATCGTCACGTGGTACGGATAGGCCGGGTTGTACTTGGCACGAATCATCAAACGGGACACCTTGTAGAACGGATCCGAGGGTTTCCAGCCGCGATAAGGCCGGTCCACCGGGTTGCCGTCGACAAAGACGTAGTCGCCGTCGTTGATGCCGCGGTCTTTCGCCGCTTGCGGGTTGATGTGCAACTGGTGTTCGCCGACACCCGGCGTCCGTTTGTCCATGCGGTACGGGTCGCCGAAGTTCGACTCATAAATCTGCACCCAGTCGTTCACCGACCATTGGCTATGCACCCGATGCCGGGTCTTGGGCGTGACGCAGTAGAACTGGTAGCCCTTCTCCCACAACGGGTTCGGATGCCGCTTGATTTCCGCCCACGGCAGCTTGATGTTCCGCACGTGCTTGTCATCATGGTGCTGCGCGGTGATCGGAATACCGTAGTCATCCGGCCGAATGAACGGATTGTTCGAGAAAATCGCATTCGGCAGATACGGCGTACACTCCGGACCTTCCCGGTGGGAGATGAAGTTTTCGCCGTATTCAATGGCTTCCGGCTCAATACGGTAGGTCTCGATACGACCTGACCGCGTCCACTGGGGCTTGGACTCGTTGGTCTCTTCCCAGAGCGGGTGCCGCGGATAGGTACGTCCCATGACCATCCAACCCTTTTCCGACTTCAACATGACGTCGGCGCTGTATCCGTAGCAGGTGGCGCTGGCATCCAGCATCCGCTGCGGATAGACATCGACGCGGTTCATGTACACGAAGTGGAACACGCCGCGGAACCGCGCATCTCCGGTCATTTCAGCCAACTTGGCTGCGACGCCGGCGAAGGTGTCCGCATCGTTACGGGTGTCGTACAGCGGACGGATACCGCCCTTCCAGATTTGAATCCACGGATTGGAAACCGTGCCAGTCATTTCCGGATAGGTGAACTCCATCCACGAGTTACATGCAAACGCCACGTCGGCATGGTTGACGTCCGAGGTCATCTCGATGTCTTGCGTGACGATCATCTCGATGTTCGGATCGACGTTTTTCACCATGTCATAGTGGTGCTTGGCGTTGTTCAGAATGTTCACGTTGGTGACCCAGCGGACTTTGCTGGGGCTCGGCATGTGGGTCTTGCCGGTGAACACTTTGCGTCCGTACTTCGGCGTGTTGACGATCAAGGCCGTATCACCATGGTTCCAGTAACCGACTTCTTCACCATAGTAATAGGAACGGGTCTTGATCTCTTTGCCGTGGGCGTTCGGATCCAAGGTCAGGTTGAACGGATCCTCACCGGTATGCACCGCGAGGCCCGCGCCGGACCAAGGCACAGCGTTCCAGATACCGGCCTTGTAGTTACCAGACCAGGTATGGCAGCCCGTTCCGAACTTTCCGATGTTGCCGGTGATGGTCATAATGAACGCCGCCGCCCGACCCATTTCCGTCATGTGGAAATAGTGACAGACGCCTTCGCCGTTATGCATCGCGGCCGGCTTGATCGTGCCCGAATCCCGCGCCCACCGGACGATGAGGTCCTTCGGCGCACGGGTGATCTGGTGCGTGGTATCCAGGTCATAGTCCTGGAGGTGCACCTGATACATCTGGTAGATCGGCATCACGTCGATCTCGCGACCGTTGAGCAGCTTCACCCGGTGGGTACCGGTCAACGCTGGATCAATGCCGCTTGCCTTGAAGTGGAAGCCGACCTGTTCACGGTGCAGAGGGACGGCTTGTCCCTTCGCCAAGTCCCAGACCATCATGCCGCCGAGCCGTTCAATTTGCTCGGGCTTCAAGGACTGGATGCGTCCCGAATAGCTCTTGGAGAAATCCGGGAACTTGTAATCCGCGATCACATCGCGCGGATCGAGATACTGAAGGGTATCCGTCCGTACGAGCAACGGCAGGTCGGTAAATTCCTTGATGTAATCGATGTCCTGCAAGTTTTCATCGAAGATGATCTTTGCAGCACCGAGGAAGTTCGCACCATCGGTCTCCGGCCGCACAGGAATCCAATAGTCTGCGCGGTAGGCCGTCGGGTTGTATTCCGGCGTAATGACAACGATGCGCGCGCCGCGCTCGATGGACTCGAGCTTCCAGTGCGCTTCCGGCATCTTGTTCTCGACGAAGTTCTTACCCCAGCTGGTGTTCAGCTTGGAGAAGCGCATGTCGGAGAGGTCGACGTCGCAGTTCTGGGTCCCGTTCCAGAACGGATGCGACGGATCCTGGTCGCCGTGCCAGGTGTAGTTTGAATAGTACTTTCCGCCCTGTGCCTTTTCGGCATCGACTTTGCGGATCCAGGAATCGAGCAACGGCAAACATCCGCCGTTGAAGCGGGTGTTCATCATCTTGCCGACGATACCGAGCACCGGCATACCAGCGCGATGCTTGAACGTCCGCACGCCCGCACCCTTCATCATTTCGATCATTTCCGGAGCATACCCCTGCTCGCGGAGACGACGGGCACCGGCTTCACCGCTGTAGCGCGTCGCGATGATCACGGCGCCTTTGGCGACATAGGTGAAGGCCGTATCCCACGAGACCCGGTTGAGGTCGTCGAGGAAGCGGCTGTCGAATTTGTACTTGCGCTTCACATCGGGCGTCAGCTCAGGGGAGCCGTCGTCCATCCACTGCTTCCAGCCCTTCCGCATCAACGGACCCTTCAAGCGATAGGGACCGTACACGCGACGATGGAAGGTGAAGCCCTTCAAGCACATGCGCGGGTTATGCGCGAACGTGCCGCGGTTGCCGTAGAGGTCTTCATAGGTTTGGTGGTCATAGTTCTGCTCAACGCGCATGACGACGCCGTTCCGGACGAAGGCCCGGACGCGACAGCCGTGGGTGTCGTTCGGTGAGCAGCACCAGGTAAAGGATGAGTCGTACCGGTACTGGTCGTGATACACACGCTCCCAGGACCGATCCGGGTACTCACCCAGCGGGTTCCCAACCTCGATGACCGGCTGCAGCGCGGTCAGCGCGAGGACTTTGTCCGCCACGGCCACGGCCGCGACGGTTCCCGCCGAGATTTTGAGAAACTGTCTCCGTGAAACGGAAACCTGCATAATAGCTACCTCCTTGTGAGGCACATGAGTCCCTCATGCACCTGTTCGTACGACTTCACTACACTCACACGAATGCAAGTTCGTCTGGTGGACCTCCTTTCCGCGTGTCGAATTGGAAACATTCGTCCCTCACAATTCGAAAATGTCGAGCGGGCATTCGCTCGGCGTAGGAAGATATTACAATTTGCATGCCGTCATGGTCGTAAACGGCAGCAATGTTACCTGCGGGGATAGCTTTTTTTGATTAATAAAATCAGCTATTTAAGTGGTCGTCTTGGTGGCGTGAGAGCGAGGGGAATGTTGTTAGAACTGGTGGGGTCAGAAAGTACTGACTGCTGTGGGGGGTGAAATGCATAAGATATTGATATGTTTTAGTTATTTTGTGTCTGTAAATGCGGACGCGCCCACATATCGCTAAAAAGTATCATGAAAACAATTTGTTACGACATCTTCGCTGTATGTGGTGTCATGATTGTCTGACACCGTTATTTCTCATCTTTTGTGTAGCGGCGCATGATCTCATGGAAGTAGGAACGGGGAAGGCCGGAGTCCTGTGCGGCATGGGTGACGTTGCCTTGGTGAATGGTCAGTTTGGTCGAGATATACCGCCGATTGAATGCTTCTAGGACCTGTTCCTTCGCCTTGGCATAGGGGAGGTGGAGGTAGTCCTCGTCGGGGAGCTCTCTCTGACGGTGATCCGGAACCGCCAACATGCCTGCTACATCGGCAATGCCGATACGATCTCCCTTGGCCAGCATGACGGCTCTCTCCATCACGTTCCGCAGTTCCCGCACGTTGCCTGGCCATGGGTAGGCGACCAGTTCCGTGACTGCTGTGGGGTGAAGATCTTCCACATGTTTAGAAAACTCCTTGGCGTAGCGGGCGATGAAGTGCCGGGCCAGCACGGGAATGTCTTCTGTCCGCTCCCGCAAGGGAGGCACGCGGATAACCATAACATTGAGGCGGAAAAAGAGATCCTTCCTGAACTCGTTTCGCTGTACCTTCTCGGCAAGATCCTGATTCGTTGCGGCAACGAAGCGGACGTTGACCTTCCGTTGCTGGGTACTGCCGACTGCACGGACTTCCCCAGCTTCCAGGACGCGCAGCAGCTTGGCTTGCAGGTTCGCCGGCAAGTCGCCGATTTCATCCAGAAAGACGGTCCCGTGACTTCCTGACTCGATCAGGCCGGTTCGGTCGGAAACTGCGCCGGTAAACGCGCCGCGGACATGCCCGAACAGTTCGCTCTCTACGGTGCCTTCTGAAAACGTGGTGCAATCCACGACTTGAAACGGTCCGTCGCTGTCGAGGCTCCGTTCGTGAATGGCTTTGGCGATCAGTTCCTTCCCGGTTCCGGTTTCTCCGATGATCAGCGTCGTCGAAGGGACCCGCGCAATCGCTTCGATCATGGCCATCACGTTGCGGATCGGGGCGCTGACACCCACGAGGTTCTTGAACGGGATTCGAGGAGCAACCGGTTCATCGGGAGTGGCCTGCAGCAGGATTTCCGACATGCGCATGGCTCGATGAATCCGGGCTGCCAGATCCATGGCGTCGTACGGTTTGACGACATAATCAAACGCCCCGTGGCGCATGGCATCGATCACCGTTTCCGTCGCATCCACCCGGCTTAGCATGATGACCGGAATGCGACGATTGAGGTCTTGGACGCGCCGCAGGAGTTCAATTCCGCTGATCCCCGGCAATCGCACGTCGGCAATGATCAGATCAACAGCATCCTTCTGGAGGCGCTCAATCGCTCCTTCGGCCGTCGCATTGATGACCAGTGTGATCTCGTCGTCTTCGTGCCGGGGCAGCTCAGGCTCCACGGTGCGCAGGAATAGATCGACATCTCCTGCGTCGTCCTCGACCAGCAGGATGGTGAACGACTTTTGTTTGGTACTTGCCATACGTATTGTTCAGGAAGACGCTCGCCGTTCGCCGAAGCACGATCGCCCCATCGCATCCATGCGCACGAAGGGACAAAGGAACCGCGAGGAAGAGGCTGGTGCCCGGCAGCCACCTGCCGTACCTGCTGCTATCTTAGGAGGCGAGGTTGAAGGAAATCAACTGTTTGCATGGCCTTGCCCGGGAAGGGTGGATTGGTGCGGGGTGGAATGATTGGAAAGGGGGAGCATGGCAAACGGGATGCCGAAGTGGCATGCACGGCGATCCAGGCGCCCTCAATTGCCTCCATGCAGGGCTACGTGTGAAGCGTCGTTCATCTGCTCATATTCATACTCTTGATGCGGTGTCGTGTGCAGGGTGGGAACGGCGGAGGTGTTGAGAGAAAGAGGGAAGATCGGTGCAGCGGAGGTCTGGCCGGTGAACGTTGTGCCTCGGTTTGCAGGAGATGCTGCTTTCGTGGATTGTTGTTTAGGGCCAATGAATGGTTGCGGTTCCAGCCCCCAGTTCCCATCATTTTCCGATGTGAGGCGCCGTGAACGGACAGTGGGTGATGGAGTGGGGGTGTAGCGGGCCGGGATGCTCTGCATCGGCCGGTGAGGGGGTCTGAGCATCGGACGGCTGTGCTGCTCTGGTAGCACAAGGGGATGGAAAGAAGGTTGCAACAGTCGCAAGGGTGGATGAAACGAGGGGCGCACCAGCGGAGCCTCGGGGAAGAGAGGACTCGATGGTGCCCCGATCACACAGCAGGGATCCAGAGCCGCTGCAAGCACGAGCAATGTGTGAGTCCATGATAGGAGAAAAGCGTGCATGGGTCGCCACCTTTCCGATGGGGGCCGTGTCTGTGCCGAATACAGTGCCGCTATTGCCGGTACGTCGCTGCCGAGCACAACAACTGAAGAGGCATATTTCGTTCCATGCGTGTTCGCGCGTGGTGTGTGGAATGGCGAGGGGTAAGAGCGTTTGAGCCTGAGGATGGAGAGAAACGGTCGTTCGTCGCACTGTGTCAAGTGTGCGGAATCGATCGATTTGGAGGCGTATGCCTAGGTGCGTCGCGTTTCGGAGGCGCAGCGGTTCCGTCGGCTCACTTCTCGAATATCAACATGAGATAGGCCAGGAACAGGAGGAGGTGAACGGCTCCGAGCAGGACGTTCGTGCGTCTTACTGCGAACGTCAACATGCTCACCACGAAGGTCAGGATCAGGAGAATGGTGTCGACTGCATCGATGCCGAGAATGATCGTGGAGCCGGTGAAGAACCCGATGGCAAGGACGGCCGGAATGGTCAGGCTAATGCTGGCGAGGACCGAACCCAAAAGTATGTTGACGGAGCGCTGCAATTGATTGGCTAGGGCCGCGCGAACTGCGCCAAGGGATTCCGGCGCCAGCACGAGTCCCGCGACCAACACCCCGCCCAGGGTGGGAGGGGCGTGCCAGAGTCGAAGCGTGTGATCGATCGGGACGGCAACATGCTCCGACAGAATGACCAGCGGGAGTAGGTAGGCTAAGAGGAGTAGGGTATGGAACCAGACCGAGCCTCCGGGAGAGGGGTGGTGTTGGTGCAGGATCGTCGCGTGGCGTTTTTTCGAGCTGCGAGGGGCAACGAAATAATCACGATGCCGGAGATTTTGAATCGCGAGAAACACGCCGTAGAGCCCGAGGGACATGATGATCAGGAACACGGATTGATGCGGAGAGAATGTTGGGCCTGAGGAAGACACGGTATAGTTTGGCATGACGAGCCCCAGTGCAGCCAACGGCATGATGACGGCGAGAAAGGCGTTGGCTCCTTGCAGATTGTAGGTCTGCTCGTGATATCGCAAGCCGCCGAGCAAGAGCGACAATCCCACCATGCCGTTCAGGACGAGCATCACCACGGCAAACATGGCATCCCGTGCCAGGGAGGCATTGCCGTTTCCTGTGTACATAAACGCGGCAATCATCATCACTTCGATGCCGGTGACCGACAACGTCAGAATCACGGTGCCCAGTGGTTCGCCCAGCCGGGCCGCCAGGTGTTCCGCATGGCGAAGTACGGCAAAGGCCGACAGAACGATGACCAGAAGCAACCATCCGAGCATGGCGCTCAGGCGCAGGGGATTCGAAAGATCGCTCAACCACTCGTGGCCGTGGAGAAAGAACAGGACGGCGGTCCCGACGGGAATGATCAACCACCATTCGCCGAAGATGCGGCTACGATGAGGCGGGGTGGTGCGGTGTGGAAAGCGCAGGAGCGACGAATCCTGCGGAGTCGATGTTACCAAGGACAACATAGCGACGGCGACCCGTGGGTGTGTCTGCGCGCCGACGGTCGGTCAGGCGCTGCCTTTCAGTCCGATGATGCCAAGGATGATGCAGAGGAGGGAACACACTTTCACGATCGACACGGATTCGGCGAAGAGGACGATGCCTAGTACCGCTGTGCCTGCGGCGCCGATGCCTGTCCACACCGCGTAGCCAGTGCCGACGGGGATGCTTTTCAAGGCTTGAGCGAGACAGCCGAAACTCGCGACCATCGCGGCCAACGTGACGGCTGTGGGCCAGAGGCGGGAGAAGCCCTCCGTATATTTGAGACCGATTGCCCAGCAGATCTCGAACAGACCGGCCACCACGAGGAACGTCCATGCCATAAATCGGTACTCATTGTCCTTCGTACGGGTGAGTGGGAGCGAGCAAGCAGGGGGATCCGACAGCTCGTCCAGTGTCGTCATCATACAGAATCAGATGCTCGAAACCACCTCGGCATTTCACTAGGGGCTGCGCATGTAAGGAGGAGAACCTGCGCGCAGGGTCTGCAGGAGCGGACACCACCTTCACGCTGGTTGTTCGTCCACGGATGCAGCGGGTGCAGCCGGACGGTCAAACCACTGGTATAACACTGGCAGGACGATCAACGTCAGCAGCGTCGAACTGACCAGGCCTCCGATGACGACGATCGCCAACGGGCGTTGGACCTCCGAGCCGATGCCGTGTGAGAGCGCCAAGGGGAGCAACCCCAGGAGGGCGACGACAGCGGTCATCAGCACCGGACGCAAACGCAGGGAACAGCCGGTGACGACGGCTTCGTTGCCGTCCATGCCCTCAGCGCGCAGCTTATTGATGTAGGACACTAAGACGATGCCGTTCAGAACGGCCACTCCGAACAGGTTGATGAACCCCACGGAGGCCGGCACGCTCAGGTATTCGCCGGTCAGCCAGAGGGCCGCAATGCCGCCGATCAGGGCGAAGGGCAGATTCAGAATGATCAGGGCGGCATACCGCAACGAGTTGAAGGAGGAAAACAGGATGAGAAAGATCACGCCGATGGTGATCGGGACAATAACTTTCAGGCGAGCCATCGCCCGCTGCATGTTTTCAAATGAACCGCCCCAGAGCAGCCGGTACCCGGTCGGCAACTGTATCTGACGGTCGATTTTCGTCTGGGCCTCATGCACGATGCTCTCGATGTCGCGACCGAACGTATTGAAGCCGACGTAGATTCGGCGCTGCAGGCCTTCACGGCTGATCAATGCCGGGCCTTCGCGCAGTTCCACCTTGGCGATGTCACCTAGTGGGATCAGTGCGCCGGCCGCGGTGGTCAGGAGGATATTGCCGATGGTGTCGACGCTGTCGCGATATTG
>VOPT01000068.1 GCA_009594865.1 Nitrospira sp. | reverse complement strand
AGGATCATCGGCAATGACGGCATTGGCGCCCTGTTCAAAGGGCAGCATGATGTTCACGCCGAAGCTATGTTCGCGGCCGGCGCCTTCCTGCGACGCACGCATAATGCCATCGGCCCCGCCGGTGATGGTCATGTAACCTTCTTCCACCATTCGCCGGGCGAATTGAAACGCCAGTTGATAGTTCGGGTCGTCCGCCGGTGTTCGGGCTGAGCCGAACACGCTGATTTTCAGGCGATCGCGATAGCCTTGAAAGACCCGGAAGGCATGCCGGAGTTCTTTGAGCGCCCGATTGACGATCTTCAGGTCCAGGACATCCAATTGCGATTCAGAGAGCCGGATGACGCCGGCGAGGATTTCTTTCATGAGCGCGGCCTGGACATCGTCGTCGGGCCGGTCGAGCAGGGTGGTGATTTGTGTGAGAATTTCGTCTTTGGTCGGAACAGGTTTGGAACGGGCGGCAGGACTTTTCATCGATGGTCACCTAACGCACGGTAAACTCCGGACGGGTATCGCCGGAGAATGAAATCATAACAAGCCGGGGAGCCTGAAGCAAAAGATTCATCGGAGGACGCTTAGGAGAGATCCGAGGCACGCGGCAGGTTTTGCAGTACCCACGCACGAATTCTGGATTCGTCGGAAGATGGCACGGATGCGAATTGGATATCGATCCCGGAATAGGTTCCGAGCACGTTCCGGTCTTCGTGGAATTCCGGTTCATAGCTGCTGGTAAGGATGGTGCCTGGCAGCGAGAAGCTCAAATCCGTGCCGGGAAGCATGAACGACAGCACGATACTCGTCCCAGGCAGCAGCAGCGTGCGACTCTCGATCGAGGCGCCGACATGGCTGAGTTGCCGGATCGTCGCAGTGTGTTTCGCGCCTTCGCCCTCGCCGTTGGTCACCCGAATGGTTGCGGGAAGGCAGGTCTCGCAGCGTTTCGGTGCCAAGGCCAGGTCCCGAGCGGTCAGGATGCCGACCGGCTGCCCCTGTTTGGTGACGATCAGGAGAGAGGTGCCGGTGGAGGCCATCACGCTGGTGGCGTCGTCAAGAATCTGGTCGCATTCCACGGAATGGACGGGTTTTGACATGATGGACCGTACTTCCACATCGTGCGGTTCCAGCCCCAGGGCGACGACTTTTTTGACAATGTCGCCGGAGGTCATGATGCCGAACGCGGCCTCGCCGTCTTTGACCAGCAGGCAGGGCATCTGTTCCCGATCGAGAAGCGAGGCGGCCTCGCTGACAGAGACATCCCCGGGAATCTGTACCACGCCGGGTGTCATCATATGGGCCACCATAGGGGTTGTTGTCTGAGTCGGTTTGTCGCGGAGCATGGAGCCGGTTTTTGTCATGGTATAAGCCTATTTCTCGCCGTGAGAGGGGCTAACGGTGCGGCCCGGCGACCACCACGTCGAAAGGAAGTATATCAGATGGATGTGCCGGACCCGTGTTCCCATCTTCCCTTGTCAACCAAGAGGTTAGGCGCTTAGACTGCACAGAAACGATAGTCACTATGGTTGCTTCAAAATATGCCAAATGCGATCTGATGAAAAGCGAATTCACACAACGTGCGAATAACCTTCCTGCCCATGGGCTAGGGCTGTCCGTGGACGTGTATTCTCCGGATCTGCTGGAACTGGTTCGCGCGCTTCGTGATGCCGCGCTAGAGCCGGGATACCTGGAGATCTTCAAAGCCACGACGTCAGCCCTGCAGTGGATGCGGCAACAATTGCCGGATATCCAGCTTCCCTATCATGGTGAAGGCCTGTGGAGTACGCAACCGGAATTTCCCTGCAGTGGCTCGGGCCGGCAGGGAGTGGCGGAAGCCTGTGCGCAGCTCGCAGCCTTGCGCAGCGCCTGGCTGAATCACGAATGCGCTACGAAGCAGATGGCGGGCTATGCGTTCGGGACCTATCTGCCACCGCTGTATACGGAGCTGTCGGCCAGAAAGACGGCTGAGAATCTGGGCTATCTGCAAGACCAAGTCGATCAGGATGCACGCGCACGCGGGATCGACCCTGCGCTGGTGCTCTTAGAAATGCCGCCGCTCACATATTTCGGCTGCGGCACGCTTCCAATTCCGGAGTTTTACCGCACGGTGACCGAGCAGGCTTCCTGCGGCTTGGTGCTGGATATCGGACATCTCTGGACCGTGTACCGCTACACAGGGAGCTGGCAACGACAGCGGTTGGGTGATTTCACCGCCGAGTTCCTTGATACATTTCCCATGGAACGGGTGATCGAGATCCATGTCGCAGGGTTGGCGGAATTGACGATTCCCCACGCTTCGGGAGGCGTCGAGAATGGGCATGCGTTGCCCTATTGGATCGATGCTCATGGGGCTCCGATTCCAGGCGTCTTGTTTGACTTGTTGGAGCAGGTTCTGTCCCATCCCTGCCTCACGTCGTTAAAAGGCGTCGCGCTGGAAGTCGATACGAAGCCGATCGCGATGATCGTCGAAGAGTTCACGCAATTTCGGAAGCGATTTGGAATGATGGTTCAAGCAGTGGTCTATCGCGGGGCACGTGCGTCATCGCGACTGCAAAGATTGCTGAATGCCGATTCGGCCGAGGGGCTGCAACTGACTTCGGCAGAAGAAGCGGTTTTGAAGCAGCAGTACCGTAACTACGTGCAACTCGTCACGACACATGATGATCCGTCCTTCATAGGGGACCTGTCTTTGCTAGGCGGATCGCTGGAAGATCTCAACCGATATCGCGACATCTACTTGCCGCATGAATTGCTCCACTGGGGCGGTGAATTGCAGGATATGTTTCCGGAGGCCTGTCGCGTGCTGGCGGAAGCCGATGTGCCATTGGTGCGGTTTGTCCCCTTCTGGTTCAGCCGGCCCAGACCCGAACAGGACGACTACGATTTTTTTCTGCTCAAGATCGACCGGTTCGTGGAATTCGCCACAGAGGCGTGTCAGGCGGCTGCCATGATCGTCCTGCGCGAGGCGGACGAACTGCGGGCTGCGTACCGCGCGGCGAACGAACCGATCGGCTCGGCCCCGGTGCGCGCATGAGCTTTTGGACGACGCTGCCACAGCCCATTTTGGGATTGGCTCCCATGGACGGGGTGACGGATGCCGCGTTCCGTCGCGTGGTGGCCATTCAGGGACGGCCCGACATCACCTTTACCGAGTTCACCAACGTCAATGAAATCTGCCGTGGCCCGGACCATCTGCTGTCCTCCTTGATTTACAGTGAAGCCGAGCGACCGATCGTGGCGCAACTGTACGGCAAGGATCCCGAGCAGTTCTATCGTGCGGCGCAGGTGGTCTGCGAACTCGGCTTTGACGGGCTCGATATCAATATGGGCTGTCCCTCGAAGAGCGTTGCGGCCTCCGGTTCAGGGGCGGCGCTCATCAAGACGCCGGATTTGGCCCATGCCATCCTGCGGGCTGCGAGACAGGGATTGGAGGATTGGGCCGGTGGGCAGTCGATCCACCAGCAGGGATTCAAACCGTCTCGCATCGAGTTCATCCACGAGCTGAATCACCGGCGATCCGGATCTCCCGTGGTGTCGCGTCGGCTGCTGCCACTTTCCGTCAAGACGCGGTTGGGGTTCGATTGTGTGGTGGTCGAGCGATGGGTGGAGCATTTGTTGGAGGCGCGTCCGGCCGCCATTACGGTACACGGCCGGACGTTGCAACAGATGTATCGCGGCGCCGCCGATTGGACAGCTATTGCCGAGGCGGCCAAGGTCGCCCGTGGTACGGGAACCTTGATTCTCGGGAACGGCGATCTCAATACCCTGGTTGATGCCGTTCGACGCGCCGCCGAGAGCCACGTGCAGGGCGTGTTAGTCGGGCGCGGCACGCTCGGCGCGCCGTGGTTCTTCCGTGAAAAGGAGCAAGCCCGCCGCGCGTTCGCTGAACGGCTTGATCTGTCGGTCCTCCCAACCACCATGTGGGAACCGCCGGTGTCTTTGCGTCATCGCATGCAAGTCATGCTCGATCATGCGCGGCAGTATGAGGCCATTGCCGGGTTGGAGTGCTTTCGTTCCATCCGGAAACATCTCGGATGGTACTGCAAAGGATTTCCTCACGCGGCGGCCATGCGGGGGAAAATGTTCGCCGTGTCGACGGTGCAGGATGTCGAAGGCATCGTCGCAGAGTTTTGCCAGGGCCTCATGGTGGAAGAAATCGCCGGATCTGACGGCCATCCTCTAGATCCTCACGTCCCATACCCCTGCGCATCCTGACTCCATGCGATTGATTCTGGCTTCCACCTCGCCGCGCCGGCATGAATTATTGACTCTGTTAGGGTTGCCGTTTGACGTCGTGGCCCCCCCATTCATTGAACAGGTCCAGCCGCACCGGTCGGCCGAAGCGCAGGCCGTGGAATTTGCAGCCGGTAAAGCCAGGTCTTGTTTGCCTTCCTGTCCCGATGCCCTCATTCTCGGAAGCGACACGCTCATCAGTCTAGGCTCTGAGGTGCTGGGCAAGCCGGTCGATTTAGCCGACGCTGAGGTGATGCTCCGCCGGTTGGCTGGGCAGACGCACCGGATCGTGACGGCCGTGGCGCTGGCAGGACCTGAGCCTGATCGGTGCGAGGTCCGGGTGGCAGACGTGCTGGTGACGATGAAACCTCTGAACGATGCCGCGTTGGCCGCCTACCTCCAGACTGGGGATAGCCTGGGCAAGGCGGGCGCTTATTCCATTCAGGGGGGCGGGGCCGTGTTCATTGAGCGGATCGAGGGCGATTACACTGCGGCCGTGGGATTGCCGCTGCGGCTGGTCGCTGAGATGTTACGGCAGCGCGGCCTGTTCAGTCCGGTCGACGTCGATCAACTCTACGCCCGCCGACCCTATCCCAACTGGGACCGCTTCAGTGTCTAGCCGAGCCGCGTCGTTGCCCCTTCGGTCTCAGTTCGCGCCAGATTGAAATGGTCTTCCCAATCCTTTTACAATGCGCCCTTGTTCAGTGAGGCGTCAGGGAGGTACTCATGCGCGCGAATGATGGCAAGGTAAGTCGGCGTGGGCAAGCCCATGCGGTAATCGGGTTGGTGGTCGGGGTGATGGCGTGGGCCGCGGCTCCGGCGTGGGCGATCGATGTCAAGTTGTCCCCCGATGAGGCCAGGAAAGCCTTGGAAGCCGGACGAGCGCCGATGGAGAAAGCCGCGTCGCCGGAAGATGTGAAGAAAATCTTGCAGCAGGCCTCACTGGTCACCCGGGTCGGCGCCGATCCCGAAAAGGACTCGTGCGGCGCCAGCGCCATTCTGCGCACCAAGCGCTATCGCTTGGAGGCGTTTGGCAGGCAGGAAGCGGCCGAATCGAAAAAACAGAAGAAAGATGTGCGCATGCCCGACGAGTTCATTCAGAAAGTCGTGGATATGCCGAACATGGAAGTCGAAGTGCAGTTATGCGGCGAAGATGAATACTTCGCCGAGAAGGCCGACATCGTGTTTCAGCAGAAGGGCAAAAATATTCGCCCGGTGGATCTCAGCCCGGCTGATCGAGGCAGAAAGAACGACGGCACGGGTCCCGCCTACCGGTCGCGTTTCACCGCCCGGTTCGGGTACGAGACGTTTGACCCCAATGCCAAAACCACCATCATTGTGACCTTGCAGGATGGTCAGACCATGCAGTTCGATGCCGACTTTTCGCAGGTCAAATAACAGGCCCCCGCTCTCAGCGGGTGTCTCTCTCGAGACTCGAACCGGTATGCTTGGGCCTAGCGTATGGTGAGTCGGGCAGTGTTACGGATGATCACAACGGTGGATTGCCGGAGCCGTCTGTCGCTCTGACGGTTCTGGACGAAAGACGTAGGCCGATGTCCTCACCACGGCGTGCTCATTCGCGATCATCGCCCCCCTTCACCACGCCGACCCGAGTACTTTTTTCACGACGGTCTCAGGACGCTCTGATGTGGCACGCAGGTTGCGCGGCACAGGTTCCGGTCCGGGCCGCGAGACTCCTCGACGCGCGAGTCGCCTCGGCATGCAAAGCCCGTATTTTTCACGCCTCCCGCAGTAGGGAGGCCCGCAGTGCACCACAGGAGGTCCGATGGGGAACGCAGGCACCATACTCATTGTCGATGACGAAGTCGATGCGTTGGATAATTGTCGGCGCATTCTGGGGCGTCTCGGGCATCGGTGTTTGACGGAGAATGATCCGCTGCGGGCCCTCAATGTAATGCAGGCGGAACGGCCTGAGTTGGTACTGACTGATCTGCGTATGCCCGGTCTGGATGGAATCGGTGTGCTCAATGCGGCGAAGGAGCTGGATCCGAACATCAAGGTGGTGCTGTTGACGGCTTACGCGACGGTACAGACGGCGGTGACATCTCTCCGCCAAGGCGCGCTGGATTACATTCTGAAACCCTATACGAGCACGGATCTCGAGAATGTCACGCGCCGAGCGTTTGCCGAGCAGGCGAAGGACGCAGATGCGTCAAGGGGACAGACAGCCGCGATCGAAGATGAACCGTCTGCTTCCCTCGCTGAATATCCTGCCGGCCGGGAGTTGTTGGGCGAGAGTCGGGCCATCCGGGACGTGCTCGCCTTGATCAATAGAGTGGCGGCCACAGACGCCAACATTTTGATCTACGGTGAAAGTGGAACTGGGAAAGAGCTGGTGGCTCGCGCCATCCATCACCGGAGTCGCCGGGCCGCCCAACCGTTTGTGCCGGTGGATTGCGCGTCGCTCTCCGATACGTTGCTCGAGTCCGAGTTGTTCGGCCACGAGAAAGGAGCCTTCACCGGCGCCTATGCGGCAAAACCGGGGCTGTTCGAGGTCGCTCATGGCGGGACGGTCTTTCTCGACGAAGTGAGCAGCATGAGCCCGACGCTTCAGTCGCGGCTGTTGCGCGTGTTGCAGGAACGGCATGTTCGTCGGGTAGGCGGTGCGCGATACACCGATGTGGATGTGCGCATGATCGCGGCCTCCAACCAGGGGCTTGAAGAGGCCTGCCAGGCCGGGGCCTTTCGAGAAGACTTGTA
The DNA here is from genome assembly GCA_009594865.1 of Nitrospira sp. GTDB lineage: Bacteria > Nitrospirota > Nitrospiria > Nitrospirales > Nitrospiraceae > Nitrospira_A. The sequence goes on along the minus strand of VOPT01000068.1, from coordinate 4,049 downwards.
CTATCGCCTGAACGTCATTCCCATTCAACTGCCGCCCCTTCGCGAACGGGACGGGGACGTGGAGTTGTTGGCGTATGAGTTTCTTACTCGCTTTGCGGCGAAACATCGTCACCTGTCCGGTTCGACACCGCTGTTTTCTCCGGATGCGCTCATGCTGCTGAAGGGGTACTCCTGGCCGGGCAATGTGCGGGAGTTGCAGAATGTCATCGAACGGGCCAGTGCACTCGCCGATGGACCGGTCATTCAGGCAGAACACTTCCCGGAGCGGCTCCGCTTGATGCAGGGTGACGAGCGCTCCGCCATCGAGGGAGGGTCCTACAAGCAGGCGAAGCAGGAAATGGTCCGTTCGTTTGAGCGTAGCTTTCTCTTCGATCTCCTGCAACGTCATCAGTGGCACATGGGCCATGCGGCCCAGGAGGCGGGCGTCGATCGCAAGACGATTGAACGGATGGTCAAGCGTCACGGTCTTCGCGACACGCGCTGAACGGCTGGCTTCACCCAAGTCTTGTCAGCGGGCTCTCGTCTCTCCTTCCTTCCGATGGGGCGCCAGCGTCCCACCTGTCTTTGCTGGTAGACACCTCAAATCAACGGCCCTTCGCATCGTTCATCGGCATTGTTGACACGTCATGGGGCATTCATTCCCCATTTGGCTGCGGGTCGCGGCGAGGCGAAACTGCCGTGTATTGAAATTTCCACTACTTACCTCGTTCGTCGTGCAGTCGTCATCGGGCATATATATTGCTGATAGTTCTGCGAGTGGTGTGAAGTCTTGGAAGGTGTCGGGATTGAATCTCGTGACGGTGCTGAGAAGCCGATGAACGGTCCTGGGAAAATTCTCGTCGTTGATGACGAACCGGATGCATTGGAAAACTGCCGCCGCATTTTGAGTCGGCACCGTTACGATTGTTTCGTCGAAGCAGATCCCAGTCGAGCGATCGGCGTGATCGAACGGGAACATCCCCGATTAGTGCTGACCGATTTGCGGATGCCCACGTTGGATGGAATCTCTCTGCTCAAAGCCATCAAACGTGTCGACCCGGGGATCCAGGTCGTGTTGTTGACGGCCTATGCCAGCATCCAGACGGCGGTCACCTCGATGCGATGCGGCGCCTTTGATTACCTCGTCAAGCCCTTCACCAGTGCGGAACTCGAAGGGGTCGTTCGACGCGCCTTCGGAGAGATCGACCCGGCGGTTGAGCCGGATCGTTCTCCGCTTGCAGTCGGCGGACAAGGTCCGGCTCGCGCGCCGGAGCGGCCTGCGCTCAAGGAGATTATCGGGGCGAGCCCATCGCTCTGCGCGGTTCGTGAGTTAGTCGCCCGAGTGGCGCCGACCGAAGCCGCCGCGTTGATCATGGGAGAGGGCGGAACCGGGAAGGAGTTTATCGCGCGGGCGATCCATGCTCGCAGTGCCCGTGCCCGGCGCGCCTTTGTGCCGCTGGACTGCTTGGCGGCCATGGAGACGGCGCTGGAAGCGGAGTTGTTCGGTTGCGAGCCCCAGCCGTCTCTGAGTGAGACCCGTGCCACGCCCGGCCTCTTCGAACTGGCCGACGGGGGGACGTTGTTTCTGGATGAAGTCGCTGGGCTGAGCCTCCGGCTGCAAGCCAAACTGTTTCGGGCGTTGAAGGAGCAACGATTCCGTAAGGTCGGCGGCACTCGTTTCATGCCCGCCGATGTTCGAGTGATCGCCTCGTCAACGCAGGATGTGCATCGTGCAGCCGGTGCGGGAGAGTTCCGCCAAGACTTGCTCGCCTACCTCACGGTGATCCCCATTACGCTGCCGCCTCTGCGGGTACGGAGAGAAGACATCGTGCTGCTCGCGCATGAGTTCCTGCAGGCATTCCTGCGCCGTAAACGAAAGGTCCTGCCTCAGGAAGGCGTGGTGACGCTGGAAGCCATCGCCTTGCTGCATCGGTATTCGTGGCCCGGCAACGTGCGTGAGTTACAGCATGTGATCGAGCGGGCCGCCGCCTTGTCCGAGAGTGTCGTGATTCACGTCGAACACCTTCCCGATCGGCTCCATCACCTGTAGCCTCTACCATGGCGGTCAGGTCCCTCGTGTGAGCAGATTGTCTAACGCACGCGAGTCGCGTCCACTCGATAAGGCCCAGCAACGTACAGCTTGACCGCACGCCCTCCCTGTCCCGCCGCGCCACAGTTTCACATTTCTCCGTCTAATCTTTTAGGCATACGTATCTTGTTGATTTTCCGATACTCCCATTTTTTCGCTTCGTAAATGACGGGACGCTCGCGTCCCGAAGCCTGTTGCGCCCGTCTGTGAAGGTCGTCATTGCCCACCGCGATTTCAGCCACGCGTCATCAGCGAATTCTCACATTGGTCGCGCGAATGCGGCGAGTGGCACTGATGTTGCTGAAGTGTGTCACCGCTGGTGAAGGGATCGGTTATCGGACCGGCCTCCGAGTAACCTGAGTCTCATGTGGGACCACCCTTCACCAGTACCTCATTCATGTTCCGAAGTGACGGGTTGAGGTCCGATGTATACGGCAGGAATGACGGGGCAAGGCCGGAAAGTTTGTGAGGGTTAGTGAGGGGGCGAGGTCATCTCAGCCCGCTGCTGAAAGTCGGCAGCGGCAGAGTAAGGAGGCCATTGTATGAGAGGGACGGGAGGAAGGCGTAAACGCTACGCGAAACGCGTAGCGGCCGGTCTGCCGATGGCGCTACTCGCGAGTAGCCTGTTGGCGGCACCGTTAGGGCTCGCCGCCGATCGGCACAGTCACGGAAGCGATGACAGTGCGGCATCGGCGGAGAAGGTGATCTACCGTGAAGGTGGGTCGGTGTTGCATGACCGGATGATGGATGAGGTCAAGCGGCAACAGGAATTTGTGGGACAAAAAGGAGGGTATGCATCGGGAGCCAACAGCCACATGATGCAGCAGGGTGTCCTGCTGGTGGCGGAGGATCCGGGCAAAGTGTCGGTCACGAACGGGCAGCGTTGTCCGGCGAATGCGCCGACGAAAGAGTACAACGTCTCGGCGATCAACATCGAGATTACCCTGAGTCGGTTTCTCGATTATTTCCCGGGCTACATGTACGTGTTGTCGGAGGATGTCCAAAAAGCGCGGGCCGAGGAGGCCTCCAACAAAGCGGCTCGCGACAAAGAGAATGACCCCGGTGCCGTCTCCAACGGTCTGCAGGGAGACATCATTCAGCCGCTCGTCATTCGCGCCAACCAGGGCGATTGCGTCAAGCTGACGTTGAAGAACGAGATTGCAGAAGAGCCCACCAATCTGATCATCAACGGCTCGTCGATGGTCGTGGCCACCACGGGCAAGCCGGCGACGCCGTCCACCTCGGACGCAACCGTGTTGCCGGGTGCGAGCCAGACGTTTGAGTGGTACATCAAGCCCGAGACGCAGGAAGGCGCGCACTTCTTCCGGTCCCATGCGTCGCGCGATCAGTTCAATCAAGGCCTTATCGGGATGTTGGTCGTGGAGCCCCGCGGTTCCCGCTATTTGAGCCCGTTCGATGGGAAACCCATGGCCAGCGGGTGGGAAGCGATGATCGAAGATCCGAGCGGTGCGGACTTCCGCGAGTTTGCGATTTTCTATCATGAGGCGGGAGACGAAGCGTTCCGGTTGTTGAACAAAAAAGGGGAGATGCTGCCGCAGCGCGATCCCCATACCGATTCCTATCGGCCTGGTGCGCGGTTGCTGAACTATCGCAGCGAGCCGCACGGCACCAGACTCGAATTGCAGGCCCACATGGGCTTCTATGCCGATGAATCGATGGGCTACGGGTCGTATACGTTCGGAGACCCGGCGACCACGGTTCCGCGATCCTACTTAGGCGATCCGGCCAAGTTCCGGATGGCCGGCGGGTCGGAAATCGTGCACTCTCATCACCTGCACGGCGGATCCATCCGCTGGGCGAGGCAACCGGGCAACAGCCGGTTGGACTTTGCCGCGTCCGCCAATGGGCCGGTGAAGTTTCCGTTGATCGCCGACACCTCGGACCGATTGGATGTGCAATCCATCGGTCCGACGGAGATCTACGATCAGGTGATCGAAGGCGGATCGGGAGGCCTGCAGGC
>VOPT01000036.1 GCA_009594865.1 Nitrospira sp. | reverse complement strand
AAGAAGCCTCAACAACAACCTAACGGGGTGGGGAATTTTCGATGACCATACCTGGGGAGAATTGGGTGACCCTTGACACCGGGCGCTCGCCGTGTCGGCGGCGGGGTATTATGCGTGGCGCACGCGGCCGGCCAGCGCCCGAGCGGCGGCCAATCAGGCGCTGCTCAGCGAACTGCGCCAACTGCACCACGACAGTCGTCAGACCTCTGGGAGCCCCCGGATGTGGCGGGAGCTGGTCGAGCGAGGCCGAACCGTGGGGCGTCATCGCGTGGCGCGGCTTATGCGGGACGATGGGCTGCGCTCCACGACCGTCACGAAGTGGCGCGCCACCACCCAGACCCGCCATCCGTTCCCGGTGGCCGCCAATCAGCTGAACCGGCAATTTGCCGTCGCGGCTCCGAATCAGGTGTGGGCGGGTGCCCTCACCTATATCTGGACCATGGAAGGCTGACTCTATCTGGCCGTTCTGCTGGATCTCTATTCCCGGGCCGTCGTGGGCTGGGCCATGGGGGGCCGGCTCACGGGAGAGTTGACCCAGCAGGCCTTGCAGATGGCCCTGCAGCGACGACACCCCAAACTCGGTCTCCTCCACCATTCGGATCGCGGCAGTCAGTATGCAGCCCTCGCCTCCCAACAGGCACGCACAGCGGCGGGCATCACGGTCAGCATGTCTCGGAAGGGGAATTGCGGGGACCACGCCTGCGTCGAGAGCTTCTTCGGTACCGTGAAACGGGAACTGATTCAGCATCGCCTCGACCGAACGCGGGAGGAGGTCCGGCAGGAGATCTTTGAATACCTCGAAGTGGTTTATAATCGGCGGCGCCGCCACTCGACCCTCGGCTATCGGTCCCCGGCAGAGTTTGAGGCGAGGGCGGCTGTCGCGTAACCAGGTGTCCACGAAATCAGGGGAAGATCAGCTTCAGGGGGTCGGCTGGAACGACTGAGTTAACCATCTCCCTTCAACCGTTTCCTGATCCATAACGGATTCCTGCGGCAATCCAATACGGCATGCACACGAATCACAGTATTTCCCTCCACACTGTAATAGATTGCAAAGGGGAACCGCTTGGAGAGGCAACGGCGATGACCGTAGATGACTTGATGAATTCCGGCGTAAACGAGAAGGGAATCAATGTCTGAGAATAAGCAGTCTAGGAAGTAGGTCCCAAGACCGGCTTCCCGGCTTTCATAAAAGTGGAAACCCTGGATTAAATCATCCTGGGCTTCGTCCAGAAGCTCGATTCTCACGAAAGCTTGTTTCGGATGTCCGCTTTGGCGGTCTCCCAATCAATGAATCGAGATTGCCCCTCGGCGAGCCGCTGGCGGCGTTCATCGAGGATGTCCTTGTGCCAGGCAGGAGACTCAATAGCCTCTGGGGTACGGGCGAGGTCTTCCCATAGAGACTCCATCGCAGCAAGCTTCTCTTGAAGGCTCATGGTTTTCAGCGGGAGGTTGAACGACATAAGTTCAGTATACCTCAGCACCAAACAGATTCAAATCCCGTTACCTATCGTCCCCGGTGATCGGTCTCGGCGAGCGAGCCAACGATTCGATTGACTATGAGGTAGGCTGGAACAAATACTTTCATTGACAGCCCGCGTCTTTCGCTCCGCATTCTTTGCATTTCGTATGCGGAAATGAACTTTCTGGAACGCGACCGAACAACAGTTCAGCGTTCTCTTGAAACAGATGGTAGCAGTAATCAAAAACACCCTGAATGTTTAGCTGGGCGATGCCCCGGTTCTTCGGGTGATCCAAGTGATGGATAAGCGCGTTTGCGTATTTCCGCAGCGCCGCTAATTCGGGAAATAACCGTGAGCGGATTACGTTAATGCCTAAGGTCGTCTCTCGACACTTCGCGCAGGTAATTGCGGGATCCTCGACGATACAACTTTGAATCTGCCGCATCAGATACGTGTCGGTCGGATCGAGGATGAACTCGACTAAGTTCATAAAGACCTGATGCTTGAACTTAGTCGCGCGGCGAAGCAGCGTCGGCTTGAGTGAATTGTTAGGGCTCAACAAACAGCCCATCAACAAGCTTCTGTGAGATGACGAACGGTGCCATGTCAGTCTCACAGTTGACGCGGAGTCCGACAAGTTGGTCTTTTGCTACCAAGTACACTTTGGTTTGGTCTAGCAATAGCTCATTGTCGTGTCCGTGCAGCTTGACGAGTGCCACTAAATGATACTTTTCTGGAAGATCGAGCGGAGTATGTGCAGGTCTTGACCTGGATCGTTTTGACCGCGTAACCCTTGAGTGCGATTAGATCGTTGCCGCTGTCTTTTATTGGAGCAGCGGCTTGTACTCCATATTGAAGCAGGCGGGTCTGCACAATCAGCTCTCCGATTGTGCCTTTGACCATGTTTTCAGATATCGGACTAGCCACGGGTTGAGCCCTGACACTTGAATATATTGAAGAGCATGGTACGCGGGTACTGCGTGCCGGCTCTCCCACAATTCAAATGTTGGTTTATAGAGGAGGATCCCTCGATGCGTGCTGAAAGAGATGCCTGACGGACAGAGGAATGGGTGAATAGGCAACAGTGCGCTCATCCGAGCGCCTGAAACACCAGCCCCAGAGGATTTCTGACAACAGTCTGCCCTCTAGATTCACGTACCTTGTGGCGGAGGCAACAGAATCGAACCGCGCGGCCTTTTCAGCAACATCGACACCGCAACCCATTGAAAATGGAGCTTCAGTTTCTTGACACCCTGTAACCGTTCTTGCTAGCTTCAGGCCTGCTTTTCATCCGTCATCACGAGCAGCCTGCGGCTAGATCTGGATATCCGGTGAATTTCCAAGACCTCATTTTGACTCTGCATCGCTTCTGGGCCGACCGTGGGTGCGTCATTCATCAACCCTATGATTTGGAAGTGGGCGCGGGCACGTTCCATCCCGCCACGTTCCTCCGTTCCCTCGGGCCGGAACCTTGGGCCGCTGCCTATCCGCAAGCCTGTCGGCGGCCGACCGACGGACGCTACGGCGAAAATCCCAACCGCATGCAGCACTACTATCAGTATCAGGTTGTGCTGAAACCCGCTCCGGACAATATTCAGGGCCTTTATTTAGAGAGCCTCAAGGAACTGGGCATCGATCCCAAGAAACACGACATCCGGTTTGTGCAGGACGATTGGGAATCGCCGACGCTGGGCGCCTGGGGATTGGGATGGGAAGTGCGTCTCGACGGGATGGAGATCACCCAGTTTACGTATTTTCAGGAAATCGGCGGGATCCCACTCAATCCGATCACCGGCGAAATCACGTATGGGACCGAGCGCATCGCCATGTATCTGCAGCAGGTCGATAACGTCTACGACCTGCAATGGAGCGACGGCGTGACCTACGGCGACGTGCATCACCGTAGCGAGGTCGAGTTTTCACGCTACAACTTCGAGGAGGGCGAAGTGCCCATGCTGATGGCCAGCTTCCAAGCCTTCGAAGGGGAATGTCAGCGTCTGTTGGACAAGAAGTTGACCTTGCCGGCCTACGATTACTGCATCAAGACCTCGCACATGTTTAATCTGTTAGATGCGCGTGGGGCGATCAGCGTCACCGAGCGGACGTCCTACATCGCCAGGGTGCGAGCGCTCGCGCGGCGTTGCGCGGAATCGTATGTGGCTGACCGGGAAGCCATGGGCCATCCTTTGATCAAGCAACCGGCTCGGGCAAGTAAGGGAGCCACCACCCACTCACCGGTCACTACCAAGTAGCCTGCGGACCCAACTTCACAATGCCATCCAAAAAAACCAAGACCAAAACTGTTTCACGTGCGAAGAAATCTGCACCTGCTCCCTCCGCCAAGACGCCGGCCACGACGGAATTACTGCTCGAAATCGGAACGGAAGAGTTGCCCTATCAGTTTGTGGCTCCGACCTTGCGCGCCTTGCAGCAAGGGGCGGAGACGTTGCTGAAAGATTCGCGTCTCACCTATGGCACTGTCCGGACGATGGGTACCCCGCGACGGCTCGTGGTGCTGGTTGAGGGGCTGGCGCGACAACAGGCCTCTGCCGTGAAAGAAGCCATGGGGCCGTCAAAGGCTGTGGCCTTCGATCAGTCGGGGCAGCCCACGAGAGCGGCCATTGGATTTGCTGCCGGCCAGGGCGTGCCGGTTGAGTCGCTGCAGGTGCGACAGACGCCCAAGGGCGAGTATCTGTTCGCCGTGAAGCAGGAGAAGGGGCAGGCTGTGGCCGCGGTGCTGACGCAAACGCTGCCGCAGTTGCTGGCCAAGTTGTCGTTTCCCAAGGCGATGCAGTGGAATCAGACCGGCGTGCGTTTTGCCCGGCCGGTGCGTTGGCTGGTGGCCCTCTGCGGTGGGAAGGTCTTGCCGATTGAATTTGCGACGATTAAGGCCGGCAATCTCAGCCAGGGGCATCGCGTCCTGGGCGCGAAGGTGTCGAGTCCGAAGGGCTTTGCGGTGAAGTCCATCGCGCACTATTTGAAAGAAATCGAACGTCATAGCGTGATCGTCGATCAGGATCGCCGGCGGGCCATGATTCTTGAGCAGCTGGCCGCATTGGCCAAATCCGCGCGTGGACATTTACATCAGGACGATGAGTTGCTGGAGCAGGCCGTCTATATGGTGGAATGCCCGCTGACGATTCTCGGTGCCTTCAAGCCGCATTATCTCGCGCTCCCGAAAGAAATTCTGATGACCTCCATGAAGGAGCACCAGGGATATTTTTCCCTCGTGGACTCGAAGGGGGCGTTGCTGCCGAACCTTCTCGCCGTCACGAATATGAAGTTGGCGAACATGCAGTTGATCCGTGAGGGCAACGAACGGGTCCTGGCTGCGCGCCTGGCCGACGCGAAATTTTTCTTCGACGAAGATCGCAAGACCTCCTTGGCGGATCGTGTGGCGAAACAGCTCGCGGTCACGTTCCACCAGAAACTCGGCAGTCTGCATCAAAAGACCCAGCGCGTCGTGGCGATGGCGGCGCATCTCGCCGGGCAGCTTGGTGACGACCAATTAATACGCGACTGCCGGCGCGCGGCGGAACTCAGCAAGGCCGATCTGTTGACGGGCATCGTCGGTGAGTTTCCGACCCTGCAGGGCATGATGGGCGGGGAGTACGCGAAACACGACGGGGAGTCGGCGACGGTCAGCGCGGCAATTCGGGAACAATATCTGCCGCGGGCGATGGAAGGCGAGTTGCCGGAGTCGCTGGCCGGGAAGGTGCTCTCCCTGGCCGATCGACTGGACAGCATTGCCGGATTCTTCCTGGTGGGCCTGGTCCCGAGCGGTTCAGAAGATCCCTTTGCCCTCAGACGCCATGCCACGGCGATTGTGCGTATCCTCATCGAAAGCCGGTTGCGACTCAATCTTGCGCAAGCCGTGCGGGCGGCCCAGGAAGGGTTAGCCCAACAAAATGTGGTGGCTGCGCCTCCGCCGGGTAAAGGCGGCGCGCCGGACGTGATCGGGTTTGTGTTTGAGCGGGTCCGCTACTACGGAAAGAGTACCCACCAGTTACGGGACGATGCGATGGAGGCCGTCCTGAAATCGGCTGACCGCCAGTCCATCGATCTCACCGACCTCTTCGAAAAAATGCAGTCGCTGCAGCAGATCACCCTGCGGGCAGAGTTCGATCCGCTCATCGTCGGATTTAAACGCGCGCACCGTCTGACCGACAAGGAGCAGTGGGATCGTAAGCCGGTGGAATCCGGGTTGTTCCGGGAGCCGGCCGAATTGGCCTTACATGAGACTGTTCAGAGTAGTCATGCGGCCTATGCGGCGGCCATGCGCAGCGGAGAATACGGGCAGGCCTTGGACGTGCTGGTTGGGATGAAGGGTCCGATCGACGACTTTTTCAGTGCGGTGATGGTCAATGCCGATGATCCGGCCGTGCGTGGAAACCGGTTGTCGCTCTTGAAAGCGGTCGATGATTTGTTCATGTCATTCGCTGATTTCTCCCAGATTATGGTACAAGGGACATAGCGGATGGTGAACGTTTGGACGCCACTTCAGAGAGCTTCCCTGAGTCACCCGAGGCACATGCCGCGGCCCATATAAGAGCGACCAAGATCCGGCGATTTGCGTCCGGCATCAGCGTCGTCATGATGGTGGTGTGCAACGCGGTCTTTCTGTTCGGCATCTGGGTGACCGGCCTCAATTTCGAACGGCTGGTGCGGACACCGGATATCTATGATTCCAGACAAGATATTTGCTTGCGCCTGGCCTACCAACATGCTCCGGGTTCGGAGAACCCCGTGCAGTTCTGTTCGGAATGGCTCAACCTCGCCGATCCAACCGGAAAAATCCATACGTTTCAGAAAGACGCACAACTCAAGCAGGGCGCAGACGGAACGTTCTATTTCGACTATGGACCGTTCGTGGACTACCGGCTGTTTGCGGTCGGCGCGTTCGTGGTGGGGATCATCGTGTGCGGCATTCGCGTGACCAGGCACGTCGTCAACCGCTATCGTATGCGACTGGAAGCCGCCGCCCGCCATTCGGTTCCGACTCATTGACCTCATAGCAGAAGGAGAGTGTCGCGTGGCCAAGAAATACGTCTATTACTTTGGGGATGGAAAAGCCGAAGGCACCGGCAACATGAAGGAACTGCTCGGCGGTAAAGGCGCAGGTCTGGCCGAGATGACCAATCTCAAAGTGTCCGTGCCTCCCGGATTTACGATCTCCACCGAGGCCTGCGTCGAATATTACAAGCGCGGCAAAGCCTATCCTCCCGGCATGATGGAAGAGGCGCTGGTGGCGCTCAAGAAGATCGAACGGTCGATGAAGGCGGGGTTCGGCGATCCCGATAGCCCCTTATTGGTCTCCGTCCGTTCCGGGGCCCGTGCCTCCATGCCCGGCATGATGGATACCGTGCTGAACGTGGGATTGACCACCAAAACCGTGCACGGCTTGGCGCTCAAGACCAAGAACGAACGGTTCGCGCAGGACAGTTATCGCCGTTTCATCGGCATGTTCGGCAGCATCGTCATGGGTATCAATCGCGAGCATTTCGAGGACATTCTCAAACATAAAAAGCGCGATCTCGGGGTTACGCAGGATACGCATCTCGATGCGAAGGCGCTCAAGGAACTCGTCGTCAGTTTCAAAGAACTTGTCAAAGAGGAAACCAAGCGCGATTTTCCGGACGATCCGCTCGAGCAACTACGCATGGCGATCAACGCCGTCTTCTCGTCCTGGTACGGCGCCAGGGCCGTGACCTATCGTCGCCTCTACAACATTCCCGAGACCTGGGGCACGGCGGTGAACGTGGTCGCCATGGTGTTCGGCAACATGGGTGAGACCAGCGGCACCGGCGTGGCCTTTACGCGCGATCCCGCCACCGGTCAGCGGCAGTTCTTCGGTGAATGTTTGACGAACGCGCAGGGAGAGGATGTCGTCGCCGGCATCCGGACTCCGCTGCCGGTCAATCAGCTCGAAAAGTTCATGCCGCAGGCCTACAAGGATTTGGAAGTCACCTATAAAAAACTGGAGCGGCACTATCGCGACATGCTCGACCTGGAGTTCACCATCCAGGAAGGCAAGTTGTACATGTTGCAGACTCGCGTGGGGAAACGGACCGGCGTAGCCGCGGTGCGGATCGCGGTCGACATGGTGAAGGAAGGGCTGATTTCGAAAAAGGAAGCCCTGCAGCGGATCGGCCCGGACCAACTGGCCCAGTACCTCTATCCGATTTTCGATGCGAAGGAAGAATCACACTGCACGCCGCTCGGCAAGGGGTTGCCGGCCGGTCCCGGTGCCGCCGCCGGAAAAATCGCCCTGACCGCCGACCGGGCCGTGGAGATGCAAGCCGCAGGCAACCGCGTCGTGTTGGTCCGACAGGAAACCAGCCCGGATGATATTCATGGCATGAATGCCGCCCTGGGTTTTCTGACCGCGCGCGGCGGGATGACGTCGCATGCGGCCGTGGTCGCCAGGCAGATGGGAAAGGTCTGCGTCGCCGGTTGTGAGGCCATCGAGGTGGTCGACAGTCAGACGGTGCGCATCGGCAGCCAGATTTTCCGCGAAGGGGATTACCTCTCCGTCAACGGGTCGACCGGTAATGTCTACGGCGGCGATATTCCCGTGGTGGAATCCGAAGTCATTCAGGTGTTGCAAGGAAAGATGGAGGCGTCGGCCTCGGAAAAATATCAGTTGTTCGAATCCGTGCTGAAGTGGGCCGACGGGGTGCGCAAGCTCAAGGTCCGGGCGAATGCCGATGTGCCGGATCAAGCCCGTATCGCGCGGAGCTTCGGCGCGGAAGGCATCGGCCTCTGCCGCACGGAACATATGTTCTTCGCCGAGGATCGCATTCAGATCATGCAGAAAATGATTCTCGCCCGGAAGCGCGAAGAGCGGGAGATGTACCTGGATCAGCTCTTGCCCTTGCAGAAGCAGGACTTCATCGGTCTGTATCGTGAGATGAAAGGGTTCCCCGTCACGATTCGTTTGCTCGATCCGCCGCTGCATGAGTTTCTGCCGAAGCGTGAAGATCTCATGGTCGAAATCGCCCAGCTCGAATTGACCAGCGGCTCGCAGACGGTGCTGGAGGAGAAGAAGCGGCTCCTGACCCGCGTGGAAGAACTGCATGAATTCAACCCCATGCTGGGTCTGCGCGGTTGCCGCCTCGGCATTACGATGCCGGAAATTACTAAGATGCAGGCGCGCGCGATCATCGAAGCGGCCTGTGAACTGGCGAAGGAAGGCACGAAGATCGTCCCGGAGATCATGATTCCGCTGGTCGGCATGGTCTCGGAAATGAAAGCGCAGAAAGACCTTGTCCGGGAAGTGGCCGGGGAGACGATGAAGCGGTACGGCGTCAAGTTGTCGTACCTGGTCGGCACCATGATCGAGTTGCCGCGCGCGGCCGTGACGGCCGACGGCATCGCAGAAGAAGCCGAGTTCTTCTCGTTCGGTACCAACGATCTAACCCAGACCACCTTCGGGTTCTCCCGCGACGACGCGGCGAAGTTCATCGATTTTTACAAGACCGCCAATATTCTGGAAAGCGATCCGTTTGCGGTGTTGGACCGTGAAGGGGTCGGTTCGCTCATGCGGACGGCGATTACCGGTGGGCGCAAGACCCGTCCGACTATCAAGTTGGGAATTTGCGGTGAACATGGCGGCGATCCCAGTTCGGTGGAGTTCTGCCACCAATTGGGGTTGGACTATGTGAGCTGTTCCCCGTATCGAGTGGGAATTGCACGATTGGCTGCGGCACAGGCGGCGTTGGCGGAAGCCGAGAAGGAAAAGCCCAAGCCGAAGCCAAAGCAGGCGAAGAGCAAGGCGAAGGCCTCGAAGCCCAGCGCCGCCAAGTCTGCCAAGAAGTCTGCGAAGCCTACGAAGGCGAACACGCGACCGGCGGCGAAACGCGTGGTGAGCCCCTCCAAGCGTAGGAGCCGGTGAAATCATCCTCCCGCGATCGTGAATTGATGGCTCTGGCCCTTCGCCTTGCCGCGAAGGGCCGGGGTCATACCAGTCCCAATCCCATGGTCGGCGCGGTGGTCGTGAACCGCGGAGACATGGTTGGACAGGGCTCTCACCGCAAGGTCGGTGGCCCGCATGCCGAAGTGCTCGCATTAAGTCAGGCCGGTTCGCGCGCCAAAGGCGGCACCCTCTACGTCACCCTCGAGCCCTGCAGCCATCTCAAAAAACGCACGCCTCCTTGTGTCCCGCTGGTCATCGCGTCCGGTGTCCGCCGCGTCGTCGTGGGTATGGTCGATCCGAATCCGCAGGTGAGTGGCAGGGGTATCGCGCAACTCAAGCGGGCAGGGATACAGGTTGAGGTCGGGTGTCTCGAGGGAGAGGCGCAACAACTCAACGAAGCCTATATCCATTGGGTGCAGATCGGCCGCCCCTTTACGATCCTGAAATCCGGCATGACGTTGGACGGTCAGATCGCAACCGCCGGCGGCGAATCTCAATGGATTACCGGCAGCGAGGCGCGCATGCAGACTCATCGGTTGCGCGCTGACGTCGATGCGGTGCTGGTCGGGATCGGCACGGTTCTGCGCGACGATCCGCAGCTCACCGCCAGGATAGGTGATGATTCCGATCAACTGGCCCCGCGGCAGCCGCTCCGGGTGGTGGTCGACAGCCGACTACGTATTCCGCTCCGTGCAGCCGTGCTGCAGCGGCAAGAGCATGCCCATACTGTCATCGCCACAACCCGTGCAGCCCCGGTAGAAACGATCGAACGTTTACAAGCTCGCGGCATCGATGTCCTAGTACTGCCCCATGCCAGCGGGCACGTGAACCTGACGGCCTTATGGACGAGGCTTGGACAGCTCGGCGTCACGAGCCTGTTAGTCGAAGGCGGAAGCGAGCTCAATGCCGCCGTGCTTCGAGCCGGCCTGCCCCAGCGGCTGATGTGTTTTGTCGCCCCGCTGTTGCTGGGCGGGCAAGATGCGAAGGGGCTGTTGGGAGGCCCGTCACCGCGCCGCCTGCGGGAGGCCGTGCCGCTCAAGAATCTGCGCATGGAGCCAGTCGGGCGTGATATGCTGATCCAGGCTGATTTCCCCACTCGATAGGAGCATCGTGCGATCTTCTCTCCGGCCTGCTCACAGGGTTTCTCTACGACGTTGTGTGTTTCTCTTCCTCTCTCTCGCCTGTATATGGTTGGTTGCGTTGTGGGGCCCCGCTATTCATGCAGCCGAAGACGCATCCTGGCCCGAGCTGGCTTCGCAGATCTGGCAGTACCTCACGACTCCGGATAGCGAGCAGGCCGATTCGACGTTGGCGTCTATCATGCATCGCCCCGATGCAACGGTTCAGGCCGTGCAGGATATTCTCCGCAAGGGCCAGCCCCACGGCCTTCAGCCGGTCGGGGTGTTGCCGGATGAACAGGTCGTGGTGCGTGATCGGCCGTATCGGGTGAGCCTGTCTATTCCACAGAGTTACGAGCCGACCAAAGACTATGCGTTGGTGGTGTGCCTCCATGGCGCGGGGTTTACCGGCGAAGCTTATTTAGACCGCTGGAAGTCCCGGTTGGGCGAGCAGTACGTCCTGGCCTGTCCTACCTATCCAGCCGGGGCCTGGTTTACCAGACGGGCCGAGGATCTCGTGCTCGCGACGGTGCAGCTGGTGCGGGAGCGGTATCGCATCGACCCCAACCGGATTTTTCTCAGCGGGATGTCCAACGGCGGCATCGGCGCCTGGCTGATCGGCATGCATCACGCGCCGCTGTTTGCGGGGCTGGCGCCGATGGCGAGTGGGATCGACGATGTCCTGTTTCCGTTTCTGGAAAACCTGCGGACCACGCCGGTCTACATCATTCACGGCTCGCAAGACCAAGTGATGCCCGTGGAGCTGAGCCGAAAACTCGTCGGCGAGCTGAAGAATCTCGACTACCCCTTCATCTATCGTGAACATGACCGTACGCATGCCATGGCCGGAGGCCATTTTTTCCCGCGCGAAGAGCTCCCCGATCTGGTGACGTGGTTCGATCACCAGCGCCGGACGGCCGCCCCGAAGACTGTGACTGTGGTGCGCGATGCGAGCCATCTGCTGCCGTTCGGGTGGGTGCGGATCGATGCGACGGACCAGATCGCCTCCTTTTCGGAAGATCTGATCGACAAGCGCGACGACAGCATCCGCCAGCGGACCTATGCCCGGCTCACCGCACAGGTGACCGGTCCAAATCGGATCGACGTGCGGACGGACCGGGTGCGGCAGTATACGCTGTATCTCAATAGCGATCTCGTCGATTTGTCCAAACCGGTTGTCATCACCACGGACGGGCAGCCGTCATTCGAAGGCCTTCTCCAACCACACGTCGATACGTTGTTACGGCAGGCTCGCCTCAGGCACGACCCAGCGCAGCTCTTTCCCGCTCAAGTGACTCTGACCGTGCCTCAGCGGGCTTCATGACCGGGTGCGGGCAGATCGTCCGGCGAATCGGCCCGATGGCCGCTGTGCTCACCGCCGCCTTGGCCCTTTCTGATTCATCTGGTCAGGCTGAATCCGATCGCTGCTCCCTGCCGTCGCACCATGTGGGCATGGTGTTCCCTCTCGATCAGGTCGATGCTGCCTGGACCTGCCGAGTTGAACCAATCATTGCGCATTACACCACCGCGAATAAGGTGGGACCGATCCGGACCATGCTGCCTGAAGAGATCTATCTCTATCTGTTGGAGCATCCGGTCATGGCTGCAGCCCTCGTCAATCGCCTCGACCTCGCGTTGTACAAAGCCGAGTTGCGCGGCTCCGAGGCATTTTGGGCGACGGACGGTGAAGGCACGGAAGGCATCGTCCACCCACTGTATCAGGATCGGAGCACGCGGATTTACTACCTCGAAGGGACGCACGATGGACGATTCCTGCCCCGCGTCAGCGGCAAGGCCTTGGTGTTGTTCAAATTGCAGCCGGTGAAAGACGGGCAGGGCGGCGAATCGATGGACAATACGATGGTGGCCTACCTGCGGCTCGATAACCGTTTGTATTCCGGGTTGCTCTCGATGCTGCGTCCGCTCATCGGCAATGTGGTCAATCGCCAGGTCGTGAAGGCCTTTGATGCCGCCCGTCGTTTGGCCGGCGCCATGCGCGATCATCCCGAGCAAGTGCTCTTCGAGGCGACAGATCCCCCCGGTCTGCCGGATGAGCAGGTCGCGTTCCTGAAAGCCGCCCTCGCGTCCCTCCACAATCCGACGCAGAAGCCGAGTCCGGCCCTTCCATGAGAGCGCGATGACGACGTCCCGCAGTTTTTTCTACCTCTGTACCCTCGGCGTGTTGTGTTTCATCAGCTATAACCTCGTCCGCATGCCGGTCCTGGCCCTCTTCGCCGAATCGCTTGGCGCCGGGCCGGAGCGGATCGGGTTGATCGTCTCCGTCTCGACGATGACCGGGGTGCTGTTGAAACTGCCCTCTGGAGCCCTGTCCGACATTTATGGGCGGAAGATGCTGCTCCGCATCGGGGTGGTGGCGTTCGGGTTGCCGCCGTTCGTCTATCCGTTCATTTCAGACCTCAACGCGCTCACCGCATTGCGGTTTGTCCACGGCCTGGCGACGGCCATCTTTGCGCCGAGCGCCCTCGCCACCGTGGCCGACCTGTACAAAGCGCGGCGCGGGGCGGCGATGGGAACCTATACGGCCTGCACGCAGTCCGGCTCCCTCCTTGGGCCGTTTCTCGGGGGATGGTTGGCCCATGCAGCCGGGTTTCCCACCGCCTTTGTCACGGCCGGGGTTTTCGGGTGCATCGCCATCCTGATCTTCTTCAGCCTCCATCTGGACGAGCCGCCTCCGCGCGTGCGTGAGAGGGGCCTGGCTCCGGTGATGACGGAGATGGGGAAAGGCTTTCTCGCCGTCGCCCGGAACCGGAAGGTGTTAATCACCAGTTCCACCGACGCGGCCAAGATGATCGCCAACGGCGCATTGATGGCGTTTCTGCCGCTCTACGGCCTCTCGGTCGGACTGAACGCCCGTGAAGTCGGTCTGATGTTCAGCGTGCAGGCGGTGACGTCGTTTTTGGCCAAGCCGGTGATGGGGCGGATATCGGATCGGGTCGGACGGCAGCCATTGATCGTGCTCGGCCTGGTCATTTGCGCAACGACATTCATCAGCATCCCCCAGGTCGGATCATTCGCCCTGCTGCTGGCCTTGTCCTCCGGATTCGGGTTCGGAGAAGCCGTGGTGTCGTCATCCTCTGCGGCGCTGGTGGCCGACAGTTCGGAGTTCAAGCGGTTGGGTGCGGGGATGGGGATGCAAGGCACGGTAATGGATATCGGCCATGCGAGCGGCCCGCTCCTGGCCGGATTCTTGATCGCCCACGCCAGCTATCAGGGGGCCTTTGCGGTGATCGCCGGGATCCAGATCCTTGCTGCCGTGGCGTTCTGGGCCACGATGAGAACCATTTCGCGGTAGTGTATAATGCCGCCGCATTCGTCGGC
>VOPT01000028.1 GCA_009594865.1 Nitrospira sp. | reverse complement strand
CTCAATCGGCCTGCTTGCGCAGGAAGGTGGGCACATCCCACTCATCATCGCCGACGACTGCGATCCGTTCCACCGCTTCCCGCGTCTCACCCATGCGCCGGAGGAAGGTCGGCCGATCGATGTCCTTGATGGGCCGATCTGATCCTGCCGCATGGACGCCGGTTAACACCTGTTGCGCAGGACGTCCGTTGGGAGTTCTTGCGGCAGGGCGCTCTGCGGCAGCCGCCGGTCGCGCGGCCGGTTGCTCTTCTCGCTCGAATCCCGTCGCAATGACTGTCACAATAAAGTCATCGCCGATCTCCGGATTGATGACCTGCCCGACGATGATGTTCGCTTCGGCATCCGCCGCATGTTGCACGATCGACGCCGCTTCTTCCACTTCGTGCAGCGACATGTTCGGGCCACCGGTGATGTTCAGCAATACTCCGCGAGCGCCTTCCACGCTGCCTTCTTCCAAGAGCGGGCTGCAAATCGCCTTTTGGGCGGCTTCCTGCGCCCGGTTGGCGCCGCGCCCGATCCCCATGCCCATCACGGCGCGTCCCGTGTGCGCCATGATGGTCCGCACATCGGCAAAATCGACGTTCACGAGTCCCGTCGTGGTAATCACGTCGGCAATGCCCTGAATCGCTTGGCGCAAGACATCGTCGGCCACCTTGAACGCATCCAACAACGGCGTCGCCTTATCCACAATGCCCAACAACCGTTGATTCGGGATGATCAGCAGCGTATCGACATGCCGGCCGAGATCGCGAATGCCTTCCTCGGCGTGGCTCATCCGGCGATGTCCTTCGTATTGGAAGGGCTTCGTCACGACGGCGACGGTCAGAATGCCCAGTTCCCGCGCGATGCTCGCCACGATTGGAGCGGCGCCGGTTCCGGTGCCGCCGCCCATGCCGGCGGTCACAAATACCATGTCCGCACCGACCAGACTCTCGCGGATCTCATCCTTGCTTTCAAGGGCCGCATCGCGACCGACCTCAGGCTTGGCACCCGCGCCCAGACCGCGCGTGCGCTCCGGGCCGATTTGAATTTTATAGGACGCTTGCGACCGATCGAGCGCCTGCACGTCGGTGTTCGCAGCAACAAAATCGACTCGGCACAATCCGCCGGTGATCATGGTATTGACGGCGTTGCACCCCGCGCCTCCGACCCCGATCACTTTGATGCGAACGGGCGATTGCGGCTCCTCTTGAAATGAAAACATTGTGGCACCTCCCTTGGCGATGGCGCGGACGGCCTGAAGCCGTCCGCAACAGTTAGAAAAATTCGAACATCCACGATCGCATGCGATCGAACACTTTCCCCAAGCCTTTGCCGTGACGAATGCCGGCAGCCTCCAAGTTGTCGGCATGTTGACGCGCGTGGAGTAACAGCCCGACGCCGGTCGCATGCATCGGGTTGCTGACAATATCCCGTAATCCGCCGATACCGGTCGGCGCGCCGCGGCGAGCCGGCAGATTCAGCCCGCGTTCCGCCGCATCCGGCATGCCTTCCAAGAGCGAAGTTCCACCCGTAATCACCACTCCCGCGCCGAGCATGCCTTCATACCCGGCCCGCACGATTTCGCGTTTGACGAGATCGAACATTTCTTCGACGCGCGGCTCCAGAATTTCCGCAATGTCGCGACGCGTGAATTGCCGCGGCGGTCGGTCGCCGACCGAGGGCACCTCGACCATCTGATGCCCGTGGACCAGCTCGGTGCGAGCGATGCCATGTTGCACTTTGATTTTTTCCGCGTCGGTTTGCGACGTCAGCAAGCCGATCGCGAGATCTTTCGTGAGATTCTGTCCGCCGATCGGAAGGACCGCCGTATGCCGGATGCTGCCGTCGAGGAAAATGGCGAGGTCGGTGGTTCCGCCGCCCAGGTCCACCATGGCGACGCCCAGCTCGCGTTCCTCCGCGCTCAACACCGCTTCGCTCGAGGCCAGCGGCTGCAGGATGATATCGACGACGTCGAGGCCGGCCCGATTGACGCTCTTGATGATGTTTTGAGCGGAGGTCACCGCACCCGTGATGACATGCACATTGACCTCAAGCCGGTTGCCGGACATGCCCAGCGGCTCACGCACCCCTTCTTGATCGTCCACCATGAACTCGCGCGGCAGCACATGCAGAATGCGCCGCTCATGCGGAATGACGGCCAGCGTGCGCGCGCTCTCCACCGCACGGCTGATGTCATCCCGCGTGACTTCCTGTTTCTTGAGCGCCACGACGCCCTTGAGGTTCTCTCCCGAAATGTGGCTGCCCGCAATTCCGGTGTACACCGAATTGATCTGCACCGCCGCCATGAGTTCCGCTTCTTCGACCGCTTTCTTGATCGATTCCACGGTACTCTCGATATTGACCACGACACCCTTGCGAAGCCCGCGCGAGGGACAGGAGCCGACGCCGATGATGTTCAGCGGGCCCTCCTCCGGCACTTCGGCGACAATGGCGCAAATCTTGGTCGTTCCGATATCGAGCCCGACCAGGATATGATCCCGCTTAGACACTCGGCTCACCCCCTTCCCCGAACAATGACGCGGTCGGCAAAGCGAAGATCGATTTCGTTCGCTCTGGCGCCCTCGCCGTCAAAGGCCACATCACGCAATGCGGGCCGCATTTTCAAAAACCGGGACCATTGCTGATTCATCGACGACTCACTGAACTGAAACGTGACGCCCTGTACCTCGACCACGAGGTTATTCAAGTTGCCCACATTGATATCCGGCCGCCCGCCGGTGGTCTGACCGACCATGCGGGCCAATGCCGCGCCTACCTGCACAGGCCGACGGTCTTCCGCCTTGCCCTGCGCCAAGCGCCGCCCATCGACGCCCGACAACATCGGCAGCGTCGGGTCGTCGCTCGACCCAAGATGCGCCAGCAACACCCCCTCCGCATCAGTGAGCAGGTTTTCTGCCAGCGTGCGCACCACCACTGCCGGCTCCCGCTCGACGATGTCGATATGGATTTCGTGCAACGGCTTTAACACTACGGTCGCGTCCTTGATCCAGGGATGGGTCTTGATCCGGTCCGCCAACCACGTCGGGTTGATGGAATAGAGCGCGGTATCCGGTTTGAGCGCCAGTCTGCCGATCACTTCCTTTCGAGTCACATGATGCAGACCATTCATCGACACCGAGCGCACCAGAAACCATTCGCGCGTCAGCGGCCCGATTTCGCGCGCCAGCACAAAGAGCCCTGAACAACCGCCGACCAGGACCGTCACGGTTGCCATCACGCGCAATGAAATCAGCAGGCCACGTCCCAGCCGCGACCAATAGCCGCCCGTCGCTCCGCCACGACGGCGCTCCTGACCTGAATCCGAACGGGCATTCGCCCGCGGGTTGAGTTTGGCCGGTCGCGCGTTCCGCCACCTGAGTGGCATGGTTACCTCACGGCTCGAAATGATCCCGTTCCAGCCCGCCGGAGGGCGGATTGGAGGATCTGCTCCGTCAACGCATCGTATGACAGACCTGCTTTGCCCGCTGCCATCGGCAACAGACTCGTCTCTGTCATCCCCGGGACCGTATTGATCTCCAGCACATAGGGCTTGCCTTTTGGCGTGATCCGGAAATCGACCCGCGCCGCGCCGTTGCACCCCAAGGCCTGATAGGTGCGAATGGCCAGCTGCTTGATCTCGCGACTCACCGCGGCAGGCAGTGGCGCCGGACAAAGATACTGCGTGCGGCCCTTCTCGTACTTCGCCGAGAAATCATAAAACCCGTCTGGCGCCACAATCTCCACGGCAGGCAACCCTACCACCGTCCCATCGGCCGCGCCCAACAACGACAGTGTGACTTCGTGCCCTGGAATAAAGGCCTCGACCATCGCCTCCGGATCGTATCGATGGGCGACCTTGAGCGCCTCTTTCCATTGCGACGGTTGGCGAACGATGGTGACGCCGATGGTGGATCCCTGGCTGGCCGGTTTCACAACAATCGGCAGTTTCAATTTGCAGCTGGTCAGGACACGCTTCAACGTGGGCGCGGTTCCTCGCCACACCACCGTGCCGCGGGGCACCGGAATGCCTTCGGCCGCCAGCTCCGTCTTGGTCACGACCTTATGCATGCCAACGGCACTGGCGCGCACGCCGGATCCCGTATAAGGAATGCCGATCGTCTCCAGAAATCCCTGGATGGCACCGTCTTCTCCGCCTGGTCCATGCAAGGCCAGGAATGCCACTTCGATCGCCTGTTGTTGCAAGGTCTGGGACAGTCCCGGGCCCACATCGATGGCTACCGCATCGTAGCCGCTGCGCACAAGCGACCGATACACGGCTTCGCCCGTCTTGAGGGAAACTTCGCGCTCCGACGACTGGCCTCCCATCAACACCCCGATTTTCGAACGAGTCAGCGGATTCCGTTCCGTCACATCCACTCCCTTCATCGATCGGCGTCAGGCCTGACCGACCACCTTCAATTCCAATTCCAGTGTGACGCCCGTGGCCTTTTTCACGCCCGCACGCACTTTCCTGATCAAGGCCAGCACATCAGCCGCGCGCGCATGCCCGACGTTGACCATAAAGTTTGCGTGCTTCTCCGACACCTGCGCATCGCCTACACGCGCCCCCTTCAGCCCCGCGACGTCCACCAAACGCCCGGCGGAATCCTGCGGAGGATTCTTGAACACGCAACCGGCGCTCGGCAGCGTCAAGGGCTGGGTTTTTTTGCGATACTGCAAATACTCTTTCACGGTTTTTTCGATCTGGTCGTGCGCCCCGGACTTCAATTGCAGCCAGACCCCGGCCACGATCCCGCGCGGCAGGTGCGCCTTCCGGTAACTGAATGGAATGTCGGCGGCTGGAATGTCCGTCACCCGTCCCTTCAGATCCACCATGCGCACGGCCTTCACCGAATCCTTCATTTCACCCAAGCGCGTTCCCGCGTTCATCACCACACAGCCGGCGACTGTACCGGGAATGCCGGCGCCCCATTCCAGTCCTGCCAGCGAGCGGCGGATGGCATATCCGATCAACGTCGGCATTCCCACGCCCCCCTCCGCGTAGAGGACAGATCCCGGCTCTTGGCGGATGGCTTTGAGTTGCCGGAGACTGAGCACGAGGCCCCGGATTCCCCCGTCACGAACGAGCAGATTCGTCCCACCCACCACGAAAATCGGGAGGCGCTCGGCGTGAGCCTGCGCCACCACCCGGCACACATCCTCCACATCGGCCGGCTCCACCAGAACTTCGGCCGGTCCCCCGATGCGGAACGACGTATAGGATTGCAACGGCGCCTCGTACGTAATCGCTCCACGGATTCCCTCAAGGATGCGTGTCCAGTCTTTCCTCGTTCTCGCCGATTGCTCTTTCCGCGCCACACGTGACACCGTTCCCGCCTCTCATCACCTCAGGCCGGTAATCGATCGAGGATAGCCAACCCCGCCTTCCAGATATCTCCTGCGCCGAGTGTGATCACAAGGTCGCCCGACTTCAGCGTCGGCAGCACCTGCTCCGCCAGAGTTTCCTTGCGCTCCACAAAGGTGGCCGAAGGATGCCCGGCTGTCTTTACGGCTTCCACCAGCTTTGCGCCCGACACGCCAGGAATCGGCTGTTCGCCGGCCGCATAGATCTCTGTCATAAAGAGCGCATCGGCTTGATCGAAGGCATGGGAAAACTCCTGCATCAAATCGCGCGAGCGGCTATAGCGGTGCGGTTGAAAAAGCACGACCACTCGCCGGTCCCAGCCCTGCTTCGCCGCCGCAATGGTGGCCCGCACTTCGGTGGGATGATGGCCGTAGTCATCCACGACCATGATGCCCGCCTTTTCCCCGCGCAGGTGAAACCGGCGTTCGACGCCGCTGAAAGCTGCCAGTCCTTTCCGGATGAGATCGACCGGAATATCCAACTCCATGCCGATCGCAATGGCGACGAGTGAGTTCGACACGTTGTGGATGCCGGGAATCGCCAACCGGAACGGACCCAGGTTGCGCCCGCGGAAGAAGACGCGAAACTCGGATCCCCATTGCCGCAACGTGATGTCGGTCGCGCGAAAATCCGGCACGTGATCGGGATATTCGTTCAGCCCGTACGTCTGGAATCGTTTCACCACTCGTGGTAATAGCGCGCGCAATCGTTCGTCATCGGAGCACAGGACCGCCAGTCCGTAAAAAGGCACCTTGTTGACAAATTCGAGGAAACTGTCGTTGAGCCGCTCCATGCTGCCGTAATGATCCAGATGTTCGCGATCGATATTCGTGACAGCCGCGATGGTTGGCGCCAAGCGGAGAAATGAGCCGTCGCTTTCGTCGGCTTCCGCGATGAGCAGATCGCCACGTCCTAAACGAGCATGGCTTCCCAACGCATTCACCTTGCCGCCGATCACCATGGTCGGGTCCAGGCCGCCTTGTGCCAGCACATTGGCCACCATCGAGGTCGTCGTCGTCTTGCCATGAGCGCCGGCGATCGCCACCCCGAATTTCAACCGCATGAGCTCGGCCAACATTTCAGCGCGCGGAATGACTGGAATTTGCCGCGCTTTTGCCGCCACTACTTCGGGATTGGTCGCCGCCACCGCAGAGGAAATCACCACCACCTGCGCTTCGCCGATATTGGACTCATGGTGACCGATCGCGATGCGCCCGCCCAATTCCTCAAGGCGGCGCGTCGTTTCCGACTGGCTGAGGTCCGATCCGCTGACCTTGTATCCGAGCGTCAACAACACCTCGGCGATGCCGCTCATCCCGGATCCACCGATGCCCACCAGATGAATATGTTGTGTCTTTCTGAACATCGCCGTCCGCCTTAGCTCCTGTCCGCGAAATGATCGCTGTCCGCTGTTTCGATCCTGTTGCTGCTTCTCCCGCTCTTGTTGTTCATAGGGCGCGAGCGCTGTCGCTGGCCTCATGGCGCCTCCTTATGACGTCATAACATTCACGCACAATGGTTTCCGCCGCATCACTGCGCCGCATATTCCAACTGTGCCGGCTCATCGTCTCCAAACGTTGCTGGTCGCCCAAAATGTCCGTTATGGCATGGGCCAGAGCCGCACCGGTCAAATCCGCCTGGGGCAGAAGCACCGCCCCGCCTGCCTTCGCCATCACTTCTGCGTTCCGCAACTGATGATTGTAGATCGCTGTAGGAAGCGGGATCAGAATCGCGGGCTTCCCGCACACGGTCAATTCGGCAATCGTCATGGCCCCGGCTCGCGCCACCACGAGGTCCGCGGCACGAAGTGCCGTGGGCATGTCGTACAGAAATGGAACGGCTGTGGCCGAGATTCTCGCCTGTTTATAGGCTGCCGTCACGCGGGCATGATCCGCCTCCCCCGTTTGGTGCGTGATGGTCAACCGGGTGCTCAAAGATGCGAGCAGAGGCAACGCGTCGATCATCGCCGAGTTGATGGCCTTGGCCCCCTGACTGCCGCCAAAAATTAACAGGTGCCGCTGCGGTCCGGCCTCATTCCGCGCCGCCTCAGGGAAAGGAGCGTCCAAGAACGCTTGTCTCACCGGCGTCCCCACCACACTCGTCTTTCGTCGATCGAAAAATTGCTTTGTAGATTCGAACGCCAGAAAAATGCGCTGCACGAGCGGCGCGACAGCTTTATTCGCCAACCCCGGGTAGGCATTGGGCTCGAGAATCACGCCGGGAATGCGGCGCAAAAAGGCCGCCACGAGCATTGCGGGGCTGGTGTATCCTCCCACGCCAAACACCAAGTCAGCACTCTGCTGTTTCAGCACGCTAAGCGATTGCCAGAGACTGACCGGAAGGATGCTCAGCGCCTTCACCATCTCAACCGGACTCTTACCCATGAAGGGATGTGCCGTGATGCACCGTAACGGAAGCCCTTCATGGGCCAATACCTTTTGCTCGATGCCACGCGTCGTCCCGACGAAGAGGATGCGCGTGGACGGGTCTCGCCGCAAAAATTCACGCGCCACGGCGATGGCCGGATACAGATGCCCGCCTGTGCCTCCTGCTGCAATCACGATATTCATTCCGTGACCACCCCGCGCTTGCGCGCCCCCCGTGATCCGCCGCCCTCCTGCCCGCCGTGACCGCCCTGCCGGTCGCGCGAGATGTTCAACAGAATCCCTACGCCGAACAGATTGGCTACCAGCGAGGAGCCCCCGTAACTGACGAAGGGCAGCGTCAATCCTTTGGTGGGTAACAAACCCGTGACCACACCCGCATTGACCAACGCCTGCATGCCGATCAACATCGTGATGCCCATCGCCAGATGCTTTCCGAACGGATGCCGCGCCCTCCCCGCAATCTGAAATCCTTTGATCACAAACAATCCGAATAGCAGCACGATCGTCACGGTGCCCAGCAAACCCAGTTCCTCGCCGACCAACGCGAGCACAAAATCGGTGTGGGCCTCCGGCAGGAAAAATAGTTTCTGTTTGCCTTCGCCCAACCCGACCCCGAAGGGACCGCCGCTCCCGAGGGCCAAAAAGGACTGGGTGATCTGAAAGCCCGCTCCGGACGGGTCCTTCGTGGGATCCAGGAACATCAAAAACCGTTTCCATCGGTACGATGACGTCAGAATGAGTGCCGCCACCCCCGTCAATGCGCACAAGGACAGAATTGCCAGGTGCTTGATCCGCGCCCCTGCCAGAAACAGCAGGGTCACCACCACGAGCCCCATCACCACCACGGTGCCCAGATCCGGTTCCAACAGCACCAATCCGCTCAGCAACCCAATGACGATCAGCGGCGGCAATAAGCCCCGCGCGAACTGCGTAATCTGATCCTGCTTCTTGGTCAGATAGGCCGCCGCATAGATGACGGCCACGAATTTCGCGACCTCGGCCGGCTGAATATTGATCGGCCCCAGATGCAGCCAGCGCCGTGCCCCCTTGGCCACATTTCCCAACGACGGAATGAGCACCAATACCAGCAACAGTGTCGCTCCGCAGAGCAGGGGGATCGCCAGTTTTTTCCAGATGGTGTAGTCGATCCGCGAGATGAGATGCATGACCAGCAGACCGACGCCCAACCAGGCGACCTGCCGTTTCAGAAAATACCAGGGATCGTGAAAGCGGTTGCCCGCCACCACGGCACTGGCGCTGAACACCATCACCACGCCGATCAGGGCCAGGATCAGCGTGACCGCCAGGAGTGCCGGATCCACCGGCACGCGCTTGGACGCCCGCTGAGTCGAGGTCGACCAGGGCAACATCAGAGTCCCGAGCGCATGCTGTGCCATCGTTCAGTTGCCGTTCCTCCGCGCGACTCCCGGCCTCACGCCGGAATCGCCTGGACCAGCGCCTTGAATTGCCGGCCCCGGTCTTGGTAATCCGCAAACATGTCGAAACTGGCGCAGGCCGGTGAGAGTAGGACCACCTCACCGGGCTGCGCCTCGCGAGCAGCAAGCTCCACGGCATCGCGGAGAGTCGCTGCAGGACGACACCGGTCAAAATCACCCATCGCCGCTTGGATGCGGCCTGCGGCTTCGCCAATCAGTATGAGACCCTTCACCCGTTCACGAATCGCCCCCTCAAGACGGGAGAAATCTCCGCCCTTGTCACGTCCGCCTGCGATCAGCCAGATGGGCTGTTCGATGCCTTCCAGGGCTTTCAAGACCGCATCGACATTCGTGCCTTTGGAATCATTCACATACCGGACGCCTCGCCGCTCACGCACCACTTCCAGGGCATGTTCCAACCCGGGGAATGAGCGCAGCACGGCGCGGATGGCTTCGATGGAACAGCCGCACAGCAAACCATAGGTCACTGCCGCCATCACATTCTCCACATTGTGGAGTCCGATCAGCCGCATGTCGCCCCGGCGACAGATTTCCTCACGTTTTCCGCGCACCGTCGTCACGATCAGATCGCCGTCCAGCACCGTGGCACCCGCCACGCCGGACACCGTGGCGCCACTTCGGCTAAAGCCCAGAACGGCGGCCTTGGTATTCCCGCGCAGCGCCGCGACTCGCGTATCGTCCAGATTGAAGAGGGAATAGTCACCGGCGGTTTGGTTGGTGAAGATTCGCGCCTTGGCCGCCACATAATCTTCCACCGAGCTGTAACGGTCCATATGGTCGAGCGTCACGTTCAGGATCGAGGCGATATACGGATGGAATTGCCCGATCGTTTCAAGCTGAAAGCTCGACGTTTCCAGCACCGCATACTCGTACGGCGCAGGACCCCCTGGCTTGGCTTGGACACAGGCCAGGGCTGCTTCACTGGCGGCGATGCCCAGATTGCCGCCGACGAAGGCGCGCTTCCCACTCTCCTGCAAAAACTTGCCGATCAGTGTCACCGTCGTGCTCTTGCCGTTGGTTCCAGTGACCGCCACGATCGGCGCCGTCACGTACCGTGACGCCAGTTCCAGCTCCCCGATCACTCGCACGCCACGAGCACGCACGCGGTTGAGCGCATCCAGCTGGGTCGGCACTCCAGGACTAATGACCACCAGATCCGCCCCCTCGAGGGCCGATTCATACTGCGCCCCCACCCGGACAGCAATCCTCGACTGGTCTAACTGCGAGAGAATGGCCGTAAGTTCCTGCGGCTCTTTCCGGTCTGCGACAGTCACCCGTGCCCCGAGATGATTCAAGAGCCGCGCAGCCCCGACACCGCTCCTCGCGAGACCGACCACCGTGACCTGGATATCTTTGACGTTCATGCGTGCTCGCCTACCGCAGTTTGAGCGTGCTCAAGCTCAGCAAGGCCAACAAAATTGCAATGATCCATAGACGCACGACAACCTTCGGCTCGTCCCAGCCCTTCATCTCAAAATGATGGTGGATCGGCGCCATATTGAAAATACGCTTCCCCCGCAATTTATACGATCCAACCTGCAAGATGACCGACAAGGCCTCGATGACGAACACTCCCCCCACCAGGAGAAGCAACAGTTCGTGTTTGCTGATCACGGCCACCGTTCCCAGTGCCGCGCCTAATGGAAGCGACCCCACATCGCCCATGAAGACGGAGGCCGGGTACGTGTTGAACCAGAGAAACCCCAGACTCGACCCTAAAATCGCGCCGGTAAAAATGGCGATTTCTCCCGCGCCTTCGATGTAGGGGATAAGCAAATATTCGGCCATCACACGATTGCCAGTCACATAGGCCACGATCGTATAGGCCAGCGAGGCGATCATGACGGGGCCGATGGCCAGCCCATCGAGGCCGTCCGTCAAATTGACGGCATTGGAGCTGCCGACGATGACCAGAATGACAAATACGATATAGAACCAGCCTAAGTCAGGCGTGAAAAACTTGAAGAACGGGACGCTGAGTTTCGTCGTATAACTCGGCAGGGTGTAGAGAAAGACGCCAATGGCCAAGGCCACCAGAAATTGTCCGGCAAACTTTTGCGCCGCCGACAAGCCTTTCGATTGTCGCTTGATGAATTTCAGATAGTCGTCGGCAAATCCCACGGCGCCGAATCCCACGGTCGCCACCACCACCAACCAGACGTAGCGATTGGTCATGTCGGCCCACAACAGCGTGGACAACACGACCGCAAAGATGATGAGAATCCCGCCCATCGTCGGCGTCCCGCTCTTGGCCAAATGCCGCTTCGGCCCGTCGTCGCGAATCTGTTGGCCGAGTTTAATCTCCTGCAATTTCCGGATGACCCAGGGCGCCATCACGAAGGCAATAAGAAACGCGGTAACCGCGGCATAGATGATCCGGAAACTCTGGTAGCGAAAGACGTTCAGGAACGAAAACTGCGTATGAAGAGGGTAGAGCCAGTTGTATAACATCCTACGGCTTCTTTGCCCGCCATGGATCGGCGGATGCTACAATTCCTTTAAGTGTGGCTAACAGGCTTTCTTCGCCACTCGCCGCATGCCGGTCAGAGCATCCACGACCTGTTCCATGCGCATCCCGCGCGACGCCTTGACCAACACCACATCGCCTTGTCGCACCATCCGTGCCAAGGCCGTGGCTGCTGCCTGCGCATCCGGATGTTCCGTAATCCGGTCAGCCGGCATGCCTGCTTGGCGTGCACCCGCTGCCAACTCCCGCCCTAAGGCCCCGCAGGCCAACAGGTGTCCGATCCCTTCTGCCGCCAAAAACGCCCCGACCTCCCGATGCATGCGCTTGGTGTCTGCGCCTAACTCCAGCATGTCGCCCAGAGCCGCGATGGATCGTTTGTCCCGCCCCAGCTGTGCCAGAAGCTGGATGGCGGCCTTCATCGACGCAGGATTAGCGTTGTAACAATCGTTGATGACCTGCACCCCATGCGAATAGCTGATCTGAGATCGCATCGCGGCCGGACGGAATTTCGCCAACCCTTCGGCAATGGCGGAGCCGGATAGCCCCAAAGCATGCCCTACGGCAGCCGCGGCGAGGGCGTTGCTCACATTGTGCTGACCCTGCGTCCGGACACGGATCTCCGTCTGGCGCGTCTTTCCGGGAAGCACTAGCCCGAAGAGGGTGCCGCCCTTGTCATCGGTTCGGACATTTGCAGCCCGAACCACTGCCTTGGGTGACGCCCCGAACGCGACCACCCGGCATTGTGCTCGAGACGCGAGATAATCAAAATACTCATCGTCGGCGTTCAGCACCACAGCCCCGTCTTGCGGCAGATGATCCAGCAACTCGGCCTTGGCTTGCGCGGACCCTTCCATGCTGCCGAAAAACTCCAAGTGGTCCGGTCCGATATTGGTAATCACGCCGATCGTCGGCCTTGCGATTTCGCACAACCGGGTCGTTTGTCCCTGTTGATCCACGCCCATTTCGATGACGGCAGCCTGATGCCGCGGCGCCAGCTGGAACAAGGTCTGTGGCACACCGATCCGGTTATTGAGATTGCCTTCGGTCTTGAGCGTTTTCCAGCGTTGTGCGACCACATGGGCGACCATTTCTTTCGTCGTCGTCTTTCCATTGCTCCCCGTGATGGCGATGACGGGGATGGCGAACCGGTTCCGGTAGTGTGTGGCCAACCGCTGAAAGGCTTCCAGCGTATCCCTCACGCCAAGCACAATGGGCGTGCCGGTCCGCTGTTTCATCGGAGGGAGGCGGTAATCCTCCTGCACGATGGCACAGACGGCGCCTTGCGCAAAGACCTTCGGCACGAACGAATGCGCGTCGAATCGCTCTCCCTGAAACGCGATGAACAGATCGCCTTTGCGCACCAAACGGGAATCGGTCACCACACGCCGAATCCGCTGCTTCAAATCTTGCGGACTCAAGCCTGTGGGCGACTTGGCGCTCAACACTTCGCAAATTTCTTCGACAGTAAACAACGCCATTACACCACGCTGTCCATGCTCCCGCATGTCATGCCTCGCTGCGCGTTAGGATCGGCGCGCCTGGATCATTTCACGCGCGACTTCCCGATCGTCGAAGTGCTGTTTCGTCGTTCCCACGATCTGGTAATCTTCGTGCCCCTTTCCGGCAATCAACACCATATCACCGGGGTGCGCCTCGCCGATGGCTGCTTCGATGGCTGCACGTCGGTCCGCAATCATGCGATACCGAACATGACCGCGAGCGGCCAGCGCATCCTTCACTCCGACCTCGACTTCGCTCAGAATGAACGCCGGATCTTCCGTACGCGGATTGTCCGATGTCAGAATGACCACATCACTATACTGAACGGCGGCGCGTCCCATCTTGGGACGCTTCGTGCGATCCCGGTCTCCACCACATCCAAATACGGTAATGATACGTCCCGTGCGTAGAGCCTGAGCGGCCGTTAACAGTCGAACCAAGGCGTCCTCGGTATGCGCGTAATCCACCACCACCGTAAAGTCCTGCCCCGCTTCAACTCGCTCAAACCGACCCGGCACATTGGACACGGCCCCCACCGCGGCGCGAACTTGCTCCAACGTTAATCCTTCGTGGAGCACGACACCGATAGCCGCCAGCAGGTTCGAGACGTTGTGTTCCCCCACCAGCCGGCTCTGAATCGCGCACGTGCCGACCGGGGTGCGCAACGTAAAACTGGTACCGGCAGGGGACAATTTCACCTCACCCGCATGAATGTCAGCTTGGTGATGCAGCCCATAGGTCCAGACCGGAACCGTGCAGGCTTCTCGGATCCGTTGACCCCAGGGATCATCCGCATTGATGATGGCGCGCTTCTTCGCCTTGTGCGAGCCAGGCTGGCCAAGCTCGGCGAACAATTTGCGCTTCGCCTGGAAATACCGCTCCATATCCAGGTGGAAGTCCAAATGATCCTGTGTGAGATTGGTAAACACGGCGACATCGAATTCTGAGCCGGCGGTTCGATCAAGGGCCAATGCGTGGGACGACACTTCCATGACGACCGTATCCAACCTCTTCTCGACCATTCGTGCAAATAATTTCTGTAACTCCAACGCGCCGGGAGTCGTATGGGATGCGGGAATCGATTCTTTCCCGATCAGATAAGCGACCGTGCCGATGAGACCGACCTGCCGATTCGCGGCCTCCAGCATGGTTTTCACGACATAGGTCGTGGTGGTCTTCCCATTGGTACCCGTCACTCCGACCATCCGGAGGGCGGCAGAGGGATCTCCATAAAATCGACTTCCCAAAATGCCCAAGGCTGCCCGGGAATCCTGCACGCGAATGCACGGCATCGATCCGACTTCAACGTGGCGTCCTACCACGACCGCTACTGCCCCCGCCTTCACCACTCGATCCAGGTACTCGTGGCCGTCGACCCGCTCTCCCTGCACGGCGACGAAGAGCGCCCCTGGCTGAACCTGTCGGGAATCATCGGTCAACGCGCCAATGACCACGTGCTGGTCCCCGCGCCGTTCCAGCACTCCAAGACGTCCCTGAATGGGACTGATCAGTTCATCCAG
>VOPT01000077.1 GCA_009594865.1 Nitrospira sp. | reverse complement strand
CGTGACAGCCCGGACCAATTCCTCACCGGATTCGAGTCCGGTGACGGTGTGATGGCGCCGTGAGAGCCGTTTGACGATGGCGGAGCGAATCGCCGGCTCGTCATCCGTAACGTAGATCGTGGCCTGCATGGGTTCCTTCTTCTTGCATTCGTTGCGGCTGTTGGCGTAACGGCGCCCACACGCGAACCGTGGTGCCGCGCCCCGGCTCACTGTCCAGTGCGATGTCCCCGCCGTGGGCGTCGAGAATATTGCGGCAAATCGCCAACCCCAATCCAGTTCCCCGTGGTTTGCCGCTGGTGAAAAACGGTTCGAACACGTGCTGCAAGTGGGCGGGGCTGATCCCCTGTCCATGGTCTGTGACGGCCACTTCGAGTCCCGGTTCGACGCCGCGCGCGAGTTGGGTGAGGGTGACGGTAATAGCGCCTCCGGTCGGCGTGGCCTCGATCGCATTTTGCATCACGTTGAGCAGCACCTGTTTGAATTGATCACGGTCGGCCTGGATCATAGACGGAGGGGCCGGGGCCGACAGGGTGATCGCGGCCTGTTTGTGTGCCAGGGGTTCATCTAACACCTTTGTCACTTCATGCACCAGCTGTGCCATGTCGAAGGCGAACGCCACGATCTCCCGGGGCCGCGCATAGTCGATGATCTGGTTGACGATGCGATCGAGGCGCTTGGTCTCTTGCAGAATGACCTCAAGGTCGGGGCGACGGGCGTCGTCGGGAGCGGTGTCGTCGAGCAGGAGGGAGGTGGTCGAGCCAATTCCCACGAGAGGATTTCTGATCTCGTGTGCGATGCCGGCGGCAACCTGCCCCAAGGTGGCCAGCCGTTCCGCCCGACGTAGGCGTGTTTGCATAAAATCGAGGGCGGTGATGTCCACATTGAATCCCTGATACATGACGACCTGCCCGGAGTGGTCCCGAATCGGGATGCGCCGGCTCAAGACTTTGCGAACCGTGCCGTCGGCATGCAGAAAGCGGAAGACCATTTCGCTGGGTTGTCCTTCTGCTACCGCCCGCGAGAATTCCTCGATTACTCGATCCCGATCCTCCGGGTGGATGGCGCGTCGCACGGCGTCGGGATCTTTTTCTTCGCTTGGATCGAGGCCCGCAAGCACACTGTTGTAGCGGTTGCTGAAGACCAAGGTCATCCCGCGCGTGGTGAAAATGCCGAACGGTGCGTGGTCGACGATGCTCCGGTATTTGGCTTCCGATCCGGCCAGGTCTTGGTTGAGCTGACGGAGGTTCGTTTCCGATTGTTGCACCATGGCGATGTGAGATTGGATGGCTGCGCTCATGGCGCGCATCACACGCGACAAATGTCCGATTTCATCCGTTCTCGTCATCACAGGAACTTGCGGGATCGGGTTGCTGTCGGACGTGACAACGGCGGAGGCCAGGCGCGCAAGCGGGGTCGTGATCGAGTGGGCGATGAGGTGGAGGGCGGCCACCATGCAGATCAGCGCAAAGAGTCCGCCACCCAGGATGGTCATCAGCATGGTGTCGCGATCCTGGGAGATCTTTGCCAGCTTAGTATTCAGGGCCGTTTGCGTGAGGTGTTCGAATCGGCCCATGTCCTGCCGGATTTTCAGCATTAACGTGCGGCCCTTGCCTTCCTCGATATACTGCCGCGCCTCGTCGGTGTGTTCGGCCTTCACGGCGTCGATCAGCAGCTCCTTCTCACTGATGAACTGTTTGACGAGTTGTTGGACCGACGTAATGAGCACACGTTGATCGTCTTGTTGAGATACTTGCGCTTCGAGCGTGCGGCCGATGTTGAGCACGTGGTCCTGGGCCGTGCGGTAGGGGAACAGGTAATGTTCCTGGCTGGTCAGCACGAAACCACGGAACCCCGTTTCGAGGTCGACGACCAGCCGAAGATACTCGGACGCCAAGCGTTGCGAGTAGTAGATATCGTTGAGCTGTCCTTCGTCGTCGGAAAAGGTCGTGACGCTGCGATAGGTCAAGATACTGAGCAGCAGGACCGTCAGCGCAGGGATCACCGACGCAAGGAACAGCTTGCGGGCAATGGGCAGGTTGCTTAGCAGGTCGCTCAAGGCAGATCTCGGTCTCCGGGGGTATGGTAGTCCGCTCTCCTATCTCTGTGCAATATCGCCGCCTCGTCAGGTCTTCAGGCTGTCCCCGACTCGCATCATTCTGATGGGCTTCTGAACGCTGTCCTCGCGGTTCGAGGCTCTCGCGCGTGGTGTGATACTGCGAACGAGCGATTTCGCACCGAGCGACCGTGCGATCTCGCCCGCATTCGTGTGGCTGTGAGTCTGGGGATCGTGTCTGTCCGTCAGTCCTGCCAGAGAGGCGTAGGGTCTTTCCTGTGCTGATTCAGCTGCGTCCTGCGCGGGGCAGCCCAACGAGGCACGCGCCTTGCTGAGCTACCGCTGCACAGGTCTCGGTGGCAGGGGCGATGGCGCGTACACGATTCGAGTGAGCAGCGACCCGAACAAGGAGGAGACAATGGATTATGTGAAGCCCTACGGCGTGGTGGACAGTATGTTGGCCGGCGGCGCCCTCAAGCTGAGCTTGCCGCCCCGCCAGTTGGTGTTGCGCGGGATGTTGGCCGGTGCGTACTTGGGAATCGGGACCAGCATGGCCGTGACGGTGGCCGTCGAAACGGGCTACTGGATCCTTGGAAGTTTGCTCTTTCCGTTCGGATTAGCATTGGCCATCTTGCTTGGCGCGGAGATCATCACGGGAAGTTTTGCGCTGCTCCCTGTCGCGGCGGTCGATGGTCAGAAAAATGCCGGATTATCTCACGTCTTCGCGAACTGGG
The DNA here is from genome assembly GCA_009594865.1 of Nitrospira sp. Classification (GTDB taxonomy): domain Bacteria; phylum Nitrospirota; class Nitrospiria; order Nitrospirales; family Nitrospiraceae; genus Nitrospira_A. Next base: position 12,231 of record VOPT01000077.1, on the reverse strand, counting down.
GATGGGTGTTCCTCGGCAATCTCCTCGGGAGCGTGCTCTATGCGACGTTGTTCGCAATCGCGCTGACCACGGGAGGCGATGCGCCGATCAATGCCGTCGGCACAAAATTGATCGCCATTGCACAAGCCAAAACGACCTACTACGCCTCTCACGGTTCTGCGGGTCTGCTCGCGGCATTCACCAAAGGCATGTTGTGCAACTGGATGGTCAGCCTCGCCGTCGTCGCGGCCTACATGTCGACGTCGTTGTCCGGAAAATTTGTTGCGATCTGGGGTCCGACTCTCTTGTTCTTTTCTCAAGGGTTTGAACATGCCGTGGTCAACATGTTTCTGATGCCGGTCGGCATGATGCTCGGCGCAGACGTCAGCCTGTCCACGTGGTGGCTCTGGAATCAAATCCCTGTGACGCTGGGCAATCTGGTCGGTGGCATGCTGTTCACGGGGTTGGCGATCTATGCGGCCCATCGCACGACGGCGCCCGCTGCGAGTCCGGTTCCGGCTCAGCCCGTCAGTGCCAGGGGCGATCAGCCGGGATATTCACCATCGTATTAGCGGTGAGGAAGCGTAGTCATGGGTGCGGGGTATCTCGGCCGATTGCACGGATGGCGATTCGTCCTTTTCAATGCCGTGCTTGGCTTGTCGCACATCGTCGTGTTGTTCAACGCCGGATCGTACATCGCCTTGTTGCCTCATGTTTCAGGGGATCTGGGCGGGGTGTTGCCCAGTTTTCTCACCTGGGCGCAAACCGACTTCATGGTCGGATTGGCGTTGGGCTTTCCACTCGCGCGGTACCTGTCCGGACGGATTGGCGACTACCGTCTTCTGATCGGCGCGTTCATCGTCTACAGCATCGCGTCCTATTTGTGCGGCGACAGCCGAACCCTTGCGCAATTCGTTCCTGCGCGCATCGTACAAGGCATTGCCGGCGGCATCACGCTGCCGATCGCCCAATCCATGTTGCTCAACGAATATCCCAAACGGCTCAAGGCCGTCGCGTTGACCGTCTGGGGCCTGTTCAGTATCACCCCGTTCACCATCGGCATGCCGGTGGGAGGCTACATCGCCTACATGCTCGGGTGGCGCTTTCTCTTTTACTTGGATTTCGTGCTGACGTTGGTGATTGTCGGCACGTTGGCCGCCTTGTTATACGGCCGTGGATTTCATCGACGGTACGCTCGCTTCGACCTGGTCGGGTTTCTGCTGCTGGCCGTGCTGTTGTTGGGGCTGCAAACTTTGCTCAATATGGGCAACGATTTCGACTGGCTGGACTCGCCATTCCTCCAAGCCATCGCGGTGGTGTTGCTGATCGCATTTCCGTGTTTCATCATTTGGGAACTGGGGGAGCGGCATCCGACATTGGACCTCCGGCTGTTCCTGCATCGCAATTTTGTCATCGGGATCATCAGTCTGACACTCGGGTTTTTCTCGATCCAGGGATTGTTGTCTCTCCTGATTGTCCAGATCCAACTGATTTTGGGATATTCCTCGAAGTTAGCCGGTCTGGCGCTGCTTCCGTTAGTCGTGCTGAGTGCACCGATCATCGCCGTCATGCATTACCTCTGCAAGTATATCGATGCGCGCTGGCTGGTGTGTTTCAATTGTCTCGGTTTCGCCTGGACGTTTTATTGGATCGGCTTGTACGACGATCCTCATTCGTACGAAGAATTGTTCTGGCCGATGGTGATCGAGGGGATTTTTCTGGGGTCGTTCTTCACGCCGGTGACGGTGCTGACCCTGCATGGTTTGTCCGGCCCCCTGATGACGCGCGCGGCGGAGGTGGCCAATCTATTGCGTGTCGCCGCGGGCGCATTCGGTATCACGTTCCAGGGCATCGTCCTGTTCCGACGGATTCATTTCCATCAACTGCATTTGGCCGATCATTTCGGGGGCCGGCAGTCGATTTCGTACGACCCGCTGGGTCAACTGGCAGCGAAATTCCAAGCGGCAGGATTGTCTTCTGGCGAAGCGCAGGCCAAGCTGGGCCTGGTGATCAGGCAGGAAGCGGCGATACTCGGCCTCAACGATGCGTTCCTCGTGGCGAGTTTCATCTTTATCGGGTTGGGCGTCCTTGTGTGGTTCGCGCATCCGACGCATGTGCCCATTGCGTCGAGCCCTCCAGAGGATCTGCGCATGAAACGTGCCGAGGAGTTGCTTGAGGAGGTGCCATGAGATCGGGTTCATCGACAGGGTATCGCGTGCGAATCAGCTTTGGGATCGGCTGTGCCTTGCTCTTTGCAAGCTGCGCCTGGATTCCCAAGGGCGATCCACCGGCCCAATATCTCGACCCGCCGGAAATGACCGAAACTCTCGCTGAAGTGACAAGCCGGCTGCAGAATTGGCCCCAGGATCGGTGGTGGGAACAGTTTGGCAATCCGGAGTTGAATGGGCTGATCGAAACCGCGCTCAAGGACAATCCCGGCCTGAAACATGCCGCGGCGCGGTTGCGGCAAGCCACGTCGCTGGTGAAGGTGGAAGGTGCGCGGTTGTTGCCGTTCCTGGAAGCGGATGCGTCGCTGACCTATGAGCGCATCTCCCAGCATGGCGTCTTCGCTGCCCTGAATCCCGAAGTGGCGGGCATCAAGATCATGTACGGCATCATCAACCCGCTCAGCTTCCGGTATGAATTCGATTTCTGGGGGAAAAACCGGGCCATGCTCGAGGCGGCTCTGGGCCATGCGGCTGCCGAAGAGGCCGAAACGGCCGAGGTGCGGCTTCGGTTGACCACTGGGATTGCCCGTGCCTATTTCCGGGGACAGTCCTTACAACAGCAACTCAGCATCGTGAAGACGATCGTCGGCATTCGCCGCGATCTCAAGACACTGGCGGAGACCCGGTTCCGTCTGGGACTCGACAATGATCAGCCGTTCAAAATCGCCGTGGCCGACTACGAGGCGGCGTTCAAACGGCAAGCCGCCATTCGTGATCAATTGGATGTCCAGCGGCATCTGCTGGCACGATTAGCCGGGAAGGGGCCGGATGAAGCGGCCCATTTGTTTGCCAAGCCCATAGCCAACATTCCCAAGCAAATTCCTGCGCCGGATCATCTGTCGATCGGCCTGCTGGTCCATCGTCCGGATCTGGCTGCAGCCTTGTATCGAGCGCATGCCGCGTCTCGCCTGGTCAGGGTGGCGACTACGCAGTTCTATCCCACTATCGATCTCACGGGGTTTGTGGGATTTAATGCCCTGACGCTTGCCAAGGGGACCGATAAGCTGGCGAATTTTCTCTTTAGCGGTCAGAGCTTCACCTATGGCCTGGCGCCGGGTTTGCGGATGCCCTGGTTTGAGGGCGGCCGGCTGCGGGGCGAATTGGGCGCGCAGCGTGCGGAATATGACGCGGCAGTAGAACTCTATAACGACACGCTTCTCGATGCGATGCGGGAAGTGGCGGACAGTCTCAGTGCCTGGCACACGACCAACGAGATCATGGCGTCACACAAGCGGTTGGTGGCCTCGCTGGGCGAAGACTGGAAATTGGCGAAAGTGCGGCTCGTCAACGGCCTGGACGATGATCGCGAAGTGCTGCGTCATCGGTATCCCGTCCTCGAACAAGAATATGCCCTGAGAGCCTTGGAGAGCGATCAGCTCGTGGCCGCCGTCGATCTGATCGAGTCCCTGGGGGGCGGTTATCACAATCCGGACATCGAAAAGCGACCGAAACACAACCCGAGCTAAATCTATGACCACCACAACTGCAGATATATCTCAATCTCCACAATCTCCCGGCGGACCGCCGCCGGCTGGCTCCTTCCGCATTCATCCAAAGGCCATTCGCGCGCGCCGAAACAGGCGTTTATTGGTCGTGGCGCTGCTGGTGCTGGTCGCGACCGTCGGGTATCTCATCTACTGGTACACGCACGATCGGTTTTGGGTCCGCACTGACAATGCGTATGTCACCGGCAATTTAGTACCGGTCGCGGCGCAGGCATCCGGGATCATCACGCAGGTCTTGGCCGAAGAAACGCAATTCGTCAATCGCGGCGACTTGCTTGTGCGGTTGGATGAGCATCAAGCCTATGCCGCGTTGGGACGGGCGCGCGGACGGTTGGGCGAGGAGGTCCGGCGGATTGCCGCGCTATTCATCAATCGCAAACAACTGGCGGAGAAGTTGCGGTCGCGCACCGCTCGCTTGGAGCTCGCCGAGCACGACATGGATCGGTATCAACGGGCCTCGCCAAGTGGGGCCATTTCCAAACAAATTTTGCAGAACACGGCAGATAAGATCGCCAGTCTGGAAGCGGAGGTACGGGAGACACAGGCGGAACTCGACTCGCTCGATGCGCAGATCGGCGGCACGACCGTGATGGCCCATCCGTCCGTCGACTTGGCGAAGCACCAATTGATCGAGGCGCATCTGGAATATGCGCGTCAGCAGATCCGCGCGCCCATCTCAGGCTACGTCGCCAAGCGAAAAGCGCAGGTCGGAGATCGTGTTCAGCCTGGCGCCTCGCTCATGACGATCGTTCCGCTGGATCATCTGTGGGTCGAAGCCAATCTGCGTGAAACGGAACTGCAGCATGTGCGGCCAGGGCAGCCGGCCTTGGTGAGCGTCAGTCTGTATGGCTCGAAACAAACGTTTCACGGCACCGTCGAAGGCCTCGTGCCGGGCAGCGGCAGCGCGTTTGCCTTACTGCCGCCGGATAACTCCACGGGAAACTTCATTCATATCGTTGAACGTGTCCCGGTGCGAATCGCGCTGCCGGCTGATGAGCTCCGAGAGCACCCGATCAGGCCGGGGCTGTCGACCATGACCAGTATCAACATCACCGAGTCCGGGCAATCTGTCTGGACGTCGCTTGCCACGCCCTCCACGGCGGAGTATGAAACCGATGTCTATGCGGACGAGCTCCCGACCGCGGAATCCATGGCGAAGGAAGTGATGGCCAGTAATCTGGTGGTGACTGATGCTGACGCAGCGGATGATGCGTCCCTTGAAGAATTGGAAATGAATCGGATAGTCCCGACTCAGGGTGATCGTCCGGTGTCGCCTCGCGAACGCAACTCGCTGGAGTCCGATCGCCTGCGCAGCCATCGGGAGAGCCAGCCGAGTTCCTTCGTTCCGCGAAGAAGCCCGGATATGGGAGCCGCCACGTTTCCCCTCACGCCCTCGATCGGCCCTGGCTCGGGATCCTTGGGCCCTGAAGCGGGACGTGGAGGATCGCGGACGAGACCGGGGATGGGAATGGAGGAAGGAAGGCGGGCGTTCGGAGGAGTTGGTCGCTAGTTCATGGAAGGCTGTATCGGCGGGGCGAGCCTGGCGTCTGTTCCAATCGAGACAGCTGCCGGACATTAAAGTTTGATGAAGATTTGGCGAACCGATGGGAAGACCATAGCATCCCAGTTTATAATGCCGTCGGCGCACAAGCCGCACCGGCAATCGAGGCCTCTCCTCCTGATCCGTCATGTGCTTCGCCTCTCCTGACGATGTGCCGCTCCAGAGCGCCCCATCGTTGCGCGTGTCGCGCAGCGGATGATCGGGATGAAGGACAGGTTGTGCAGAATCTTGCCATCAATTACCGCACTCTCTTATCTGTCACCAATGTGCTGAATTCTCAGCGCAATCGGAAGAATCTGTTTCGCGCCATTACGGAACAGCTGACGCAGGTGGTTCGCTGGGAGCGAGCGGGCATTACGGTCTATGATGTGCAATCCGATGCCTTTCGCTTCTATGCCGTGGAGACGAATTTGCCCAAAGTGGTGCTCAGCAGCGACGCGATGATTCCTCGTGCGCGCAGTGCGGTAGGATGGGTCTACGATCATCAGCGCGTGCACGTGCGGCCGCATCTTCGTGAGGAGCGGCTCTTCATTGAGGATGAAAGTTATCTGCAAGAAGGCCTGGGGCGCATGATCAACCTTCCTATGGTGGTGCAGGACGCCTGTCTTGGGACCTTGAACATCGGCAGCATTGAGGCGGGCCATCCTGATCCAGACGCTGTCGATTTTCTCCAGCAAGTGGCGACGCAGATCGGGTTTGCCATCGCGCACGTCAATGCCTATGAGGAGATCAACCGGTTGCGAGAGCAACTGGCCCGGGAAAACGTGTATCTGACCGAAGAGCTGAAGGCCAACCAGGACTTCGGTATGGTCGTGGGTCGGAGCCAGGCCTTTGAGCAGGTGCTGACACTCGCGCGGCAGGCGGCTCCCACGACGGCCACGGTGATGGTGACCGGAGAAACCGGGACGGGCAAGGAGGTTCTGGCTCGAGCCATACACGAGAGCAGTCTGCGGCGTGGCCGTGCGTTCGTGCGATTGAATTGCGCGGCGCTTCCCTCAGGATTGATCGAAAGTGAACTGTTCGGCCATGAGCGCGGTGCCTTTACGGGTGCCGAGCATCAGCGCATCGGCCGCTTCGAGTTGGCCGATGGCGGTACGTTGTTTTTGGACGAGATCGGGGAAATGCCGCTGGAGGCGCAGGCGAAGCTGTTGCGGGTTCTGCAGGACGGTCTCGTCGATCGGGTCGGCGGTGCGAAGGCTGTTCCGGTCGATGTCCGGGTGATTGCCGCGACGAACGCCGATTTGCCGATGGCCATTCAGCAGGGGCGGTTCCGGAGCGATTTGTATTATCGGTTGAACGTGTTTCCTATCCATATGCCCCCACTGCGGGAGCGTCCCGAGGATATTCCGATCCTTGCCCGGCATTTCCTGCGGTTCCATGCGCAACGGTTGAAGCGTCCCTGCGAGGACTTTGATGAGCCCTCAATGGAGCGGCTCGTGCAGTATACCTGGCCAGGCAATGTCCGGGAGCTGGAGAACATTGTGGAGCGCGCGTTGATCCTGTGTCACGATCGGTGGTTATGTATTGATCCGGCCATGATCAATCTGCCCGCACCTCCGCAAGCGAGCACGCGTCGGACGTTGGTCGATGAAGAGCGTCGTCATATTCTTCAGGCCCTGACCTTGCTCGACTGGCGAATCGAAGGGCCAGGCGGTGCAGCTGAACAATTGGGGCTGGCACCGAGCACGCTTCGTAGCCGGATGTATCGGTTGGGGATTCGTCGTTCTCCTCTGGGTAAGTAACTCCTTCTCCTCCACGTCTCCGAAACATCGCACACATCTGTTGGGGCCACGATATGTCGTGGTGGAAGACGGTTCCTCCACCGCGACATATCGTGGCCGATAGAGTTTTAAGAAAAAACGTCTCATCATTCATGCGATGAAGTTCAATAGTTTCAATGATATGGAATTGATTGGTGAAGGCGGATCCATGGCATAGCTGCTGCATAGTAAGGCTGCGTGATCTCTTACGTATTTTCAATTCAATCAATTTTAACGAAGAGATGTGGTGTCTGGTGTCGGCCGATGCCCGCCGTAGCATAGCTGAATGACCGGGTCACTTTTGCAGCGGAGAGCCACATCTCTGGAAAGGGGTTGGGGTAGGTCATACGACGCCGGTCACCCGGAGTTATGTCCGGTGTTATGACTGCATGGCACCGGAGTCTGGTCTGTATTTTTACGAGGAGGGGATGTTCATGATGCAATTTTCCCGGAGACAGTTTCTCAAAGTTTCGGTGGGAACCGTCGCGGCCGTGGCCGTGGCGGACAAAGTCCTCGCGCTGACCGCGCTGCAGCCGGTCATCGAGGTGGGGAACCCGCTGGGTGAGTACCCGGATCGGTCCTGGGAGCGTGTGTATCACGACCAGTATCGATACGACTCATCCTTTACCTGGTGCTGCTCCCCGAACGACACGCACGGCTGTCGCGTCCGGGCCTTCGTCCGGAACGGCGTCGTGATGCGGGTGGAGCAGAACTACGACCACCAAACCTATGAAGACCTCTACGGCAACCGCGGGACGTTCGCCCATAACCCGCGCATGTGCTTGAAAGGCTTCACCTTCCACCGTCGCGTGTACGGACCCTATCGCTTGAAGGGGCCGTTGATGCGGAAGGGCTGGAAGCAGTGGATGGACGATGGCTCCCCCGAGCTGACGCCCGATGTGAAGCGCAAGTACAAGTTCGACAGCCGGTTCCTCGACGACCTCAACCGGGTGTCGTGGGATACGGCCTTCACCTATGTCGCCAAAGGCGCGATTCTCATCGCGACCCGCTACAGCGGTGAAGCCGGGGCCCGTCGGCTCCGCGAGCAGGGCTATGCGCCGGAAATGATCGAAATGATGAAGGGCGCGGGCGTGCGATGCTTCAAGCATCGCGCGGGGATGCCGGTGCTCGGGATCGTCGGCAAGATGATGAACACCCGCTTCAACGGCGGATGTTTACCGTTGCTCGACTCCTGGATTCGGAAAGTCGATGCCGACAAGGCGCAGGGCGGAAAGTATTACACCAACTACACCTGGCACGGCGACCAGGATCCGTCGCATCCGTTCTGGAACGGGACCCAGAACTGCGACGTGGACCTCTCCGACATGCGCTTCTCCAAGCTGAACACCAGCTGGGGCAAGAACTTCGTCGAAAACAAGATGCCGGAAGCGCACTGGAAGCTCGAGTCCATCGAGCGCGGCGCCCGCATCGTCGTCATCACGCCGGAATACAACCCGACGGCCTACCGCGCCGACTACTGGATTCCGCTGCGGCCGGAGACCGATGGCGCGAACTTCCTCGGGGCGGCCAAGATCATCTTCGATGAAAACTTGCAAGACATCGATTACATCAAGGAATTTACCGACCTGCCGTTGCTCATTCGGACGGATACGCTCCAGTATCTCGATCCGCGTGACGTGATTGCCGACTACAAGTTCCCGGATTTCTCCAAGAGCTATTCGGGACGGATCCAGTCCTTGAAGCCCGAGCAAATCGAACGGCTCGGCGGCATGATGGTCTGGGATCTGGCAAAGGGCCAAGCGGTCCCGCTGCATCGGGAACAGGTCGGCTTCCACTTCAAGGCGAGCGGGATTGATCCCGCGTTGACCGGCTCCCATCGCGTGAAATTGCTCAATGGCCGGGAAATCGACGCGATGCCGCTCTATCAGATGTACCAGGTGCACCTCCAGGACTACGACCTGGATACCACGCACCAGATCACCCGGGCGCCGAAGGACTTGATCGTCCGGTGGGCGCGCGATTCGGGCACGATCAAGCCGGCCGCGATGCATAACGGCGAAGGCGTCTGTCACTATTTCCACATGACGGAAATGGGCCGGGCAGCGGCGTTCATTATGACCATCACCGGCAACATCGGGAAATTCGGCACGGGCTGCCATACCTGGTCCGGCAACTACAAGGCCGGCATCTGGAATGCGGTGCCCTGGTCCGGCGCGGGCCTCGCGGTGCATACCGGTGAGGATCCGTTCAACCTGACCTTGGATCCGAACGCCCACGGCAAAGAGATCAAGACCCGCTCGTACTACTATGGGGAAGAAGTCGGGTACTGGAACCATGGGGATACGGCCTTGATCATCAATACGCCGAAGTACGGTCGGAAGGTGTTCACCGGCAAGACCCACATGCCGAGCCCCAGCAAAGTCCGCTGGGTCACCAACGTGAACATCCTCAACAACGCCAAGCACCACTATGACATGGTGAAGAACGTCGATCCGAACATCGAGATGATCGTGACCCAAGACATCGAGATGACCTCGGACGTCAACCATGCCGACGTGGCGTTTGCGTGTAACTCGTGGATGGAGTTCACCTATCCGGAAATGACGGGCACGGTGTCCAATCCGTGGATTCAGATCTGGAAGGGCGGGATCCGGCCGCTGTACGACACCCGCAACGATGCGGACACCTTCGCCGGTGTCGCCGCCAAGCTGTCAGAAATGACGGGCGATGCGCGGTTCCGCGGCGTGTTCCACTTCGTGTACATGAACCGCGTCGACGTCTATCCGCAGCGGATGCTGGATGCCAGCGCCACCTGCTACGGCTATAGCGCCGACGTCATGTTGAAGTCGGAAAAGGGCTGGATGGTCATGGGCCGCACCTATCCGCGGCATCCGCTCTGGGAAGAGACCAACGAGTCCAAGCCCCAGTGGACGCGGTCGGGTCGCATCGAGACCTACCGCATCGAGCCGGAAGCCATCGAATACGGCGAAAACTTCATCTCCCACCGGGAAGGCCCGGAGTGTACGCCGTATATGCCGAATGCGATTTTCTCGAACAATCCGTTCATTCGGCCGGATGACTACGGGATTCCGATCACCGCGCAGCACCATGATGACAAGACGGTGCGGAACATCAAGCTGCCGTGGGCGGAAATCAAGCGACATCCGAACCCGTTGTGGGAAAAGGGCTACCAGTTCTACTGCGTCACGCCCAAGACCCGGCATCGGGTGCATAGCCAATGGTCGGTGAACGACTGGGTGCAGATTTATGAGTCGAACTTCGGCGATCCGTACCGCATGGACAAACGGACACCGGGAGTCGGCGAACACCAGTTGCACATCAACCCGCAAGCGGCGAAAGACCGCGGCATCAACGACGGCGACTACGTCTTTGTCGACGGAAACCCGGTGGACCGGCCCTATCGTGGCTGGAAGCCCTCGGATCCGTTCTACAAGGTGTCCCGCTTGATGATTCGTGCCAAGTACAACCCGGCGTATCCGTACCACGTGACGATGGCCAAGCATGCCCCGTACGTGGCCACGGCGAAGTCGGTGAAGGGCCACGAGACGCGGCCAGACGGACGCGCCATTGCGGTGGACACCGGCTATCAGTCCAACTTCCGGTACGGTGCGCAACAGTCGTTTACCAGAAACTGGCTGATGCCGATGCACCAGACCGACTCCCTCCCGGGCAAGCACACGATTGCCTGGAAGTTCAAGTGGGGCTATGCCATCGATCACCACGGCATCAACACGGTTCCGAAGGAATGCTTGATCCGCATCACCAAGGCGGAAGACGGCGGTATCGGCGCCCGTGGGCCGTGGGAACCAGTCCGGACCGGCTTCACACCGGGGCAGGAAAACGAGTTCATGATCAAGTGGCTGAAGGGTGAACATATCAAGATCAAGGTGTAAGACACGTGAAGCGTGAGAGGGGAGACGAAGAACAACCTCTCATCTCTCGCATCGCGTCTATCGTCTACCGTTTTACGTCTCACGGAGGAATGCAATGCCAGAAGTCTATAACTGGCAACTGGGACGGAAGATGCTGTATCCCTACGAGGAGCGGCATCCGAAGTGGCAGTTTGCCTTTGTGTTCAACATCAATCGCTGTTTGGCTTGTCAGACCTGTTCCATGGCCGACAAGTCGACCTGGCTCTTCTCGAAGGGGCAGGAGTACATGTGGTGGAACAACGTGGAAACCAAGCCGTACGGCGGGTATCCCCAGTTCTACGATGTGAAGATCACCCAGCTCATCGAGCAGGTGAACCCGGGCGGCCAGGTGTGGAACGTGCGGGTCGGCCGCAAGCACCACGCGCCGTACGGGGTGTTCGAAGGAATGACCATTTTCGACGCGGGCGCCAAGGTGGGCCAGGCGGCGATCGGGTACATTCCGACGGACCAGGAATGGCGGTTCGTGAACATCTACGAAGACACCGCGACGTCCATGCGGGCCTTGGTCGAGAACATCGACAAGTCCGGCTTTACGCGCGATGAACCGTGGCGGCTCTCGGGCTCGAGCTTGCCGGAACACGAGACGTATTTCTTCTATCTGCAACGGATCTGCAACCACTGCACGTATCCGGGCTGTTTGGCCGCCTGCCCGCGCAAGGCGATCTACAAGCGGCCGGAAGACGGCATTGTGTTGATCGACCAGAACCGGTGCCGCGGGTACAAGAAGTGTGTCGAGCAGTGCCCGTTCAAGAAGCCGATGTACCGGGGCACGACCCGGGTGTCGGAGAAGTGTATTGCCTGCTATCCGCGCATCGAGGGGAAAGACCCCTTGACGGGCGGCGAGCCGATGGAAACGCGCTGTATGGCGGCCTGCGTGGGCAAGATCCGCATGCAGTCGTTGATGCGCATCGGCGAAGACGGCCTGTGGGCCGAAGACCGCTGGCATCCCCTGTACTACACGATCCGGGTGGAGCAGGTGGCGCTCCCGCTGTATCCGCAGTGGGGCACCGAGCCCAACGGCTTCTATATTCCGCCACGCCATGCTCCTCGGGGCTACGCGCGGCAGATGTTCGGCCCGGGCGTAGATAATGCTGTTGAGAAGTACCTCGTGCCCAGCCGCGAACTGTTGGCGGTGCTCCAGCTCTGGCGAGCCAGTCAGCAGATCGTCTTCCGGTACGATGTCATTCCAGGTCCGAAAGTGTTTGAAACCCAGATCCACGGGAAGCGGTTCGACATGTACAACGATACCGTGTTGGGCTTCAACAAGTCGGGCAAGGAAGTGGC
>VOPT01000023.1 GCA_009594865.1 Nitrospira sp. | reverse complement strand
AGAACGGCCTGAAACGATCATTGCCCCGTCATGTCGGAATCTCGTCGTCCCGTGGCACACGTATCCACCCGGTTGTCCCGCGGTTCACGCAACTAGCATGCCACTCGGCCGTCCCTGTTCTTGCACCATGTTACGCCACAGCCTTCCTGCTTTCGCCTACGCTGACGGTGGTTTTTGAACAATGCTCGGACAGATTCGGAAGGGAGAGGGTCAAGATACGCGACATGCCGAGGGTGAGGGTTCGCGGCGGAAAGAAGGCTGTGGTACCATGCCGTTTTTACTGGAGCGCCGCACCATGGCTTCGCCCGTTCGTGTGATTTTCCTGATTCTCTTCTGTCTGCCGGTCTCGCTCAGCGTCACGCCGTTTGCCGCGCAGGCACAAACGCCTCCTGAGTCTGCCGCAACCACCGAGCACTCCTGCAGCTTCGGCATGGCCAAGGGTGACCCCGCCCATCAGTGCCAGGTACCGATTCCTGCCGGCTGCGTCATCGCCAAATTTCCCGGGACCGACAAACCCTGGACCACCGTCTCCAAAGCCGGTCGCACTTTCTGCACCTTCGACACAAAAGGCACGGACTGGAAAACCAAGATCACCGGCCAATGCACCCGCTGCGACTCCGGCCATTGTAGCGGCCAATTCATGGTGCGGTTCGAGTGCATAAAACCGTAATGCCCGAGCCCCTTACAGCACTGATCAAACAGGCCGCGCGCGAGTTGGGGTTCGATGTCGTCGGCATCAGTCGGTTGCCGCCTCCCCCAGAACCGACGCCCGACCGTACTGCGGCTCATCCCTTAACCCAATGCCGCGAGCGACTGCAGGAATGGTTGCGGCGAGGCTTCCAGGCCTCCATGAACTGGATGACGCGTGACCCGGAACGACGAGCCGATCCGGCACTGGTCTTGCCCGGATGCCGTTCCATTATTTCCGTCGGGATGAATTACTACACCGATCAGCGGGCCGATGAACGACCGGGGAACGGCCGGATCGCCCGTTATGCCTGGGGACTCGACTACCACAAGATCCTGGGTGATCGCTTAACACAGCTGTCTGAACGGATCACCACCCTGGCGCCGGACGGTCGCCATCGCGCCTATGTCGATACAGGCCCGGTTATGGAAAAGGCCTGGGCGCAGCAGGCCGGCCTTGGATGGATCGGCAAACATTCCAATCTGGTCTCCCCGGAGTTCGGTTCATGGCTCTTGTTGGGGGAATTGCTGACGACCCTGGAGCTAGATCCGGACGAGGCTGGTACCGACCTCTGCGGCAGCTGCACACTATGCATCCAGGCCTGTCCCACAGGAGCGATCACCGAGCCCTACGTCGTGGATGCCGGGCGTTGCATTTCTTACCTCACCATTGAGCTACGGAGCAGCGAGCCGACTCTTTCTGATGAACTCCGGCGAGGAGTAGGCAATCGGATTTTCGGCTGCGACGATTGTCTCGATATCTGTCCGTATAATCATCAGGCCACACCGACCAGCGAGCCCGGCTTCCAACCCACCACGCTCACCACCTCGCCTTCGTTACGCGGCTTGATGGACATGAACGAAGCGGCCTTCGCCGCAACGTTCAAACACAGTCCTGTTCGACGCGCCAAACATGCCGGACTGCAACGCAACATCTCTTGGGCGCTGGCCAATGACGCTAAGGCCGCCGGACATCGCGCGCCGACACCTTCATCAACCGCCGATTCTCCATAAGGTCCCCTCTGTTTCTCCTTCGCCGATAGTGGTAGGCTACGGCTCACGTCCCCGCAGAGTCGGGGACCCACCTCAGCGGTTGCGACACCATGCACGCCCCCACCCTCCTGATCGTCGACGATGAAGAACGCATGCGGCGTCTCTTTGAGTTGGTGCTGAAACCTGTCGGGTATCAGCTCCTGCTGGCCTCCTCCGGCGATGAGGCCATTCGCATGCTGCAGGAGCAGGACTCCATCGACATGATCATCACGGATCTTCAATTGGGAACCCTGTCGGGTATGGACGTCCTGGAGGCCGCGCACCAACAGGCGCCCGACGTACCGGTCCTGATTGTGACCGGATACGGAACGGTGAAGTCGGCTGTCGAAGCGATGCAGAAGGGCGCCTACGATTACATCTCCAAGCCGGTGGACAATGAAGAGTTGAAAATCGTCATCGCCCGGGCGCTGCAAGTCCGTCAGCTCGCCCGGGATAATCGTACGCTGCGCGCAGGGCTGCAGGAGCAGTTCGGATTCGACCGGATCGTCAGCGTCTCCAAAGAAATGGAGCTCGTGAAACGGCTGGCCAAGGAGGTGGCCCAGACGGATTCCACCGTCTTGATCACGGGCGAGAGCGGCACGGGGAAAGATCTCCTCGCCCGTGCGATTCATCTGGTCAGCCCACGCGCCCAAGGACCCATGGTGGCACTGAACTGCGCCGGGATTCCCGAGCATCTGCTTGAATCCGAACTGTTCGGGTATGAAAAAGGCGCGTTCACCGACGCCAAAAAATCCAAACCGGGCCGCTTTCAAATGGCCGATCGGGGCACTTTGTTTCTCGATGAAATCGGCGAACTCAGTCTCACGGCGCAGGCAAAACTGCTGCGGGTGCTCGAGGAACATGTGGTCGAGCCGCTGGGCGGGGTGCGGAGTATTCCGGTGGATCTGCGTGTCATTGCCGCGACCAATCAAGAATTGCCCGATCTTATCAAGGCCGGTCGCTTCCGCCTGGATTTGTATTATCGCTTGAACGTCTACCAGCTTCGCATGCCGCCCTTGCGCGAACGGCCGGGTGACATTGAACCGATCCTGACTCAGTTTCTCGACCGGGCCCGGCGCGAGCGTGGCAGCCGGATCAAAAGCATCACACAGGATGCGCTGGCGCTTTTGAAAGCGTACCCGTGGCCAGGCAATGTGCGAGAGCTGCACAACGTCGTGGAATGGCTCACCATCACTTGCAAGCAAGACACAATTCAGCCCGAACATCTCCCTGCCTCATTGACCGCCGCCGCCCCCCACCCATCGTCATCGGCCGGCACTCCCTCGCTCCTTTCGTTAGGGTTGTCGGTCGAAGAGGTCGAAAAAGCGATGCTGCAAGAGGCGCTGACCAAGAGCGGCGGCAATGTGTCCGAAGCCAGCCGGCTCCTCAAAATCACACGCAATACGCTCCGATATCGCATGGCCAAACATAATTTGTCGCAGCCTCAAGGGTGATGCGCGCTGCACGACGGACCGGCGGACTCCAGAGAAAATTGTTTGTCGCGTTGTTGATCGTCGGCATCGTGCCCGGCATGGTCGCGCTCTGGGCGACGTACCGCTCCAGCACCGCCAGCCTCAAACAAGCGATCGGTGAAGGGTTTCAGGAAATTGCCCGTTCCACCTCGATTCGATTGGCCGGCGCCGTCGACGAGGAAATCGATCGCGCCGGCCGCCTGGCCGTCAGCGTGGCCAATCAACAAGCGAAACATCGATCCAGCCAGACCGGCGGCAATCCAACAGCAGCGGCCCGTTCCCACATTGATCGTCGGCCTGTGACCAATCCCGTGACCGCGGGATACCTCGAAGAATGGGCGAGTGACTCGCGGCACTATCTGCGCATCACCATTGCCGATCAGCAGGGCCTGGTCGTGGCCTCCACCGATCCTGGGTTGCCACCACAGCAGGCCGATCAAACCTGGTGGCGTGAAGCCATCCATGCCCCGGCCGGCGCGGCCTATGTCAGCAATGTCGCCCTCGATCCGGTCACCAAGGACGCGATCTTCCACGTCGCGGTTCCGATTGTCGAAAAATTAGGAGGCACGATGACCGGCGCCGTCGACCTCGTGATTCGCCGCAATCTCCTCACCCAACTCATCCTTCCCATTCAGATCGGCAATACGGGCCATGCGATGCTCCTGGATACGCAAGGAACACCGCTCATCTGTCCGGTGCTACCGCCCACCGCCCACCTGATTCCCGCGAACCTCATGAACCGGCTGGCCCTGGACCATCCCTTGTGGCTGGTGGCCGATGACGATGCGCACGGCGGCCGCGACGCGATCGTCGGAGCCTCGCCCGTCCGCTTCAGCCATCCGTTGACCCCGTCCAGCCTGGAAGGCACCCGGTGGTACGCCTTTGTCCGGCAGGCTCCCGAAGAAACCTATGCGCCGATCTATTCGCTTCTCCTATCGGTAGGCGTGATCGGCTTCGGGTTGGTGATCGCGCTGTCCATGTTGGGATTTGTGGTGGGCTACCGTATCGTCAAACCACTCACGGCGCTGCAACGGGAGGCCGAGGGGCTGCGCCTCACTCTAACGACGTCCCACACCGACAGCACGGCCCCATCGGCGACTCTGCCCTTACCGCAGGAGTACCGTACCGGTGATGAAATCGAAGACCTCGCCACCACGTTCAGCGCGATGCGGGCAGTGCTCGAAGAAAATCTGCGCACCATCAGGTCGCAGCAACATGAACTGATCCGACAGGAAAAATTGGCCTCGGTTGGACAACTCCTTGCCGCCCTTGCCCATGACCTCCGTAACCCCCTCGGTGTGATCCGAAGTTCCGCACAAGTGGTGCTGGAAGGCCCGCAAGATGAAGCCATCCGCCATGAAATGGCCCGCTATATCATCGACGAAGTCGACAAACTGTCGCAGCGTCTTCACGACTTTCTGCGCTATGCGAGGCAGAAACCGCCGGACCCGACCGACTGCGCTGCGGAAGACGTGATCCGAGAGGCCTTAAAGCAGTGGAAGGCGCAAGGAGGTCATGAACGCATCCGGGTCGAGCAGCGGTTCGAACGTAACCTGCCTCGGATTCGTATTGACCCTGAACAGATCAAAGAAGCGTTGATGAACGTGCTCATGAATGCCCGGGAAGCGATGACGGAAGGAGGAACTCTTACCCTGGCGACTCGTAGTGCGGAAGGAGGTAGGGTAGAAATCAACGTGACCGATACAGGAAGCGGCATTGCCCCCGACCATCTTGCGAGGATTTTCGAGCCGTTTTTCACGACCAAAACCTACGGCACCGGCCTCGGCCTGACCAACGTCAAACGGCTCGTGGAAGACAACGGGGGAACCCTGGCCGTGACCAGCACGCAGGGAACTGGAGCCACGTTCACACTGCGATTTCGTCCAGTGAGCTAGGGACGACTCATCCGGGAAGCGAGAACGCTGCCAGCGACCAATTGAAGCAACCTGGCAAGCGGCTCAAAGAGTCCGTCAACAAGGCCGCAGGAAGCGAAGAGCCGAGGCCTACAATTGCGGCACATTGAGGGCCGGAACACGAGAACAAAGTTGGCGACCTGTTTTCAGCAGCCACGCACGATATTCAAATTGGCCGTCCAGCAAGGCCGCAACGAGCGAAGAGGCGAGGCGTACCCTTGCGGTACGTTGAGCCGATGCGCGACGTGAGAACCCCGCTGGCGGCCTATTTCAACATCTTGCGCTAGACGCGCTTGGTCATGCGAGCAAACCGCTCCGGCAACAAGACGCCGGTGGCCACGAGATGTTTACTCTGAATTGTTTTCTGTACGGCCTCGATACGCGCCGAAAAGTTGGGATGGGTCTTAAACAAGGCTCGGTCGTCGCCCTTGAGGTCTCGTAAGCGCGTCAGCAAGTTCACATAGGCTTCCGCATCGTAGCCAACCCGCGTCGCGAAGACTTCCCCGATCGTATCGGCCTCTGTTTCCTTATCCTGATCCAAGCCTTCATCGAGCAATTTCTTGACTGCGCCATCGATCACGCTCTTGAATGCCGCGGGATTGCTCGTCGCGTAGGACAAACCGGCTTCGGTCACACCGGCCAGACGTTTGCTTCGCTGAATGACATCGAGAATATGCTTTTGGCTTACGTGGGCAATTTCATGGCCCAATACCGCCGCCAGTTCCGCTTCGTTCCGGACCTGTTTGAGCAAACCGCGCGTGACAAAGATATAGCCGGCCGGCGCGGCAAAGGCATTGATCGATTCATGCTCCAGAATCGCCACGCGGTACGGAATATCCGGCCGGTCAGACGTGTTTGCCACGGCTCGTCCCACAAGATTCACATACCGAACGAGCTCAGGTTGATCCACGACTCCACCGTACCGCGCGACAACCTGCAAGGCCATCGCCTGGCCGATCGACGACTCTTCCTCGTATCCGATCGGGAACAAACTCCCCACCACATTGCCGACGCCATGAATCGCACCGGCCAGCCGCGGATTGCCGGATTGCCGCGCGATATCTTCACTGGCTCGCTGCACTTCCGCGCAACCGGCCACCGTCATGGACAGTGCGACCAGTGCTGCCGCCAGGCCATGATTATTTCGCATATTCACCGAGGCCTCCCTCTCGCAAAAATTCTTCGACCTCCTGATCAGGAATCTGATACGCCGTCATGCGGTCCACGGCGTCACGATCCCGCGCGGACACGCCGGCCCGATTGGCATAGCCTTCGGAGGCCTTATCCAGGCCTCTGGCGCCGGCCGAGGCCGTCGTGGCCGACGCATCGCTGCCCCGCATGCTCTGCCCGAGTTTGGCCAGGGTATCGTTGGTACCGGACGGTTTGGACGACGACGTTTTGTTGGCGAAGATCCATCCTCTTGCGCCAGCGGAAGTCTTGACCTCTACCCAACTTCCGTCACGCCCTACCACTTCCAGCGCGTCGCCGAATTTGACGTTCCCCACGACGGCATCCAACGACGTTTTGCCGACGCGCAGTTGCGCGGTCTTGGCTTGCACATAGACGGTTTCGGCCCAACTTTCCGCGCTCCAGGCAAGCAGACCGATCCACAGCACGATCAAGACAACCCGAGTCACACGTGGTGGTATCACAGCTTCCTCCCCTTCCAAACCGCTGCTCATTTTGACGTCATTTCATAGACCCCGTCCCAATCCGCTGACGGAGGCATATCGCAATACGTGGTCGAGCGTTCGAGATACACCCGCGACGGGCCGTCTGATGGGTCCAAGGTCACCGCTTCAGAAAACTTGGCGCAGGCGATCGAGAAGGTCCGATCTTTATAGGCCGCCAATCCTTCCAGATACACATTGATGACACGCCGCTTCTTTTCGTCCACCTGCCCCTTACGGGCCAGCAGCTCAAAGACGACCACCGGCTCTTTTTTGCCCTTCACTCGTAGCAGATCGATCTCTCGCACTTCAACGTCGTTCTTGGCCAATTCGGCCGTCCGCTGGCCGATCAAAATCAAGGTATCGTAATACTTGCTGGCACCTTCTAAGCGGGAAGCCAGGTTCACGCTATCCCCGGTTACCGTGTACTCCATCCGTTCCTCGGATCCCATGTTGCCGACAATACAAGGACCGGAATTAATCCCGATTCGGGCGCCAATCTCTGGAAGTCCTTCCTGCTTCCAGACCTGACGGAGCCGGGCCAATTCGACCTGGCAATCCAACGCGGCAAAACAGGCCAGCGACGCATGCTTGGGATCGTTCAGGGGCGCGCCAAAGAGCGCCATGATTCCATCGCCGAGATACTTGTTCACATTGCCGCGATGCGTGGTTTTGATGATGGTCGTCATCGCCGAGAGGTACCGATTCAACAACGCGACGAGATCCTCTGGCGACATCTTCTCGGAGATCGTCGTGAACCCCGCGATGTCTGAAAACAGAATCGAAATTTCCTTCTTCTCTCCACCGAGCTTAATTGCGGCGGGGTTCCGCATGATTTCTTCGACCACGTCAGACGACATATACTTGTCGAATGCCGCCCGCATGAGCCGGCGCTGCTTGCCCTCGGTGACATACTCCACCGTAGCGGCTGTGCCGAACGTCAAGACCAGGGCGACTTCTGGAAATACCAAATCCAGCCACCGCTCATGTCCGGCGAAGGCATGCGCCACCAACCCGTAGTAGGCCAGTGCGAGCCCGATCGTGACGCCGAATTTGACCGGGTAAGACGGGAACAACATGAAGGCCCCGGCGGAGGCGAGGCAGAGCAACAGGAGGATCGAAAGTGAAAACCAGGCAGGCGCCGCTTGAAGCCCCTGTCCGTGCAACAGGTTGTCCAAGGCCGCCATGTGGATGAGCACGCCGGGAGTGGCGGACGAAAACGGTGTCACTCGCAGATCATATAACCCTGCAGCCGTCCCAGCGATAAACACAATCTTGTCCTTGAACAGCGAGGCATCCAGATCCGGACGTTGCCCTTTTTCTTGCTCGGCGAAGGCCTGCAGCACCCGTCCGATCGAATATCTCCTGGCATGGTAAGTCTGCTCCAAGGATCCATGCCATTCGATCAGTAGATTGCCATCTGCATCCAATGGCACGCTGCTACTGCCGATCCGCATACGACCGTCCCGCATCGCAAGCTCGCCATCGCCCAGCACGTATCGGGCCACCGCCACCGAGAGATGCGGCACGAGATTTCCGTTCACCTGCCCTAGCAGGGGAAGACGCCTCGTAGGCCCATCTGCATCGGCAGACAGGTTGATGACGCCCAGCCCACGCGCCTGCTGCGCCAACACCGGAATGGGCAATTTCACGCCCGCATGCCGTTCGACCTGCGCCTGTCCCGTCTCCACTCGTTCGGCCTTCAGGGTCGCATGAGCCTGCAACTCGGCTGGAACAGAAACGGCTTCGGATTGAAACAGCATCGGCAGGAAGACATTGCCTGCCACCTTCACATCGTCGGCAAAGGATTGATCGAACTCTTCGGCATTGTCGTCCGGTTCGAAAAACATCACATCGAAGACGACCGCCTTGGCTCCGGCACGTTTGAGATATCGTACGACATAGCCATAGCGGTCACGCGGCCAGGGCCAGCGGCCAAACGCCTCCAGGCTCGATTCATCGATGGCCAGCAGCACAAGGTTGGAATCGGCCTTGGCAGGATCGGCATAGCGCCGGACGAGATGGTCGAACGCCTTGAGTTCCACCACCTCGAACCATCGCGTCATGCGTATTCCCATCACCAGGATGTAGACGGCGACCCCGACGGCGACCGCTGAGAGAATCTTTTTGGTTCCCGCGGAAATTGGCATGAATGCGACGAGCACGCCCCTTGATCGGCCGATTAGCGGGCTATCGTACTGGAGAACGCGTAAGAGGGAAAGAGGCCACAGGGATATCTTCGGTTGGGTCGATTCAGGGGAAAGAAACTTTCCGGCGCGCCCAACCTCCATTCGCGCGGCCGCATTGATCATGCACAGCGCTCAGACTGTTCAAAAAGGCGGCCCAGCGAGGCCGTAGCGCGTGGACACCTACGGCGTATTCTCAAGGGTACGTTAACGGTTTGAACGAGAGGCGAACGCTGCCGGGAGTTTTTTCAGCACCGTACTAAGGGGCGTCATTCGCGCAACGAAACCCCAACGTCGGGCCCCAGTAGGTCATCTCATCCCATCCTCGATAACCAGCGCGCAACTCCAGTGGCCGCTCCATCCAACTGCCGCCTCGCAACACTCTGAAGGTTCCGCGCAGGGGTCCTTGCGGGTCACGCGCCGGCGAGCTGCGGTAAAAATCTTCTGCATACCAATCCTTCACCCATTCCGAGACCTGGCCGATCATGCCGGACACACCATAGGGAGAACGGGAAGCCACCGGCATGCCGACAGTCTCGACACCGTTAGAGGAAACCTTTCCATCCACCAGCAAGCCCCGGCTCGTCTGGATTACCTCCTCGCTGTTCCCCCATGGATACCGTCGGCCGTCGATCCCTCGCACGGCCTTCTCCCATTCGGCTTCCGTGGGTAATCGTTTGCCTGCCCACTGGCAATGGGCGCGGGCCTGCATCCAGGTCACGTCGGTCACGGGATGTTGGGCAAGCTGAGGATCATCGAACGCCACGCGCACCTTCGGGGGGAGGCAGCTCCCTCCGTCGACGCAGGCTCGATAGTGCTCGTTCGTCACCCCATGTTGATCGATCCAGTAGGAACTCAGATAGAGGCGATGGATGGGGCGCGCATCGGGCAAGCCATCTTCCATCCCCATCAAAAATTCCCCGCCCGGGATCAGCACCATTCCGGCTGGAGGCGTCAGGCCTTGCGCTAAAAGCCGCTTCAAGGCTTCCTGCTGCTCGGCCCGAAGTTGAACATTCACTCGCTCGATGGCATCCTCGTCGACCGCCGGCAGTGGTTCATAGGGCCGGGCCAGCGGTGCCGGCGCACGGGCCATCGACGGCGCCCCACCGCGCAGCGTATCCCTCACCGAGGGAGTCGTAGCAGACTGGCTCGTGCCGGCCGGCGGGTCAGACATGCGAATGGTTTCAATCCGTACTGAGGTCCGCGCCATATCCAGCACAGGATCCCCAGTCGGCTTTCCCTTCTTGAATTCTTTTTTGACCCGGCCGATCGCAGAAAAGTCGAAGTCCGGAATGTTGGCCAGCAAGGGGGTGGCGTAACTGATCGGCACGGCAAACGCCATCCCTTCTGGCACGATCCCTGACGGATGGGTAAATTTCGTCGTGAGAATCCCGACGACTTCGCCTTGCCGATTGAAGATTGCCCCGCCACTGTTGCCGGGATTCACCGCCGCGTCGACTTGAAAGACCCGTTGCACGCCTCTGGTCCGCACGGCGGCCACATGGCCTCTGGTGATGGTGGTTTCGCGCAACCCGAACTGAAATCCGACGGCAATTACCTCCTGATCCAGTTTCACCGCGCCGGCGTACCCGAGCGGGGCCTCGGATAGCCCCACCGTTTCCGCCTTCAGGAGCGCGAGGTCATGCTCGGCATCCACACTGATGAGGACTGCGGGCGCCCGAAACTCTCCCGGCGTCACAATCGTAATCCGTTTGGCGGCCGCGATCACATGATGCGCTGTGAGCACGTATCCATCGTGATGCACAATCACTCCGCTACCCGCCGGTTTCTCAACCGGCAACAGCGCACGTTCATTGGCCTCCCCAGGATCAAGCATGCGCAGGAGTATGACGACTACAGCCAGAAGGATCTTCATGGTTTGACCGGCAATATCACACTGATCGCCCCGGCATTTTGTCCGAGGACGAGGCCTTCTCGCGGATAGCCTAGGCGATCGACCAGCCCCTTAGGCTCGCCATGACAATCCAGGCAGTGCCTCGTCGCGTACAACGGAAACATCAAACGGAAAGACGCGCTGTTGGCCGTCATCTCGCTGATGACGGTTTCCCGGGGGTAGGCAGCATCGGCAAATGCTTCCAAGGCACCCTGTTCGTACGCGTCAGGACGGTTGGCGGGGTTTCGGGGTGCCAGCGCGGTTTGTTTCAGCCGCACCCCTGTCTGCGCGGTAAAGCGGGCCGACACCCGTGCGCCGAATGCGGCGGGAATGAAACCGTCGAACTCGTTCGGCTTGGGCCTGAGTTCCCGGTGGACATCGGCAATCACCTGTCTGCTGGTCTCGACCAATGCGCGGAGCAGCCGTTTGGTACGCGGGGCGAGAGCCGTATGATCCAATTCATGCAGATCGATGCCCGCCCGGCCTCGGAACATATCCAACAGTTGCCGCTCGAAGGCCTCCGGCGTGAGCCCCCTACCCTGTGATTCATCCAACAGGATCTGGTTGTCGTTGATGACCGCGCGACCGGAGTCAAGGAGCACGGCGAGCAGACGAGCGGTGTGTTCAAGTTCAAGAACCGTGTGGAAGGGGATCGATGAGCGTTCGGGTTGCTCACCCCCGAAGATCGCTGGGCCGGCGGTCAGCGCCCCTCCGGCCAGGAGACTTACCACCATCCACGGCAGACGACGTCGCATGGGCGGCCCCTGATGCGTTCGCGTTGCAGGCTGCAGGGAACCGTGCGCCACTACTCGCATGAGCCGAATGGCAGCGCACGTCGTCTGAATCCTACGAGTCGCTCGGAAACAAGTCAAGGCGCGTACTGGCCAACCTCTGCGCCCTCAGTGGTTGGACTGAATATCGATCATCACATTGTCCGCATCCAATTCAATCGTCACGGGCATGCCTTCCTGAATCACCGATAGTTTGCTCCCCGCCAGGGTATCCACTTCAAACCGTTCGAACCCTTCCGGAGTGGAGATTTGGATTTCGCCCCAAAAGGGATCCGCATAGCGCACCCGGCCGACCAGGATCTTATGGTTGGCAAAATCTTCACCGCCCGGTTTGGTCGCGTCCAACAATACGTTGTTCGAATCGAGCAGCAACCACACTTCATCACCAATGTGGGCGTCATGCAGGCCCACTCGATCCGCCTTATTGGGGCTGATCGTCCTCATTTGCAGCCCGTATGGCGTCTTCACAAACAATAACCCACTCTCAATCTTGGCAATTTGCCCGTTTACGGCCAGATGCGGGCCCGGGGATGACACGTCTATCAGCCCCGCTCCCGCCGAAACCCACGGCCACCCGACTCCGATCAACCAGACGAGAAGGCACGCCGTCCGCTTCATGGCAACCTCCTTTCACATCCTTTGTGATCCGCCGTTCGCCTCAATAGCCCGGCTCACTGCCCGGAGCTGGCGGGACGGTGATGCCATACTCCTGGATCGGGGTAACCATGACGGCAAAATTGAACAACTCATCGGCCGCCACGTCGTGAATGCCCTGATCCCGGGCACGCAGCATTTTGAACCACGTCCCCATCTCCTTCTTCACGGTCTTCGTATCCCCGCGATCGACCGCCTCTTTCACCATCTGTAACCGCTGGCTATAGGGTTCCCAATTCGAACCGGGATAGCTGGTTTTGTAGAAATTTAGTGACCCGTTAATCTCGTCGACCCACGTCGACTGAGCCCACGCGGTCCCCATGAGCCAACCCGCACCGAGGCACAATGCACACAACAATGCACGGAGAGCATATCCTTTGGCCTGACTGTTCATGGGATGCCTCCTTTACGACGAAATGGTCCTGAGGCAAAAATCAGAAGGACACTGCCGATCGACTGTCTGACTCTCGAGCATTCTCGACATCGGTCGCGTCAGGCGTCTTCAGCATGTTCAGGTTCGCGGTGCCCGAGGCTTCGGTTTCCGGCGCCATCAACGGACGGTCAAACCCTTTCTCCAAATCGCTCAGAGCGGGCCCGTTGGGTATCACTCCTCCTTCTGGGATCACCTCCTGTTTCAGCGCGGGCGCCCCGATCATCTGATCCGGATGGATCACCTGAGCTCGGGCCTGAACCGCCAACGAGGCGAACAATCCCACCGCCAGAGCTGTGAGCAGCATGGATGCTATGTGTAATCGTTTATTCATCCTCAGACCTCCTCTACGAAGAACGAGCGCGTCACGCCGCCATCAACCACGGCACTGGTGACTGTAAGGCAGGACATGAACCGACGCCTATTGCCTAGGGGATGGATTTTGGCTCCACCCTTCGGGTGAGGAAGTATGTCGGAGGCGCGGCGTTACCCGTTGCCGAGGTAGGCGAGCACCGCTTCAACCCGCCCGCTGACTTTCAACTTTTGATAGGTATGATGGAGATGCGTTTTCACGGTATCGAGGGAGACACAGAGTTGATCGGCGATTTCCTTATTGCTGCGACCGGCAGCCGCGCAGGCCAGAATTTCCCGTTCCCGATCGGTCAACAGGGACAGCCCACCCAGATCGGACCCGCTCTGTTGGTTCGAGAGAGACACGGCCCTTTTGGCAAAACCATCCGGCATGAAGGCCGAGTGCACCGGCTTGTCCTGGTAGGTAGCCCGGATGATTCGCAGGAACTCTTGATGGTCGGCGTCCTTCAAAATGTACCCGCAGGCACCCGCCTGGACGGCGGCGACGATACGGGCGTCGTCGTCATGCACCGATAGCATCAATACGCGGCAGTCCGGCACACAGCCGCGAATCAACCGGGTGGCCGTAATGCCGTCCAAGCGCGGCATGTCGACATCCATCAACACGATGCGCGGCTGTTGTTCTACGGCAAGGTCAAACGCCTGCCGACCGTCCATCGCCTCCCCTACGACCACAATGTCCGGCTCATGCTCGAGCAACATCCGCAAACTCTGCCGGAACAAGCGCTGATCCTCGGCGATCAGGATGCTGATAGACATGCCTGCTCCTGTCTGACCGGCAAGGCGACCGTCAAGAGGGCTCCCCCCATGCGACGATTGCCGGCCGTGATACGCCCGCCGTGAGCTTCGACCACGAGTCGACAAAAATGGAGCCCGAGGCCGCGGCCGATCCGATAATCCTGCCCGTCCTTCTTCCGGAAAAACAGCTCAAACACGTGCGGCACATCATCTGGCGCGATACCCGGTCCTTCATCCTCAATGCAGATGGTCGCTATCGATCCGGGCGTCGACTCACCAAGGGCCGTGGCGCTCGACATTGGCCCCTCCTCCACCTTCAGGGTCACGGTGATGGTGCCCTGCGACGGAGAATACTTGAGGGCGTTATGCAGGAGGTTAATCAAGACGCGTTGCAGCCGTCGCCCATCTCCCCACACCCACACCTCGTCCGACGGCTTGCGCACCGCGAACCGCACCCCCTGCGCTTCCGCCTCGAAATGAAAGAGCCGCAATGTTTCATGCAGGAGCAGGCCTGCCGCGACCGGAGCGGTACTCAGCGGGAGTCCCGAATAGTGTTCCTGGTAGACATCCAACATGTCGTTGATCATGCCGAGGAGAAGATCGGTCGTGAACCGCAGATCTTCCAGGCAGCGGCGTGGCAGATCCTGCGCCATCTCCGGACGCCCGCTGAGCCATTCAAGCGTTTTCTTGATCCCCGCCAAAGGATTCCGGATGTCGTGCGCGAACATCGAAGCAAATTGACTCAACGACGCGAGCCGCTCGGATCGGAGCAATTGTTGCTCGAGCGCTTTCTGTTCCGTTAGATCACGGAGTTGAACCATGATGGACTCAATACGACCGACCTTCGTGACCGGTACGCAGTCGATCTCCATCGTCAGTTCCCCTCCTGGCGTCGGCACCCGCATCACGCCTGCCGATACTTCCACGCCATTCTGGAGCACCAGCTTCAGTTGTGCCTGCAGACGGGTACGCTCGGGATCGACCACAAGGTCGGAGACCAACCGGTGCACGAGGGTTGAGGCCGGTCGGCCGAGCGTCACCTCGCCACGTCCGTTCACGTCCTGGATCACGCCGTGGGGATCGACCAGAATTTTGGTGTCCACCGAGTGATTCCAGAGCAACCGATAGTGTTCCTCAGAGGTGGTGAGGTCGAGATTCGCTTGTTCCAGCCTCCGAACATACTGCGCCTTCGCCTGTGAGGCCTGTTCCAGACGCTGAGCGAGATCATCGAAACTCGCAGCGAGCCTATCAATCTCCTCAACGCCGCACAGTTGATCGGCCGACGGCGTCGAAAGCACGACGGGGGTTCCATAACCGGCCATCCGATTGATGCGCTGAATCAGCATCCCAATGGGCCGCACAATTCGCCGACCCAACCGCCAGCGAAGCCCGACAATAAAAATGCTCGTCACAAGCCAAAATGCCCCTAGTTTCCCGAGCAGGACCACCAATGGCTCAAATGTCTCCGTCGGATCCTGCTGCACGAGGATGGACCAAGCCGGCGCCTGTGCTACCTGTCCCGGGAGCACAACAAGGGCCATGCCGATGATGCTCCCCTGCCCACCGTGACTATCCTGGTCGACCAGGGCCCATCGTGCAGCGGTACTTCCTGTCCACCGCTGGGTCACATCCGCCGAAAGCGGCGCGTGAAGCTGAGGCGCGAGTACGGAACAGGCGAGAATGGCGCCTTGCCCATCTAACAGCATCATGTGGCCTGTTCGACCAAGTCGGCTTCCCAGGATTGAAGCCAGGATGCGATCCGTCCCAATGACGACTTTGAGCACTCCGCGGACCGACTCGCCCCGCTCGCCGATCGGTACCGCCAATTCCCAGTATCCATGCCCCTGTTCGTCAACCGTAAGAGGGCCTGCCCACGATTGCCCGTTCTGCACCACCGTTGTCCACCAAGGTTGCCTGGTGTAAAACCCTCGCACGTAATCACTCAGACGACCTCCCACCATTTGCCCATCCGCCCGGACAAGAACGAGGGAATGAAAGTAGCGATGCTGCTCCTCACGCCACCGCTCAACCTGCCTCGCCGCCTGCACTGGTGGTACAGCGCCTTCCACAGTGGCACGAAGGTCAGGAAGCGCGGCAAGCCGTTGCACCCATTCCATTTCTCCGGCGAGCAACAAGGCAGCTTTGTCGGCACTTTGGCGAGCGATTTCCTGGAAGGTGATCCCGACGGTGGCCTGCAGAGATTGCCTGGCATGCCAGTAGGCATAGGCAAGCCCCACAGTGCCGGAGAACAGTCCCACAGCAAGCACTGACAGGGTAAACAAACTCTGAAGACTGACCCGCTGACGCATGGCGGCAGGCCATAGAGGATGGTCGGGCTTGACCGGCAGCTCGAGTCAAGCG
>VOPT01000065.1 GCA_009594865.1 Nitrospira sp. | reverse complement strand
CCTGACACAGAAGGAAATGAAGTCACGCTACAAAAACAGCGCGCTTGGATATGTGTGGTCTGTCGCGAACCCTCTGTTGTTTGCGGTCATTTATTACATTGTGTTTGGACAGATCATGAAGGT
Source organism: Nitrospira sp. (assembly GCA_009594865.1). Classification (GTDB taxonomy): domain Bacteria; phylum Nitrospirota; class Nitrospiria; order Nitrospirales; family Nitrospiraceae; genus Nitrospira_A. Next base: position 19,696 of record VOPT01000065.1, on the reverse strand, counting down.
GCCAATCGAGAATTACGCATTGTTTTTAATGGCAGGGCTCATGCCTTGGCATTGGTTGGCTAATTCACTCAGCGCCGCGCCCAACATCTTTCTGGCCAACGCGACGCTGATCAAGAAGGTTCGTTTTCCTCGGCATGTCCTAGTCGTATCCTACGTATTGAACGAGGGCATTCACTTCGTGTTGTCGATCCCGGTGATCATAGGCTTCCTGCTGCTGAACGGCATGAGCCCCTCCTGGAACTGGCTGGCCGGCATTCCCCTTCTGCTCGTGGCGGAATTCTTGATTGTCTATGGAATTGCCGTCACGCTGGCATCGCTCAACCTGTTTTTTAGGGATTTGGAGCGACTGAGCGCACTGCTCGTTACGGTCTTGTTCTTTTTGACGCCGATTACGTACGCGAGTGCCATGGCGCCAGCCCAATATCGTTCACTTCTGTATGCCAATCCGGTTGCCCCACTGATCGAGAGCTGGCGCGAACTGTTTCTGCACGGACAGTTCAGCTGGTTATGGATCGGAGCCTGCTATCTCAGCGCGCTGGGCACACTGCTCGTCGGCAGCTTTGTTTATTGGAGAATGTCCCCTAAGTTCGCCGAGGTGTTATGACGGCCATCCGATTTGACCATGTGTCGAAGTGGTACCCGAGGTATCAATCCTTATCGCATGGGATCAAATCCTCTTTGTTGCACCTACCCGAGACGCTTCGTTCGCTGAAACGCGAGCGGATCAGGATTCTCGAACAGGTGTCCTTTGGAGTTGAAAAGGGTGAAACGGTCGGACTCATCGGCCCCAATGGCGCAGGGAAGAGTACAAGCTTAACGTTAATGGCTGGGGTTGTGGAAGCTGAAGATGGTGAGGTCATTGTCTGTGGGCGTATCTCCCCGCTGCTTGAGCTTGGTGCCGGGTTTCACTTCGATTTGACTGGGGCTGAGAACATTATGCTGCATGGTGTTCTGCTAGGCCTGACACGGCGAGAAGTCATCTCACACATGAGCGCCATCATCGCCTTCAGTGAACTGGAAGGAAGTATCCATCAACCACTGCGCACGTATTCCAGCGGCATGATCGCGCGACTGGGGTTTGCCATTGCCTGTCATCTTGATCCAGAAATTCTCCTGATCGATGAGATTCTTTCGGTTGGTGATTTGTCATTCCAACTCAAATGTAACGCCAAAATCGATGAATTTAAGCGGCAGCAAGTGACTATAGTGCTTGTCTCTCACTCAATGGCGCACGTGCAGAGATTGTGTGATCGAGTCATCTGGCTGGAGAAGGGGAAGGTCATTGGTGAGGGTGCACCCAGTAAAATCCTGGAAGAGTATGAAAAGTCGGTAACGTTACGGCATGTCGAGGGGCGCTCCTCTGCCGCCTAAAGCGCTCGCCCGCACAATGTGGAAAGTATATGACTATCCAACGTAGCAATCCTTGTCATCATGCAACAACCCGAACCATCACTTCCCAATAGAGTGCGAGCCGAGGATCGAGGGAATATGGATTCAAGAACGCGCATAGATCAGAGCCTAATGCTCCGTGGTTCCGCGGACCATCTCCAGAATCCCTACAATCGAGAGTACTATGAGTCGTGTCTTGGGCCGGTCCCGTATAGCCGTTATGAGGGGAAATGGCTTCAGTTTTTCGGTCTGGTGGCGGACCATATCGTCAAACAGATCAAGCCCCAAAAAGTCTTGGACGCGGGGTGTGCGAAAGGATTTCTTGTTGAAGCTCTTCGCGATCGAGGCATCGAAGCATACGGAATGGATGTCTCCGAGTACGCGGTCAGTCAAGTTCGACGAGACATCAGGCGCTACTGCCGGGTAGCCTCGTTGTTGGATCCCATCCCTGAGCGGTTCGACCTCATCGTGTGCATTGAAGTTCTCGAACATATTCCAGAAGAGATGGCGCCGAGAGTGATTGCCAATCTCTGTCGAAGCTCGGATGACATTCTCTTTTCCTCGACGCCTGATGATTTCGCCGAGGTCACCCATGTGAATGTGCGGCCGCGGTCGTATTGGAGCGCACTATTTGCCGAGCACGGCTTCGACTTAGATGTTGAGTTTGATGCCTCCCGTATCGCTCCGCATGCCATGCGGTTTGTCAAAAAAACAGTGCGATGTTGCGTCATCGATGCGCTGTTGACACAGCGCGAGCAACTACGGCAGGCGTTCCGACGCACTGATGAAGAGCAGCAAAAAATGATTCAAGAGTTGGAACGACGTTTGAAAAAAATCGAACAATCGATCGGTTGGAAGGCGGTAGGTCATCTCAAGCAACTACGCGAGAGACTATGCCCCCTTCATAGCGTTCGGCAATCGATATATTTGTCCCTGCGATCAGTGCTTCTTGCAGTGATGAACGGAAAATGGCGGTCGCTGCTGAGTGCGGCGTCGAGTAGAAACCAGAGTTCTGATTTGGATTCGACTACACCCGCGCCTATTCCCATCTCTCCGGAATCGGCGTTGGCCCACTCTATTCTCGATGGGTTGAAAGGTTTGGAGATAGGACCGGCGGCGCATAATCCATTCGGATTAAATACCAGGAACGTTGAATTGCCTGCAGCATATGAGTTTTACTCCGGGGAACAACGGCGGCTATCCGGGCTTGAGCCTCCTCGGGTCGATCTATGGGCGGCAGCGGATAACATTCCCGTCCCGGACCAGAGTGAAGGATTTATTCTCACGAGCCATATTCTTGAACATTTGCCGAACGTGGTAGGGGCATTGATGGAATGGGATCGCATCGTCATCGATGGCGGCTATGTGTTCATGATCGTCCCCCACAAGTGGGATCTTGCGCCCGATGCAACCCGAGAACTCACGCCCTTCGAGCACTTCATCGATGACCATGTACACAAAGCGTCGCTTGAAAGTCACCCGATCGATGGAGTGCCTGGCGGAAAAATGGGACACTATCATACCTTCACGTCTGACTCCGTCGTGCAAGTTGTCGAATGGATGTGTCGAAACAAACTCTGCGATTGGAAGCTGGTCGCGCGCGAGGATATCGACACCAACGTGGGGAACGGTTTCACCTTGGTGTTTATGGTGCTCCACCGCAACTCAGAGACTGTTCGTGCCGAGGAGGCCGTAGCGTGAGCCGGGTGCTCCTGATCAGCAACGATGTGATCGGCAAGCAAATGGCCGGACCGGGTATCAGAACATGGGAGCTGGCGAAACTGCTTGCGGCTGAACATGCGGTAACCCTGCTAACTCCCACCCAAACCGAGCTTCAACACCCGCGACTGTCCACTCAGGTATCGACGCAAGAGTCCGTCCGAGCCTGTGCAGAGACGCATGATGTGATGATCGGCCAGGGACAAGTACTCAGCCGCTATCCATTCCTCATTGCGCATTCGATCCTAAAAGTCATCGACTTGTACGATCCCTCGCCGATCGGATTCTTGGAGACAACGCAGCCTCAGACAATCAATGGTCAGTTGGAAAGTCACCATGCGCTGGTCCGAGAGCAGTACACCTATTTGCGGGCCGGCGATGTCTTTCTCTGTGCAAGTGAACGACAATGGGATTTTTGGGCCGGCATGCTAATGGCGGCAGGAAGAATCAATCCGGTTGTCTATAGCAACGACCGGATGCTTCGAAACTTATTGATGGTCTCTCCTTTCGGTGTTCCGACTCAGGCCGCTGCGCATCGGCGGCGTGTCTTAAAGGGCGTCTGGCCGGGGATCGATCGTGACGATGTCGTCCTGCTGTGGGGCGGGGGATTGTGGGAATGGTTTGATCCTATGATGGCAGTCAGCGCGATGAGCCTTGTTGGACGCAAGCGTAAAGACATCAAGCTGTTCTTTATGGGAGTCAAGCGCCCCAACGCCGGCGTGACCACGTCTCATACCGCTGAGCAAACGATCGCCCTAGCCGATCAGTTGGGACTTACGAATCAGTTGGTGTTTTTCAACGATTGGGTCGCCTACGAAGATAGGGAAAATTTTCTATTGGAAGCGGATCTTGGACTAAATGTTCATCGAGATAATCTCGAGACCCGATTCTCGTTTCGAACCCGGATGATGGATTATATCTGGGCAGGGCTTCCCATCATTAGTACGGAAGGGGATCCACTCAGTGATATGGTGAGGGCGAAGCAGCTTGGGCTGACCGTGCCCTGTGGAGATGTCGAATCACTTGCCCAGGCTATTCTCCAGGCCGCTGATGCTCCAGCAATCAGGCAAACGTGGAGAAATAATTGCTTGGAGACGGCGCAGGAATTTTCCTGGGATCGCGTATTTGAACCTGTCGTCGCGTGGTGCCGTTCGCCGGCACAGGCGAAAGACAAGGAGTATGCGGAGGTATGGAACTCCTGTGTCGAGAACTCTGGGAGCCGGCCAAAGCATGCGTGGCAGTATTACCTTCAGCGAGCTATCCACCACTACCGTGTGACGGGAATGAGAGGCCTCGCGACCCGTGTGATGTCATGGTCGTGCGGAAGATGAACCGACGCGGTCCTAGGTCGGTTCTGACCAATGTGTTAAGGCGTGGGCATCGAGAGGCGTCACGTCTTCCCTGATCGTGACTGGTGATGCTTCGTTCCGTTGTTCTTGGGTTCCCCCCGCATCGAGCGTCCCTTACCCCGTCAGAAACATCGAAAAATCTATCCTTGCCGGAGAACTTCGGTACTATTTGACTAGCCGGTTCCGCCTGCGCAACCGGTGGATATTTCGAGACAACGGGGCGAAGCGGCGCGCCATGACGGTGACCTATTTTTCGAAAAGCTCAAGCATTGGCCCCAGTAGCCGCTATCGCGTCTATCAATTTTTGCCTCATTTACACCAAGCGGGCATCGAGTGCCATGTGGAGCCGCTGTTCGGCCCCGCCTACTTTTCGATTCTCCACATTCGTTCCTCATTGCTGCAAACCGTTCTGAAAATTCCCTATGTCGTGGCCCGCTTTCTCAAACGGCTTGGAACGCTCCTGGCGCTGGGCCAGCGGGACCTGATCGTCATCGAAGGTCAGCTCCTTCCCTATGCGCCTCCGCTGGTTGAAGAACTGTTGCGCTGGTTGCGCTATCGTGTGGTATTCGAAATGGATGATGCGATTTACCTGACTCGTGGCCATGAACGGAAGATGCCCGCGCTCTTCAGGATGGCGACGGGAGTCATTGTGGGAAATGATCGCTTAGCTGCCTACGCCACGCAATATTCTTCTCATGTCACGGTCGTGCCCACGGTGGTGGACACCGAGCGGTTCGCCCCGAGGCCGGTGCGGGTGATCCCCGCAAGCGATCGAGGCGATGACCCTATCACGATTGTCTGGATCGGCTTGGCCTACAATCTGAAGTACTTGAACGTTCTTGCGCCCGCACTCCGTCGGCTGCAGGAACGGTATCGTGTGAAGCTTCGCGTCGTCTGTTCTCGGCCGCCTGTGCTCCCCGGTGTTGACATCGAGTTTCGATCCTGGGAGTGGCAGCGTGAAGTCGAGGATCTCCAGGATGCCACTATCGGCGTGATGCCGCTCGAGGATACGGAATGGGCGCGGGGCAAATGTGCGCTCAAGCTCCTGCAATACCTTGCTGTGGGGTTGCCGGCGGTGGCGTCGCCTGTCGGGGTCAATCGCGACATTCTTGTGAATGATGAGAACGGATTTCTCGTCTCCACCGAAGAAGAGTGGTATCTGCGCCTTGAGTCATTGTGTCGGGATCCGCAATTGTGCGCTCGCCTGGGGCATGCAGGCCGCCGGACTGTCGAAACCCGGTTTTCCTTGGCCGTATGGGGACCCAGGCTGGCTGATGTGTATCGCGCGTTTGCCGAGGATGTGCCCAACCATCAGATGCCCCGGCCGGTCGGTCTTTCTGTGCCAGGTCACGGCCCTTCCACAGGTGTGCGATGATCCTCCTGATGCTGACATTCCTGGTCGCCGTGTTGTTGTCTGTCTACGGCGTGCCTATCGCGCGCCGGGCGGCGTTGAAATTCGGCATTGTCGATAGCCCGGATGGTCGGCTCAAGCATCAAGGTGAGCCGGTGCCCTATTTGGGCGGGTTGGCGATCTACCTCTCCTTCCTCGTGAGCCTGGCATTTACGTTCGAATTCCGGCAGGACGTGCTCGGCATCGTGCTCTCGGGAACGTTGATCGTGATGCTGGGGTTGATCGACGACTTTGGTGTGCTGTCGCCAGGCACGAAGTTGGCGGGGCAGTTCCTGGCCGTCTTCGTCTTGATCAAGAGCGGCATTCGTATCGAGATTGCGTCTCTTCCCGATTGGGTCGACATCCTGCTCACAGTGTTTTGGATGATCGGCATCATCAATGCCTTCAATCTCCTGGACATCATGGATGGATTATCGGCCGGGGTCGGCGTGATCAGCGCCGCGTTTCTGTGCGTGGTCGCCATTTTGAACGGCGATCAGACGATTGCATTCATGCTCGCGGCGTTGATGGGAAGTCTGCTGGGATTCCTTCGCTACAACTGGCGGCCCGCTTCCATTTACATGGGAGATTCGGGTGCGATGTTCATCGGCCTGATGCTCGGCGCATTGTCGATGATCGGCAAATACACCCAAGGACATTCCGTCTCGTTGCTGACGCCGGTCTTGATCCTGGGGATGCCGATTTTCGATACGCTGTTCGTCATGTACATCCGATTCTTGCGCGGATTGCCCGTGTTTCTCGGCAGCCCCGATCACATTGCGATTCGCTTGCGGCATTGGGGCCTGTCGGTCACGCACGTCGTGTTGCTCAGTTACCTCGGGGCGGCGGTGTTGGGTGGAATCGGGTTGCTGGTCATGGCCATCCCGCAGGATCTCGCCGTGATCTTGAGCGGTGTGACGGTGTTGTGTCTGGCCGCTGCTGCTGTGGCTCTGACGCGAGTGAATGTGGCCAGCGGGGTCGTGGCCGTGAGCCCTGAGGCAGTCCCGGCACGTTCGACAGAAAGGACCGGCGCTGTATGATTGTGATCGTCGGGGCGGGATTGGCGGGGTTGAGCGCGGCCTATCACTTGCGCGGCATGCCGTACAAGATTGTGGAGCGGGAACGCGAAGTGGGCGGACTCTGCCGTTCCTACGTCAAAGACGGCTTCACCTTCGACTACACCGGACATCTGCTCCATTTTCGCCAGACGGCGATCAAGGCCTTGGTCGAAAGCCTTCTTCCCGACCGGTTGCAGCGGCATGCGCGCAAATCGTTTGTCTTTTCTCACGACACCTATACGGAGTATCCGTTCCAGGTCAACACGCATGGGCTTCCGCCGGAAGTGGTTCGCGAGTGTCTGCTGGGATTCATCGCCACGCTGTCCCGTTCGCCATCGACCCCGCCGGCCGAGAGTCCATCGTTCAAACACTGGATCATCGAGAGCCTCGGCGAAGGGATCGCCAAACATTTTATGGTGCCCTTCAACGAGAAGTTGTGGCAGGTGCCGCTCGACGACCTCACATCAGACTGGGTCTCGTGGCTTGTGCCGAAACCGGATGTGAAGGATGTCGTCAGCGGGGCATTGGGCATTAAGGACAAGGCCTTCGGCTACAACCCCTCGTTCCAGTATCCGGTGAGCGGCGGCATCAAGGTGTTGCCGGAAGCGTTCCTTCCCTCGGTGGAGAACCTGACGTACGATTCCGAATTGGTGGAGATCGAAACGGGGAGGCGTCGCGCGGTATTCCGCAGTGCGCAGGGGGAGCGTACCGAGGAGTATGACCGTCTCATTTCCACGATTCCTTTGCCCGAGCTCGTGCGCCGGTGTGTCGATCTTCCTGCATCGATGCGAGAGTTAGCCGGGGCGCTGCGGTGGGTTTCCGTCTATAACGTCAATCTGGCCGTGGCCCGCGAACAGGTGTCCGATAAACATTGGATTTATTTCCCGGAGCATCGGTATCCATTTTACCGGGCCGGTTTCCCCATGAATTTTTCTCCGTCCATGGGGCAGCCGGGGTGCAGCTCGTTGTATGTGGAGATTTCACATCAGCCGACGGAGAAGGCATCGGAGACGTCGCTGATTGAACGGGTCCGCCGTGGGCTGGAAGGGGCAGGGGTGCTGCAGCCGACAGATGAGCTGGTCATGTCGGATGTGAAGAATCTGTATTACGCCTATGTGTTGTTCGATCGATACCGCAGCCGCGCCGTGAAAGAATTGCTGGGAGAATTGGAGCGCCGCGGCATTTCGTCAATCGGGAGATATGGCTTGTGGGAACATACGTCGATGGAAGACGCGATCGCGCAGGGCCAGCAGGTTGCCATGCGGTTACGAATGAGGGCCGCGGCCTGAGCGCGTCAAACACATGGAAGTAATCTGTCACGTCATCACCAAACTCGAATTGGGCGGCGCACAGGAAGTGGCGATGCGGGTGGTGTCGAGTCTGGATCGCCGGCGATTCCGTCCAGTGCTGCTGGCCGGACCTGGCGGCTTGTTGACCGAGGAGGCGCACGCGCTCGAAGGTGTCGATGTCCGCGTGATCCCCTCGCTCGTTCGAGAAGTCAGTCCTCTACAAGATCTGCGCGCCCTGTGGGAATTAGTCGCTACGTTTCGACGATTGCGTCCAAAGATTGTGCACACCCACAGTTCAAAAGCTGGTATCCTAGGACGATTAGCCGCCTGGCTCGCCGGGGTCCCCTGTATCCTGCACACGATACACGGGTATGGCGTAACCCCAGCCCAGCCCCTGTGGCTTCAGCATCTAGTGATCAAGCTTGAATGGCTAGTTGGACGTGTGACCACCCATTGGATTGCGGTCTCCCAGGCTGATCGCCGCCAGGGACTCGAGTGGGAGCTGTTCAGCGCCTCCAAGGTGTCTGTGGTCCGTCCAGGCATTGATCCGACGCCATTTGCCGCTCGGATCGAGCAGGCGGAGCGTGACCGTCTGCGAGCCGCTCTGGGTGTGGGGCCGGATCACCTTCTTGTAGGAACAGTCTCGTGTTTGAAACCGCAGAAATCTCCCGAGGACTTTATCCGCGTCGCCGCGCTCGTCTGTCAGCGTATGCCTGCGGCAAAATGTGCGTTGGTCGGCGACGGCGCCTTGCGGCCGCAGATCGAAGCGATGATCCAAGCGCATGGCCTTCAGGATCGGGTGATGCTCCTCGGCTGGCGGCGCGATGTGGCCTCATTACTGAAGGCCTTCGATGTCTTCGTTCTGACGTCTCAATGGGAAGGGTTGCCCTGCGCCATTCTGGAGGCGAGGGCCAGTCGGATTCCCATCGTGGCCACCAGAGTGGGGGGCTCCGCCGAAGCGATCATTGAGGGCATCCATGGAACCCTCTGTCCGGCTGGCGATGTGAAGGCTATAGCCAGTCGGGTGTGTCAAATTCTGGGAGACGAGCGCCTTCGAGCGGATCTCCGGAACGGGACGCAGGAGTTGCCGGAAGAGTTTACGATTCAGGAAACCGTTAAACAGTATCAATCGCTCTATACGTATCTCCTGCACGCCACGCGGCCGGCAGAGGATCTGATGAAATTGCAGCCCAATCGCTTGTAAAGAGGACGCCGGGTAAGACGATGAATATTCCGCTGCTTGATTTGAAAGCCCAGTACCAATCCATGCGCAGTGAAATCCTGGCCGTGATCGAAGCGACCTGTGATGAGCAGGGCTTTATCCTGGGGCCGCGGGTGGTCGCGCTTGAACAGGCGGTCGCAACCTATGTGCGCAGTGCGCATGCGATAGGCGTGGCTTCAGGCAGCGATGCTTTGTTGCTGGCGTTGATGGCGTTGGGTGTCAAAGCCGGCGATGAGGTGGTCACGGTCCCGTTTACCTTCTTTGCGACCGCAGGGGCCATTTCGCGGCTGGGCGCCAAACCGGTGTTCATGGATATCCGTCCCGATGATTTCAACATGGATCCCACGCTGCTGGAACGAGCCATCACCAAACGGACCAAGGCCATTATCCCTGTGCATCTTTTCGGCCAATGCGCGGACATGGGAGCCATTCACGACATTGCGCGACGGCACAAGATCGGCGTGATCGAAGATGCCTGCCAGGCGATCGGCGCGGCTCAAAACGGGAAACGTGCCGGCGTGTTGGGAGATCTGGCCTGTTTCAGCTTCTTCCCGTCGAAAAATCTTGGCGGGTTTGGCGATGCCGGCATGGTGACGACGAACGACAAAGAGCTGGCTGAATCCATCGCCATGTTGCGGGTCCACGGAAGCCGCGTGCGATATGTGCATGAAGCCATCGGCATCAACAGCCGATTGGACGCGCTGCAAGCCGCCGTCTTGCTGGTGAAGTTACAACGGCTCGATCACTGGGCTGAAGGTCGCCGCCGGAATGCTGCGCGATATCAACAGTTGTTCACGGACGCGCAATTGGCCGATCACGTCACCCTGCCTGTGACGCATCCTCAGAATTTCCATGTCTTCAACCAATTCACCCTCCGCGTCCGGAAACGCGATGAGTTGCGGGCCTATTTGAAGGATCATGGCGTGGGGACGGAAGTGTACTATCCCGTGCCGCTGCACTTGCAAAATTGTTATCGCGATCTCGGGTACCAGAAAGGCGCGTTCCCGCAGTCGGAGCGTGCCGCGGAAGACGTGTTGTCGATTCCGATTTACGCGGAATTGACCGATGAGCAACTCCAATATGTCGTGCAGATGATCGCCTCGTTCTTCCGTAAACGATAACGCCGGCTCACTTCGCCGGCGTCGATCGCTTTCGCTGCCGGACCTTCCTTCTTTCGACCAATCACCCTCGATCCGTCAATGCGGCACGGCCTCGCGCACGATGTTGACCGTGAGACCGTCCGTGCGATTCCTACTCTCCAAATGAGCCTTGCGGGTAGATCGTGTCAGCTGTGACTGGCACGTGCGGCCGTTCTGTCAGTCATTGAATCGACGACAGCCGCACGAATCGCCTGCCGTTCAAGTCTGAACATCCAAGAGGCCCTGGTGTACACCTGAGTCGCTTAGGCGGAAATGGTCTGGGTAGGCGGGGTGCGCTCATTCAGTCGCGAGGCATGTTTCAGCGGGCCGTTTGCCGCGCATCACCGATTCCCGAGAAGTCGCAACGGACAGGGCTGGAGCGTCCGTGTGTCAGGCCGTTTTCGCACCATCCGACCCCGCTCGCATGGCCCCGCTAAAGGCGGCAAGCAGGAAGGCATAGGTATTGCTACTACATGCAGGGGAGCGCGAAGCGCGTCGTGATAATTATGACAATTCCTTCCTCATACTTTTTGGGCATGTCCCGCAGCAGCTACTCGATTCTCGGAGTCGCGCTGGCGTTGATTGCCGTGGTCGGCGCGATCGATTGGTGGTTGCCTCTGGGATTGACGATCACGACGCTCTACGTAGTGCCCGTCCTCATTGCCTCACGCATTCCTTATCCGCGGATCACGTTTTGGGTGGCGGCGACGGCCTCCTTTGCCACCATTCTCGACCTGTTTCACAGTCCGCTTTACGCGTTGACCTGGGTGAGCGCTGTGAATCGCGCGTTTGCCTTGATGGTGATCTGGGTGACGGCACTGTTGTGTCTGCGCCGCCAACGTGATGAAGCGGAGTTGCTGCGCATCAATGAAGATATCGAGCAGCAGGTGCAGGAACGCACCTCGGATCTGGCGGCCGCCAATCAGGAGCTCGAAGTCCTCCGTGCCGAAGCGGTGTCGGAGTTGGTGGCCATCGTCAAATCGTCCGACGACGCCATCGTTGGCATGACCTTGACCGGCATCATTCAAAGTTGGAATCGTGGTGCGGAGCGGGTCTACGGGTACCGTGCCGAGGAAGTCCTGGGGCGGCCGATTTCCGTGCTCTGTCCTCCCAATCGATTGGATGAAGTGCCGACGATGCTCGACCGCATCGCACGCGGTGAACACGTGCGCAATGTGGAGATGGTGCAACGCCGGAAGCAGGGCGAGCGTATTGATGTCTCGCTGACGATGTCTCCCGTGAAAGATACCGACGGCTGCGTTATGGGCGCGTCGACGATTGCACGGGACGTCACGGAGAAGAAACGCATCGAGGCGGCGTTGCGTGAAAGCGAGGCGCGATTTCGGATGATGGCCGATACGGCTCCCGTCATGGTGTGGATGGCGGGTCCGGATACGCATATTACCTTTATCAATAAACGGTGGTTGGAGTTTACCGGGCGTACGATGCAGGAAGAGATCGGCGACAATTGGTTCACGGGTATCCATGCCGACGATTTGGAGCGTTGCCGCAAATCGTATCTCGACGTCTTCAAGTCGGAACAGCCGTTCTTTCTCGACTATCGGCTACGGCGTCATGACGGGGAATATCGATGGATCATGGATACGGGTGTACCCCTCTTTGACGAAGACGGTCGCTTCGGCGGCTATATCGGCACCTGCATGGATCTCACCGAGCGCAAGGATATGGAAGACCAACTCCGGCGCATGCTGAAAGAGAAGGAAAGTTTGCTGCGGGAAGTGCACCATCGCGTGAAAAATAATCTTCAGGTCATTTCCAGCCTGTTAAATCTTCAATCGGCCTCCATTAAGGATCCAGTCGTGAATCAATTGTTCAGGGAATGCCAGGTTCGTATCACCTCGATCGCGCTGCTCCATGAAACGCTGCACCGTTCGAACGATCTCTCACGCATCAAGATGGGGGACTATACCCGGACCCTGACCGGTCATCTGTTCCGTTCCTACGGGGTTGACCCGGGGCTCATCAGCTTGGAGTTGAACGTGGACGATGTCGAATTTGATATCGACACCGGTCTGACGTGCGGGTTGATCATCGATGAACTGGTGTCTAACTGTTTGAAGCATGCGTTCGTCGATCACGGCCGCGGGACCGTGCACATCGAGCTTCTGGACCATCTGGATGGCACATTTACCCTGTGCGTGAGCGATGACGGGGTTGGCATTCCCACGGATGGGGTGCTGAACAATCCCGATTCCCTGGGTTTGGAACTCGTCACGCTCTTGGCTGAAAAACTGGACGGCCATACGGAACTCAGAAGCGGCACGGGCACGGAATGGCGCATCCGCTTCCAACAACTGCAATATTCAGAAAGGGTGTGATGCCATGGACGCAGCCAGCATCTTGATCGTGGAAGACGAACCGGTCGTGGCGAAGGATATCCAACTCAGCTTGCAACGCTTAGGGTACCGGGTGCCCGCGACGGCGACCTCGGGAGAGGAGGCCATCCGCAAAGCGGGAGACACTCATCCGGATTTAATTCTCATGGATATCGTCCTGAAAGGGAACATGGATGGCGTCGAAACGGCGCTTCAAATCCAGCGCCGGCAGGATGTGCCGGTCATCTATCTGACGGCCTATGCCGACAACCATACGTTGGAGCGGGCGAAGGTGACGTCACCGGCCGGCTACATGCTCAAACCCTATCAGGCGAATGAACTCCGAACGACGATTGAGTTGGCGCTGCATCGATCGCAGCATGATCGACACATGCGTGAACGGCTGCGATGGATTGCGACGACGGTGCGCTGTATCGGAGACGGCATCGTCACGACGGATCGAGGAGGCCGGGTCACGTATACGAATCCCGCTGCTGAAGAATTTACCAAGGTGACTCAGGATGAAGCCGTGGGCATGAGTGTAACCGCGCTCATGGGCTTTTCCGATGATGAGGCGACTCAGCAGGGGAACAATCCCGCCAGTCAGGCCATGACGGAAATGCGCCTCGTGACCATCGAGAAGGCGACGGTGATCTCAAAGCAAGGCGAGCCGCGGTTCATTCGCGGGAGTGTCGCCCCGGTCGTCGACGACGGGGGCGCGGTGCTCGGAGCGGTGTTCGTTTTTCACGAGTGCACCCCTGGCGATCCACGCCTCATCCCCTCGAAGAGGCAGGGCGAGGCAATCTGGCAAATGGAGGAGCGGCTTGGACGACCGCAGGGGATCATTAATTTGTGCTCCTGGTGCAAACGGGTGCCGGACCAGTCCGGCGAGTGGTATGACCTGGCCACATTCATTGCGGAGCGTTCGGCGATTCAGTTCAATGGCGGGCTCTGTCCGGATTGTATGAATCAGTGCTTTCCCTGTGACGGAACACATAAATAGCCCAATACCCTCCTGCAAGCTGTGAAGTGCCACCCCGCGCTATTTCGCCGGGGACCCTCGCGCCAGATGGCTGTTCTGACCCTCTGCACTAATTTCGAAGAAGGCTTCAAGAACGCGCCCGAATAGACTATAGTAGCCCTGCACATTCGCAGACGACTTGTGACGAACCCTAGCCCGAACACTCCAGTATCAGGTCCCTTGCGGATCGCGCTCATCGGCGCCGGCCGTCATGCGCAACACCACGCCCGCGCCATCTTGCGATGTCCCGGCGTGCAGCTGGTGGCGGTGGCCGATCCCTCCGATGCGGCTCAAGCTGCCATGCGCGACATCGTGCCGGGCATCGGCTGCTTTAAGACGCCGGAAGAGCTCTTCGCTTCGGAAAAACTTCACGTCGTCCATATCATTACTCCTCCGGCAACCCATGCCCCGCTCGCGCGTATGGCGCTTAAGGCCGGATGCCACATTTATGTAGAGAAACCGTTTACCGAGTCCGTCGAAGACGCGCAGCAGATCCTGGATGAGGCCAGCGCGAAAGGCCTTCGCGTCTGCGCCGGCCACCAACTGCTGTATGAACCGCCGACTCGAGTGCTGACGCAATACCTGCCTTCGATCGGCCGGGTGGTGCACGTCGAAAGCTACTTTTCCTTCCGGACTGTCCGGCATGCGCCAGGTGGACGAAAAGTCCTTCGCGCAGACCACCAATTACTCGATATCCTGCCGCATCCGGTCTATTTGCTGCTTCAAGTGCTGGAGCAAGCCGGAGAAGGGCGCACGGAACTGTTGTCGCTGGAAGTCAGTCAGGCCGGGACCGTGCACGCCTTGGTGCGCCGAGGCGGTGTCACCGGCACATTGATCGTCACGTTGGAGGGACGCCCGGTCGAGAGTTATTTGCGCGTGATCGGGAAGAACGGATCTCTATTTGCTGATTACGTCCGCAGTACCACCCAGCGGGCCATCGGACCGGGATCGTCCGGCATTGATAAGCTCTTCGCGCCCTATCGGCAGGCCTGGCAGTTACTGACCGGCACCACCTCGGCCATGGCGAGCCGGTTTCTCAAGAGCCAGCGGAGTTATCCGGGATTAGCGGAACTGTTTTCGGCCTTCTACGAATCAGCTCGCCTCGGTAACCCGTCGCCTTTGTCTCCTGAGAGTTTGCTTGAGACGGTGCGTATCTGCGAACGGGTGGCGAAAGCATTGAAAGTGGGGGAGGCCAAAGCTCTGGCGGCGGCTGCCCCGAAGCCGGTCGAGAGTCGCGGCGTGCTGGTCACTGGTGGAACGGGATTCTTGGGGAAGGAAATCGTCCGGGCGCTGTTATCGCGCGGACGTCCTGTTCGTGTCGTGGCGCGGCGCGAGCCCTCTCCCTGGGAGCGGATTGCGGGCGCCGAATATGTCGTTGCAGATGTGGCCACCGGCGCCGCCGCTCATCTCTTCAAGGGGGTGGATACAGTCATTCATGCCGCGGCAGAAACCGCCGGCGGGTGGCCGGAGCACCAGCGTAATTCGTTGGATGCGACCGAGCATATGCTTCGTGGTGCCGCTGCGGTGGGTATCAAGCACGTTGTTCACGTGAGCAGCCTCGCGGTGCTGGCCCAAGGCACGGGACGGCCGATTCCCGACAATCATCCCTTGGAACCTGACAGCAAGGGGTCGGGGCCCTATGTCTGGGGCAAGTTGGAATCGGAACGCCTGGCCGTGCAACTCGGGAAAGAGTTGGGTCTGTCGGTGAAGGTCATTCGCCCGGGAGCCCTGGTTGATTATCGTGATTTCGACCCGCCTGGCCGTCTCGGCAAGCGCTTGGGCAATATCTTTGTGGCCGTAGGGTCGGCGAGTGATCGGCTTGGAGTCGTGGATGTTGGATTTGCCGGTCGCTTCCTCGGCTGGATGACCGACGCCTGGGACATGGTGCCTAGTCCTCTGAATCTGCTCGATCCCGTGTCTCCGACCAAACGGGAGCTCCTGGATCGTCTTCGCCAGGCCAATCCCGACCTGAGCGTCTTCTGGTTGCCCAGGTTTGTTCTGGTGCCGCTCTCATGGGTGGCGACACTGGCGCAAAAAGTGTTACGCCCCGGGAAGCCGGCAATCGATGTGGCCAAAGTCTTCAGCGTGTTGCCCTACGATACGTCCGGCATCGCCAAGCTTGCTCCCCGCGTCGATTCTGCTTCGGAACCCCATCGTTGATCTCCATCCTCACGATGTGCCTTTCCTAGTCGTTCGTGTCTCTATTCGCACACAGTATGTGCCAAGCTTCAGAAGGCTAAGTGTCTGAAAAATTGAATGATCCATCGATTCCACAAAAAGTTGCTCCCTCGGGGTTGATTTGAGCCTCCAGAGCGGGTAAGTCTTAGAGTATTTCGCAAGCAGGGTAGTCTCCAAACACAACCGCCTCACCACCGAAGAGTTAACAACATGAACATGCGATCGAACGCGCTGGCACTCACCCTTGGTCTGGCTTTTCTGGGCACCCTCTCCGGTTGCGCGGAAGACCATCGCTGGCGTGCCGCGATGAATGATGGCAATAACGCCATGCGCGCAGGCGACTATACGCATGCCGAGGAATCCTTTGTGGCGGCGCGCAAAGAGGCGGAAGTGCTCGATCCCCAAGGCAAGCGTCTCGCTGAAACGCTGAGCCAGCTGGGTGAAGTGAATCGTGAGCTAGGCCGGTATCCCCGCGCTGAGGCGCTGTTCCAGGAAGCCTTGGCAATCAGGGAACGCGTCTACGGACCTGCTCACGCTGAGACGGCTGCGAGTTTGACAGACTTGGGTGAG
This sequence comes from Nitrospira sp., assembly GCA_009594865.1. Classification (GTDB taxonomy): domain Bacteria; phylum Nitrospirota; class Nitrospiria; order Nitrospirales; family Nitrospiraceae; genus Nitrospira_A. The sequence goes on along the minus strand of VOPT01000065.1, from coordinate 3,036 downwards.
CTCTATCGCCTCCAGGGATTGTACACACAGTCGGAAGCGCTCCATCAACGAGCCAGAGAAATTCGTGAAAAGGTGTTCGGTCCCGATCACAGCAAAACGGCAGAAAGCCTGAATAACATTGCCGTGGTGTATCAGGATCAACGACGATTCTCCGATGCCGAACCGGTTCTGCAGCGAGCCCTTGCCATCTTCGAGAAACAGCTCGGCCCGGAGCATAGCTTGACGGCCATCACCCGGGACAATCTGGCGAAGATGTACCAGGCACAGGGGCAACATCCTCGCGCCATGCCGCTGTATCAACGCGCCCTCACGATTCATGAAAAAGCCTTTGGCCCCAATCATCCGATCGTGGCGAGAAACCTGGAAAATCTTGGCGACACCTATCGGGCGCAGAACCAATATCCTCAAGCCGAAGCGCTCTATCAGCGTGCCGTGAGCATCTTTCGGAAGTCGCTCGGGAACGACCATGTGGACACGGCTGAGGCCATGAGTCGCTTGGGACAACTCTATGAACTGCAGGGACTGTATTCGCAGGCAGAGCCGTTGTTTCAGCAGGCGATTGCCATCCGAGAAAAACAGCAGGGTGCCGAAAATCCTCAGGTCGCGGGCGAACTGAAAAACCTGGCATCGCTCTACCAGTCGCAGAATAAGCTGGATCAATCGGAAGATTTGTACAAACAGGCGTTGGTCATCTACGAGCAGGCGGTGGGCTATGATCGTGAAGCTTATGTGAAGACGTTGAAGAGCTATGCCTCATTATTAAGGCGCCGCCAACGCTCCGGCGAGGCTGAGCGCCTGGAGGAGCGCGCCAAGAGTGTGTTGAAGCGGCTCTCGTTGGAAAGCCAGAGCCAGGGGAAAACAGCTGCGGATCTGCCCCTTGCGCCTGTGTCCCCCGTTCCCTAGGAGCCTGAGCCCTCGACTCCTTCTCCATCGTTTGTCCTACGTGTCCTCCCAACACGTGTCCCCCACTCCTACCGTGCTCCTGAGATCCGTCCGTCCCTCGCGCACCCCTTCATAAGTATTGATTGAGACGCAACGTAGAACCTCCTACACTGTGGCCGCCGAACCGATACGTACGACCCACCCAGAGGACGTTCTATGAACCGAATAGTCATCGCGATCGTAGCCATGGCCTGTCTGGCCAATGCGGCCTGTGTGAGTAAGCCTCCGAAAAAACAGTTTCAGCTGCTCGCCGGAGAGTTCGTTTCCCCGGTCCATATTACCAAGCCGGTCGATCAGCACAGTGCCGTCATCGGCATCACGCTCAAGAGTGCCGCATGGGTGCCCAATACAGAAGATCGCCTGTATCTCGTGAAGATCGAAAATGGCCGGGATTTATACGAAGGGACCAAACTCATTCCGACGAGTATTGCGTCTCCTCCTCCCGGAGCCGGTGGCGGTGGAACCGTCTATGTGCAGAATGTGCCCCCAGGCCGGTATGCTGCGGTGGCATTCAGCACATCGGAAAAGGGATTCGGTAAGGTGCGGGAAGTGACCCTCTTTCTGTTGCCGAAGTCAGTGGTGAAGCAAAGCGATACCACGGTCACGGCAGGAAGCATGCGTTTCATGGGTGAATATGAGGTTGGCGCATCGACGATGGTTCTTCAGGACAATGCAGCCGATGAGGTGCAGGCGCACTACTTCGAAGTATTCTGGGGAAAGCCGTTGGCGCAAGTGATTGCCGATCTTCAGATTCTTGGCACTCCCGCCTATTTCGCGGTGCATACGGTCAACGTGAAAGGTGGAAGCCGTGACGCAGAGGCTGAAGCCCGGTTTCAGGCAACGGCGAAGCGCGATCTTGAACCTTCATGGGCATCGGTCATCGAACGGGCTCGAGTGTCGACGAAGTAACAGCGGAGCGCATTGGGACGAGGCCGCGCACCATCAGGGGGTGCGCGGCTCTTTTTTTGCGCTGCATCCGATCGGTATCCGGCGACAATGTTCTGATCAGCCTCGTATCTGCCGAACCTCTCTTCGAACCATCATCGCCTCTTCCGTTAACACACTGTTTACCTGCTCTGGAAGTCGCGGTGATCTTCCCCCTGTACGCTGGTCATTGTCGCCGCATCTCACCACCAATGCAGGAGGATCACATGCGACTTGTACTGGGAGGCCTGCAAATCTATCGCCCTCGTTCGCGCCGACAAGATGTGTTGACGCTTCGCCATGGCGGACCACAGGGCAACCGCGTCTGTCGGGAATGTCACAACGACTTTCGCTCCATGGGTGGAGTTCGCAGGTTTCAGGCGACACTCTGCCCGGGGTGCATAGGTGAGCGACTCGAACGACTATCCGCTGACGCCTTGTAAAGCCGTGTTGTGAAAGCCCATCTCGGCGTCGCTGCTTGCGTACGGCTATTCCCTCCTCGCTTTCCATCAGTTCTCATTGCCGGGTCGGCATGTCGCTGATCCACTCGCGGTATCTCCGGCTAGCCACCATCCTGAACGATCTGTAGAAATAGGGAGGGGGGCTGTCCCGCTCCGGCTCAGAAGAGGGGGACAGCTCAGGAGAGAGGTGCGGAGAGGTGGGCGCAGCTCAACTCCCCCATCCCTCAAGAAGGCTAGGTTCCAGTACGGAGCAGGGCGCGATGTTCACACTCACTTTTGCAGTCCACGCAGAGCGTGGCATCGGGCTGTGCCCGAAGGCGAGGGAGAGGGATATCCGCCCGGCAGAGATGGCACATGCCATACGAAGCCTGGTCAATGCGACTGAGCGCCCGGTTCACTTGTTGCAGCCTGGCAAATGCGCGTTGTCTCATCAGATCGTCGAGCGCAAGGTCACGATCACAGGTCGCGATGTCGAGAACATCGGCCGGCAGTTCGGATTCCGTTGCCGGTGGTCCCCAGCTGACCGCTTGCCGTAGGAGGTTGCGCTGATCTTGAAGGAGTTGTCGGCGAATGGATCGAAATGCCTGATGACGTGATCGGGATCGAACGGCATGCGTGACGCCCATGAGAGCCCCTCCATCGGTGAAGTGACTGTTGCGGTGGGCAGACTATCGCGTGAACACGACAGCCTGCGTATTCCGACCCAATC
>VOPT01000052.1 GCA_009594865.1 Nitrospira sp. | reverse complement strand
CGTGGAGAAGGACCCCAGCATAACGGCCCAGACATGCGGATCCTGTTCATGACGGAAATGCTCGGTCAAGGCAAGGTAGTCGGCGGACGAGACCATGCCGGCCAGGGTCGCGGCCCAGGTATCATTCAATAAATTAAATCGTTCTACCGGGGCCAGGTTGTTCAGCCCGTCCTTCTGCAGTCCGCTGAGCAACGCTGCGCTGTATCGCACGCGATAGAACCCGTGGCCCCCTTCATTGGCCAGCACCGATGTCCAATCTTCCGGAAGGGGGAGGCGATTCTCCCGATCACTGAGCAGCACGCGTTTGGTTTCAGTGCCTCGTTTGGTGGTGATACGTAATTGCACCGGCACGTGCCACTGGGGTGCGGCTGCTCCCGATGCAGTCGCCGACGAGTCATCGGCGTAGGTGAACCGGCGTTGCGTAAGCGTCAACGTGGACGGTGTCTCGACGGCGAGTGAAATCAATGGATAACCGGGCGAGAAAATCCATTCGTTCATCAACGCCGGCACGTCTTGCTTCGATGCGTGCCCGAGTGAGACCCATAGGTCCGTGGTTTCGGCATTCCCATAGGCATGCGCGGTGAGATAGTGGCGTACGCCGTCCCGGAACACCGTCGGACCGATATGCTGCTCCAGCATGCGAAGGACGGACGCGCCTTTCTCGTACGTCAACACGTCGAACATGGCTTCGGCTTCCTTCGGCGCGCGCACGGGAAATTCAATCGGCCTCGTGCTCAGCAGGCCATCTACCGACAGGGCGGCGGCGCGTGCCATGCCAAAGGCCGTCCACCGTTCCCACTCCGGCTTCCAGGCATCGACCACCAGCATTTCCATAAACGTCGCGAAGGCTTCGTTCAGCCAGAGTCCGTTCCACCAGGCCATGGTGACCAAGTCGCCGAACCACATGTGCGCATTCTCATGGGCCACAACATCCGCAATGCGCCCTTGCTCCGCATGCGTGGCGGTGCGTTGATCGAGTAACAAGGCGGTTTCACGAAAGGTGATGGCGCCCAGATTTTCCATGGCGCCGGAGGCGAAATCGGGAATGGCAATCAAATCCAGTTTGTCGCCCGGATAGGGAATTGCGTAGTAGTCGGCCAGGAAATTGAGTGAGTACACCGCGATCTCATGCCCGAATGGAGTCAGGTGCTGTTTGCCGGGGATAGCCCAGAGGCGAACCGGCGTTTGTCGAGCCATGATCGGTGCCGTCGACACTAGCTCGCCGACGATGAAGGCGACGAGATACGTGGACATCTTCATGGATTCCGCGAAGCGCACGACGCGTGTGCCGCCCTCGAGGCGGTCGTCGACGATCCGCGTATTCGAAATGGCTGTCAGCGCGGGATCGATGGCCAAGGTTACGGCGAAGACGGCCTTGAAGTGAGGCTCGTCCCAACAGGGGAAAGCCCGTCGCGCGTCCGTTGCTTCAAACTGCGTGGCGGCGAGGGTGTGCGCGACACCCCGCTCGTCTTTGTAGGTGCTGCGATAGAAACCCCGAAGCTTGTCGTTCAACGTACCGCGAAATGCCAGGCGTAACTTCCACACACCCGGTGGAACGACTGATGGGAACGTGATGTGGCATCGCTGCAGTTCGGGATCCATCCGCACGGTTCCAACGCGGGGTGATTGTCCGTCGCCAGACACTGTCGCGGCTGATACGTCCAGCTCCGTCGCGTTGAGGAGCACCTCGGTGGTGGGCTCGATGACGGTCAGGGTGATCACCTCATGGCCCGTGAATGAATGTGAGGGGAGGTCCGGCTCGATGCGCAGGTCATAGTGTGTGGGGATGACATGGCGCGGGAGGCGGTAGGGATCGGACACCATTGCGGATGAAGTCGTCATAGTGCTCTTAGGGGATTGGTGGTTGTGAGGTGAATCGGCTCGGCTCCAGGCTGCCGGCACAAAGAGCCATGCCGCCGCTCCCTGCCCCGCGCCCAGCCACAAGACCGCATGGCTCGCGGCACGCGCGATCAGGCCAGCCGCCTGCCGCCGCGTCACCGGCGGGTCGCCGTGCGGGCTGGTCATGGCTCAGGGGCATGAGTGATGTCGGTGCCTTGTCCGTGACCGACGATCAGGATACTGGTTCGTCCGATGAATAGCCCGGTTTCAACAATGCCGGGAATCTGGTTCAGTTCAATTTCCAATGCAGCGGGGTCATCGATGTTGGGCATGTGCAGATCGAGGATGACATGTCCCGCTTCGGTCTGAAACACGTTTCCGTTGCGCTGGCGTAAGACCGCTTTGCCGCCGGACGCTGCTTCGATGTGTCGGGCGGTGCTGCCCCATCCAAACGGCACGACTTCAATGGGCAGAGGGAAACTGCCACCGAGCGCCGGGACAAGTTTCGTATGGTCGACCATGACGATGAATCGTTTCGCGGCGGCGGCCACAATTTTTTCCTTCAACAGCGCGCCCCCGCCGCCCTTCACGAGATTCAATGCGGGATCGACTTGGTCCGCTCCATCGATCGCGACATCGATCATCCAGGCATTGTCCGATTCGATCAGCGGAATGCCGGATGATCTGGCGAGCGCCGCGGTATCGTGTGATGTCGGGACGGCTTGAATGTTGAGCCCGGCACGCACCCGTTCGCCAAGGGCGAGGATGAGATGTTTCGAGGTGGTGCCGGTTCCGAGTCCCACGACCATGCCGTCGTGAACAAACTCCGTTGCCTTGAGCGCGGCTTGGCGCTTTTCCGAATCGAGGTCACAGGATGTGGTTGTCATAGTGAAGGAGGAGATGTGAGTTGTGCCGCCACGGAGGCAGCGCCGAGCAGAGCGGTTCTATCGTTCATCACGACTTTCACCGGAATCTGGTTCATCAGCCGTTTGTAGCGGCCTTTGTTGGTGAAGCCGCGCATGAATGAGCCGTCCTGCAGTTTCTTCAGGAGTTTGGGCGCAATGCCGCCGGCGACGTAGACTCCATCCAGCGTGAGTGCTTTCAGCGCCAGATTGCCGGCTTCCGCCCCGTAGATCGATGCGAATAAGTCGAGTGCTTGTGTGGCGATTTCGGCTTGGCCTTTGAGTCCGGCCTCGGCAATCTCGGCGGCTGGATTGCCGACTTTGATTTTCTCGGCCAGCCACGTCGGTTCATTCTTTTTGGTATCGCGCACATACTCATAAATCGCGTGAAGCCCGGGCCCCGAGACGATGCGTTCGTAACTGACGTGGAGATAGCTGCCGCGCAGATGACGAAGCAGCTCGATCTCGCTGTCGCTGTTGGGCGCAAAGTCCGTATGTCCGCCTTCCGACGGCATGGGACGGTACTGGGCTCCGTCCCAGTAGAGGATACATTCGCCGAGGCCGGTCCCCGCTGCGATCAGGGCGAGCGCTTGTTTCTTCTTTGGCGGTGCGCCCGCGTTCAGCACCACGACTTCCTCGGCAGTGAGATGCAAGAGGCCATGAGCCGTGGCTTCAAGATCATTCAGGAGGCGTACCTGGGGAATGACGAACCGTTCGGCCAGGGCGGCTCCGTCGATGAACCAGGGGAGATTGGTCGTGCGGCAACGGTTGTCGATCACAGGACCCGCCACGCCAAAGCAAGCCGCCGTCAGAACAATAGGCTCTGGAGCGACTTCGACGGCCTCAGCGGTGACATCGCTGTCAGGATCGATGGGGTCCTCTGCCAGAGCGCTGTTTGGTACCGGTTTGACGAGCGGCGTGGCGAGGAATTCGTCGATGATGTCTTCGAGGGCTTTATAGTCCGCGCTGTGAAAACTGTCCTCGCGCACCGGTTCGACCCGCCCGCTGGTCCATTCATAGAGGGCTAAGTTCGTCTTGGTCCCGCCGATATCACCTGCCAGAATCATGGTGCCTCTTTTGATGACAACTCGTCTGTCGCCGCAGTCAATTCCGCGGCGGCGGCGCGGTCAAGATACCACAACAATCGCCCCGTCTCAGGACGGATCCGCGCTGCCGGATAGGGAGCGGGGGCGTCGGCACGATGTTCGACGACACGGCGGACGACGGTGGCCTTATTCGGTCCGGTCACGAGGAACAGTATCACACTCGCATGATTGATCACACCTAGGGTGAGGGTGATGCGGGATCGCGTCCCTTGCGGAGAGATGCCTGGAGTGACCCACCTGGTCTGTTCCCTCAGGGCCGGCGTGTCGGGGAACAGCGAGGCGGTGTGCCCATCCTCCCCCATGCCGAGTAGGACGAGGTCCAGCACCGGCCACTGTTCCGCAGTGGCGGACGTGATCCGTCGCAACAGGTCTTCGTACTGAGCGGCCGCGGTCTCCGGCGGGTCTTCTCCGCGCATCCGGTGAATGTGTGCGGGTGGAATATCGAGCGGGGTGAACAAGAGCGTATTCGCCAGGCCAAAGTTACTGTCCTGATGTGTAGGCGGCACCGCGCGTTCATCGCCGAACAGGAAATGCACCTTGCTCCAGTCGAGTTGCGGGGCGAACTCCCGGCTGGTCAGGACCTTATAGAGCTCCTTCGGGGTGGATCCTCCGGACAAAGCCACAAGAAAGCGCGCACGCTGGCCTATGGCTTGTTGCCCCACTGTTACGAAAAGGATTGCGGCGGCGCGGACCAGGTCCTGTGCATCGGCAAAAATATAGCGTTCCGGCGGGGGTGCCATTTCAACGGCGGGTGCGACGAGTGGGAGTAGTCCGTTTTTTAGGAACGGATGTCCGGCGCGTGGACTTGGGGGGGGTGAGGAATGTCACGAGGCTCCGGATGGTACGGACCGGATTCGGGCCGAGAGCGATTCTCACCGCCGGGCGCTGATGTGTTTGCAGTGACTGAAGATCGCCAAGGGCCTGGGCCTGAGCCAAGGTGCCGAACGTGTAGAATTTTTCCGGCACCGCGAGATCCGGCTTCATCGAATCGACGAATTCAAGAAACAGTCCGCTGTTCGGTCCGCCCTTGTGTAGTTGTCCCGTCGAATGCAGGTATCGGGGGCCATATCCCGCTGTCGTGGCCAGGCGGTGCCGTACCATGAAGGCTTTCCGCAGGGCACGCAGGGCAGCTTCTACCTGGCTCGTCGGGGTGGTGTAGGCCAGAATGGCCAGGTAGCGATTCGGCCCCAGTTGATCGAGCAATTGGGTCAAGGCTTGTTTCGGCGGCAGGCTTGCGATGGAGGGTAATTTCCCCTGAGATTCGACCTCTTTCAGGACACGCCCCGTGTTGTCTTTGCTTTCCTGTACATTCGGCTGGTCGAACGGCTGGATGCCGAGCGCATGTCCCGCAATGGCCGTGGCAAACTCCCACCGGAAAAATTCGCCGCCCAGGTCGTAACGATCCTTCAGCTGTAAGGCATACACCGGTTGTCCCGCTCGCTGGAGGGAGGAAATGGTTCTGTCTAAGGAGGCGTTGCGATCGCCTCTCAAACGAAGGGAGATAAATACCCGATCTGTTCCATAGACAGCGGGTGATGCGAATGGTTCTCCCGCGACGGGAATGAGGCCGGTCCCTTCCTTCCCGGTGCTTTCCGCGAGCAATTGCTCTACCCAGAGTCCGAAAGAGGCCAGCGCGGGAGATGTGAGAAGGGTCACCTTGTCTCGCCCGCTTCGGGCCATGGCAGCCATCAGGCCTCCCAGGGCCGCGCCTGGATTCTCTTTGGCCGCCGTCTGCCGACAGGCTTCGCGCATGGCCAGTGCGCGACTGAGAAGTTTTCCCACATCCAGTCCAAGCAGGGCCGCGGGAACCAGCCCAAAATATGAGAGCACGGAGTAGCGCCCGCCAATGTCCGGCTGATTGGTAAAGGTGCGCCAGAACCCGCGCTCTCGCGCGAGTTGCTCGAGGCCAGTTGCCGGATCGGTAATAGCGACAAACTGCGCGCCGCCGCGATGACCTTTCGTCCGATGAACGAGCTCCCAGAAGTGCGCGAAGAGGGACATGACTTCAATCGTTCCGCCGGATTTGCTCGCGACGAGAAACAACGTTCGTGCCGGCTGAATCGCATTCGTCACCTGCCGCACCCAGCCTGGTACCGTGGAGTCCAAGACCCAGAGTCGCGGTGCGCCTTTCGAGGATCCAAAGGTACAGCGCAATACTTCTGGTCCCAAACTGCTGCCGCCCATTCCGAGGAGCACCACATCGGTCGTGCGGGCCTCTCGAGCGGCTTGCGCGAAGCTTCGCAAGTCGGAGAGTCCGTCCTGCATATGGTCGAGGACGGTCAGCCATCCCAGCCGGTTATCGATTTCCGTCGGATTCGGTTTCCACAGGGTATGGTCTCGCGTCCACAGACGCTCGATCGCGCGGGTATTTGCTAGATCATCGAATGTCGTCGCGAGGCTATGGTTGTCCAGCAGGGGGGAGACCTTGGGACGGATCGGCATAACACGCTCTCTTCCATAGGTGGAGGAACGACGATGCACGCAGGTGAGCCCTATCTTAGGTTCGTGAGATTGAAAAGGCAAACGAGCGAGGTCGATAGCATGTAGCGGGGGATTGCGTAGAACCAGGTTGGATGAAGGATCGGGAGCGCGGATGGGACGGCTGAACACGGCGGAGCACGGCTACGCTAGGTTTCTTCTTCCTGATCGCCTAAGTCAGCCAGCACAAGCGAGATGGAGTTCTGGGATTCTAACGCGCCCACGATATTGACCGGTGTTCCTACGGCGACTTGATCAAACAGCCGGGCAATCTGCGGATTGTCCAGCACGATACTGCCGTACGGTTGATCCGAAATCCCTTGCGCGATGCCATGGAGCTGAATGAGGCCTGGCATATGTTGGCTTTTTGGGATGAGTCCCGCCTTCTGGGCCTCCTCGAATCGGCGTCGGTCGTCGATATTGGGATAGTCGAGAATCAGGGCGCGGAAGTACGGCGTCTGTCCGGGCCCGCGTTTGCGTTGAATGCGATATTCACCTTCGGGGGTTGCGCCGTCACCGTAATGTTGTTTTGCCCGGATGCCTCTTGATCCTAATCGAATAGGATAGGTCAGTACTTTCCGACCGTTCTTATACAACGTGAGGACGCGGTCGGCCTTGCTGACGACAATGGCCTGGGCCCGGTGCGTTCGAGACCAGTTTATGGTCCGTTGCGCAGATTCCCGCCAGGCCGCGATCAGATCATCGTCCGCATATCGGCCTAATTCATTGGTAAGGAGGGCGGTCTGGGTCAGCAGGGTTTGACCGGCTCGCTCTGAGGCCTGGATGGAATGTTCGAATTGTCCTTGCTCAAGAAACAGCCGGGCCTGTTTGACGTGCACCTCAGTTTCGACTGGATGCTCGCCGAGCACCACGCGGCTGCCGATGTCTCCTACCCGGGTGTTCATGAGGCGCAGCCGTTGTTCGATTTTGGCGAGTTTCGTCTCGGCAGTGGTGCGCTGAGCCTGAATGCGGCTATTGACGTCGCTTACGAGTTGCGTAGCCTCGACTTGAAGGGCTTCCAGATCGGTTTCCAGCTCGTTGTCTTCCCAGGGCCACCGAACGATATTTTCCTCGGATCGAACGCGACCCTTCAACGCAATCCATTGGCGGGAAAACTTGGAATAGGCTTCGGGCGTGACATCGGAGGCTCGAAGGGTAGTCAGGTCGCGGTCGAGACTCTCGATGGCCTCAACCAACTCCTCAGGAACGGTTTCGACGCACCCGCCCAGACTCATCGACAACAGAGCGACGAGGGTGAAGCGAGTGAGGATGTGGCAGAGGTGATCTAGACGGCTCATACTCGTTGTATTCTATCGTGTGGATGGCTGTCCCGCGAGTTCTTCCCGTCTTTTGTCCTCACTCGGACGGGAGTGTTACCGTGGGGCCTTCCTGCTGGTCTGGCTCTGACGCCGTTCCGCATTGTTTGGTGCACGCCCGAGAGACTCGATGGTCCTATCGAACCAATCTCCTCTTACGCAATGTAGGTGCCAGGAGTCCTATTTGTGGGGAGATCGTTGAATGTCTCGGCAGAACAAGCAGTTACGCTGAAGTATTCCGTGGCAGAGCTGGTGGATCGCTGTGGCATCTTTGCCGCAATCGGGCAAGAGTGCCTCAAGCACCGGCGGGCGATAGAGTGCCGGTGCATCAGCAGGGGCCGTGCGCTCGGCACCGTCTGGAGTTCATTCTTCATGTTGCGGCGGAGACTCGATGGTAGATTGATTGACACCCTTCCGTGACGCCCCTATAATGCGGCCTCTTCATTGAAAAATGATCTCTCGAGAAGGAGTGCGCAATGTCGTTCACTTTTAAACAGCCCTCGAATCTCAAGCGCAAGCGGGAACATGGATTTCGGAAGCGCATGAGCACTAAGAACGGCCGCAAAGTTATTGCTCGTCGCAGAGCCAAGGGCCGCGCTCGCCTCACCGTCTGATTCTTTCCTGCCGCTAGGCAATCTGCATGTAGGCAAACATCCAGGTGGTGGGTAGTCACCGGGGGTGAATACTGTCGTCTTAGCCTGGTCGTGGAAGAACAAGGTCGACACATGGGGCGGTACGCGACTTCGATGTGTTGAAGCGCGGTCGAACCTGAGGCCCCGCAGACAGGTCGTTATGACGGCAGGACAGGCGTGTGCGCCGCTTTTCTTGAAGCGTAGCCGGGAGATCCAGCTCATCAAGAAAAACGGGCGACGTGTTTCGACGGGATTCTTCAATCTCCAGATTTGTCCGGGCATGATGCCTCAGGACGCCATGATGGGGATTGTCATCGGAAGGCGGTTTGGGACGGCGGTGCGGCGGAACCGGGCCAAACGTTTGTTCCGAGAATTGGGTCGTGCAGTTCGGCCGGCGTTGGCTTCGGGGCATGCCTTTCTGGTGTTCCCCAAACGTGATTGCCTGAACGTGCCGTTTGTGGAGCTGCAGAGCGTATGGCGCAGCACATTGCAAAGACAGCGGTTGGCCCGTTTTGGGGATTCCTCCTCGTGAGGTATGTGGCTATCGGCTTCCTGTCAGTCTATCGGACCTGTGTGTCGCCTATGCTCGGCCCTGCGTGCCGTTTCCATCCGACGTGTTCCGTCTATGCGCAAGACGCCATTGATCGCCACGGACTACTCAGGGGGGGAGTCATGGCTGGTCGGCGCCTTCTGAAATGTCACCCATTCCATCCTGGTGGAGTGGATCCGGTACGGTAATCCTTGTGACCACAACACCTCAGTCTCCATTCGGCACATAAATTCATGGAAAAGCGCGTCATTGTTTTCCTCATCGTCTCTCTGGCTGTCATTATCGGCTACGACTATCTCTTGAAAGGTATGGGGTTGTTACCCCCGTCGGAGCCTGTCCAAGTCGCAACCACGGCAAGTACCCCGATCGCGGAACAAAAGTCCGGCCGATCCGAGAGTGGCTCCGCCCTGCCTGCGAGTTCTGCGTCTTCCGCCCCGACCGGCACGAACTCCACGCCTGCTGCATCAGACGGTGGGACGGGACTGGTCAAAGAAGAGCAGACGATCGAAGTGGATACGGAATTGTTCCGGGCCAAGTTTACGAACCGTGGCGGGGTGCTCAAGTCGTGGGAGCTGAAGCGCTATACCACGGCAACGGACCAGGGGCCTGTGCCGGTCCAGCTCGTGTATGTAGGGGGACGCTTCAAGGGGCCCTTAAGTCTGGTCACCACCGATCAGTCCGTGACGTCCGATCTTGGATCTGCCCTCTACCAGGTCACGCAGGACATTTATCGCCTCGATAGCGCCCATCCCATCGGCCACCTCACATTCCGGTATCACGACACCCAACGGAATATGGATGTCGAGAAGGAATTGACGTTCCATCATGGATCGTATGTGGTGGACATTGCGATTCGGACGCAAGGCCTCACGACGCCGCTCGATGTGACCCTTGGGACCAATTTTGGCATCGTCGAATGGGGCGAGGGATTTATCGGCCTGATGGGCTCAGCCTCTCTGGTTGATGACAAGGTCTTGAAGGAAACCCCGGACGGCGAAGCGGAGCGCAAGGGAGAGGTGAAGTGGTCTGCCATTCAGGATAAGTATTTTATCAGCGTCCTGATGCCCCAGAAGGCTGCGTCGGCTCTGGCGAAGAAAGAAGGCGATAAGTTGGTGTCTGCCGGTGTCAGATTTCCTGCGCCGACTTCGGGATCGACCCTGGCAATGCAGCTCTATGCCGGGCCTAAAGAATACGACATTCTGAAGGGACTGAATGCCGGCCTGGAAGATACGATTGACTTCGGTTGGTTTGTCTTTGGCAGCTGGGCACTGGTTAAGGCGGTCGCTAAGCCCATTTTTTACGTCCTGCGATTCCTCTACGAGTTTACGCACAACTATGGTGTGACGATCATCCTCTTGACGATGCTGATCAAGCTGATGTTCGTGCCGCTACAGTACAAAAGCTACAAGTCGATGAAGCAGATGCAGGTCATTCAGCCGAAGGTCCTCGCCATTCAAAATAAGTTCAAGGATGATCGCGAGCGGCTGAACAAGGAGTTGATCAAACTGTACAAGGATCATCGCGTGAATCCCGTCGGCGGCTGTTTGCCGATGGTGCTTCAGATGCCGGTCTTTGTCGCGTTGTTTAATATCCTGTACATGACGATCGATCTCCGGCAGGCGCCATTCATGCTGTGGATCAAAGATCTGTCGGTGCAAGATCCCTATTACGTCTTGCCGATCATCATGGGCGCCACCATGGTCATTCAGCAAAAGATCACACCGACCACGATGGATCCGACGCAAGCGAAGATCATGTTGTTCCTCCCGGTGTTCATGACCTTCCTGTTCGTAAACTTCCCGGCGGGGTTAGTGCTGTATTGGCTGACGAACAATACGCTCACCATTACACAGCAAGTCGTCACCGAGCGGTTGTTTGGGAAGAAGTGGCAGGCGCCGGCGGAGGACGGTGATGCGCCTGCCAGTGACGAATCGAAGGACCAGAAAAGTAACGGCAAACGGCGAAACGCTTCAACTGCCGAATAGTACCACCTCACTGGGTGCGTCATGCTTGGCGCGCTAGACGATACCATCTGTGCCATTGCCACACCCCCCGGCGAAGGGGGCATCGGCATACTCCGCATCAGCGGCCTTCACGCTCTTGACGTCGCTTCTCAGGTCGTACGTCTCCGGTCGGGTAAAGCCTTGAACGGTATCCCCACGCATCGGCTCACCCTCGCCGATCTCTGCGCTGACATTACGAACGCACCTCCCACTGGCACTCATGATGCCGGGCCGCCGAGGTTTATCGATGAGGCGCTCGTCGTGGTGATGAAAGGCCCGCATTCTTTCACCGGAGAAGATGTAGTGGAGGTGCAATGCCACGGTGGGCCGGTTATTTTGGACCAGCTGTGCCGTGGATTACTCTCCGCGGGAGCACGGCTTGCGGCGCCGGGTGAATTTACGAAGCGAGCGTTTCTCAACGGGCGTCTCGATCTCGCACAAGCCGAGGCAGTGCTCGATACCATTCGCGCGAAGACCGCACGTAGCCTGACCGTGGCCCAGTCCCAACGACGGGGAGAGTTATCCCGCCACGTGGAGGAGATCCGGTCTGAGTTGGTTGTGGCGCTGGCGCACATTGAAGCCGCCTTGGATTTTGCGGAAGAAGATATTTCGTTTGTTCGGCAGGACGAATTGATGCGGCTGCTGGACGCCACCTTGCACAAACTGCGTCGGTTGCTTCAGTCGGGACGTGACGGCCGCATCTGGAGGGAAGGGGCGGTCGTGGCGATTCTTGGACGCCCGAACGTCGGCAAGTCCAGCTTGATGAACGCCTTGCTGCACAGCGATCGCGCGATCGTGACAGCGATTCCCGGCACCACCCGAGATCTGCTGGAGGAAGTGGTCAGCATTGAGGGCATTCCCGTGCGATTGGTGGATACGGCGGGTATACGCAAGACGGACGATCCGGTGGAAGTCGAAGGCATTCGCCGCAGCAGAGTGGCTTGGGCAGATGCCGATCTTGCGCTGATCCTCCTGGATGGCTCCCAACTCTTATCGGAAAGCGATCGCGCCCTTCTCGCAGAGCCTGAGGCGACGCGCGCATTGCTCGTCATCAATAAATGCGATCTTCCGCGCCAATTATCGAGCGATGATCTTGATCGGGCTTGTCCCGGCCATGGCGAAGTTCTCGAAATTTCCGCCACCTTGGCGACCGGGCTGAACCAGCTGCAGGAGGCCATTCGCAGACGACTGATGCCTGGTGCCTTGGAGTCGCATGAAGGCGTGCTCGTGACGAACCTGCGCCATACCGTCGCGCTGGAGCACGCCCTGCAAGGGGTCGATCAGGCGAGACAGTCCGTCGACGCGGGCCGTGCGGGAGAATTCGTCGCCATGGATCTCCGCATTGCGGCAGATGCCTTAGGAGAAATTACGGGCGTCATTGCGACGGATGAAATTCTCGAGCGCATTTTTGCAGAGTTTTGTATCGGGAAATGAAAGGATGTCCGGTATGAGCGAACAATGCGACGTCATCGTGGTGGGAGGAGGGCATGCGGGTTGTGAAGCGGCTCTCGCTGCGGCGCGTATGGGTGCGCGCACCCTGTTGCTGACCATGGATCCTGACCGCATTGCACAAATGTCGTGTAATCCAGCCATCGGCGGAATCGCCAAGGGACATCTCGTCAAAGAGATTGATGCGTTGGGCGGAGAAATGGGACGGAACACGGATCAGGCAGGCATTCAGTTCCGGATGATCAATACGAGTAAGGGGCCGGCGGTTCGCGCATTGCGCGCGCAGTGCGATAAGAAGATTTATCGGCAGGTGATGCAGGATACGCTTCGCGCACAGCCGGGCCTCCACATCCGCAGCGGGACCGTTGATCGTATCCTTACCCACGCCGGGGCCGTGACCGGCATTGTGACCGATTCTGGGCAGCACATTGAGGCTCGTGCGGTGGTGCTCACGTCCGGCACCTTTTTGAAAGGGCTCATCCATATCGGCCTGAGTCACTTTCCGGCCGGACGAGCCGGAGAGTCATCGGCTGAGCACCTTTCCGATTGCATGCGGGATTTCGGGTTTGAGGTGGGCCGCTTGAAAACGGGAACTCCTCCCCGATTGGATCGTGACACCATCGACTTTTCGACGATGGAGATGCAGCCCGGTGACGATCCGCCTCCGCCATTTTCGTATCGCACCAGCCACATTCCCTTGCCGCAAGTGCCGTGTCATTTGACGCATACGAACTCACAAACGCATGATATTATTGCGAACAATATCGATAGATCTCCATTGTTCAGCGGGGTGATCGACAGTATTGGTCCTCGGTATTGCCCGTCCATCGAGGATAAAGTCGTCCGGTTCGCCGAGAAAGACCGGCATCAAATCTTCGTCGAGCCGGAGGGGCTTGATACGAACGAATTCTACCCGAATGGCATTTCGACGAGTTTGCCGGTGGATGTGCAAGCAGCCATGTTAAAGACCATTCCGGGATTGGAACGGGCCAAGATCTTAAAGCCGGGATATGCGGTGGAGTATGATTATTTCCCGCCTCGGCAGCTCCATAATTCGTTGGAGACGAAGCTGGTTGACGGGCTTTACCATGCAGGCCAGATTAACGGCACATCCGGCTATGAAGAGGCCGGGGCGCAAGGCATCATGGCCGGTATCAATGCGGCGTTGAAGCTGAGAGGTGATGCCCCGCTTGTCCTCGATCGATCACAGGCGTACATCGGTGTATTAATTGATGATTTGATCACGAAAGACGCGAGAGAGCCCTACCGCATGTTTACCTCGCGTGCGGAATATCGATTGTTGTTACGCCATGACAATGCGGATCTCCGCCTGATGGATCTCGGACATCGTATTGGACTCATCCCGGATGGTGTCCACCAGAAATTTGAAGAGAAGCGTTTGGCTATTGAGCGGGAGGTTCAGCGACTCAAGGATACAAGGCCGAAGTTGACCCCGGAGGTCAGGCGACTGCTTGAAGAATTCGAGATTGGGCCGGTCTCTCCGACGCAATCGTTGGCGGAAATCCTAAGGCGCCAGGATCTGACGTATGAAAAAATCTCTTCTGTATTCGGCGGCTCTGAGATTGAGGATGCCGACGTTATGGACGCCGTACAGCTCGAAGTGAAGTATGAGGGGTACATCAAGAGGCAGCAGCAGCAGATTCAACGATCACAGAAATTTGAGCATCGGCTGATTCCAGGGAGCTTTGACTATGACGGGGTATCCGGATTTTCTACCGAAGTCAGAGAAAAGCTCAAGCGCGTAAAACCGGCGTCGGTAGGGCAGGCATCGCGGATTTCCGGTGTCACACCTGCCGCAATTTCTCTTCTGCTGGTTGCCATCGAGCGCCATAGGCGCCAGCCGTTAGCCCATGAGTGAGTGTATCCCGCTACTTCCAACTCCTTCTGATCAAATATCCCTTCGTCTGAAGGAACATTCTTGACCAAGGAGATTGTTTCGCGTATTTGTTCCACGTGGAACAAGATCCTGCCAAGTTTGAAGCTTCGTTTGGACGATTCGCCTCAGAGCTCGCCATTCCTCTTACAGATTCGTGCGTGCCGCTGTTTTTTCATTATTTCTGTGAACTCAAGAAGTGGAATAGGGCGATTAATCTGACGGCGATCGACGATGGCGAGGAAATCCTGATCAAGCATTTCGTCGATTCTATGGCCGGCATTAAAGTGATTGATAATGCTGGAATAAATGAATTGTTGGATGTGGGGGCAGGGGCTGGATTCCCGAGCCTTCCGCTTAAATTTCTCCTGCCACAGGTGAAATTAGAGCTACTTGAGCCGAGTGAAAAAAAAGGGTCCTTTTTGAGATATGTCGTGGGGTCCCTGGGGTTGCAGCAGGTGACGGTGGTCCCAGCCAAGTTAGAGCAGTACGTCCAGCGTCCGAACCGGCGAACGTTCGATCACATCGTGGTGCGAGCCTTTAAGGTGGACGGGAGTGGTCGATTACTTGCTGATCTGCTTGCGCCTGGCGGTAAAGTCATTTTGTATCGCGCAGAGCGGATTCCAAGAGGTGTTGGGCTCGCTGGCCTTGCTTTGGTGGAGGAAGTCGAGTATGAGCTTCCATCGGGATTTGGACATCGCGTGCTTTCTGTCTTCTCGAAATAACGAGTCGTCCTGATGTTCCACGTGGAACATCGGTATCAGGGTACTGTGAGAGGGGATTGGGATTACATGGCGAGAATTATTGCTGTCGCGAATCAGAAGGGTGGAGTTGGGAAAACCACCACCTCAGTGAATCTGGCCGCAGCCTTGGCCATTGAGGGCGGTTCAGTTCTTCTCGTGGATATTGACCCACAGGGGAACGCCACCAGCGGCCTCGGGGTGGATGCCATGTCGCTGGGAAAGACGGTCTATAACGCCATCATTATTAAGGAAAGTATTGCATCCCTTGCAATGCAAACCGCAGTCAACGGGTTGTCCTTAGTGCCGGCGAATTCCCACCTCGCTGGCGCTGAAGTGGAATTGGTGAATATGGAAGGGCGCGAGCAGCGGCTCAAGGAGGCCCTCGCGGAAGTTGCTGACCGGTACGATACTATTTTGCTCGACTGCCCGCCCGCCCTCGGTCTTCTCACCATCAACGCGATGGTGGCCGCGCACTCCGTGCTCATTCCGGTCCAGTGTGAATATTATGCGATGGAAGGTCTCGGGCGACTCATGGAGAGCATTGAGCGCATGAGGCAGTCATTGAATCCAAGCTTAGAAATTGAGGGCATTGTGTTGACGATGTATGACGCGCGTAATTCGCTGGCGCGCCAAGTCGTCGAGCAGATTCGAGGCCATTTCGGCGAGGCTGTGTATCAGACGATGATCCCTCGTAATGTGACCTTGGCCGAAGCTCCCAGTTATGGCCGTCCGGCATTGCTCTACAACATGGCATCATCCGGTGCTCAAGCCTATCTTTCCCTAGCCAAGGAGTTTGTGGTCCATGGAGAAAAAAGCCCTCGGTAGAGGTCTCGACGCTCTGCTGCCGACTGGTCGCAATACAGCCGATCCCGAGCGAGGCGACGTGCAGGAGTTACGCTTGGAAGCGGTGGTTCCCAATCGCTTTCAGCCAAGGCAACAGTTCTCCGAGGTTGAGCTGGCCGAATTGACGGCTTCGCTCAAGCAGAATGGTCTCCTCCAACCAATTTTGGTGCGGAGAAAGGGTGACGGCATCTACGAATTGATCGCGGGTGAGCGACGCCTGAGAGCGGCTAAGTTGGCAGGAATGCAGAAGATTCCTGCTCTTATTCGTAATGTGTCAGACCAGGAATCGATGGTGCTCGCGCTGGTGGAAAACCTTCAGCGGGACGACCTCAATCCTATGGAGACCGCTCGAGCATACCAGCGGATGCTGAATGAATTCAGCCTCACGCAGGAGGCGATTGCGCAAAAAGTCGCCTGCGACCGGTCGTCGGTGGCGAATATGCTGCGCCTGACTTCGTTGCCCGCCGAGGTTCAGCACATGATTGAAGCCGATCAATTGTCGGCAGGCCACGCGAAGGTCATCCTTGGATTGATGACCCCGGCTGCGCAAATCAGCTTGGCGACGCAGATCGTGAGCGAGCAATTGTCGGTGCGCGAAGCAGAGCGATTGGTTCAGGGGCACGCAGAGGCCAAAAAATCAGGGAAGCGTCCGGTGCGGGCGCCGTTGCGATCGGATCTCGAGGAGCGGCTGCAGAAACGCCTCGGTACCAGGGTGGATGTGCAGAAAGGTCGCCGTGGCGGAAAGATCATCATTCACTATTTTTCTCCGGATGAATTGGACGGAGTGGTGGAGCAGCTGCTGAACGGATAGCGGAGGCATTTTCAGGGCAGATTTTTGCGGTTTGACCGGAGTACAATGCCGACGGAATTGGTATCGATCATCGATCTGGACGGTGAGGAACCCCCGTTCCGCCGGTGAGACGTGTGGTTATTTGTTTTGGAGGTATGCACCATGTGGATTAAGGACAAACCAGAAGGAAAGCGCCAGGCAGGACAAAGCGAGGGAAGTGAAATGGAAAACTTGGAATCGACAGCACCCCGTGAAGGGAATGAAGAGATCAATGCCTTTGTCGGGAAGGGCGTGAGCTTTAAGGGCGTGATTTCCTACAATGGCACCGTGCGCATCGACGGCAATTTGGACGGCGAAATTCACACCGAAGGTGTCCTGTTGGTCGGTGAGGACGCGGTCCTGACCGCGAAGATCACGGCGGGCACGGTGGTATGCAAAGGGAAAATCACCGGCGACATCAGTGCGCGTGAGAAAGTGAAGTTGCGCGCGCCTGCGGTGGTGAACGCTGGGGTGAAGGCGCCTTTGCTGGCGATGGAAGAGGGTGTGGTGTTCAACGGCACGCTGGAGATGAGCCAAACCGGGACTCGCGAACCGCAAGGTACATCGCGCGGACAGGGCGTCAAACTCGTCAACAGCTGATCCGGATCGATACCGGAGTCGTTGGGCAAAATGCCGCCGGGCTTGCATGCCGGAACCAGGCAATAGAGTTCCATTTCATCAGTCCGCGCCACGGCGGTTACCGTCGTGGCTGCGTGAAGGAGGACGCTGATGTGGGGTGAGACCAAAAAGCAGTCCGTCGCGGAATCCGACAAGTTTACCT
Source organism: Nitrospira sp. (assembly GCA_009594865.1). Classification (GTDB taxonomy): domain Bacteria; phylum Nitrospirota; class Nitrospiria; order Nitrospirales; family Nitrospiraceae; genus Nitrospira_A. The sequence continues at coordinate 2,579 of VOPT01000052.1, read as the reverse complement.
TTCTCGGAAAGGGCACGAGCTTTAAAGGCATCGTCACCTTTGACGGTACCGTGCGTATCGATGGCCGCGTCGAAGGAGAAGTTCATACGGGCGGTGCGGTGATCGTCGGGGAAAGCGCCGTGATTAAAGGCGTGATCGCCGCCGGGTCCGTTGAAATCAGCGGGCGCGTGAAGGGTTCGATTACCGCGCAGCAGAAGGTGGAAATTCAGAAACCCGGGATTCTCATCGGGGACATTCAGAGTCCCGTCATCATGATCGAAGAGGGTGCGCATTTTCACGGCATGAGCAACATGGGCGCTGAGAAGTGGTCGGAAGACGACGCTTCCGAATTCGGTTCTCCGCAGGATCCGGGCGTGCGCGACCTCGTGGCCCATCGCGGCAAAGTCAAAACCCAAGAGCCGTAAGTGCGCGGCTCCTTGTTTCCCCGGTATTCTTTATGACACGTCAGACGGTGCTGCTAGGGATGAGCGGCGGAGTCGATAGCTCCGTCGCGGCATCGTTGCTCGTCCAGCAAGGGTATGATGTCCATGGCGTCACACTCCAGGTCTGGGAGCACGAGGACGAGCACGCCGCAGTGTCCAAGCGGTGGGAGGAGCGGGGCTGCTGCAAGATCGGGATTGCGAAGTTCGTCGCGCAACGCCTACGTATTCCTTATGAGGTCGTCGATCGCCGGGAAATCTTTCAGCAGGGTGTCATCGATGACTTTATCGCCGGATATGCCGCCGGTACTACGCCCAATCCCTGCGTCCGGTGCAATGAGCGGGTCAAGCTCCGCTCTCTCTATGCCCTGGCGCAAGAGCGGGGGATGGACTACGTGGCGACGGGGCATTATGCGCGGGTGCAGCAGACCGGCGAGCAATGGTCACTGCACCGGGCGCTCGACGCGCGCAAAGACCAGAGCTATTTTTTGTATCGAATCCAGGCCGACTGGCTGCCGAGGCTGTTGTTCCCCGTCGGAGAAATGCAGAAGAGCGACGTGTGGAAAGAAGCGGAATCCTTGGGATTGCCAGTCGAGGAGCTCAAGGAGAGCCAGGAGATTTGTTTTGTCAGCCAGGGTGACTATCGCACTTTCCTCGAGCAAGAACGGCCGGAGCTCAAGCAGCCGGGATCCTTTGTAGGTGTAGATGGTGAAGTGCTGGGCAAGCACGAAGGGATCGCCTTTTACACGCCGGGGCAGCGACGCGGACTGGGCATCGCGGTCGGGCAGAGATTGTATGTGCAGAAAGTCGTCCCTGAGTCAGGTGAAGTAGTGTTGTGCGCCGAAGAACAGCTCGTGCAGTCTGATTGCCAGGTGGGGGATCTCAGTCTCTTCGATACGAGTATCGGTCGACAGGCCATCGATGTAGAAGTGAAAATCCGGTATGCCACTCCGCCGGCGGCCGCGACTCTCTTGTCGTCATCGGACGGAACATTGCAGATTCAATTTCACCAGCCCCAACGAGCGCTGAGCCCTGGACAGTCTGCGGTCTTCTACCAAGGGGATCGTGTGCTTGGCGGTGGCATCATTCAGCGGCCCTAGCGCCTGATCCTCCATTTGGTGGCGTTCCAATAAGTGGCAATCAGATTCATGTCCATCGGTGATGTCCCCTGTATTCCGGCCTCTCGACTCGATCTGGCGGTCCTCGCGAGACCATTCCTGTTACCGGGCATGGGATCCTCCTTGACAGTACCCGCGTTTGAATGCTAACTTGGCGCGCTTTTTGTCGTGCCCACCGCACGCAAGCTTCCCGTTTGATCAAAACACGGTTAACCGTAGCGGATAGTTATTGTGATTAAGACAGCCGTCGCACGTCGATACGCAAAAGCTCTGTTCGAACTTCTTGATACCCCGAGCATCGAGCCAGCCCGCTTGGCCCTCAATGGACTAGGAGAGGCTTTCACTGAGTCAGCCGCCTTGCGGCATGCCGTTGCCTCCCCGATGTTCCCCGAAGCTGCCAAGCTCAGTGTGCTGATCGAAGTCGCCACCAAGCTTGGATGCCCGCCGGTGGTCAAGCGGTTCCTCGATCAATTGGTAAAAAAGAATCGCGTCAGCTTCCTGCCGGACATGGCCGAGGCCTTCGCCAAGCTCGTGGATGAATCCAAAGGGACGCAGCAGGTGCTCGTGTCATCTGCGAATGCCTTGCCCGCCACTGAGCAGGAGCGTATCAGCACCCGATTGCGCGATCTGTTGAAGCGCGATGTCGATGTCACTTTCCATACAGAACCTGAACATGTCGCCGGCCTCCACATCCGCCTGGGCAGCACCGTCGTAGACAGCACGGTCCGGGGCCGACTGAGCGCCATGCAGCGTGTGTTGACCAAGGAGTAGCCATGCAGATCAAGGCAGAAGAGATCAGCTCCATTATTAAAGAGAAGATCAAGGGGTTCGATCAACAAGTCGACGTCAGCCAAACCGGTTCCGTCATTCAGGTCGGCGACGGTATTGCCAAAGTGTACGGCCTCGACGGCGCCATGGCCGGCGAAATGCTCGAATTCCCGGGCGGACTGTACGGCATCGCCTTGAACCTCGAAGAAGACAATGTCGGCGCCGTGTTGATGGGCGACGATGTGGGAATCAAAGAGGGTGATCCCGTCAAGCG
>VOPT01000067.1 GCA_009594865.1 Nitrospira sp. | reverse complement strand
CGGCGTCCAAAATCGGAAAGCATTGGCGGTTTCTTCGACGCGATATTCACGACTGGATGCACAACCGGACCCAGCAGGGCTGATCTCTTTCTGAGAGCACCTGCCGGGGTTCCAGAAGCATGAGCGACGCGGACGGCTTTGTCGTCCGATGCTCGGGCCTATCATCACGGACGAGTTAAACGAGGGAATTGATGGCCGACACCAACACGGTAAGAAAAACTGATCTACCCGCGCCCAAGCTGTCTTCCGACACGTTCAAACAGCTGAGGGATCTGATCTATGAAAAGACCGGCATATTCTTTCAGGACAATAAGACCTATCTGCTGGAAAGCCGGCTGCTCCCTCGATTGAAGGCCTGCCACTGTCAGACGTTCGAGAGTTATCTCAACTTCCTGCGCTTCGATGCATACCGGGACCGTGAAGTCACCGAACTCTATACGGTCATCACCACCAATGAGACCTATTTCTTCCGCGACGAGGCTCAGCTCGACAGCTTCATGAAGGTCATGATCCCGGAAGTGATGAAAACGAACGCCGGCACAAAACAGATCCGTATCTGGAGCGCCGCCTGCTCCACCGGCGATGAGCCCTATACCCTTGCCTTGCTGCTGCGGGACTATGCTCCGCTCTCAGGCTGGACCATCGACATCCTGGCAACTGATATCAGTGAAAATGTCCTGAACATTGCGCGGACCGCGACCTACAGTTCCCACTCCCTGCGGAAAGTCCCGCCAGGCATGCTGGCAAAATATTTCACCGGCAAGAAAGAGCAGCAGACGCTCGTGCCTCAGGTGAAGGACATGGTGCGGTTCATGAACGTGAACCTCTACGACCGTCCCAGACTCAAGCTGATCCGCGGCATCGATATCGTGTTCTGTCGCAACTGCCTGATCTATTTCGACGAAAAAGCCAAAGGACAGATTGTGTCGGACCTGCGCGACGCCTTGCGGCCCAAAGGCTATTTGATGATCGGATTCTCAGAAACATTGCACGACACCACCGGGCTTTTCAGAACCATTCATGCGGGCCGTTCCGTCATTCATGAGAAACAGTAAGGAGGATGATTCATGCCAGCCGATCCAAATATGAAGATTCTCGTCGTCGATGACATGTCCACCATGCGCCGTATCGTAAAAAATATCCTGAAGCAGCTCGGCTTCAACAATTTGGAAGAAGCCGAAAACGGGCAGGAAGCGCTGACGAAGTTAAAAGCCGACACGTACGGCTTCGTGGTGTCCGACTGGAACATGCCGGTCATGATGGGCATCGACATGCTGCGCGCCATTCGTGCCGACGAGAAGCTGAAGAAAATTCCAGTCTTGATGGTCACCGCCGAAGCACAGAAAGAGAATCTGATGGAGGCCGTCCAGGCCGGCGTCAGCAACTATGTCGTCAAGCCGTTCACCGCCGAGACGATGCAGGAGAAGATCAACAAGATTTTCAAGTAATCGCTCTTAACCGGTGAGGGTCACGATGGCACAACCACAGGTGGCGGCAAAACAGCAGAGTGCGGTCAATGACGACGAGCAGGAGGAGAAGGCGCCTGACACGAAACTCTACGAGGAGCTGGGAGAACTGGCACGATTCATCGATACCACGATGAAGACCCTCTCCGAGTTCAGCGCCCCGGTCAATGCATCGACGGAACAGTTGCCGCAAGCGCAGACTCACCTTCTGAATCTGAAAACCCAGACCGAACAGGGAACGCACAGGGTCATGCTCGAAGTGGAGGCCATTCAGGACAACCATGCCCAGATCAGCAAGATGCTGAAGGAGATGACACAAACGCTCCAGCAAGCGAAGGTTTCCCCCGCACTCATACAACAGATGCACACGGTGGGGCAGACCCTCGGGCAGGACGACAAGCGACTGCTCGATATTATGACGGCGCTGTCCTTCCAAGACCTGGTGGCGCAGAGCGTCAACAAACTCGTCACGATTCTGGATGAAGTCGAGCATAAACTGCTTCAACTCGTGGTGGTCTTCGGTCCTTATCAAAAACAGGCGGCGAAGACCGATCAGGGCAAAGCCAGCGAAATGTTGAAGCAACTCGAAGCGACGAAGAATACGTCGATGGATCAGGATCTCGCGGACGAAATCTTGAAGCAATTCGGTTTTAACTGAGGTGGGTTATGAGCGATGAAATGCAGGAAATACTGAACGACTTCCTGACCGAATCCAATGAAATGCTGGAAGTCTTGGATCAGCGATTCGTCACCCTGGAATCGGATCCCACTAACACGGACCTTCTGAACGAAATCTTTCGTGCGATGCACAGCATGAAAGGCTCCGCCGGCTTTCTCGGCTTTAATCACCTGGTGGACGTCGCGCATCGCGGAGAGAATATTCTCAACAAGCTGCGCCAGGCCGAAATGGCCGTCAGCCCGGCGATCATCAGCGTTATTCTTGAAACCATCGATGTCATCAAAGCGATCATGGCCGACATTCGCGAGTCGGGTACCGATAACCATGTTGCCACGGCCGCCATTGCGTCCAAACTGGACGATATCCTCAACGGCACAGCACAGAGCGCGCCTCAGGCCCCGGCACATGTTGAACCAACGCCGGCTGCGCCGAAGGTCGAAGCCTCCACACCCGCTCAGGAGGCCCCGGCGGCCCCGGCGCCGACGCTGGGTGAAATTCTGGTGAACGACGGCCTGGCCTCCAAAGAACAGGTCTTCGATGCGCTGACCACCCAACAACATCAGCCGGACCCCAAGACGCCGTTGGGCGAAATTCTGCTCCAGGCTAAAGCCATTACCGAGCGCGCCCTCGATCAGGCGCTGCACAAACAAGAAAAACAGCCGAAACCTGTGGAAGAGGATGCCACCATCCGCGTGGAGACCAAACGTCTCGACAGCGTGATGAACTTGGTCGGAGAGCTGGTCCTGGGACGCAATCGTCTCATCAAGATCGGCACTCAATTGGAGCAGCAGCACGAATCCGATCCGCAGGTCCGTGTGCTCAGCGAAACACTCGCGCAGCTCAATTTGGTGACCACCGACTTGCAGCTGGCCGTCATGAAGACGCGCATGCTGCCGATCAAAAAAGTGTTCGCGAAGTTGCCTCGCATGGTGCGGGACCTTTCGCAAAAGCTCAACAAACAGGTCCATCTGGAAATGCGCGGCGAGGAAACGGAGCTCGACAAGTCGGTCGCCGACGAAATCGGTGACCCGCTCGTGCACTTGGTGCGCAATGCGATCGACCATGGGATCGAAACCCCGGCCGAACGTCAGGCGAAAGGGAAGGCGGGGGAAGGCCATTTGACCATTGCTGCGAGCCAGGAAGGCAACAGCATCGTCATTCGCATCAACGACGACGGGCGCGGGATTCAGGTTGAAAAGGTCAAGGAAAAGGCCCTGGCCAAAGGCCTGATCAGCGAAGCAGAACTCTCGACGATGGAGCACCGTGAAATTCTCAATCTGATTTTCCTGCCGGGATTCAGCACCGCCGAAAAAGTGACGGATGTATCCGGCCGCGGCGTCGGCATGGACGTGGTCCGCACGAACATACGAAAAATCAACGGCAGCGTGGATCTGGAGTCCGAGCCGGGCAAGGGCAGTCAGATCATTATCAAGCTGCCTCTGACAATCGCTATTATTCAGGCCTTAATGGTGGAAGTCGAGCGTTCGATTTTCGCCATCCCATTGAGCACTGTCATTGAAGCGGTCCGAATCTCGCGCTCCGAGATCAAGACGATCAACGGGCGTGAAGTGTTGCACCTGCGCGATCGCGTGCTGCCGCTCATTCGCTTAGCACAGGAATTTGATATCCCGACGGATGCCGATCGCGAGCGGTTTTATGTGGTCGTCGCGGCATTGGGAGATCGTCGAGTCGGGGTGGTCGTCGATGAGCTTCGATCCCAGGAGGAAGTGGTGATTAAGTCGATCTGGGATTATCTGGAAACCGTCAAAGGCGTATCCGGCGCCACGATCACCGGCGAAGGCAAGGTGGTGCTCATTCTGGATACCTCGGAGTTGGTTCAAAACGCCCAAGCTTGGCATAACCCGGGTATCGCCGCCTGACCCAAGAGGCGCACGCCACGGCAGGGAAACAGGAAACGGGTGCTCAAAAACAGTCGATGAACAGGGGCCCGCGAGATCGGAGGAAGTATGTCCACACTGATTAATGAAATCGATGCCAGGACCCGGCTGGCCGGCGCAAACCAGATGGAGTTGCTGCTGTTCAAGCTCGGCACGAATGAAATTTTCGGCATCAATGTCTTCAAAGTTCGTGAGGTGATGAAGCTGCCTGAGCTCACCCAGATTCCGGAAGCCGATAGCCGCATTGTCGGCATGGCGAATATCCGGGGAATCATGGTTCCTGTCGTAGGCCTCAAACGCAGTTTGGGCTTGGGCATGGAAACCGACGGGCAGGGCAATGGGGTCCCCGGGGCAAACCCGTATCTGATCGTGTCCGAATATAACGGCAGCTTGCAAGGATTTCTCGTGGCCGGTGTGGATCGCATTATCCGTTTTTCCTGGTCGGCCATTAAGACACCTCCGGCGATTGTCCGGGAAAACAACAAAGGAGCCGTCACCGCCGTCACGATGCTTGAAGATGGTCGGATGGTGCTGATTCTCGACGTGGAAAAGGTCTTGAACGATATCTGCCCTCGCACGGACGACGATGTCTTCGCGAGTATGACCATCGCTCCGGAATTGAGATCGAAATGCGTTCTGTACGCCGATGATTCGTCCGTGGCCAGAATGCAGATTCGCAAAGCGCTCGACCGCCTCTCCATGTCGTATGTGATCGCGACGACCGGCGGAGAAGCCTGGCACAAGCTGCAGGCCCTGGCCGATCAGGCGACGGCTGAGGGGAAAGAGCGGGTGGATCAGATCCAGTGCATCCTGAGCGACATCGAGATGCCGGAGATGGATGGATTCACCTTGACCAAACACATCCGTGCCGACCCGAGACTGGCACACCTGCCGGTGATGCTCCACTCTTCCCTGACCGGAGCCTGCAACATGGAAAAGGGACGGACGGTCGGCGCGACGGATTACATTACGAAGTTTGACGCGAAGATGCTGGCCGAGAAACTGGCGCTCCACATTCAAGATGGTAATCAGCCGGTGAAAAAAGCGGCCTGAGTATCGGCCCCAGAAGCGGTCGTCGTGGAAAGCACTGATTCAAGCTTTTGCCACAGCCGGCCGATGTATCAGGAAAGACCCTATGGCACTCCCACTCACACAGCCGCAGAGCACTGCAAACCCGGTCCGCGTCTTGGTTGTCGACGATTCCGCCTTCATGCGGAAGAGCCTCACCACGATGTTGGAAGAGGGGAAGCAAATTCAGGTGATTGGAGTCGCGCGCAACGGCGAGGAAGCCGTCCAGCAGGTTCAGCAATTGAAGCCCGACGTCGTCACGATGGATGTGGAAATGCCGGGGATGACGGGGCTGCAAGCACTGCAGCAGATTATGGCCAAGAATCCTGTCCCGGTGATCATGGTGAGTTCCGTCACGGTCGAAGGCGCGCAAGAGACCTTGCAGGCGTTGGAGTGGGGAGCGGTTGATTTCATCCCCAAGCAGTTGGACGGCGTCGCCTCCAAAATTTCAGAGATCCAAAAAATTCTGGTTCCCAAAGTTCTTGCCGCCCGATACGCGGGCAGCAAACTGAAACGGCTGAACGTCACGGGAACGTCAAGAGCCGCCGTGCCTGTGGCCAAGGCGTTGAGCAGTCGATCCGTCTCCGTGACGCGCGGCACCAAACTGATTGCGATCGGATGCTCCACGGGTGGACCGCAGGCCTTGTTTGAAATTGTCCCGACTCTCCCCGCCGACTGCCCGGCCGGAATCGTCATCGTGCAACACATGCCCAGCTCGTTTACCAAACCGTTCGCCGAACGCCTAAATAACCTGTGTGCGCTGGAAGTGCGCGAGGCGGTGGACGGAGATGAAGTGCGAGCGGGACGGGTGCTGGTGGCTCCGGGCGGAATGCAGTTCCGGATCGTGAAGAAAACCATCACCACCTCGGTGGTCAAATTGTCGCCCAACTACGAAAAGCATCCCCACGCGCCCTCGGTCGACATCATGCTGCAATCCGTCGCCGCGTTGTTCGGGGAACGAAGCATTGGGGTCATTCTGACCGGAATGGGGCATGACGGACTGGAGGGCATGAAGGCCATCAAAGCAGCAGGAGGTCGAACCGTGGCGCAGGACGAAGCATCAAGTGTCGTATACGGCATGCCGAAAGCCGTCGTCGAAGCAGGCTGTGCAGAGAAAGTGGTAGCGCTGTCAAAAGTCATCGGCGAAATCATGAATATGGTGTGAGAGGAATCGTCAATTCAACGGTTCACGCATGGAGAGGGAAGAGGAGGAGTTATGGGGAGCATGATGAAGCATATGTCGATCGGGCCTAAATTCATTTTATCGATTTCCTTGGTGGCATTGATTGTTATCGGGATAGGCCTCGCCGTGTTGTACCAGCAAGAAGAATCCAAGATGGACACGATGCTGAGCGGGCGTGCCAACGTCGTTGCCACTCAAATCATGATCAGCCGCGCCTACATCACGCAGAATTATGTCGCCAAGATCAAGAAATCCAAGGCCGGCAACGAAATTCAGGTGGTCAAAGACCATGCGAGCATGGCCGATGCTATCCCGTTCCCCGCAACAGCCGTTCGGGAAATGGGCGAAGAGGCGAATCGAACCGGGCTGTACAACGCTCGCCTCATCAGCCAGAACCCCATGAATCAGTCCAATTCACCGAAGGACAACTTTGAGAACGAAGCGATCCGGGCGATCATGACCGGAGCCGAATCGTATGCTCGCCGGGACGAAATCAACGGAGTGCCGACCTTTCGTCGCGCGACTGTGGACAAAGCGACTTCAACAGCCTGCTTGAGCTGCCATACCAACAACCAGGTCGGCGATGTGTTGGGCATGCTGAGCATGTCGGTGCCGATGACCGAGGCGATTGCATTGTCGAACCGCTCCATGTGGCAGACCGGCGGCTTAATGGGCGCCATCGTTCTCATTATCCTGGCCGTCACCTATATGCTCCTCCGCAACATCGTCCTGCAACCGATGGCCAAAATGAGCGAGATCTCCCGCGACATCGCCAAGGGCGAAGGCGATCTCACCAAGCGCGTGCCGGCCGATGGTCATGACGAAATCGCGCAGATGGGCCAATACTTCAACGAATTCATCGAGAAGTTGCAGCACATGATCAAGAAGGTGGCTCACGTGACGGATAAGGTCGCGTCCGCCTCGGTCGAACTGTCTGCCACCGCCGAAGAAATTTCGAAGGGCACCGATACCCTGACGTCTCGTGCCTCACAAACCGCAGCCGCGGTGGAAGAGATGAACGCCACTGTCGGACAGGTCGCGCAGAATTCCGGGAAGGCAGCCAGCCTGGCGCAAGATACCGTGAAAACCGCTCAAGAGGGTGGAACGGTGGTCTCGAGCACCATCTCCGGAATGCAACAGCTGTCCGAGGCGGTCTCGAACTCAGCGACCATCATTTCTGATCTTGGCAAGTCTTCCGATCAAATCGGCGAAATTGTCCGAACGATCGAAGACATCGCCGACCAGACCAACTTGCTGGCCTTGAACGCCGCGATCGAAGCGGCTCGAGCCGGCGAACAGGGGCGTGGATTCGCAGTCGTGGCCGATGAAGTCCGGAAGCTGGCAGAGCGGACGACCAAAGCCACCAAGGAAATCGGCGATATGATCCGCCAGATCCAGCAGGATACGCGGGGAGCCGTCGATTCGATGCAGCAAGGCACGCAGAAAGTCACGGCGGGCGTGGACCTGGTCAACAAGACCGGTGAAGCCCTCTCCCAGATCGTGCGGATGGTCTCGGAAAGCGCCGATATGATCCGACAGATTGCCGTGGCATCGGAAGAGCAGTCGGTCGCGACGCAACAGATCGCGAGCGATATCGAAAACGTGGCGAAGGTCACCAAAGAGTCCTCGTCCGGCGCACATGAGTCGGCGAAGGCCAGTCAGGACCTGAGCCAGTTGGCGGTCGAACTGCAGGGAATCGTGGGTGGATTCAAGCTCTAAGCAGCAACCACGAGAAGGAGCCCAGCATGAGTGCGACTGAACAACAGGTGCAACCTCACATCCAGGCGGCCGCAGACAACTCTGCGGACCGTCTGGCCGAGAAGTCCGCTGATGATCTGCTGCAGTTCGTGATTTGTCTGATCGGGAGAGAAGAGTTCGCGGTGGATGTCCTGAGTGTGCAGGAAATCAACCGGATCGTGGAAGTGACGCGCGTCCCAAAGACGCCTCCCTATGTTGAGGGAGTCATCAATCTGCGGGGCCGCATCATTCCCGTACTGGATCTCAGAAAACTCTTCGGCCTGACCGGAGCCCAACAGACCACTCAGACACGTATCGTGGTGGTCTCGGTGCAGGCACGACTGGTCGGATTGATTGTGGATTCCGTGGAAGAGGTCTTGCGGGTGCCGAGAAGCGCCATTGAGCCGCCCCCTTCGGTCGGCACAATGGCCGGGGCCGAATTCACCCAGGGCGTCGGGCGGATCGATGACCGCCTGCTGATCCTGGTGGATCTGAGCCGGCTGCTCTTAGCCCGGGAAGCAGCGTAGGAAGCTGCCTGCCCATGATGGGTGTGCGGCAGGGGCGTTGTGATCATCCAGGAGTGCGTTAGGAACTCTGGGGGTCGGAAGAGGGTGGCTGGGAGGGTCCGCGACGGCTTCGGGCGTCAAGGACCCTCTCCAGTAACTGCAAGGACTCCGTCAACACATCCGATGCGCAATGCAAGGTGACATGAAACTGTTGCATGGCTTCCGGCCAACGCCCTTCTTTCTGCAGGACCTGAAACTTCCGATGTTGCTCATCGAGAATGGCTTGTTTGGCATCGAGCATCAAGCTATCGGCAGGACCCACAAGAGCACCTCCATACAAGACAATTGTGACTCGATCGCACGCTATCAGAGTGCTTCCGAACGACGCAAGCCCACCATTCTGGGTACGGCGATGCGCTGCGTCCGGAAGCCGTGGTGAGGTAATCGACCCGTGGATATCGCAACAATCTTAGGTGTCGTCATCGCGATCGGCTCCATCCTGGGCGGCCAGGCGCTCGAAGGCGGCCATGTCGGATCAGTCCTCCAGCTGACGGCGTTTATCATCGTCATGGGTGGAACGATCGGAGCCTGTTGCGTGCAGAACCCGCTGTCCGTTGTCTTGAAATCCATCAGCATGGTCTCGCTGGCGCTGACCAATCCGCCTCACGACGTGAAAGGGACGATTACCCAGATTCTCGACCTGGCCAACGTGTCACGCAAGCAGGGATTGCTCGCGTTGGAAGGGAAAATAAAGGACCTGCACGATCCGTTTTTCAAAAAAGGCATCCAGCTGATCGTGGATGGCACCGATCCGAAACTCCTTCAGGAAATCCTGGAGATCGAGGTCGAACACCATGAAGAGGAAGGAGTCCATGCGGCCAAGGTTTGGGAAGCCGCCGGCGGTTATGCGCCCACCGTCGGAATTCTTGGCGCCGTACTCGGGTTGATTCACGTGATGGAAAACCTGGCCGACCCGTCAAAACTCGGCGGCGGTATCGCCGTAGCGTTCGTTGCAACGGTCTATGGCGTCGGCGCCGCGAATCTCTTCTTCCTGCCGATCGGCAACAAGATGAAGTTCAAACTGAAGGAAGAAGCCGGGCTGCGGACCATGGTCATTATGGGGCTCGTCGGCCTGGCTCAGGGCGAAAATCCCCGGCTCTTACAGGAAAAACTCGAGAGTTTCCTCCCTCCGCATGAGCGGAGCAAAGAAGACAAGAAATAACGTCACTCGTCGTGCGGAATCCTATCTCGTAGCCTTGATCCGACACTTCACGTTTCACCTGAAACGAGTCACGGGCGTTCGATGGCGAAGAAGAAACACGAAGAACACGAAAACCATGAACGCTGGCTGGTGTCCTATGCGGACTTCATTACGCTGCTGTTCGCCTTTTTCGTCGTCATGTATTCCGTCTCGTCCGTCAACGAAGGCAAGTATCGAACGGTGAGCGACTCGATCAAAGCGGCATTGAATCCGGTGAACAGCACGCCGTCCAGCCGCTTGCCTTTCGCCGTCGGCGACGCGAAGCCGAAGATGATCAATCCCGACATGTCCAGCGCCAACGAGCCGGTCATCCGGCGGATGAAAGAGATCATGAAAAAGATTCATCCGTCGCTCGCGCTGGAAATGCCGGATATCAAAATCATCGAAACCGGCAACGGGACCATCATGATTTCCCTGCCCGAATCGATTCTCTTTACGAGCGGAGAAGCACGGGTGCGTCCTGAGGCCTTACCGTTTCTGAAATCCCTGGCTCAGATTCTGATCGAGATGGATCGGCATGTCCGCATCCTCGGTCATACCGACAATGTGCCGATCAGGACCGCCCAATTCCCATCGAACTGGGAACTGTCGGCGGTCCGTGCCGTCATGGTCGTCCGGATTTTTTCCGAACTCTATGAAGTGCCGATTTCACACCTCTCCGCCACTGGATTCGCTGACTCAAAGCCCGTCGCCACGAACGACACACCTGAAGGCCGGACGAAAAACCGTCGGGTTGAAATTATTATTCTGGAGAAGAGCCTGACCGAGGAGACGCTCGATTCCATGTTGCCGGGCAATACCCCCCCGGCTCAACCGCTCTGAGAATGGTCGGCATCTCCAGCATCCGTGGTGATCGACCGGTACCTTGGGCGTCTACAGTAACACCCTTAAGTGTTAAGTATTGTCGTACAGCGACCGATACATGCGTGAGGCGGAGTTCACCTCTCGAAAGGAAGACGTTCATGATTCTCAAGCCGGCTGGTGACTTAACAATATTCGAAGTCGGTGCGTTGTACGAGGAGATCAAACAGGCGGTCACAGCCCACCCTCAAGTTGAACTGGACCTCTCCGAAGTGGACAAACTCGATGCCTCAGCGATTCAACTGCTCATTGCCGTCCGTCGGTCCGAACGTATTGTGCTGACAGGGGTCACTGATCCGATGCGATCGCGCATGGCGGAATTAGGCGCGTAATCATTGTCCCACTTCGTCACCACGTACGGGAATCAAGCCGATGATGTCATACTTATCAGTCTCCCTGGGAGCCTTCTTCGCCGGGACCTGCGTTGCCTGGATGTGGTGTCAACGCCAGACCGCTTCAGCAAAACGGGCGCTCCAGGCCACCCATGACGCCATGCTGAAAGAGCAGGCGGAGCGGACGGCCGCGTGGGAGCGACTCGGACAGTCCACCATTCCCCTGGTCGCGGTCTTAAACGCTCAAATGAAAAGCGTGATCAGCCAGACCGAGCAGGCTGCCACCGATCTGGGGCAGCGGTTCAGCATGATCGCGTCACGCGCCACAGTACAAGCCAAGGAATCGACGCATCTCTTCGGTGACGGCGAGATGAGTCTCGATACGGTCTTGAAGACCACGGACACCATGCTCGAAGGCTTTGTCGGCGACGTCATGAAGTCATCGGAAATGGCGCTGCAGATCGCGACCATTATGGACGAAGTCGAGCGGAGCACCAAGGCGATCACCGGCATGATCGGCGAAATTGAATTTATTGCAGACCAGACCCGCTTGCTGGCCCTCAACGCCGCGATCGAAGCCGCACGAGCCGGAGAACATGGTCGCGGGTTCGCCGTCGTCGCCGATGAAGTGACCAAACTGGCGAACCGTTCAGGACAGGCCGCCAGCAGCATTAACAGCCTCGTCATGGACGTTCAGAAGAACACCACGTTGGCGATGGGTACAGTGGAAAGCCTGGCGTCTGTAGATCTGAGCAAAACTTTGTCGATCAAACACCGCCTCGACACGATGACGCGTGATCTCGCCGAACGGAACAATACGCTGAAATCGGCCGTGATGAACTCGAAATCCCATGCGGATGAACTGGCGCGGGACGTCGGTCAAATCATCATGGCACTCCAGTTCCAGGACATCACCAGACAGAAACTGGAACACGTCATCGAACCACTCACCGAAGTTCGCGCGGTGATGGATGCCCTGATCCAGGGGTTTCCGCAGGAGCAGGTGGCCGTCAAGATGGACTTCCTCACGAAGCTCGACCGCAGCTACACCATGGAAGACGAGCGCGCGGTGTTCCACCAGGCCGCAACCGGGTATGTTCCCGCGCCATCCCAGGAGAGTGCCCCTTCGGAAGACGCCAATGTCACGTTGTTTTAGGTAACGTCGGTTTATCAGAAGAATGAAGGAGTGCGCCATGGCGAAAACAGTGTTGGTGGTCGACGATTCTCCCACGATGCGACAGATGGTGGCGTTCACCCTGACCAGCGCGGGCTATCAGGTTGTGGAAGCCGGCAACGGCAAAGAGGCGGTCGGCAAAGTGAACGGCGGGGCGAAGCCGGATCTTGTCGTCACCGACCTGAACATGCCCGAGATGGACGGCATCACCCTGATCAAGGAAATCCGGAAGATGCCGGCCCTCAAGTTCACCCCGATCTTGATGCTGACGACTGAAGCCTCCGACGACAAGAAAAAGGCGGGACAGGCCGCCGGAGCCACCGGATGGATCGTGAAGCCGTTCAATCCCGAGCAGATGATGGCCGTCATTAAGAAGGTGCTGCCCGGTTGAATCGCGTCACCCGTCAATGGTCACGCGTCATCCGCAATCGGAACGTGGTAGCGACCAGGTGGGTGTGACTCTTTCATTTCGATTGACGAACGACGATTGACCGATGACGAGGCCCATCACATGAGCACTGATCTCTCACACTTCAAAGACGCCTTTTTCGAAGAGTCCCAGGAACACCTGACGACGATTGAAGAAGGATTGCTCCAGCTCGAACAGAGGCCGGGGGACATCGACCTGCTGAATCGAATTTTTCGCGGGGCCCATTCCATCAAGGGCAACAGCGGCATGTTCGGATTCACCGCCGTCTCCCAATTCACGCACAAGATGGAATCGGTGCTGGACCAACTGCGCAGCAGTCAGATGGTCGTGACGGTCGCCATCACCGACCTTCTGCTGCAGTCGCTCGATTGTCTCAAGACATTGATCGATTGTGCGCGCACCGGTGCCGCTCCCGACGAAGCCCACGTGGCCGCCCTTGGAGGCAGGCTTGAAGCCTGCCAGGGCACACCGGCTCCCGGCCAAGCGACGGCGGTGCCGGCTGCGGATGAACGTTCGCTGCCGCTGGGCACACATCGTTTCACCATCTCGTGGGCGCCGCCGAGGTATCTCTTTCAGCGTGGGCTCGATCCCGCACAGTTCCTCAAGGAACTCGCCGGCCTAGGTACCGTCACGCATCTCGCCTTGGATGCCGGACGATTGCCGGTCCTGACGGAGTTAGATCCGGAACAGTGTTATCTCGGCTGGACGCTGGAACTCGAAACCGGCAAAGACCTCAAGGTCATCGACGCAGTCTTTGATTTCGTCCGCGAGGACAGCACCCTGACGATCGTGGACAATCCGGTCGAAACACACCCGACCGCCGCAGTGTCCGACGTGGCGAAGCCATTGGGCGAAATCCTCGTCGAGACCGGGGTGGTGTCACAGTCGCAGTTGAATCAGGCCTTGTCCCAACAGAAGAAGGTCGGGGAAATCCTGGTTGAACAGAAAGTGGCCACTCCGGAGCAAATCTCCGAGGCGCTCAAGAAGCAATCCGAAGGCGCCGTACCGGCCAAGAAGGCTGAAACTCCGTCGATCAGAGTCGATACCGTCAAGATCGATCGCCTCATCAACCTGGTCGGGGAGTTGGTCATTACTCAGTCCATGTTGAGCGATCTGGGGTCTCGTTTCGAAATGAGTCAGCTCCCGGTCCTCCTCGAACGCGTCGCACAATTGGAACGCAATACGCGGGAGATCCAAGAGCGCGTGATGGGGATTCGCATGGTCCCGATCGGGAATGCGTTCAGCCGGTTCCCGCGTCTGGTGCGCGACCTGTCCGGCAAAGCCGGAAAGAAAATTCAACTGATCCTCTCCGGAGAAGAAACCGAACTCGACAAGACCGTGATCGAATCCATCGGCGATCCGTTGACCCATCTGGTGCGAAACTCAGCGGATCATGGGCTGGAACCGCCGGATGAACGCCTGGCCGCGGGAAAGCCGGAACAGGGCATCATCCGCCTCAACGCCTTTCATGAAGGCGGCAGCATCTGCATCACCGTCGAGGACGACGGGCGCGGTCTGAATCGGGACAAGATTCTTGCGAAGGGCATTAAGCAAGGATTGATCGCGGAGTCCGACAAACTGTCGGACGAGCAAATCTGGATGCTCATCTTCAAACCCGGATTCTCCACCGCTGAAAAAGTCACGGATGTGTCCGGCCGCGGTGTCGGCATGGATGTCGTGAAACGCAACATCGAAGGGTTAGGCGGCACGGTCAGCATCAAGACCGTCACCGGAAAAGGCACCACGTTCACGCTCAAGCTTCCGCTCACTCTCGCGATCATCGAGGGCATGACGGTCCGGGTCGGTCAGGACACGTACATCGTTCCGCTTCTCTCGATCCTGGAATCGATTCAGCCCAAGCGCGAAATGCTCAAGAGCATCGTCGGCAAAGGGGAGTTGGTCAATGTTCGTGGCACCTATCTTCCTCTCATGCGCCTGTACGACGTGTTTCGGCTGGAACCGGAACTCTCGGATCCTACGAAGGCCATCCTGTTGATTCTGGAAACCGAAGGCGAACGCGTCGCCGTCATGGTCGATGAAATTCTCGGCCAACAGCAGGTGGTGATCAAGAGTATGGAGCAGAACTTCAGGAAAATCGAAGGGGTGGCCGGCGCAACCATTCTGGGCGACGGCACGGTCGGCTTTATTCTGGATGTGCGTGGATTGCTCAATATTGCGCGGCAAGGGACCGCGAAAGCGGCGTAGAGACAGCCTCAGAGACAGGATCGACCGGTTGGATACCATGAACAGGGCGAGGAGGATACGATGGCGACTCAGGAGTTGACGAGCAAAGATTCGAATCAGCAGATGGGAATTACGACCGACGGCAGTCAATTCCTCACCTTCCAGCTGGGGGAAGAACTGTACGGGGTCGACATTCTCCGGGTTCAGGAAATCAAAGGCTACACGGCAGTGACACGCATTCCCAATACGCCGGCACACATCAAGGGTGTGCTGAATTTGCGCGGCACCATCGTGCCGATCGTCGAGCTCCGAACGAAGTTCGGTATGCCGACGATTGAGTACACGATGTTTACCGTGATCGTCGTGGTCGTCGTCAAAGAGAAAATCATGGGCCTCGTGGTGGATGCGGTGTCGGATGTCCTGGACATCGACAAGAAAGACATCCAGCCGGCCCCGCAGTTCGGAGCGCAGGTCGACGTGAGCTTCTTGAACGGCATCGGCAAGGCCGGAGACAAGCTGGTGGCGCTACTCGATATGGATCGTCTATTGACCGATGGAGACATGCAAGAAGCGACGAAAGCCGCAGCCTAACTATTCGAACCAAGGGAGAGCAGGACATGGGATTGAACGTCGAATTATTAGAGTCGAGTTTTAAGCTTGTGGCCCCTAAGGGCGAGGCATTGGTGACCCGGTTTTACGAACGGCTGTTCAAGAAGTATCCGGCCGTGAAACCGCTGTTCAAGAAGACCTCCATCAAGGAACAGAAAAAGAAGCTGCTGGCATCCTTGGTTCTCGTGATTCAGAACCTCCGTCACCCGGACAAGCTCACCCCCGTGTTGCAGGATATGGGGGCCAGGCATGTGGGCTACGGAGCCAAGCCGGCTCATTACGATGCGGTCGGAGCAAACCTCCTGGCCGTCCTCGGTGAATTTGCCGGACCGGCATGGACCCCCCAGGTCAAACAAGCCTGGACCGACGCATACGGAGCCATCAAGACCATCATGCTCGCCGGAGCGGAGCGTGCACATTCCACACAAGGAGATAAGACGATGAGTAAGGCAAAGCAGAAGAAGGGCGCGGCGGCTGGAACGAACATGATGGGGTTTTATCTGGGGGCCCTCGATCAGTCGCAGAACAACATTCTGCTCTGTGACCGCAACCTGGTCATCACGTATGCCAACGCCACCGCTCAGAAGACGCTGGTCGCGCTCGAGGCGGAAATTAAGAAGGTGTTGCCGAAGTTCAATGCATCGGCAGTCATCGGCGTCTGCATCGACGACTTCCATGTGGATCCGAGCAAACAGCGCCGGATCTTATCGAACCCAGCCAACATGCCGCACAAAGCGGATATTCAGATCGGACCACTGACCCTCAGTCTTCTCGTCACAGCCATTATGAGCCCTACCGGGGAGTACCTGGGGAATGCGTTGGAGTGGGCCGACGTTACCGAGAAGCGGAAGATGGAGCAACAGTCGGCTGCAATCGCAAAATCTCAGGCCATCATCGAGTTTAACCTCGACGGCAGCGTCGTCACCGCCAACGATAATTTCCTCAACTGTCTCGGCTACACCCTCGACGAAATCAAAGGGCAACACCATCGGATGTTCTGCGATCCGGCCTATGTCAACAGCAGCGAGTATACGGCCTTGTGGGCCAAACTCAATCGCGGCGATTACGACGCCGGCGTCTACAGGCGCATCGGAAAAGGCGGCAAGGAAATCTGGATTCAAGCCGTCTACAACCCCATTTTGAACGCGGCGGGCAAACCGCAGAAGGTGGTCAAGTTCGCGACCGAGATTACGGAACAAAAGAACAAGGCGGCGGAATTCGAAGGCAAACTGGCGGCAGTCAGCAAAGCGCAGGCCATCATCGAATTCAACCTCGACGGCACTATCGTCACCGCGAACGACAACTTCCTGGGATGTCTCGGGTATAGCCTGGATGAGATCAAGGGCAAACATCACCGGATGTTCGCTGAACCGAGCTATGCCGCCAGCGGCGAGTATCAGGCGTTCTGGGCGAAGCTCAACCGTGGTGAGTTCGATGCCGGCGTATACAAGCGCATCGGCAAGGGCGGCAAGGAAATCTGGATTCAGGCCTCCTATAACCCTATCTTCGATGCCAGCGGAAAACCGTACAAGGTGGTGAAGTTCGCCACCGACATCACCGCTCAAAAGCAGTCGCAAGCCGAAATGGAGAAACTTGTCGCTGAAGCCCAGGCCGTCCTGGGTCGGCTCGCGAGCAACGATCTCACACAGGAAATGACGAATTCCTATCGCGGCGATCTGGACAAGGTCAAGACCAGCATCAATGCCGTGGTTCAAAACCTCAGCCAGACCATCACCACGGTGCGGGAGGCGGTGCAAGCCGTGTCGGCCGGCGCCGAGCAGATCACCAAGGGGAACGAAGATCTGTCTCAACGCACATCGGAGCAGGCGAGTGCGCTGGAGGAAACCTCGGCCTCCATGGAAGAGATGACCTCGACCGTGAAGCAGAACGCAGACAACGCGAAACAGGCCAACCAATTGGCCATCGCGGCGCGCGACATCGCCGACAAGGGCGGGTCCGTCACCGTCCGCGCAGTCGAAGCCATGGGCGAAATCAATAAGAGCAGCAAGAAGATCGCGGACATCATCACCGTGATCGACGAGATCGCGTTCCAGACCAATCTGCTGGCCTTGAATGCCGCGGTGGAAGCGGCCAGGGCAGGGGAACATGGTCGCGGCTTTGCAGTTGTGGCGGCCGAAGTACGCAACCTCGCGCAACGGTCGGCGACGGCCGCCAAAGAGATCAAGGGCTTGATCAACGAATCGATCCAACGCGTGAACGACGGCAGCGAGTTGGTCAATCAATCGGGCAAAACGCTGGAAGAGATCGTCAGCTCGGTTAAACGTGTGACGGACATCATTGCCGAAATCACGGCTGCCTCGCAGGAACAGGCCCAGGGCATCGACCAGGTCAACAAGGCCATCATGCAGATGGACGAGACGACCCAGCAGAACGCGGCGTTGGTGGAAGAAACCACGTCGGCCAGTCAGTCGATGAAGGACCAGGCCAAGGAACTGATGAGTCAGATCGAAGTGTTCGTGGTGAACTCGGCAGGGACACAAGCCCCTGCGCGACACACGGGCGCGTCGGTCAAGACGCCGGTCAAGGCGGGTGCCGCCGCCCCGAAACCAGCCCTGAAGAAACCGGGCTTCTTGTCCAAACCGGGCGACGCCAAGGAGCCCGCGGGGGTTGGAGCCGGAAACGGTCACGACCGCCGAAAGAAGGACGACGACTTCGAAGAATTCTAGGTTTCACGCCGTGGGAGTGGGCAGATTTTGCCCGCTCCCGCGGCGCTGCTCACTTCCTTGTGCCTGTGGTTCTCCTTCTTTCTCCCGAGCCAGATCCCCCTTAAGAAACAAGTCCAAACGACCGATACAAGATGGCGCGGGTGTGCGCGAGCTGGATCAGCGTGGATAGTCCCGGTTGATGCCACCTCTAGCCCAGGGACGGATCATGGACCTTAAAACAATTCTCTGGTACCTCGTCCTCTCCAGCCTGACTGTTGCCTATCTAGTTGTGTTGGCCGGTGTGCGAGCCGCCAAGTCGCACGATGTCTCGCATCATTCACATCGCATGATCGTAGGCTGCACGATCGTCGGGATCTGGCTGGTAGCCTACGTCCTCAAACAAGC
Source organism: Nitrospira sp. (assembly GCA_009594865.1). GTDB lineage: Bacteria > Nitrospirota > Nitrospiria > Nitrospirales > Nitrospiraceae > Nitrospira_A. The sequence continues at coordinate 3,115 of VOPT01000067.1, read as the reverse complement.
GATCTTCGGACGCGAATCGTTCAAAGGCCCTGACAGCGCCTATTGGACCGTCTATGTGCCGGTGTTCGTCACGCACATGCTGCTCGCAGTCACGACCATAGGTTTAGGCGCCTATAACCTCTATATGGGACTCCACCGTCTGCGGTACGGAAGCGTCGGGGCCATGGTGGCCGGCATGACGACCCACCGGCGGATGGGCAATGCGCTGGTCTGGACATTCAGCGGCACGATGGTCACCGCATATCTCGTGTATTTGATGTTGTTTGTCTGGTACCGGAGCTAACACGATGGATTATGTCATTACGAAACAGGAGTATGAGCGGATCCGCACGTTGTTATACGACGAAAGCGGCATCTCACTGGGGGACAGCAAGCAATCCTTGGTGGTGTCCCGTCTTACCAAACGTTTGCGCGATCTCCAAATGGAGGATTTTTCGTCGTACTACGAGTACGTCACTCGAGATGAGAGCGGGGAAGAATTCACGCGGATGCTCGATCTGCTGTCCACGAACAAGACCGACTTTTTCCGCGAACCCAAACATTTCGACTTTCTTCGCGAGCGCATTCTCCCCACGCTGGAACAGGAGAAACACATTCGCATCTGGTCTTCCGCCTGCTCGACCGGAGAGGAGCCGTACACCATCGCCATGACGTTGCACGAGGCCGTGAAGAATCCGGCCTTGTGGAACTTTCAGATCCTCGCATCGGACATCTCCACACGCGTGCTCGCCCATGCCGCGAAAGGACTGTACGCCGAGGAGCGTGTGCGCGAGGTGCCGGCCGACATCGTGAAACGCCATTTCCTCCAGGGACGCGGAGACAGCGCGGGGCTCGTCAAGGTGAAGCCGCACCTCTCCGCCATCATCAAGTTTCGCCGTATGAACCTGATGGACGACCGTTTCCCCATCAAGGCGCCGCTGGATCTCATCTTCTGTCGGAATGTGATGATCTATTTCGATCGTCCGACGCAGGAACGGCTGGTCAACAAGTTCTATCACCATCTCAAACCGGGCGGGTACCTCCTCATCGGCCATTCAGAGAGCCTGCAGTGGGTGTCCCACCCGTTCAAGACCATCGCGCCGACCATTTACTGGAAGGAAGCCTGACCTGCATGGCTCGTATCGACACCGACACCTTCTCCCACATCCGGCGAATGAACGATAACCGTTTCCCGACCGAAGTCGCCTGCATTCTCCCGGGCGAGTTTTTCGTGAGTCGGGAACCCATGGTGGTCTATACCGTGCTCGGTTCCTGCATCTCGGCCTGTGTCCGGGACCCGATCGCGGGAGTCGGTGGCATGAATCATTTCATGCTCCCGGCACCGAAAGAGCACCAGTCGGGCGATGCCTGGGGAGGGGAATCCACACGCTACGGTTCCTTCGCCATGGAGCAGTTGATCAACGAGATCCTCAAGCGCGGTGGAATGAAACACCGGCTGGAGGTGAAGTTGTTCGGCGCCGGACGGATTTATGACGGCAATATCGATGTCGGCGCCCGGAATACAGAATGGGTCCTCCAGTACCTCAAAACCGAAGGCTACGCACTCGCGAAGAGTGATCTGGGCGACGTGTTCCCGAGAAAGGTCTACTACTTTACCGATTCAGGCCGCGTGCTGATGAAAAAACTCGAGCGGGTGAAGAATCGGACGATTGTCGATCGGGAAACCGAATACCAGCATCGGATCGAAATCGAACCGGTTGCACAAGAGAGCAATGTCACACTGTTCTGACATCAGACGAATGGTGGCGGTAGGCGATAGGCCCTCACCATACAACCAGGAGATTCCTCGCCATGGCTAAGATCCGGGTTCTGACGATCGACGATTCTGCGCTGATGCGGCAGGTGCTGGCCGAACTGCTTTCCAAGGATCCTGCCATCGAAGTGATCGGCAGCGCGCCGGATCCCTATGTGGCCAGAGAAAAAATCAAGGCGCTTAACCCCGACGTGCTCACGCTGGACGTGGAAATGCCGAAGATGGACGGGCTCACGTTTCTCGAAAAACTCATGCGCGGGCGTCCCATGCCCGTGATTATGGTGAGTTCGCTGACGGAATCCGGTTGCCAGACCACACTGCGGGCATTAGAACTGGGAGCCGTCGACTTCATTACCAAACCCAAGATCGATCTCCGTGAGGGGATGGACAATCTCGCCGACGATCTGATCGCAAAAGTCAAAGGCGCTGCCACGGCCTGCATCCGGCGGGGGGCCCCGGTGTCCAGCCAGGCCGGCGCCCGGCTGGCGGTCCTGAGTTCGGCCATGATTAAGACCACGGATATGATCATCGCCATCGGCGCTTCAACCGGAGGCACTGAGGCGGTCAAGGAGGTGCTGCAGGTCCTGCCACCCAACACTCCTCCGGTTCTGATCACTCAGCATATGCCGGAGCGGTTCACCAAAACCTGGGCCGACCGGATGAACCAACTCTGCCGCATCTCCGTGAAGGAGGCCGAGGACGGAGACAGCGTCCTGCCGGGGCATGCGCTGATTGCTCCCGGCAATTACCACATGACCCTGGTCCGCAGCGGCGCGCGCTATTCGGTTCGCATCAACCAACACGAACCGGTCAATCGCCATCGCCCGTCGGTCGACGTCATGTTCGACTCCGTCGCGCAATATGCCGGCGGCAACGCGGTGGGTGTGATCCTGACCGGAATGGGCGGAGACGGCGCCAAGGGACTGCTGCGGATGAAGGAAGCCGGCGCCTATACCATCGCGCAAGATGAGGCCTCGTGCGTGGTGTTCGGAATGCCGAAAGAGGCCATTAAGCTCGGGGCCGCCGAGATCGTCCGGCCGCTCAACGATATTGCGACGACTATTTTGAACCATGTCACCCGTGCCTGATCGTTCACCTTTGCGCATAGAGGAGCCATCATGAAAATTTCACAGGAAACAAGTAATAAGAAAGCGACCCTGAGACTCGAAGGAAACTTTACCTACACGCAGCGCAAAGCGTTTCAGGAGATGCTGAAGACCGTCTGCACCGATCAAGTGGAAGAAGTCGTGATCGATCTCTCCCAGGTCGCGTTTCTCGACAGCGCGGCATTGGGGTTGCTGATGATCAGCCACCGGCAATTGGAAGCCGAACGACGCAAACTCTCCCTGGCCTATCCTCAGC
>VOPT01000057.1 GCA_009594865.1 Nitrospira sp. | reverse complement strand
CTCCCACGGGCGAAGGAGGGCTCCCTCTTTCGCCCGTGAAGGGCTCCAGCACAACAAAGGCCGGAGGTTCAAAAGAACTTCCGGCCTTTGTACTTGTATCGATAGCTTCGGTGAATCAGTTCACGTTTTTCCTTGGATCAATCAATATGACATTCTCTTCGCGCGACTCGCTTTCGAATGTGTCCACAATGCGACGGTATCTCTCCAAATAATGCGCGTGAAGCAATTCCAGCCCACTGTCGCCAGAAGACTTACCGCTTCACCTTCAGACCTCACTGGATAAGATACTGATTCATAGAGCGGCTCACCACCGCACTACTCGGCCTCGCGACACTCACCCCTCGATGTTGACAGAAACCCCTGCCACAGCTATACTCTCCATAGTTGAGAAGGGTTATCAGTATCGATAAATTATTCGAATCGCCCCGACCGAGACAATTGATCATCAGTGGGAGATGCCACTCATGTATGTCTGCTTATGTAAGGGCTTAACGGAATCAGATGTGCGGGAAGCGGGTCGTCAAGGACACCTGACCACGAGACAAATTATCGCTGAGTTCGGTTTACGGGAAAGTGGATGCTGTGGTCGTTGCGCGAAAAATATCCACGAATTAGTCTCACTCGCGAAGAGCCACCTGGAGAGTGCCTGCCGCAACCCTGCTTGACCCTAACCTGTCCCTCAATTCGGACTAGTGCGCACAAGACCTTCTTGCAAGGCAAATCCGCGCTTGACGGCCCCGGCAACGTCGGCCACCCGCCGTCCTAATTCCCGAGCGCTGAAAAGCTCCTGTTCGTCGATTCCAGGACTATGGCCTTCCGTTGTGGCAGAAGCGCCAAACGCACCCCCGCCGCTGACCGTGATCATATAATTCCCCAGCATCGCGGCAAGAATGGAGAGCATCGTGAGTTCTTTCCCACTGGAAATCTGACCACCGGTCGCAAAGGCCGCGCCCACCTTATTCTTCAATTTAAACTCCGGAAACACGCCAAACTTGAACTGCCAGTCATCGATAAACGCTTTAACCTCCCCGGCCATATTGGACCAATAGACGGGAGAGCCTAAAACGATGGCGTCTGCCGCGAATAACTCCTCGGCCGTCAAGCTTCCTACGCGCCGGACGACGACCTGTGTGTGAGGCACCATTCGAACACCCTCAGCAACCGCTTCGGCCATTCGTTCGGTATTCCCGGAGAGTGAATGATAGGCCACCAGCACCTGGGTGATTGCCGAACTTTCGGCCGATACGCCAATAGTGGGCCCAATCAGAATACCGGCTGCGCACAAGAGCAGCAATCGCCACATCGGAACCATAATATACCTCTTGGTGACTTAGAGAGCGAGACTGGCATCGGGGGGCCAGGCCTTGAACGGCCTGGCAGGAATCTAGGTCTTCCGACTAGAAGACGGGAGATAGGAATTCCTGAAATTCAGCATGCGGAACGGCGCATACTAGCGACGAATCACTTCCTCATCCATGTGTTCTTCAACCGATACCTGGGTCAATGTCCCGCGATAGTCGCACTTGTGGCAGCGGATTCTGAATTCCTCGATCCACTTTTCCTGCACATAAGACTGGCGGCACTTCGGACAGACAAACACGCCTCGCATGTACACCACACGTCGCGTTTCTTTCATAAACAGCCTCCATCGAAGTCAGATTGATAGGCCGAGGATGGCATAGGGGCCGGCGGAATTGCAAGGCGGCATCCTCTCTCTCCAGCACTCGGATCACCTCTACCTTGACGACTCACAAACAGCCCGCTAGGATGCGGCCATGACACGATCGATGGATCATCGCGGCAAAACCCATCACTCAACATGGCTGAAACGACTGACCGGTTGCCTGTGGAGCCTCGCGATAACGGCGAATTGCTGTGCAGGCTGGGCCGCGGATGTACCGGCCGAGACCCTTATTGCAGTCAAAACGCCGAATGGGACGGTGATTCAAGCAGAATTGGCGGATACCGCGCTGAAGCGTGCACAGGGGTTGATGTTTCGCGAGCACCTGGCGGACGATCGGGGCATGTTGTTCATCTTCGGCGATGCCCAGCCCTGGACCTTTTGGATGAAAAACACCAAGATTCCACTCGATATCATCTGGATGGATGCGAAAAAAACCATCGTGCACATCGAACGCAACACTCCTATCTGCACCAGGCAGGATGATGGGTGTCCGCAATACCATTCCGAGGAGGGCGCGCTCTATGTGCTTGAACTCGGCGCAGGACGGGCGGCCGCGCTTCAACTTCAACGAGGCGTGAAACTAAGCTTCAAACAACCCTGATCGAGCTCGATCAGTTACGTGGTCCTACGCGTTCCCCAGAAAAAGCTCTGAATACGCTCCACAAGGGAACGCGTGTGCGTGACCACCGAGAGAGCCGCCGCATCTCGTGAGAGCTGCGCCTTCGCCGCCGCCGTGACAGCCTGTCGACGCGCGACGACCTCGCCGATCCGCTCGATCAGCTTCCGATCCTCCTGAACGACCTGCAGCAAGGCCTGCTTTCCGAGGGCAATGACCGAAAGTTCCGTCGAAGCCACCACTGTGGCCGAACGCGGCTCACCGGTCAATAGAGACATTTCACCGAAAAACTTTCCCGGTTCAAGTGTCGTCACAGTCGTAGTGAGTCCTCCCTGTTCCAGGCGGACATCAGCTTTCCCGGAGACAATCACGTACAGCACATCTCCAGGATCTCCCTGCCGAACGATTCGCTCACCGGGCAAGTACAGCTCCCATCTGGCACCTTCCCCCAATACTTCGATTTGCTTCGTATCGAGCGTTGCCAAAAAGTCGACTACCGACAGCTGAGCCACGATGCGCTCAAGGGCGTGATGCTTGGAAACACCATCCTCGCTGGCAGGTTGATGCACGACACGCTGAGGAAACGGAATCTCGATGCCCTTGCGAGCGAACGCATGCCAGATGTAGGTACGCATGGCACTCTCGATTGAATCCCGCTGCGAGAAATCTCCAATCGGAAACTTGATACGGTATTGGATAGCTGACTCATTAAATGCCGCAACAAAGGCGCTGGGTTTAGGATCCGGCAATACTCCCGATACTGAATTGGCAGTCTCGAGCAGCGTAGCGCAGACCTGTTCAGGCGGAGTTCGATACCCAGCATCGACAAGCACGTTGCAAAAGTGCGTCGTCGTCGGCCTGGTGAAATTGGTCACCCCGCTTTGAATCACAAGGTCGTTGGGCAACGACAACACATCATGAGCACGGGTCAACAGGGTGACGTGTTCCATACCGATATGCGTGACCACCCCTTCCCGATCCAGCACGGTGACCCAATCCCCCACCTTGACGATTTTCCCTAGTTCAATTCCGGAAAAAAATCTCGTCAGCGTATCCTTCAACGCCACGCCGACCATCGCCGCCGCCACCGTAGGTAACGCCACGAGAGCCACAAGGTTGATTCCCATAACCAACCAGAGAATCACCACACCGGCTGCTACCACTTCCGCCCCGATGAGTAATTGGCGGACAATGTCAGGAATGTAGCGCTGCCCGCGTTCGATCAGCCATTCGCCGATGATGAGGGTATCAAGGATCGTGAAGAAGAAAAACGCGGCGCCTAGCCACGCTGCGACATCAAGACAGGACCGGACGAAATGAGGAACGGGCGCCACCAGACTGCTGTGGGTGACCAGCGCCCCGACGACAAAGAATACGCCTACGCCACCGGCATAAAACGGCAAAGAGGGCACCGGCTTGCCACGGCGAGTACAAAGGTAGGCCAGGCCGATCAACACCCCGGCCGCACAAGCCAGAATGGCCAGGATGGCGCCGAGGAGGGGTCCCAGATTCATGCGGATATCACCCACCGAAGGAAGGATCGCACAGAGAGACACCTTTCAGGCTATGCGCGCTCCTGCCAGGAACGCATTCGGCGCACGGTGATGACGCCTTCGACCTTCTCAATCGCCTTGAACACCCTCGACAAATGCGCCGTATCCGCCACTTCAACGATGAAGTCCAGCATCGCCTTTCGATCTTCGCGGGTCGTTATTTCCGCTCGGCTGATATTGGCTTGGCATTCCGAGATGGCCGTCGAGACATGCGCCAACACCCCGGTTTTGTCCACCGCAATCACGGAGACCTTCACGGAATGGGTACTGTGTGTCGTCTGATCCCACTCGACTTCGACCAGCCGGTTTTTATCGTAATCCAACGCTTCGAGGTTGGGACAATCAACCGTATGAATCGTGAGCCCGCGCCCCCTGGTGATGTAACCCAAAATGCGATCCCCGGGAACAGGATTGCAGCAGCGGGATAGTTGCATCAGGAGGTCGCGTGCGCCCTTGACCTGGACACCCCTATCATTAGTGCGTCCGGTCGCCGGCTTGTGCGGCGCCGGAGGTTCAGGCGCCACGGTCTGCCCGTCTCCCGGCGAAGGCGGCGCGATCTTGCTCATCACCTGAGACGTCGGCACGTGTCCGAAACCTACGGCAGCAGCGAGTTCTTCCGCGGTTTCATACCCGACCTGCTTGGCGACCGCGAGGAGCTGCTCCGACCGCATCATCTGAGCCGGGGCCAGTCCATGCCGCCGAAACTCCGCTTCCAGCAATCGCTTCCCGATTTCGATGCTGCGGGACTGTTCCTCCGCTTTGATCCAGTGCTTGATTTTCGTCTTCGCGCGAGAGGTGCGAACAAATTTCAGCCAGTCCCGGTGCGGCGTTTGATTCGCCGCGGTCAAAATCTCCACCATGTCTCCGCTCTCCATCATATGCTTGAGCGGGACAATCTTGCCGTTGACCTTCGCGCCGACACAATGATCTCCGATTTCCGTATGGACCGAATAAGCAAAGTCCACGGGCGTGGACCCTTTCGGGAGTTCCTTCACCATGCCCTGCGGTGTAAACACGTACACCACATCGTGAAAGAGGTCGAGCTTGACGGAGTCCATAAACTGGCGATTGTCGGGCAGGTCCTGATTCCACTCCACGAACTGCCGGAGCCAGCTAAAGACCTTTCCGTCTTTTTCGTCGATTCGGCCGTGTTCCTTGTATTTCCAATGCGCGGCGATCCCCTGTTCGGACACTCGGTGCATTTCCTCGGTGCGGATCTGAAACTCCACATGCTCGCCCTTGGGACCCGCCACCGTGGTATGCAACGATTGATACATGTTGGACTTCGGAATGGCGATGTAATCCTTAAAGCGGCCAGGCAGGGGACGCCAGAGCGAATGGATCACGCCGAGCAAGGCGTAGCAGTTCATTTTGATATCGGTGATGATGCGCAACGCCGCGAGATCGTACACCTCTTCAAAGGAGATCGACTGCTTCTCCATTTTCTGGTAGATGCCATACAGATGCTTGGGACGACCGGACACCTCCCCATGCAGGCCAGCCTCCACCATGGCCTTCTTCACCATGTCGATGACTTCGTGAATGTATTGCTGCCGGTCCTCGTCCCGCTTGGCCACGCGCACCCGCAGCAGTTCATAGACATCCGGCTTGAGGTGTTTCAAACAGAGGTCTTCAAGTTCGTTCTTGATCCACCCGATTCCCAAGCGATTGGCCAGGGGAGCATAAATTTCCAGCGTCTCCTGCGCAATCTGCCGTCGTTTCCCTTCACTGAGATATTCGAGGGTCCGCATGTTATGGAGCCGGTCCGCCAATTTGATGAGGACGACGCGGATATCATCCGCCATCGACAACACCATTTTGCGGAAATTTTCCGCCTGCTTTTCCTCGTAGTTTCGGAAAGTGATCTTGCCGATCTTGGTGACGCCATCGACAAGGTGAACGACGTCTTTTCCAAACCGCTGCTCTAGTTCAAGTGGAGTTGCGAGGGTATCTTCGAGCGTGTCGTGCAGAAGGCCTGCCACGATGGCGGTCACGTCCGTCTTCAGGTGGGTCAAGAGACCAGCCACCGCGAGGGGATGGCGAAAGTACGGCTCACCTGATCGGCGCATCTGTCCTTCATGCGCCTTGGCCGAAAAATCATAGGCCCGGCGCACGAGGTCCAGATCTGCCTCGACGTTATAACTCTTGACCCGTTCGATCAATTGATCGAGTTCTGTCACTGTCTCGTGCGGCATACTTAGGACACCTCGCCGCTCATGCGCAACGCCTTGATGCGCAGCTGGACGCGGTCATACCCGTTCCAGTGGTTCCGCTCGGGGCTAAAGGCCAGATCGACAGGCCGCCCCGCCTTCAACCCTAACTCTTCAAACGATCCCATGCGAAAGCCTATGCTATCAAAAATAAAGGAGCGACCTTGCCGAACACGCAACTTCAAATGTTTCTCACCGACGACCCGAGCCTCCACCACATCGAGACCACGAACGGCCAATGTCGGTTCGGGATTACCCGCGCCGAAAGGATGCAACGATTCGAGTTCCTGGATTAAATCGAAATTCACTTCCGTGAGCTTCACTTCCGCATCCACGTGCAGGGTCGGTCTGACTAGGCTGGCGGTGGCCCACTGTGCCGCCACCTCACAAAATCGCCGTCGAAACTCTTCCAATCGCGATTCTTGAATGGTCAAACCCGCCGCACTCGGATGGCCGCCAAAGGCCTCCAACAAATCCCGGCATGCCGACAATCCTTGGTACAGATCAAATCCTTCCACCGTTCTCGCCGAACCTTTTCCTATGCCCTTCTCATCCACAGCGATCACGATGCTCGGGCGATGGAAGCGATCAACTAACCTTGCGGCGACAATGCCGACGACGCCCAGATGCCAGTCGCGCGAGCCCAGCACGATAGCGGCAGCCGGTTCGTCCTGCTGCAGAGTTGCTCCCGCCTCCGCGGTAATGCCCTCCTCGATCTGCTGGCGCTGTCGATTCAGCTGTTCCAGGTGTTCCGCAATCTGTTGTGCTTCCCGATCGGATTCGGTTGTCAGCAGTTGCACACACAGCATCGCATGATCCAACCGGCCCGCAGCATTCAATCGTGGGCCCAGGCGAAATCCTATCGTTTCACTTGTACAGTCTTTCGTAATACCGGCAACCCGTCTTAAGGCACGGAGGCCGCAGCGAGCCCCGCGATTGATCTGGATCAGTCCTTCCCGCACCAGAATCCGATTCTCATCCTGAAGCGGCACGATATCGGCCACCGTCGCCAGCGCCACCAAGTCGAGACAGGATTCCGGATCGACTTCACCCGAGCCATACCGTCGCTGGTAGGCCGAGACCACCTTATATGCCAACCCTGCCGAACAGAGGCCCTTGAAGGGATAGATCGCATCGCGTCGGTGCGGATTAAGCACGGCAAGGGCAGCCGGCATCGTCGCATCGGTTTGATGATGGTCCGTCACCACCACATCCATTCCAAGTTCTTTGGCGACGGCTATTTCATGATGCGAGGTCGTTCCGCAGTCTGAAGTGACGAGTAACGTCACGCCTTCCTGTGCCAGCCTTCTCACGGCCCCCTCATTCAGCCCATATCCCTCACGTACTCGGTGGGGAATGTATCCGCAGCCGTTCCCGCCCAATCCTCGATAGAACGATAGGTACAGACTCGTGGCCGATACGCCGTCCACATCGTAGTCCCCATAGAAACACACGCGTTCCTGACGGGCGAGCGCCACATGGAGTCGCTCGACGGCCACTTCCATGTCGGGAATCAAAAAAGGATCGTGGAGCCCATCCTGTGCGCTGGACAGCCAACGCGTCGCCTGATCGGCAGTCGTGACCCCGCGAGCAAGCAAGATTGACGCAGTCACGGGCGATATCGACAGCGTTCTGGCGAGACTGCTCTGTAGGACCGTATCAAACGGTCTGAACACCCAGAGTTTTTCGAGCATGACCCCTCTGTTTAAAGCTGAAAGCTTCAGAAATTGCTGAGAAATAAAGGGAATGGTATCGACTCACCCCATCTTTGTCAAACGGGGCATGGGGAGGATGACAGCATGGCGGTTCGAGGTATGGGTATCGATCGGATCGGCGGACGGAGAGTCCAGAAAGGCGAGAAGTGCGCCTGAGGGTGACAAAAAAAGGAGGGGACTATTCCCCTCCTTTTTGCACATAGTTCTTCACAAATTCTTCCGCATTTTTTTCCAGGACATCATCAATTTCATCGACCAATTTATCGATGTCCTCTTTCATCTTCTTTCCCGATTCAACCACTTTCGGGTTCGGCTTCACCTCTTCTTTGGCGTGTGATTCTTTTCTGGATTCCGGTCTCCTCTCCTGTTTCTCCATCGGAGCACCTCCAGTTCATCCATACGCATCCAACACCCGCTTCTGTCACCTTACTCTAGGGTCCTGGAACGCGTCAAGCCGGCCCACAAATGGATGCGTCTTCCTACCTGCGTATCCGCAACACTCGCCCTGCGGACAGCGCCCCACTCGCCAACAGCAGAGTGTAAGCCGGTTACCGTCCGCCTATTTGACGATCAACGAGACAATCAACAATGCCACAATGTTGATGACTTTGATCATCGGATTGATGGCCGGCCCTGCAGTGTCCTTATAGGGATCGCCGACCGTATCACCGGTCACCGCAGCCTTGTGCGTATCCGTACCTTTCAAGCCCTGCTCCTCGATATATTTTTTGGCATTGTCCCAGGCGCCCCCGCCACTCGTCATAGAAATCGCAACGAATAGACCTGTCACGATGCTCCCGACGAGCACCCCGCCCAGCGCCTGCGGCCCAAGAATCACGCCCACCAGTATCGGGGCCACCACAGGAATCAGACCGGGAATCATCATCTTGGCAATGGCCGCTTGCGTGACGATATCGACGCAGGTACCGTACTCAGGTTTGCCTGTTCCTTCCATGATGCCTTTGATCGTTCGAAATTGACGCCGCACCTCCTCCACCACCAGACCAGCTGCCTGTCCGACGGCTTTCATGCAAAGCGCGCCGAAAATGAAGGGCAGCATGCCTCCGAGGAACAACCCGACCAGGACCGACGGATTCGACAGATCGAAGGTGCTGGCTTGAGTGCCCTTGGCCACTTCACGGGCGAATTCCGCAAAGAGCACCACCGCCGCGAGACCCGCTGAGCCGATGGCATAACCTTTCGTCACGGCTTTTGTTGTGTTGCCAACGGCATCCAGCGGATCCGTGATGTCACGCACTTCTTTGCCCAGATGCGCCATTTCGGCAATGCCGCCGGCGTTGTCCGTAATGGGCCCGAACGCGTCAATCGCCACGACAATGCCGGCCATGGAGAGCATTGAGACCGCCGCGACCGCAACGCCATAGAGCCCGCCTGATGCCGCCCCACCGCAAATCCAATAACTCGCGAGAATGGCCGCGCCAATCACCACCACCGGCGCCGCCGTCGATTGCATACCTACGGCCAACCCCGCGATAATGTTCGTGGCATGGCCCGTCTCACTAGCCTTCGCAATATCCTTCACCGGCGCATATTCCTTCGAGGTGTAGTAATCAGTGATAAAGACCAGGGCCAGCGTGACCGCCAGTCCCATCAATGCCGCCAGATAATAGCTGATACCGCTGACACCACCAACACCCTCCATGATCTGCGACGTAATCGGGAAAAATGCTACCGCGGCGATGCCTCCGGCGACAAACAAACCCTTATAGAGCGCCGGCATGATTTCGCCGCCGGGACTCACTTTGACAAAGAGAATGCCGATGATCGTGGCAAAGATCGTCACACCGCCCAACGCGAGTGGATACAGAATCGGCGCGTTGACGCCCTTGAACATCGTAAACGCCAGCACCATCGCTGCCACAGTGGTGACCGCGTAGGTTTCGAACAAGTCAGCCGCCATACCCGCGCAATCACCGACATTGTCGCCAACATTGTCGGCAATGACCGCCGGATTACGCGGATCATCCTCCGGAATGCCTGCCTCGACTTTGCCGACGAGATCCGCCCCCACATCGGCGGCCTTCGTGTAGATGCCACCGCCGACCCGCGCAAACACGGAGATCAAACTGCCGCCGAAGCCCAGACTGAGCAACGCATGAATCGCTTTTTCCTGACCGGCGAACTGAGACGCGATGGTGTAAAAGCTGGTGATGGCCAACAACCCCAGCCCAATCAACAATAAGCCCGTCACGGCACCGCCGCGGAAGGCCACGGTCAGGGCGGCATTCATGCCATCATGCGCCGCCTGCGCCGTCCGCACATTGGCCCGAACCGCGATGATCATACCAACATACCCGGCGAGCGCCGAGGCGCCGGCGCCGATCAAAAATCCGATCGCCGTCAGCATGCCGAACTTATCCGACACCGCCCCCGCGCCCCACAACAAGACAAACAACGCGGCGGCCACCACGCCGACCGTTTTATACTGGCGGTTCATGTAGGCGCCGGCGCCTTCTTGAATCGCTTTGGAAATTTCCTGCATCTTCGCATTGCCGGCGTTCAGCTTGAACACCCACATCGCGAGGTACAGGCCATAGACAATACCGGCCACCGCCGCAACCAGAGCAAAGGTCACAATCGCTGAGTCGCTCACAGTGTTCTCCTCCTGTTAACAGAATGGTGAAACTGAGAATCCAGCCGACGTGTTACAGTGCCTACCCGCCGCGAACCTGACCCATCACGTGCAACGATCGATGAATGACACAGAGGCTCCGTGGCTTGATCCATCGCGGACTGAATGTGCGGCGGGAAGAACCGCTGCATGTCCCGCAACTGACACGGTTGCTAACTTGATGAAAAGTGGCGCCATTCTATAGCGGGGATCAAGGCTGATCAAGGCGAAAGATCGTAGAACACAAGCGGGGCTTCAGCATCGGAGCGGTTTGCGCAAGGATATCCAGTTTGTTATAGTGCGCGCGGACTGGGGAGGATGGACATGGGATTCGCGCCGGAATACATCCTGATCGATCAGCAGAAGTTCAGCAAAGCCAAACTGTCGCTGGACAACCACGTCTACAAAAATTGTGAGATCGACGACTGCGATGTGTACTATAGCGGCGGGCAATACGAACTCATCGACACGCACATCACGAATTCGCGACTGATCCTGAACCATCCTGCCAAGGGCATCTACAGCGCGATTCAGATCTTCAAGATGAAGTCTCCGGGCTCCAGCATCATCTCCGACTAGCTCGCCACGGCACCTACGAAGCCGAATAACCCAACGCCCTCAGAGGCTTTTCGAGCCCATGTCTACCTCTTCCCATTTTCACGTTGTACGTTGAGAAGCTATTTCGCAACCGGAATATTTTCGCTGAATTTCGCGATTGGAATGGGCTGGAACACAGGATCTTGTGCGCCTTTTGAAGATTCCGCCTCGATACGCTGTAAGAAGCTGGCCGGTCCTGTCACGGGGGCATAACTGAGCACAGCTTCGACATCGAACGTCTTGGTGTCTTTCGGTGTTGGAAAACTGAACGTCTCAACCCGATGTTCCTCCGGCTTGAGAACCGTTTCCTCAAGGACTTTCACCGCCTCAAAATCGAAGACCGTCTTCTGACCTTTGGCATCCGCATAGGTCCGTCCGTAGACACGCTTGTCGCTAAAGACCGTCTTGAGATTTTTCCCCTTCACCGTCAATTCCAGCACCACACTCGCCCAGCCGGGATGGGTCGTCGGCAGATTGTGAGGGACGAGGCTTTGCACCGCGACCGTCACGGATGTCTTGTCGCCATCAACCTTTGTCGCTACATCCAACTTCGCCGCTTCCTGCCTGAGCTGCCCGATGCGTCCGGGGAACGTGTGATTGGCAACCTTCCGTTTCGCTTCGCCGTTCGCCGACTCGCCAACCTGTTCTGGCATATGGCAGGTCTGGCATTCTTTTCCGGCTTTCATCGCCTTGCTTTGGTCCCAATTCCCCAACAGATCGTTATTCTTTCCGAGGTCCGCCGCCACGGGTACGACTTGATGACAATTCAGGCAGAGATCCGATTTGTGGAACAGAGTCGATTCCATCGATTGATGGGCCAGGTTCGCCGCGAAATCTTTGTACGGCCCGTACATGGTTTTGTTACCAAGATCGTACTTCGGTTCTGGCGGCTGTTTTGTCCGATCGACTTGTTTAATGAGATGACATTGCGCACAGGCCACACCATCCAAGGAGGGCTCCCCGGATTGGGCTTGAGTGACAAATAATTGCACGTGATCGGGGAACTCACGCACATGCGGCGCATGACAGCGGAAACAGAGGGCCTTATCTTTTCCGGCGGGAGAAGTCAGATAGGCATCCAGGGCAGCTCGGAATGTCGGCGTATGGATGGATTTGGAGAGTGGCGATGTCTCCCATTCCTCAAAGACCCGCTCGTGGCAGCGCTTGCATTTTCCAGAACTGGGAAAGGACTTTTCGATCGTCAGCCGACCTTTGGCATCTTGCGCCAAGCCTTGCTGCACACCATAGCCGGCCAATCCGACCACCATCAACAACGCACTGATGATGAGCCCCTGCAATAGACCTCGTCGATTCTTCACCGTTCGTATATCCTCCGCACATGGTGCGCACCTCGCTGCCTGTTGTCGTAGGAACCGGCAGGGGGCCTTACAGTGATTTGGTTCGATAGGTCAGCATGCGAGGCTGAATATATTCCTCGATGACCTTCTTGGCGGACGCCCGCTCCTGGTCGGAGGGCAGCGTGGCCAGATATTTCGCTTTCAGTTCAGGTTCAGGCTCCGGGATCAACGCGTAATTGAGCACAACTTCGATGGTCGACGGCTCTGCTCCGCCAGCCGGCAGGGTCTGCGAGAAAGACACCCGCCTGGTATTGCCGCCCTTAATGAAGGGATCGGGAATCGGACCGCGTAAAATCTTCTCGTACGGCAACCCGAAATGTTTCGTGTCTTCTCCCAGGATGCGCCCCTGCGCATCCTTGATGGTGATGGAAAGGAAGAATTGCTTCAACACCGGGTCTCCATCAGGGAAACTATGCGGCAGACTGCCGACCTTCACCAATACCGTCCCTTCTACCCCGGCTTGTGCCTTCGTCGCTTCAATATCAATACGCGGCATCCATTCGGCTTGCAAATTGCGATTCTTCAGCAGTGTGCCTGGGATGACGACGCCGCGGAACCAATGCCGCCCGATCGCGCGGGTCATGGCGCCGCGTCTTGACGTCGAACTCCCGGTGGAAGGCTCCATATGGCAATCCTGACAAATCGTCCCGTGCAGAATTTCTCCGGGAAGATCTTTCTGCGTGACATCTTTGACCTTATCGAAATGGCAGGAGGTGCAGAAATTCGCGCCACGGAACAGCGGCAACTGTGTCGCCGGATGGACCAGGTTTTCTTCGGGATCCGCGTAGGGGCCGTAGAGCATCTCGCCCGGCTTTACCTTGTAGGTTGGCGGGGGCATGGGTGTGGTCTCGACTGCATCGATCAGATGACAGGACGCACAGCCGATACCTTCGACTTGGGGCTTGCCTGCCAGAACCTGTGCAGTAATTTTTTCGGCATGTTGAGGAAAGACCGTGACGGCAGGCGCATGGCAGGACAGGCACCGCTGCCGTTCTTCCAGGGATGGATTGGTCTGCATCCAGACGCCCAACACCGTGCGGAACACCGGAGATTCAAAGGAGGTGCCGTGTAATAACGCCGCATCCACTCGACCGAACGATTTCAGGTCAGGCGTCTGCTCCCGCATGCCCTTCCATTCTTCGTAGTGCCGATCATGGCACTGCTTGCAGTCTTCAGAACGAATAAAGATCTTTTCAATCTCCGCCACCCAATCGGCCGGCGCTTGGCCGTCCGTCTTCTGGGCGATGGCCCGTTCATGAAAAGTGACCGTGAGCAGGGCAAATATCACCAGCAATCCGCTCATGGCCCATTTCTGAATGGTTCGTCCTGTTCCGATCACGTGTGGCTCACTCTTTTAATCCCGCTTGCATCCGACGAAATGAAAGTTCACTCCCCATCCAACTGGGTCGCCTGGATCAGCCGGCTCGTACGTTCCGACGGTAAAGTTACATTCCTTCATCGCAACTTTAACCGCCTTCCCAAAATCGATCAGGTTGCGGACTTCCTTCTTATCAATCTCCTTGATGACAGACCGAACCTTGATTCCGGCATAATCCGCTCGCGAATTTCCGATTACTTCAAAGACCGCAACACCTTCCGGCCGCTGAAGTTTGAGCTCCTTTTGGACCTCTTCGTCCACCTCGCCCACTGCGATGCCGAACTCTTCTCCGAGTTGAATGGCTTCCTCCACAGTCATGTCGCCATTGGTACCAGGGCCTGCGGCGACCGAAGTAGTCCAAGCTGTCGCGGCAAGGAGCACAGCCACTCCACACACACAAAGAGCCCTTCCGAAGGAAAGGGCTCTGTCGTGGATCACGCGATAAATGTGAACGCTGTCCTCCAAAAGCTCGCCTCTGTCTTTTGCGAGAAAACTCTCGCCGATGCGCTCGGCGGTTATATCATCCTACCAGGAAGAGCTACGTCTTTGTGACCGGATCCAATGCGAGTTGAAACCAGGGGGCAATCGCTTTTTGCCCGTTACGCTCTTTATTCTCGCCATTCCACACGGCAAAGGACACAGCCTGAATGCGCCCGGGAATCAGCTTCGCTTCATTCTCCTGCTCTTCACTGGAGAGCGGACGGCGCATCACGACGCGCCACGTGCCGTCCTTCCAGGTGGCTTTTCCCTGAACACGACCCTGCTTTTCCTTGGTGGTCAAGGTGCTAAACCCTCCCCCGATCAAGTCCTCCACCGAAGAGGCCCGTCTCGGAATCACCTCAAACCGCCGGGGCTCACTGCCGCCCCCTTTATCTTTCTCGGTCGTTCTCGCTGCGCGCCGGTCAATGTCGCTCTGCCAATCGGCTTTCCAATGCCAGATATTGATGTAATGGTCCAACTGTCCCATACAGAAAAACGCCGGAGCATCACCGAGCGGAAGCCCCAAGGCCACGCCATCTCGAAATGTGCCAGGCGTCAACCGATCGTTTTTCGTATTGTCCTGCCATTCCAACAAGAAGGCGATGTCTGTGCCGTTGTGTACCGCGCGTACCGTCAAGGCATGGGCTGTCGGTTCTGGCCAGACCGGGCGGGTAATAATCTGACCGCTGAGTGGCAAGGTCATCGGCGAGATTTTCTGCCAGAGCGGATCTTCAGGCGCCACAGGGATATCTCCCGAGACAGCCTGCGCACGGATAATCATGCCTTCGGAGCTAACGATGGGAATACCGAGACCACCCAAAATGAGGGCGAGAACCAGCAGAACGGAGAGGAGACTCAACAATCTGGTGCGGGATGTGTGGACCGACGTCATTCGCCTCATGTCCCGGCGCGTGGCCTTAGTCGTGAGAACGCCCGCACTCGTTCGCTGTGCGGGAGCCTTGGTTCCGTCCTCCAAGCGTTACCATAACTTGGCGCGACGAATCTTATTTTCACCCCGCTCGCAGATATACAAATATCCTTGGGAGTCGAGCGTCAATCCGACGGGAGAATTCACTACCGCCTCAATAGCGAGCAAACCATCCCCGTGCTTGAGCGCGCCGGCTGCGTCTTTCGCGACAAAGCGGGCAGCGCCGCAGCCCCCCATATTCTTATCGTCATATCCGCTATCGCCGTTCCCGGCCACCGTGCTGATAATGCCCGTCTCCGCCTCGACCTTGCGGACACGATGGTTGCCGGTATCGGAGATGTAGGCGTGGTTGTGCTGATCGAACACAATGGCTTCGGGTGCATGCAACATCGACTTGGCCGCCGGCTTGCCATCTCCGTCGTACCCGTAGCGGCACACACCGGCGAGTGTCGAGATCAGTCCGGTCTTGCGATCGATCTTGCGTACGCGATTGCTGCCCTTATCTACAACATACACATCCCCGGCATGATCGACGGCGATTCCGACGATGTCATAGAGACGCGCCTCAAGCGCGGGCCGACTATCATCCAGGTACATGGAGAGGTTGAGTCCGTCAGAGCAAACCGGCATAAGCCAACCGTTGTCATCGCTGAAATCGATCCCAATCGCATCCCCGGATAACACGACCAGATTGCGGGCAACCAAGGGTTGCTCTCTAGCCTCATCCTCAGCGGTCCAGCTACCGGCAATCGTTTCCACCCGACCCGTGCGTGGATCGAAGCGACGAATTCGATGTGCCTGCGTGTCGGCGATATACATGACATCGTCCGCATCAAAGGCAATGGCGGCAGGCCACGTGAGATTCACCTCCAGCGCCGGTCCGTCCCCATTGAACCCATGCTCGCCGGTCCCAACCACCGTCGTGATAATGCCGGTCTCCCGATCAATCTTTCGTATCCGGTTGCTACCCGAATCGCACACATAGAGATCGTTCTTGGAATCGGAGGCCACATCGAGAGGCAGATATAACCCGGCCTCGCCACAAGGCCCTTCGTCTCCGCTGTAGCAAGTCTCGCCGATGCCTGCGAAGTTATGAACCGTGCCTTCCATCAGGTTGACGCGACGCACACGATCGGATCCCGACTCGGCAAAGTAGAGCCACTTTTCCTCGCGATCCAGAGCGACGTGGTGCGGAAGGGGAATGCCGGCCTTCACCGCGCGCTTGCCGTCCCCCGTACTTCTGGCCTTGCCGTTGCCGGCAAAGGTTTCAATGTATCCGGGAGCTAACTGAACATCTGTTTCCATAACGTTGTGCGTCCGATCTATGCTGGGCCGTGGTTGTCGAGGATGTTATGCTTGCGCGCGCGCAGTCGGAGGTGCCGTCGCCACCTGTTGCTCCACTACAGGCGTGGGCATCGGAGCCGTCGGTTGGGCGGCAATGGCCTGAGCCTGCACGGCTTCAGCCTGTTGCTGCGCTTGCGCCTGGGCCTCTGCTTCGATCGCATCCGCTTCATGGACGGATTTCTTGAAGCCCTTGATGGCCTTGCCGATCCCCTCACCAAGCTGCGGCAACTTCCCTGCCCCGAAAATAATCAACACAATAAACAGGATCAGGATCAACTCTGTAAAACCAAGGCTGCCAAACATGGTGTGTCTCCTTTGCTCACATGTTCAGGATGCGGGACCCTCTTTAGCCTTCTTCGCAAATCGTTCTTTCAAGCGCTGACGGGCCTGCTCGGCCTGTTCGAACATTTTGCACTTATCGTAGACGCTGATCAAATTGTAATAGGCGAGCGGCTCGTCCGGACTGTGCTCCACCGCGCTTTCCATCACCTTAATGGCCAAATCGGTCTTCCGGTGATTGAGCGCAATCTCCATCAGTTTGAAGCTCGCTTCCAAATGCTTCGGATCGAGTTCGAGGACGCGCAGATAACACTGAATCGCCATGTCCATGGTGTTGTAGTCGGACACTTGAGGGTTATCGAGCTCTACGTAGACGCCAGCGAGATTGTACCATGCCATCGGATCGTCCGGCGTAATCTCGACCAGCCGTTCGTAATAGTTCTTCGACTCCATGTACTTTCGCTTGTCAGCCTGCACTCGGCCGAGATTAAACAGCGCCAGGACATCATAGGCATGCACGTCGAGCGCACGCTTAAATTCCGCCTCCGCCTCGTCGATCATGCCCTTTGTGGCATAGATGGTCCCGAGGTTGGAGTAGTACATGGCCAGCGAGCGATTCATTTCCGTCCTGAGTCCCTCGGCCATCTCGATTGATTTTTTCACTTCTGTCAGCGCGTCGTCCAAGCGGCCCTTACTGAAGTAGAGCTCGCCCAATCGGCATCGTGCTTGAAAATCATCGGGTTCGGTGTTGAGGAGCTTTTCGATTTCGGCAATTTCCTCATCGGGATTCAACGGCTGATCGCCGGGATCCACCGCTGCGCTGCCCTGCTCTGCCCCGCCAGTCTGTGTCTGTTCGTCCATAACAACGTATCCTAATCTGGGTGAGTCAAAAGTTAAATCTGTCCGCCAACGAGGGACTCCTGCGTGCCGACCAGCGGCGGTCTGCTCACCGTCGCCTGTTCCGTGACCGTGCCCTTCGGTCGATCAAGGGTCAACAACATCACTCCCAGAATGACCATCAAGGTCAAACTGGAAAAGAGCAACGCGTACCCGGCAATGAACATCAACGCCAGCCCGTATCCTGCCAGACGTCCCATCGTCACCAGCCTGATGACCGTATAGGACCAGCACAGCAGGCCAGCGACATAAAAGGCGAACGGCAGATAAAAGGTATAGCCCATGCCCATCTGAAAGATCCAGCTGATCCCTTCGCCGGCCTTCCGGATGGAATGGGCCAGCGCCGGATTGTACAGGCCGAGGAAATAATCCATGAACAGCAGGCCGAAAAACACCACCGCTGAAACCGCGCCGAACCAGATCGCGCGGCGCCGCTGTTGTTTATTCCTCGTGCGAAAGGACACTCCGCGTCCATAGGCCCAGAAGACGAGGATACTGGCCAGCACCATCAGCGCTTCACCGAGACGATTGGCTTCATAGACAAACGGCGGAGCCGCAATCACGCCCATCCATCCGTAGGTGGTGGAAAAAATTTGATAGTACAGCCATCCGGAAATACCGAAATAATAGACCGTGCCCATGACCCGTTTCGACCACTCCTGCTGCTGCGAGAGATACTCCAGCATCAGTGCGGTGAGCGCGATGATGGTCACGACATTGTAGGCAATGGAACCCAGCATGGCCGGCTGCACGATGAGAAAGGCCCCCGTCAAGATCAAGAGGAGGGCCACACTGGGGATTGTAACGACGTTAAAACCCGTGAGCCCTCGAGCTCGAGCGCGGTTGACCAGCAAGACCACGAGCGCGAGGAACACAAAAATGGCCACGACATTCAACAGCGCAAACCCGATTGAGGTGAGTAGCTGGAAGACCGTTCCAATCCATTCATGCTGCGCGGCAATCTTGCTGATATGCATGCCCAGACGGGAGACCAGTCGATACAGTACCAGCTCGAAAAAACCTACGAACAACACCATCTTGATGGTGTATTCGAACAGCAATCCCTGATCGTCAACCCGTCCTGTTGGCCGTTCGACGGCGGCGGCTACAGCAGACATCTCCAGCCCCCTTGGCAAACATGAAACACTTCGTGACCACACCGCATGAGTCCGCGTTCTGCGCGGCCTGGCTTCCGATCTTAGGAGACAGTGGGTTGTGGTACTTGTAACGCTTGCGACTTAGCCCGGGCGATATACAGCAACCCGTCGGCCATAGAATAATTAAACGGTAACTCGCACACGACTTCACTGATCTTTTCGTACACCTGCTGATAGAGCTGCTCGGCTTGAGCGGGCGTCATCCCTTCCTGCACTTCGTAAAAAAAGCCGAGACTCAAATCTTCGGTGGCCGGTCGCATAATTCGCCGGATGCCATAACTGCCGGGATCACTCATGATCGGCGCTTCTTTTTCCAAATCAAACAGGCAGGGCTGGCAGGAGAATCCGTATGATTCGTGGAGCTTGGTATTCTCCACCACGAAGTTCATCGTTTCCAGCGCTTCCTCTTCCTTCTCCGTGGGGAAGCCGACAATGACATAGCAGTGCACCGCGATGCCCAGATCGACACAGTCATTCACGATGCGCCGCACGGATTCTTGCTTAATCCCCTTTTTCATGAAATCCATGACGCGCTGATTAAACGACTCCAGGCCAAAGACGATTTTTAAGCAGCCGGCGTCTCGCATCTGTGTGAGCAATTCTCGCGAGAGATTTTTCTCGAACCTCAATTCGCAGGTCCATTTCACATTCACCTGACGATCGATCATTTGCTGACAAAGACGCTTCGTAGGCGACAGGGCGAAACATTCATCGGTAAAGAAGAACGATTGCGCGCCATATCGCTCTTTTAACCAGACCAGATCGTCCACCGTCTTACCCGGATCGCGCTGCCGGAAGTTCTGGTGATCCAGCGTTAGAGCGCAAAAGGCGCAATCCTTGTAGTAACAGCCGCGCGAAAATTGCACGGGCAGCACCGGTTCCGGAGACAAATAGAGATCGAGCGGAAATCCATCGTAATCGGGCGCCGTGAGTTGATTGATATTTTCGGAATAGAACGGCTGGTTGACCGTAATCTTGCCGTTCTGACGATAAATCAGATTGGGCACCTTGCTAAAATCGCGTTTGCCGTCCATCTGATTCACGAGCTCAAGCAAGGCCGTCTCGCCCTCGAACACCACAAAATCGTCGACGAGATCGAAGAGCCACGGACAACGGCGCAGATTATCGACCAGGCGTGTAAAAATACTGCCGCCCACAGTTACATGCAGTTCCGGCGCATGTTCTTTGATCAATCGGCAGAGCGTGAGCCCCGGAATAATTTGCGACGTGGCGGTGATCGAGACGCCGACCAAATCTGGACGATCGGTCAAAATGGAGGGCAATACATGCTCACGGAAGAGACCGATATAGGGATTTTGGGCGTCATCACGGATAGCTTTGATCAGATCTTTCGATGAATAGATCGAGTAGTCACCAAATTGATTATCCACGACCGTCATTCTGGTCGGAAAATACAGCGATGACAGGACTTCGAGCCACTTATCGATCAGAAACAGGCTGTTGCGATAGGCCTCGATGTCGTAGAAGCCTTCTCCCCGCAACGTCTCTTTGGCGAGTTCGATTCGCTCAAATAAGTAGGGGAAGCGATCAAGGGACTCGATCACACGCGCGAGTTGCTCTGCACTCCCAGGCCCAGTGTCTCCCGTACGTTCTCGCTCAAGGCCTCGCTGTTTCTCTATCAACTGTTGATAGAGGCCATGCGCAAAGGATTGGGTGAGCACCTTGTCCAACAACTCGATGCCGAGATCGCGTTGCGAGACGTTAGCGACTCCCGCTTGAGTGAGAAAACCTGTGAGAGAAGGGAGGCTGAGGTAAGGCTGCGACGGATGCCACGTCGGTGGAAACAGGAGAGAAACCTTCATAATATTATCTTTATATTAAGCAGGAAAATCAGTGTTTTCAGGAGATTTGCACCGTATCGGTTTATACACTCCGCTTTGGTCCGAAAGCAACCCTCCGACCGCGAAGGAAAAGAAATTCCGCTCTCCTGATACAGCTGAATCACATGTGCGGAGAAAAGCACGAGGGCCCCGAGTCACCTTGCCATCTCTGACAAGAACTCGGAGCCCTCTGCTTCGGATCCCCAACACCTTCCTGCCCGGCACAGGGGCAAGAAGGCATACTTCACACCACTTGGTTTACGGCAACTTCAGCGTGAACCAGGTGGAGAGAGACTTCATACCGTTTCGTTCAATGTTGGAACCGTCCCACACCGCAAACGCGATGGGCACAGAGGCTCCCGCCTTGAACTGGGTATCGTTGGCATCGCCGGTTTCCAGCGAACGCTTCACGACTACGCGCCAGGTCGGACCGGTGTATCCACCGCCCTTGAGGGAACCTGACGGCTCCCACACGCCATTGCCGATCACATCTTGATGGGCCTGGGTGGTCAAGGTGCTGAACCCGTTGGCGTTCAGATCCTCAACGGAGCTGACGCGCAGGGTCGGGTCGGACATGATGTTACCGGACCAGATACCGGAGTTGAATGGCCCAAGGCTCCGGCCGATACGATCCGGATAGGTCACTCCACCAGCCGGCTCTTCGAAATAGTAATCCCAGAAGATACCGGGATACTGGTCGTCCACGTCCCACATTCCGGCGCTATCCTTGCCGAGATCCTTCTGCCACTCTGCATTCCAGCGCCAGATATTGACCGTCCCACCGGACTGGCCCATGCACTGGAACGGCGGCGCGCCCGCGGTGTTGACCGGGAACATGATGGCTACTTGGTCACGAAAATCCTGCGGACCAATCGCCGTATCGTTCTTGGTCTGGTCGCTCCAATCAAGGCGCAACCCCAAATCCTTCCCGTTGCTGACGGCCTTCACAAACACCGACTTCACCGAAATATTCGGGTGCATCGGGGTCGTGATGGTCTGTCCGCTCAATGGGATGATGACACCTGGCACTCCTTCCCAGATGGGGTTTGCACCGTCCATCGGGATTGCCCCCTTGATCGCCTTCACGGGAATGGTCACCGGTTGGCTGACCGCGAGAGGCACCTGCCCGATCGTCAACATAATGCCGACGATCAGCGCAGAGAACAGAATGCCAAACACCAAACGCTTGTTGCGTGTCTGCACCAGTCTCATTGCGTATGCCCTCCTCTGAAAGATTAATAAGAAAAAGAACTGGGAACGTATAACGTCTACCGAAAACCG
>VOPT01000054.1 GCA_009594865.1 Nitrospira sp. | reverse complement strand
GTGAACAGACCCTAGGCCCCATCATCTTCTGTGAATCACATACTGGATGGAGATTCCAGGAACAAAGGAGGCTGTCGATGACCGATTTGATTCCACCCACGACGTCACGAGTGGCCGACGAGACCGATTCAGCAAGCAGTGCGCGTATTCGCCGTCAAACAGAAGCCAATGTCGCCTATTTCGGAAAGGGCGGACCACAGGTCATTGGTGAGCGCCTGCGAGAGTTGGATCGTGAATGGGATGTGGAACGGCTGCTGGAAGCCAATGCCGCGACCATCGCCTTGACCGGCCTCTGCCTCGACACGCTGGTGAACCGACGCTGGTTTCTCCTCCCCGCAATCGTCGCAGGATTCTTGCTGCAGCATGCCATTCAAGGATGGTGCCCTCCGATTCCGGTTTTTCGTCGGTTGGGCACGCGGGCTCGGACGGAAATTGAGGAGGAACGATATGCCTTGAAAGCAATACGGGGGGATTTCACCGGCATCACAGGCAATGGAGACGAGAGAACCCCAACGGTCTTGCAAGCG
This sequence comes from Nitrospira sp., assembly GCA_009594865.1. Lineage (GTDB taxonomy): Bacteria > Nitrospirota > Nitrospiria > Nitrospirales > Nitrospiraceae > Nitrospira_A. The sequence goes on along the minus strand of VOPT01000054.1, from coordinate 26,762 downwards.
GTGCGTGCCTAATGAGCAGTAGGCTGCTCGACCGGCAATCCAGACAAATGAAACAGGGCAATGGCGGCCGCGGTCGCAACGTTCAAGGATTCGATCCCCGGTTTTAACGGGATCGTGAAGCGCACCGTGGCGGCATGAAGGACGGCTTCCGACAAGCCCCGACTTTCACTGCCGATCGCCACGATGGTACGAGCGGGAATGGACTGAATCGAACGGATCGGGATGCTGTGCGGATGGGCCCCGACATCGGCTGCCAGAATCGTACACCCTAAAGATAGAAGGTTCTCAATGCTGGTGTGAGAAAAAATCGGCAGTTGAAACAATGTACCAGCCGTAGCCCGTACCACCTTTGGATTGAACACATCAACGGAATGAGGCGCCATCCATATGGCGCTGACGCCGAGTCCCGCTGCGGTCCGAATAATCGTCCCGATGTTGGCCGGGTCTTGCAACACGTCGCCATACAGACCGAAGACTCTGGGCCTGGCCAGAATGGCGGCCTGATCCCAAATCGGTTGATGCACAATGGCAAGGGCGCCGCTTGAGGTTTCGACGTCGGACAATTGAGCCAACTGGTGTTCAGGGCACGTGTGCACGGTGCAACCACTGCTGACGATCGCTTGCACCACGTCCGGTGATTGGCGTTCGAGAAACGTCGAAGCAACAACGAGACAGACGATTTGGCGAGGGGCCGATCGCACCAGTTCAAGGATCGGCTTTGTGCCTTCGAGCACAAAGACCCGTTCGCGGTCGCGCGTACGCTTCGTCTTAGCGACATCCCTGAGATGGGAGAGAAAGTTACGAGAGACGGTGCGAGATGAGAGGCTCAACAGGTACCTGGAGGTCAGCGGCACTGCGGGGAGGGGTGCGGAATGGCACCACCTCCCCGCTATCTATCTATTTTCGTTTTTTACCCGAAGCGGCTTCCGCAGCACGGATACGTTGGGCACGCACCTTCGCCCGCTTGAGAGCCGACAGTTTGCCGCGTGTGCGATCACGTTCGGCCTTCAATCGTTCCAACTGAGCCCGGAGGTGCACACGTTCCTCTTTGTAAATACTGGCACATTCGGCAGGAGACAGATTGGTCCAGTCTCCCGTTCCACGTGCCCGCTTGATCCGCGCTTCCAAGGATTCACGTAGCAGCCTCTCGCGCATCGACATCAACGACTGCAAGGCTTCCTGCCGCCGCTGGACTTCTTCCTCTTCGGCCATAATGCCGCGAATGTCGGTTCCTAACATCGGCTGATCCTCCTCGCTGGGGATATCAATAAGAACGGCTCATTCTACCCGATTTGGATGCCTTTGTTCTACCTAGGAGAATGGAACGTAACGTATTGATGTTGCAGACAAGTATCGAGCAAGATCAGAAAAAGTGACGTTGCAGTGCCGAAAAGGGATGCAGTATGATCGGCGCCATGCCACACATCGGAACCCTGGTCCGCGCCTGGCGACTGTCTCAAAAATGTTCGGAACAGGCCTTCGCGCAACGAGCCGGGATCGCCCCACATCTCTTAGAGTCGTTGGAGTCTGACCAGCTCGATCCTAATGCCTCGATCCTGGAAGCCTTGGCCGATGCGCTGAAAATTCCCCTCCCCTGGCTGTTCATTCACCCGACAGAATTCGACCTCCTCTGCAAGGACGACGATGAAGAACCGGCTCCTTTGTCCACCTTAACAGGAGCAGACCCCGTCCTGGAACGGCTGCTCCTGGCAGCCGGGCATGATCGAACGCTGTTCGTGCTGCTCACTGCGCTCATGCAAAGCGGGGACCCGAAACTCCTTCGTGCCGCCGAAGTCAGCCTGCGAAGCCTGGTGAAGCAATCCAAACAGGCCACGGTTCCCTGGCAGTCCCGCCCGCCGGGGCATTTTGAGCCACCCAGCGACTAGCTTCCGTCCTCCTCATTCACATCATATCCCGCTCTGGGTCGAGTGACCATGCTCGGCATGTCCCTTAGCTTGAGCCGCTCGAACCAACAACAGGCCGACGAACGACAGCGCGACCAGCCCCGGCCAGCCTCCTAACGGCGGATCGGCGAACAGCTGGAACGGATCTCCCGCCAACGACGGCCACACGGAGCTCAACGCAATCGGAAGCGCCAGCAGGATACCGACCATTGCTTCCCCAGTGACGAGCCCGGCAGCGCAAAGAAGCCCTTGATCATCTGTCGAGACATCGGAATCGGATCTCCCTCTCTGCACATACTCGGCCAATAGCCCGCCGCATAAGATCGTCGCCGACAATTTGAGCGGCAGGTACATCCCCAGCGCCACGGCTAGCACTGGGAAACGAAGCTGAGCCTGACGTCGCGCCTGCCGCTGGTCCACCGCGATAATCACCACACCAAGCACCATCCCGATGCCGACCAAATGCCAGGGCAATGAGCCGCCGAACACTCCCTTGGCAAGATTGGCCATCAGCGTCGCCTGCGGCGCACTCAGCGGATGAGGCTGTGCGGCGGTCGCCACGCCGATTCCGTATTTCGCCTGCAGCAAGGACAGCACCGGCACGATCACCACCGCACCCGTCACCACCCCGATAATCTGCATCACCTGCTGCTTCCAGGGCGTCGCGCCGACCAGATGTCCGGTTTTTAAATCCTGCAGATTGTCACCGCCCATAGCTGCGGCGCAGCAGACGACGGCCCCCACCAGCAGGGCAGCCGCCGGACCGGCCGGATGTTCCCGCCCCAGAATACCCAGCAGCAGCAATGCCGCGAGCATGATCGTGGCGATCGTCACACCCGACACCGGGTTACTCGAACTGCCGACCAGCCCAGCCATGTAGCCGGCCACGGCAGAAAAGAGAAACGCCGTCACCACCATCAACAGGGTTAATCCTGCACCAGCAATGATGTTCTGATCCAACAGGTGGCGGTAGAGGAACAACATCGGAATCAGCGAAGCCGCCGTCAGACCGATCAACCAGACCGCGCCCGCATCACGCTCAGTTCGCAGGAGGGCTGGCCCGGCCTCCTTATCACGACGGGCAGCGTACAGCGAAACCAATTGCCGGAGACTGTGCAGAATCGGCCCCCGAACCTGAATCAGCGTCCAAACTCCGCCGACCAGCATGGCGCCGATCCCGATATAACGAATCTGCCCGCTCCAAATGAGCTTTGCGGCTGCCACACCGGTCACGCCGGTCGGAATGTCCACGAGTGCCTGGTACAAGGGCAGGAGCACCAGCCAACCGATCGCCCCGCCGAGAAAGACCACCAGTGCGGTATTGAGCCCGATGATGTACCCGACCGCGACGAGCGCCGGCGAAAGATTGAGTCCTCCATAGAAGGTCACACGACCCAGCTCGAGCACCCCTTCCAGCGATTCGCTCCACAATTTCAAACCTCCTTCGGCAAACTTCACCCCCCCGCCCAGCGCCGATGCACTCAGCAACAGGCGAACCCGGCGACCGGCATGTCCACCCGATGTGGCACCGATCTTCAGCACCTCGGCCGTAGCAACCCCCTCGGGAAAACGCAGCCGCGCGTGAATGATCAAGGCGCGGCGCAAGGGAATCGTGAACAACACCCCCAGTACACCGCCAACCAGCGACACGGTGAAGGTTTGCCAATAGTCGAAACTCGTCCAATAGCCGATCAGGACTAATCCCGGAATCGTAAAAATCACGCCGGCCGCTAGCGCTTCACCCGAGGAGGCGGCGGTTTGCACGATATTGTTTTCCAGAATATTGGACTGGCGGAAGAGGCGGAGCACGGCCATCGACACAACGGCGGCGGGAATTGAAGCGGAAACGGTCATCCCCGCAAACAAACCCAGGTAGGCATTGGCCCCGGCCAGAACGGCGGCCAGCAGGATCGAGAGCAAGACGGCTTTCAGGGTGATTTCCGGCAGCGAGACAGAGGCAGGCACAAGCGGCGCATCTATAGGTCCTGACGGCTCATCAGGCTCGCGCATCATCGCCTCAGAAGACCTGCACGATGAAACATTTCAGGTATCGTGTCTCCGGCATCCCGGCAAGCACCGGATGGTCCGGCCCCTGCCCGCGCTGTTCGAGCAAACGGATCTGGCGACCGGCATCCCGCGCCGCCGATTGGAGCATCATCCAGAAATCGTCATCGCTTACCGGCTGCGAACAGGAACAACTCACCAGCACGCCTCCCGGTTGAAGAAGACGGAGGCCTCGCAAATTGACATCTTTATATCCAGCCAGTGCATGGGGCAGCGCCTTCTTACTGCGGGCGAAGGCGGGTGGATCGAGAATGACCACATCATACCGTTGCGGATTGCGTTCCAGTACTCGCAATTCATCAAAGGCATCGGCCTGCCGATAGTTGCAGAGGGCGGCAACATGGTTCTGCTCCGCATGCGCTTGGGCCAGTGCCACCGCCGCCGCACTGACATCCAGGCCTTCGACCGATTGCGCCCCTGCCAAGGCCGCCTGCACGCCGAAAGCACCCGTGTGACAAAATGCTTCCAAGACACGCTTCCCTTTCGCATAGGCCGCCGCCGCCAGCCGGTTCTCCCGTTGATCGCAGAACCACCCCGTTTTTTGGCCCTCCGCAATGTCGACCGTAAACTGAGCCTTGCCTTCGTAGATGTGCACCGTCGTCGATCCCTCGCCGAGCAGGAATCCTTTCGACAACGGCAGCCCTTCGAGCGTCCGGCTTTTTGCATCATTGCGCAGATAGACGCTCTTCACCCCCGCTTCCTGCACCAGCAGGTCACCCAATAATTCCTTCCTCAGATCCATGCCATACCCCAAGGCCTGCATGACCGCCACATCCGCAAACCGGTCCACCACGAGGCCCGGCAACAGATCACTTTCGCCATGAACCAGACGACACGCATTCGCATGAGGTGTGACAGTACGCCGGAGCGCAGCGGCAGCACGAATGCGCCCGGCAAAAAATGCCTCGTCGATCGGCTCCTCGTGCAAGGTCAGGAGCCGTATGCGGATTTTTGAGTGGGGATTGAACAGCCCGCGTCCGAAAAATCGCTTCTGATGGGTATACACATCGACGAGATCCCCCGCTACCGGCGTGCCGAGCACCTCGGCCACATTGTTGTCGAACACCCAAAGATGGCCGTAGTACCGCGGCCCTGCTCGCTCAGGGGTCAGACGGACTCTTGCAGTGGAATCGGTCACAGGCTGTGTCATGGTTGAGATGTATCCAGGGTCCAGGTGTTCAGTGGCATGTTAGTCATGCGGTGCAAAGGCTCACGAGGGTGCCTGAAATCATTCCATGAAGCAACCCGGCGTCGCGATTGTTCGCGCGCTTGACCTTCCCAGGCACCTATGGTTTGCTGCGAGAAGCACGTGCAACGCCTCGCCACCTGCTAACGGAGCGGCCACATTTATGACGACACACACAATCGGCACGGTAGTTCTGGATCGGCTTCATCGCCTGGGCGTCCGCCATATGTTCGGCATTCCCGGCGACTATGTGCTGGGCCTCTATAAATTGATGGAGTCCTCGCCGATTCAACACGTGGCCACCACGCGGGAAGACTGCGCCGGTTTTGCTGCCGACGCCTATGCGCGGATCAACGGCATCGGGGCCCTCTGCGTGACCTATTGTGTCGGCGGACTCAACACGGTCAATGCCATTGCCTGCGCCTACGCAGAACGATCACCCGTGGTGTTACTGACCGGATCGCCCGGCCTGTCGGAGCGCGCACGCAATCCCTACCTGCACCACATGGTCCGAGAATTCTCGACCCAACGCGAGGTGTTCGAAAAAATGACGGTGGCAGCGGTCAGCCTGGACGATCCGCTGACGGCGGAGCGTGAAATGGATCGTGCATTTGCCGCCCTGCTGCGCTATCGACGTCCGATCTACCTCGAAATCCCGCGCGACATGGTGCATATGCCGCTGGCCTACACGTCTCATACGACCAGCATGATGGACGAATCGACCGACAAGGCCGCCTTGAACGAAGCCCTGGCCGAGGTGCGTGCGATGTTGGAGTCGGCCAAACGTCCGGTGATATTAGCCGGCGCTGAAGTGGGCCGCTTCGGACTGCATGACGAGTTGACGAAACTGGTCGAACGGTTGAACGTGCCGATCGCTTCCACCCTCCTCGGGAAATCCATTATCCGTGAAGACCATCCGCTGTACGTGGGTGTCTATAGCGGCTTGGTTGCTCGTGACGAGGTCAAGGAGTTCGTGAATCAAACGGATTGCCTGCTCATCCTCGGTTCGATCTTGTCGGACGTGGAGGATCTGGACGCCCGTAGCGCCCTGTTTTCCGACGGCCATACCATCCATGCCACTGCGGATCGCGTCGCCATCAAGCACCATCGATACGATTCCATCCGGTTCGAAGACTTCGTCAGAGGGCTCGCCAACGCGCCGCTACCTGCGTTCCCCAAGCCGCAGCTGCCCGCCCCGCCCGTCCCCGAAGAGCCGATGCCTCCGGCGGAAGCCTCGGTCAGTCTGCACGGCGTCTTCCGCCACCTGGATACGGTGCTGGAGGAGAAAACGCTGGTCATCGCCGATGTGGGCGAATCGTTGTTTGCCTCGGTTGACCTGCACGTCCACCGGCGCTTCGAGTTTCTGTCGCCGGCTTACTATACGTCGATGGGCTTCGCCGTCCCGGCAGCCGTCGGGGCCTCGTTCGCCGATCCGTCCTTGCGACCGATCGTCCTGGTGGGAGACGGGGCGTTTCAAATGACCGGTTCGGAACTCTCCACCGCCGTGCGATACCGGCAGGCGCCGGTCGTGATCGTCTTGAATAATCACGGCTATTCCACCGAACGCGAGATCCTCGAAGGGCCGTTTAACGACATTCACGAATGGCGGTACGAACGCATCTGCGACCTCATTGGCGGGGGGCAGGGCTCGCGCGTCGCCACCCACGGCGAATTCGTCGACACGTTAGCAAAAGCATTGGCCGATCCCAGCCAGCCCTATGTCATCAATGTCCTGCTCGATCCCTCGGACCGTTCTCCGGCCATGATTCGGCTGGCCAGACGGCTCGCCAAGCGCCTCTCCACCGACCGTCCGTAGGGGGCAGCCTGCAAAGAGATGCCCTCCTTTCCTTGGTGGAACGCCATCGATTTCCAACTACCTCCAGGCCTATTTCAGCCTGATACAGTGCGGGGATCGCCGCGGTCCCCCATTGACCGTTCATGGACAAATGTGGTCTTCTAGGAGCGGACTTGTCGAATTGTCATTTGCTGGGGAATTCGCCACTATGTCTCCTAAGATGCCGGACGGAAGGACGATGCGGGACGGCCAACCTTTTTCTGCACGACTCAACAATGTCGTGACCACCGAACGGGAGTTCGATGAGCTGGTCACGAAGTCGCTGCCGGAATTATTGGACCGTGCCACCGGTCAGACCAAGCGCTTCCTGCGTGAAACGAATCAATGGGGTGACGATATCACCCACGAAAAACTCGCGCTTCGCTGGGGTTATGAATTGGTGGAGCGTTTTGTGGTTTTCGGCCGCACGGAAGTGCCCTGCAGGCCGTTTTTCCTGTTAGACAGCCTGATCGCAAAATCCTTCAGCCAACCCGACCCCCTGTGTTACCACAAGGAGTTGCTGACGCCGGTGGGACGCTTTCTCGATGGGCTGGCCTCCCGCGCCGTCGTCAGCCGCGATGCGCTGATTGCGCTGTTTTATCACTTTTACGGGTTCAGTCAGGCCCACGTGGTGAAACTGCTGGGCTTCGGACAGGCGGAAAGCCAGCGCGTCTACAAGAACTTCGAGCGGTGGCGCCAATCGGGATGGCAACGCACGATGGATGAAACCGGCCTGAGCGGCTCGGAAATTGAAATCCTGGAGCAGGAATTGCGCACCAGACCCGACCACCTCAATAACGAAGTGGATCGACTGATGCCCGTCTTGCAGTCCCATTATCGAAAGAGCGAACCGGAACATTACCCCTGTTTGTCCGAACAGAAGTGGGGGCAACTTTTTCACGATGACTACGGCCACGACTACCGCGTCTGGCATCTGGCGTTTTGCCGCGATTGTTTTCTGGAAGTCGCGGATCGCCGGCAAGCCGATGTCAGCAGCGGAGTGAAGCCGCAAGTCAATCTCCATATACATCCGCTGAAAAAGGGAGGCGTCTTGGCTCTCTTTGGAGGCGATCGGGGAGGACGGCACCATGGAAACACCAGAGCTCAACGACTATCGCGCACATCTGCTTGACGCGCTGGATGACCAGCCGCGCCGCGCGGCGGAAGAACGCCCTGGGTTTCTCCAGGTCCTGGTCAATCACGAGTGTATCGGCACGCTGAACTGTATGCAGGCCGATCCCGCCTTCGCCTATACGGCCCGCGAACGCAGCATTCAACATCTAGAGCTCCGAAGCGAATCCGGTGTGCTGATGGGCGGCTGCGTGGCACCGGAAGCAGGCCAGAAAAGCGTGCGTATCCCCGTCGGCAAAGGCAGCCTCACCCTCCATGTTCAAAACCACTTCGACGGCGGATCGTTGCGGGTGCAGTACGAAGTCGCTCCCGGCTGGTGGTCTCACCTGGCAACAGCCATCGGCTTGCCGGCCGGCGCCGCCGTCGCCTCGACACAAGCGAGCCCCGTGTGGTCCATGACGACGGCCTTCGCGCAAATCGTCCTAGCCGTGGGAGTCGTCGCGCTGCTGGCTGAACGCATTCCGGCGTGGGTGGGGTCAGAAGATCGGGCGCACCAGTTGGAAGAAGAATTGGCCGCGCGACAATCGACTCAGGACCAGATTGATAAGGTCCACCAGCAGCTCGCGCAGCTCGTCGAATCGCAATCAGCCGCGGTGACCGTCTCGCGCGCCGAGCAAGATCGCATTGCCCAATTGAATACCCTCATCGATACCGTTGCCCATACGCAGCAACGCCTCAACGCCCAAGTCGTCGCTGTGCAGGAAGATCTCAAGACGGTGAAAACCGATGTCGCGCAGGAAATCCAAACCGGCATGCGTGTCGCCGCGAGTGCGGTGGAGGCCGACCGTGAGCTGGTGCGACAGGATCTCCAGGCGGTGAAGTCGGTCAATGAAACGCTGGTGAAACAGGTCGCGTTGCTCGAAAGCCGCAATCGGGAATTGCATGCGCGTCTGGCACTGACCTCGCTTGAAGTCGCCAAAGCCAATGCCTCATCAAAACCGGTCGTCGTCGCAAAAAGCGAGCCACCGAAGGAAACCCCGGCGCCGACGGCGGTCCCCGTGTCGGATAACCTTCGTGACGCCGATCGCCAGGCCTTCATGTTCTGGGTGGCCTTCCAGGACGGCACCACGGAGAAGAGCATTGAAGATCTCGTGCAGGAACTCAACGGAATCAAGAAGGGGCCGATGAAATCGGGATGGTATTCCGTCGAAGTGAATCTGCCCAATCCTGAGCCTCCGGACCGCTTTCTGGAATCTGTGAAACGAGCCAAGATTGTGAAGTCGGTCGTGACGAGCAAGGCCATGCCTCCGGCGCAGTAGCAGCGATCTCCTCTCAGCACATTCATCCGCTTGGCACGGTTGGTGTCTGCCTCCAGTGATGGAATCGTTCCCTACCGCACCGGGTGTTAACAATAACAGCCACCCTCTCCCCACCCCGCACAGGAGGGATCATGTCGGATTTTCATCAGAACGGTCTCGTGACCGTCTTGCACCGCCTCGGCGGCTCCAACCTCGAGCAACTGGAAAAGGAGTTGGAGCGTCACGCGGCTTCGAACCCGATCGCCCTCGTCCTCCCCTCGCTCTATTCCGAGCTGGAGAACCCCGCGCTGAAACATATCGTCGAGGTCCTGAAGGACATCCGGTACGTCAACGAGATTGTCATCTCGCTTGATCGCGCGTCGGCGCTGGAGTTCCGGCTGGCCAAACAATTTTTTTCCGTGCTGCCGCAACGAGTCCGCATCGTCTGGAACGATGGCGCCGGCATTCAAGACATCCTGAAATTGCTGGCCCAGGCTGAACTCGACACAGGATTACAAGGCAAAGGCCGGGGGTGCTGGATGGCCTTCGGCTATGTCCTGGCTCGCGGAGAAAGCAACGTCATTGCACTGCACGACTGCGACATCCTCAGCTATAACCGCGAATACCTCGCCAGACTTTGCTACCCGATCGTCAACACCAATCTGGGTTACGAGTTCTGCAAGGGCTACTACAGCCGGGTGACGAATCGTCTTCACGGGCGGGTGACGCGCCTGTATTTCACCCCGCTGATTCGCAGTCTCCAGCAAGTGGCCGGGGCTCACCCATTGCTCACCTTCCTCGATAGTTTCCGTTACCCGCTCGCGGGCGAATTTGCCATGGTCCGCGATCTGGCCTGGATCAACCGGGTGCCCGGCGATTGGGGGCTGGAAGTCGGCGTGTTGTCGGAAATTTATCGCAACTGTGCGCTCAGGCGGATTTGCCAAGCCGATATCGCCGATGCCTATGAACACAAACACCAGGGATTGTCGGCGGACAATGCCGAGCAGGGACTGCAGAAAATGTGCGTGGACATCACCAAGTCCCTCTTCCGAAATCTTGCCAGCGAAGGGGTGGTGCTATCGGAGGGTGTGCTCAAAACCTTGCGCGCGACCTACCTCCAGTCGGCGCAGGAAGCCATCACGCGATATCAAAATGACGCGGCCATTAACAGCTTGCAGTTCGACCGGCACGCTGAACGGATGGCCGTCGAGGTCTTCCTGAAAGGCATGAAGATCGCCACCGAAGCATTCCTAGAAGATCCGCTCGGGGTGCCGATGATCTCCAACTGGAGCCGCGTCACCGGTGCCATTCCGGATGTGTTTGAACGCCTCATCGGCGCCGTCGAGCGAGACCACGACTGGGATCCTATCGGAGACCGGGTATAAGGAAGCTCAGCAATCTTTGGATCGGCTGGTGGAAAACGACCGGCCGGTTGATTATCAGCCTTCCACTCCGATGTCTAGACAGGAATGACATCCACCGTCCGCTTCGCTCCCAACACCAGTAATACCAGCGAGCGATCCGTCAGAAGGTATTGCACTCCCCTCTTAAAAGTTTGAGCCTGAGGGCGGTCCGGCAGATTGGTATCAAGCAGCAGTGTCCACTCTGACGCACCGACACAAGGGGGCAATGTAAACTGGACCGGCTCATGATGGCCATTGATCAGGACCAGTACCGTGACGCCCTTCCCCGGTTGTCGACGTCCGGTTGTCGGCGCCCGGCCGTCCAGGAGCATGCCGAAACAGTGGATCGTCGTATCGTTCCAGTGCTGCTCTTCCATCGACCCGCCATTGGCATTGATCCAGGTCACATCCCGAACATCGGAGTCCTCGACGGGCTGTCCTGTCAAAAAGAGGTTGCGCCGTAAGATGGGATAATGGTGACGAAACGCGATCAGCTCTTTGACGAATTGAAAGAGGGAGGCTCGTGTGTCGAGCAGCGTCCAATCCACCCAACTAATCTCGTTGTCCTGACAATAGGCGTTGTTGTTGCCCCGTTGGGTGCGTCCGAATTCATCGCCGGCTAGCACCATTGGCGTCCCTTGCGAGATCAATAACGTCGCCATGAGATTCCGCATTTGGCGGTCACGCAGCGCGTTGACTGAAGCCTCGTCCGTCGGTCCCTCGGCGCCACAATTCCACGAGCGATTGTTAGAGGAACCGTCCTGGTTATCCTCCCCGTTCGCCTCGTTATGCTTTTCGTTGAAGGCCACCACATCATGTAGCGTGAAGCCATCGTGCGCCGTGACAAAGTTGACGCAGGACCACGGCCGCCTGCCTTGATGATTGAAGACTGAGGCAGATGCGCAGAGACGATCCGCGAGATTGGTGGCAGCCAGTTCGCCGCGCCAAAAATCGCGCACATCATCACGAAATTTATCGTTCCACTCGGCCCAACCCGGAGGAAATCCGCCGACCTGATATCCACCAGGCCCACAATCCCAGGGTTCGGCTATCAGCTTGACCGTGGCCAGCAGTGGGTCCTGACTACACACCTTCAGGAAGCCGCTCCGATTATCAAATCCATTCGGCTCCCGGGCGAGAATCGTTCCAAGGTCGAATCGGAACCCGTCCACGTGCATCTGCTGAACGGCGTACCGCAGGCTGTCCGTCACCAATTGAATGACACGCGGATGACTGAGATTCAGGGTGTTCCCCGTCCCCGTGTCATTAATGTAATAGCGTGGTTGTTCGGGCTGAAGACGATAATAGCTGGCATTGTCGATGCCCTTGAAGGATAGCGTGGGACCGAGTTCATTGCCTTCGGCGGTATGGTTGTAGACGACGTCCAGAATCACTTCGAAGCCTGCATCGTGCAGGCGGGCAATCATTTCTTTGCATTCACGAACACTTTCAGGCCGGTTCGCGGCATACCACGGGTCAGGCGCAAAAAAGCCAATGCTGTTATAGCCCCAATAATTCGTCAGCCCTTTGTCCAGCAGGTGACTATCATTAACAAAGGTGTGGATGGGTAGCAGCTCAATGGAGGTGACCCCCAGTGATTGCAGATATTCCAGCACCTCTTTCGTCGCCAGCCCTTCATAGGTCCCCTGGAGCGCGGGGGGCACTGCCGGATGGAGCTTTGTGAAACCTCGCACGTGCATTTCGTAGATGACCGTGTCGTCCCACGGGATGGCCTTTCGATCTCGCGGCCCCGACCAATCGAAGTTTTGATCGACCACCGTACACTTCGGCATGAATGGCGCACTGTCGCGTTCATCAAACGTTCGATCATCACCGGACTCCATGTGATAACCGAACAACGCGGGGTTCCATTGCAGCTCGCCCATATGGGCATAGGCGTAGGGATCAAGCAGTAGCTTATTCGGATTAAAACGATGCCCGGCTTCAAGCTCATACGGACCGTGGACACGATACCCATAGGGCGTCCCCGGATGGACGCCGAACAAATACCCATGCCAAATCTGATCGGTATATTCGGGCAAGGATAGGCGTTCGATTTCTTCTTCCCCGGTCGGATCGAACAGGCACACCTCCACCTTCGTCGCGTGGGCGGAGAACAGGCTGAAGTTGGTCCCCTCGCCGTCCCATGTCGCACCCCGTGGCGTAGGTCGCCCTTCAAGCACGTCTGTCATAATGATCGACTCCTCACCTCGCACTCCAGATATCTTTTTCTGGTCCGCGAACGCCTCTATTCGGCCCCGCCTCAGGCGGACATTTCTCTATGTCATGCGCACATCGTTGGATCGTTGGATCGTCGGAACCGTATGACTGACAGCGCAATCATGGCTTCATATGCGATCCCCTGCTGCAACTAGCTTTCCAACGCGCCTCGTCGTCCACTCAACACGAGGGCCAGCACGATCAGCAAGAGAATTCCCAGCCCACCCGACGGGTCATAACCCCAGCCGCTGCTGTAAGGCCACGTGGGCAGCACGCTCAGCAGTAATAGGGAAAGCACGACCAGGAGAATGTTTGGCATGGTAGGCCTCCGTCCTTAAAGCCCTGACACAACCTACAAGGAAAGCAGACGGCCGGAGACTAGGGATGTCCCTTGGATAGGCTTCAATGAACCCAAGAAAATCGCGGGAATCGGGAAGAGAACACAATTGGAAGGGGATCGTGCGTAACCCGGCCTCAAGAGGACACATGATGTGGATGGCCGTGCGAAGTGAAATATGACTTCGCCAGATATACCCGTCCGAGACAAGGGTCCGACTTTGGGTTGTCGGCTAGAATCGCGGCGAACGGTCTGGGCCATGCCGTTGTGGCACTGACGCAACGCGAGAGACCTCTACGTCGAAGATCAATGATCCCGCGCGCCTTATGCGAACCCTGTACGGACCCTACCCCTTCGCCTTCTGCGCGAATACAGTAGCATCACAAGCGATGTACTTAATTTGCTTCATCGGTACGATGATGACCTCCTTGGCCGAGTCCACTTCCAGCACTTCCATGTCTTCGCTGATGGTATGACGAATGGCATCCTTCACCAGCAGTTCCTGATTATCGGCAAACACGACTTTCACCCAATATTGCACGAGGCGCGCTCCTTGTTAGAGATGATGGTTCTCGGTCTTTCCCAATTCCTGCGAGCGTTGCGTGGCGGCTTCGACGGCCGACATTAACGTGGCCCGCAGCCTGCCCTGTTCCAGTTCATTTAATCCGGCAATCGTGGTCCCGCCGGGAGAGGCCACCCGGTCTTTTAATACGGCCGGATGCTCGCCTTGTTCCAACACCATGCCGGCCGCGCCGGCCACCGTTTTCGCAGCCAACAGCTGTGCGGTGGATCGCGGCAGACCGGCCAAGACCCCGCCGTCCGCCAGCGCTTCGATCATGCCAAACACATACGCCGGGCCGCTTCCGCTCAAGCCGGTCACAGCGTCCAACAACCGTTCTTCCACCATCACGGCTACGCCCACCGATTCAAACAATTGCCGGGCGGTCTCACGATCTTCAGAGGACACGTCCGGCGCGAGGCTCATCGCCATCACACCCTCGCCGATCGCGGATGGCGTGTTCGGCATGGCGCGGATGAGCCTGTTCACGGCGGGTAGATGATGTCGCATACGAGACAAGGGATAGCCGGCAGCCACCGAAATCATGAGTGGATGCGAATCAAGTGAAGGTGCGAGCTCTCTCAGCACCTCGTCGAGCACCTGCGGTTCGACGCACAGCACCACGATGTCCGCCCCTCGCACCGCCGCCCGATTGTCGGCCGTTACGACTACACCGAATGTGCGGCCCAAGAATTCGCGTCGGGAACCAAGCGGGTCGCTGACAGCGAGACGATCCGGCGTGGTTAGGCCGTTCCGCAACAGGCCGGCCACCAACGCCTCGGCCATGTTGCCACCGCCGACAAAGCCGATCTGCCGTCCAGTTAACATGGCGCGATTATACGGAGGCCCTTCAAGCCGGCGCAACTTGCAACCGCCGGGAGGGGTTGTTATAGAGTGATTGTCCATACGCCATCCTCCTCCTTTTAAGCAGAACGGAGCCGACATGAGATGCATCCTCTCGCTTGTCATCCTGGGAGTTCTCCTGCTGTTCGGCGATCCGAGCTGGGCCCGCCGGGAGGCCTTGACCGCCGAGCAAAAGAGCCAGATGGAACACATCGACCGGGTGTTGATCACGGTCCTGGCCCTTTCGGACAAGGGCGCCATCGAGGCCGGCCCGCTCGTCGAGGTGGTGGCCAATCGCATGAAGGAATTCGGTTATACCCCGGTGACGGACCCGACGCAGCCGCACGACGTCGAGTTGAAGATCAAATGCGAGCAGAAAAAGACCTGGGAAGGCACGACCACGATGGGGAGCGACGCCGATCTCCCCGATGCTCCATCGCGCATTTGGAAGGGACCGGCCTGCCAGCTCGGCTATCTGCTCAACGGCAAAAAGATGGCCTGGCGCAAGGAAGTCCGCACGGACTTCGATGATGCCCAGGCTGCGGCGACGCTCGCGAAGGCGACCGACCCCACGGCCTTTGCCATGGCCAAGTTACAAGCCCGCCTGGAAGAATACGATTTCCCCGCCCTCATCACCGCTGAATGGGGACAGGAATCACGCTTGTTTGGTCTCTACGACGATCCCAAAACGCCGGTGGCCCGCAAGGTAAAACTCGTCGCCTTGTTCGGCGACCTCTTCTCCGTGAAGGCCATACCACGCTTGCTGGACGGGCTCAACGGGCCCGATCGGAGCATCGCCAAAGCCGCCGCGCTGGCCCTCGGGAATATCGGCCAGAAAGACACGATTCCCGTCCTGATCAAAACGATGAAAAGCGGCGCGCCGGACCTCCGAGCGCCCGCGGCAAAGGCGTTGGGAATTGTCGGCGCCTTGCATGGGGACTTCACCATCGTCGATCCCTTGCTCGAGACGCTGAACACTGAAGATGTGGCCGTGAAAACCGAGGTCGCCTGGGCGCTGGGGAAATTGCCGGATATGAAGGCGTATGAACCGCTCTTCGCGCTCCAGAAATCGCTGTACCATGTTCATGAAAACGATGCCGACCCGAGCCTTGTCAAATTGAAGGAAGCCGTCAATTGGAGCATCAAGCAAATCGATACCTGGGAACACGTACAATGAGTAATGGGCTGTGCATCGGCCAGTGTGGACGTGTGGTCGGCGCATCGGTTCTCGCGTTATCCTTGCTGATGGCAGTCGCTGGGATAGGACTGGCTCAAGTGGTCGGCGAAGAGGCGGAGCTCGATCGGCTTAGGGCCAAGGCAGAAGACGCGATGGGGAATGATGATGCGGAAGGCGCGGCCATGAACATGGGCCGCGCAGCGTTGATGGCGGCGCAGCTCGGCAAACGTCAGACCGAACCGGCGTTGCGGCAGGTGTTCAAGGCCACCGAACACCTGTATCGATCACAGGAACATGGCTATCGAGGGGTTGCCCTTTTCCGGCGGGCCGGCGGGGAACTTCCCGCCTCAGCCGGCGTGTGCGGCAGCCTCCAGCTGGCCCAGCTGGAACTGCAACATGCGCAGGACACCCTCGCGGCATCGGAGCCGACAGACACACCAACTACCGCTTCTTCCAAACTCCCCGCCATCCGGCAAACAGCCGACGATTGGGCCATCGTGCTATCGTCAATGCAGGGTGAGTTTCGCTGCCCCAGCTAGCAGGCCGTTGAAAAACGCCGCCAGCTTCGTTCTCGCATCGCTCCAAGACCCAGCCGCACAAATATCCAACGGCAACACCCATTATTCCACCGACGGGCTAGTTTCACTCGCAAGGCCTATCGATGGGCCGGATGTCTGTAGGATGCGCAAACGGGCCGTCCAGCAAGGCCGCAGCGAGTGAAGGCCCGAGGCGTACCCCTGCGGTACGTTGAGGGCCAGAATGAAGCGAGAACGCCGCTGGCGGCTCCTTTCCGCATCCTGCACCGGCTAGTCGTCTTCGGGATTAATGATGTGCAACCCGGCTGGACGGCAGGCAGCCAACAATTGTTTATCCGCGCTCACGACCGTCAGTCGGAGCGGCTTCAACTCCAGGGCTAAGGCCAGATGCAGGAGTTGCGGCGAGCGCAGGGCCGGATAGTCCAGAATCAATTCCTTCGCGGCCAGATAGGTCTCCATCGTCGGCGAGATAAACTGAAAGAGCCCTTGCGAGGCCTCCATCTCGAACTTGTATAAGACCGAATAACAATCGTCGCGGGTGATTTCTCCTTGCTGCGAGCGCACAGACAAGGCCGAATAAAAATCCGTAACACTCCACATGGGCAGAATGGCGACCTTCCCGCGCTTCACCATGAGTTTGTTGACGATCCGCGTCCCTCGCTCCATGCTGTAGCGTTTGACCAGCGCCGTGGAATCAAAATAGTAATAGGGCATCCTAGACCCTCCCCTTCAAGAGACTGTCGGCCAACGGCGACTGGAGCTTGGAGAGGCGGTCCTGCAGCTCATCCAGCGGCAATTCTTCATAGTAGCCCTGCTTGCGGAAGATGCTCACGATGTCGCTCTTCAGCACCTGCTGCGTATCGGCGGTCAGCCGTTCACGCAGATGTTTCTTCATCGCCTGGCTGGACATCCGGCGCCCGCCGCCGGCCTCTCCCGCGTTCCGGGTCCCTATCTTTCCCATTCCCGCTCCTCTCTCCGATGGTGAATTGCAGCCGTTAACGACTGAGCGGCAGTGGAGCCGCCACTTTCGGACAACCAGACGGCGCAGGGGACGACACCGATAAGTCCCTCTCTCCGTAGATATGTGCGGCTACCGCGCGGGCCAAGTCTGACGAAAACTCCTGCTGCATGACACGAACGGCCTTGGCCGCAGCCTCGCGTTCCGTCACATGCCCTTCTTTCCCGCCTTTCGATACCGCACCGATCACACGGTGAGTCGAAGCTTCTTCAATCACGGCATCCGTACACCAGCGCACATAGCGAAACTGCGGATCAGGCACTTCGATCGGCCACATCCGCACAGTTCCAGTGATCAGTAATTCCGCCGACGCCACTCCGGAGCCATGGCCGACGACGATGAACCCCTCTTGCGTAAGACCTTCGATGAGGGCCCGCTCGAGCGGCTCCGCCTGCTCACCTGAGACCTTCACAACCATGCCCAAATTCGCCGCAAGATACTGCTCCAATTCAGCGGTCAATTCAGCCACGCGATAGGCGGCAGGATGCCCCTGCCCGTTCGACCGGATCGTACGCAAGTCGGCGTTGTAGGCTTCGCGGAGGACCAGATTCTTGGCGGCTCGCTTCAGATTTCGCACGTGTGTCAGTTTGTCCTGGGCCTGATGCGCTTCCGTCACTTCCGTCTGAATCGACCGATCGAGGTCGGCCAGACGTTCCAACATCGCCGATTCGGCTTGCGCCCGGTTCATGCCTGCCAGAGCATAGTACTGTCGCGCCCTTTGGTCAAACCAGGCATCGAGGATCTGGACGTTTTCCAGCACCTTATCCGTCGTCACTCGCGTGACATTGTCCAGAATCAGCTTGCGCTGCGTGTTCGTCTGCCCGCGCGATTCGACGACCAGGTACGATTCCCAATCCTTCGCCTGGGCGGTAATTTCAGCTTTAAAAATTCGTGACACCGCCGCATAGGCCTGTTCAGTGGCCTGCGGGCGAGAATCGGCCTGGCCCACGCCAACGAGATACTGCGTGGAAGGAAATTGGGGACTGTTTCCCTCGATCCAGGCCGGGCGGGATGCCCCGCCGAGCCACCCGCACCCGGCACACAGCAGCAGGATCAGAGCCACGAAGCTGATTCGCGTCCCTCGATCCAAGGCCATGGCTTTAACTGCCCTCATAACATCACCCGTTCGATCAGAAACAACGTCTGCCCGGCCCGCAGAACGAGAGGACGCGGCGCCTCGACCTGCGGCGTTCCATTGCCGCGAACCAAGGCTTGAATCCGGCTTTCATATTCGCCTGGCGGCACCCACAGGCGGGAAATCTGAATCTCATCCGGCAAAGTGCGCCAACTTCTGGTATCGGCAGATTCCGACGCCACGGCCAGCCCATGCGCGAGGACGCCCACCAGTAATCCGACCCACGGCGCGTCGCCTTTGTTCACCGCATGCTGCGAGCCGCGGGTGGCGGCCTCGGCCGCGGCAAATTTCACGGCCGCCCGGGCGAGCGCTTTCGTCGTAATTCCAGGCATGCGATCGGAGAGGGATCGCTCGGCCAGCGCGGTGCCATTGTAGACTAACTCGGATGTCGCAGAAACCGGCTCTCCTCCTCGAGGGATCAAGGTCACCGTCTCATGCACCACCTGCGTTTTCTGCAGGATCAGTTTGGGCAGGGCCACCCGCACGACTCGTCCGTTCAGGCCGTACAACACACTGTCCGCCACGCGGCGTTCCTGACGATTGGACGCATGGATGACGCCGCGATTCAGCAGGACCAACTGCAGCGCGCTCAGACTAATGGGAATGTCGAGAAACGCGTCTTCCTTGCGCGGCGCGCGGCCATTATAGCCGATCACGACCACCTGGGCGAGATTCTGGTGCTCCGCACGAGGCATCCACGGCGTGCCGGGAAACAGGCGCTTATATTCTTCGAACTCGGTGGTCATATGCAGCGCATCGGTCGTCCTCAGTAAATCTGCGCGGAGCATCGGCGGCATGGGCGTCCGGGCCCACGTCTTCGTCGCGTCGTAAATGTCATAGGCCTTCCGATAGGCGATGAAGGCGTTATTTAGATCCCCGGTCGCCTCGTACAACACACCGGTCAGATACCGGGCAAAGGCATCTTCCCGGTAGCCGTCCTTTTCCTTCGCAGTATCGGACAAGACGTTGAGCCGATGATCGATCTGGCGTGCCTCGACAACAGCTTCCATCAGTTGCCCCATCGCGGCGTAATTCAGCGCCTTGATGATATTGATCATCACGTGTTCATAGGGATCGCCCTCATACGGTAGGACGTTGTCGTTGGTCAGGAAGGCCGCGGTCTCCGTCCTGATCGTCCTCGTATAGAGCCGTTCGACTTCCTGCGCCGCCGATTCAAGCTGGGCATTGCTCTGCACATACTCCCCGGCGAGGTGGAGCGTCATTCCCCGATCCATACTGTAGAGCAGACGATTGCGCGGGCCATATTCGGACTCTGCCTCCGCCATGATCGCATCAGCCCGTCGCACGTCGTGCGCCGCCAGGCTTTGATCGATGAGAAGATAGTGGTTGGAGGACAGCCCGCAACCGGACAGCACACACACCAGAGTCCAACAGATGACCGACAACGAGGGCCAAGAAATGAAACGGCCTCCCCGAGGGGAGGCCGTGGTCGATGGGAGGTGGGGTCTCAACTGAATACGTCTGGTTAAAAAATCGTGCGTTTCTTTTCGATGACTTTCTTGATCTTCTTCTGGCCGAACCAGGACTTCACATTGTTCTCCAGGTCCACCATCTCCAGATCGATCTGGTAGAAGACCGCCTTGGCCCCGTCCTGCTCATCGAGAATGGTGGCGATACTGCCGCGCATCATATAGTCCGCGCCGATTTCCTTGCCCGGCGCTTTTTGCGTATCCTCGCGAGCATGAACCGCCTGCTCGCGGCGTTCCTCCCGCACCTCATCGCGCTCGCCTTTGGCGGCGACAAAGGTGACCCTCTGAGAATTAGTCAATTCGCGCTCCAGATCGTTCACGAACGTCTGCACGTTAATATGCTCGTGGCTCTTATTGAGCACCGTCCCGACGATCACCACCGGCTGACGATTCTTGCCCTTCGTAAAGTTGCCCAGCCAGGGATTCGCGAGGGCTTCCTTCACCATGGCCTCAGCCACCATCTGGGAGTCCGTATCATTCCACCGCCCGCTGAGGTCAGTCACCGTACCGGTATCGACACGCGTCACCTTCGTCTCGTGTCCGCACCCGCTGACCGCGGCGGCACATCCCACCAATAGTCCCATTGCACAGGCTCGGAACACTGAATGCTCTCGCCACTCGATCATGCTCGCTCCTCCCGGCCGCAGACTTAGATCACGCCACGATTATTTGGTCGCCCGCTTATCTTCTTCTTTCTCCAGACGATCGAACAACCGGTCGGCATTCTTGCGCACGAAGTCACGGACCTGGCTATTGAGCTCTTTGGCCTGTTCCAAATTACTCTTCATGTCTTCGAGGCTAAGCTTGGTGAGGACGTAATAGGTGCCGGACTTCTCATCCTTATACCGGTCCATGGGCTTGACGCCGTTGAGCGTGACGGCGGAGAACGTTTTCACAGCCCGCTCGATGTTCTGCTCTTCACTGTTGCGGGAAAAATCACCCGCCGTTGTGGAGGCTGCATAGTCGCGCATGAGGTACGCGGTATACGTTTCAAAGGTCTTGGCGATTTCCGCCCGGCTGCGGTTCTCCGCCGTATCCCAGGCTAATGGTTCGTTGCGTACGCCCACCACCGAGCCGACACCATAGAAGGATTTATCGCTTTTTTCATTGAAGGCGCCGGATCCTTTTTTGACCCAGTTCGGAGGACCACCGCAGGCCGTCAGCCCGATGAGGAGTACCAGCATCAACGCGCTTCCGGTGAACTTCGAGAAAGCCCCCTCTACTCTGCTCATACGATTCCTCCTTGGTGTGGCACCTGTGAGATCCGATGGCTCGGTTATATGCGGCAAGATGATGGAAGATCGACGTGTGTGGTTCACTGGGTGACGCAACACAATAGCGCGAAAAAACGAGTTTTTATGCTAACATGCACCCCTAGGGCTGTCAACGCGCAACCGGTTTTGCGGTTGACGTCTGCACCTGAAGAGGAAATATTTTTACGTAGCATACGCGAAGGAGATGAAACAGATGGCTGACGTGCAGATTGAAGACGGCATCATTCGGGTCGTTCAACTCGATATTCAGGATCCGAAGGCAGCCGCAGTGCTGGCGGAATACCCCCAAGTGCGTTGGCCCGAAATCACCCGTCGGGCGTTGAAGATCGGACTGGGGTATCTGAAAGGCGGCGGCAAGGACTAGGCGTTGCGTGAGACGCACGGCCTCGCAGCCGGATTTCTCTCGGCGTAGAAGGCTCAACCCGGTCTGACGATGTTTCAAGTGGGTCAGGAATGCTGCTAGGGAACAGGTTTCTCGCCAGGAGCACGATCACCCTGAACGGCGCGGGTGGCGCGCTCGCTCTGGCCGCCTAATTCCAAATACCGTCGAAAGGCGTCGATCGACTTCTGCGGTTCATTCAGGTGGTCGGCATACAGGGTTCCGAGAGAAAAATAGACATCGGTATAGGCAGGATTGACGGCCAGTGATTGCAGCATCGCCCGCTCCGCCTCCTGGTGCTGGCCTTTCTTTTCGAGGACCAGCGCCAATGAGTAGTGGGAGTCCGGATTCTGGGGGGCATGCTGCACCGCAGCCTGCGCCGCCGCCAACGATTCCTCGAGGTTGGGCAACACCTCCAGACGGATAAAACTTTTCAGAACATACGCGTCACCAAAAGACGGATCGTAGGTGATCGCGCGATTGAGCCGTTCCAGCGCTTCTTCCGCTGACTTCTGCTGCTGCAACAGGGCGAACGCCTGTTCATATTGAACCCGGGCTTCCTTCATCCGGTCCGCTTCGGTGCTCGGTTCCTTGCCGACGGAAAACATCTCCTTCCGCCCTTCGACCAGGATGACATCGCCGTCTCCCTCGAGTTGAAGCAGCTGCGGATGTTGCGCGCCCTTGGTCTCCCGCTCCACATCCTGCTTCACCTGGGCCGCGAGTTCACTGGCCATGATCCAGCCGTTCTTATTCAGATCCGCCGCACCCTTCAGCCCGGCCACCAGCGCCGTCACGAAGGCACTCTGCCCCGACACGTGAGCGACGGCTTCCTCCTTCTCGGCCGCCATGAGCACTTGCACGGACCGTTTCTCGGTGTCATCTTCCGGCGACAAGCGCCCTTCCAGCGAGAGCGGCTGCGGCGCCGTCACGTCCCAGCCGCGCAGGTTAGCATCGAATATCAGGAGGATATGCTTGGAAGCCGATCGCCGGCTGAACTCTTTGAGCTGATCCAGAGTAATGGCTTTGCCGGGATTGTTGAGTTGCGCATCCCACGGCACCACAAAGCCCAAATCCTTGGATTGAGAATCCTGCGTCACCCCGGCGTGGCCGGTAAAAAAGAACACGATGCGATCCTGCCGCCCTACCTTACGCGGCAGGTAATCGTTGAGGATGTGCAGCAACCGTTTGGAGGCCGCCTCCTTGTCCTGGATTTCGAGGACCTCATCAAACCCGAGCCCTCGTAACGCCTCAGCGACCGCATGCGAGCTTTCGAGTGCTCCGGGCACCTTTGGCGCGACAAGATAATTTTCCACGCCGACCACGACAGCCCACGATTTGTAGTACAGCCCCTCCGGCTTCCCGACCTGGGCAGCCGCGTGATCAGGAGACATTCCGGCGACGCACAAGGCGGCCAGGCAGGTGATCATCCGGGGAAAACTGAGAGAGCTCGGCGAACGCATCAGCAGGATGATCCAGTGAAAGGCAACGGACTCAGCCTACCCTCGCTCCGTCCCGACTGTCAAGAAAGCACCCCGCGCCAACGCTTGTCCCATGCGGCCATTCTCTGCTGGCGAGCGACGACGCATCACGGCGCAAGGGTTGCAGTTCCTCCGCCCCATCCGCATAATGCCGCACAGATTGAACCGCGCACCGGATAGGCCCGCGCTTTGTGGAGGTATGGCGACTCATGAGCGAGAAAATCGATACGCTGTTGAAAGAAGGCCGTGTCATTCAGCCGTCCGCCCGGACGAAAGCGGCGGCGCATATCCCGGATTACGAGCAGGCGTACAAGGCGTCCATTGCCGATCCTGAAGCCTTCTGGGGCGGCGTGGCCAAGGAGTTGGAATGGTTCTCTCCATGGAGCCGGGTGCTCGAATGGAACTACCCCTGGGCAAAATGGTTCGTCGGCGCGACCTGTAATATCGCGTACAACTGCCTCGATCGCCATGCGAACGGCTGGCGCCGCAATAAAGTGGCCATCATCTGGGTGGGCGAAAACGGTGAGGAACGCATCTTCACCTATGGGGAACTGCTGCGCCAGGTCAATCGCTGCGCCAATGCCCTCAAGGCGCTTGGCTTGAATAAGGGCGATCGCGTCACGATTTACCTGCCGAAAATTCCTGAACAAGTCGTGGCCATGCTGGCCTGCGCCCGCCTCGGTCTCATCCACAGCGTCGTGTATTCCGGGTTCAGCGCGCCAGCCCTTGCCAGCCGCATTCAGGATGCCGAAGCGCGTCTCGTCATCACCGCCGACGTCGGCTACGACCGCGGCAAAACCATTCCGCTCAAGCCCGTGGTAGACGCGGCCGTGCAATCCTGCCCCTCTGTAGAAAAAGTCGTCGTCGTGCGGCGGGACGCCCTCAGCGTCGCGCTCACCGCGCCGAAAGAAATCGATTGGGCCGATTGGCTGAACGAGCAGAGCGCCATCTGTGCCGCAGAGCCGCTCGACGCCGAAACGCCGCTCTACATCCTGTATACCTCCGGGACGACCGGCAAACCCAAGGGTGTCGTGCACGTCCATGGCGGCTACATGGTCGGCACCTACATCACCACCAAATATGTGTTCGACCTCAAAGAGGAGGACGTGTATTTCTGCGTGGCCGACCCGGGCTGGGTGACGGGACACAGCTACATCGTGTATGGCCCGCTGTTGAACGGCGCGACGATCCTCATGGCCGAGGGGAAACCCGATTACCCCAACCCCGGCCGGTGGTGGGATCTCATCGCGCGGTATGGCGTCTCTATTTTCTACACGACGCCCACGGCCGTCCGGCTGTTGATGAAGTATGGCGAAGACTGGCCCAAGAAATACGACCTCTCCACATTGCGCATCCTCGGCAGCGTCGGCGAACCCATCAACCCCGAAGCCTGGGAATGGTTCTATCGCGTGACCGGCAGCGACAAACCCATCATGGACACATGGTGGCAAACGGAAACCGGCGCGATCCTGGTCACGCCTCTCCCCTCTGTCCCGCTCAAGCCCGGTTCCGCGACGAGACCCTTTCTCGGCATTGAAGCCGACGTGGTGGATAAGGAAGGGAACAGCCTGCCAGGGAATGCCGGCGGCTTTGCCGTGATCAAGAAGCCCTGGCCCGCCATGATGCGTACCATTTATAAAGACCCGGATCGCTACAAGGTCTATTGGAACACCATCCCCAATTGTTACACGGCTGGCGACGTCTGCCGCAAAGACCAGGACGGCTACATGTGGTTCATGGGCCGGGCGGACGACGTCATCAAAGTCGCCGGCAACCGCATCGGCACGGCGGAAGTTGAAAGCGCATTGGTGAGTCATGAAGCCGTGGCCGAAGCCGCCGTGATCGGCAAGCCGCACCGGACCGCCGGAGAAGCGATCAAAGCCTTTGTCATTCTGAAGCAAGGCTACCAGGATTCGAAGGAGTTGGTGCAGTCACTCAAGGACCATGTGCTGAAGGAACTGGGAAAAATTGCCGTGCCGCAGGAGATCGATATCGTGCCCTCTTTGCCGAAAACGCGCTCGGGCAAAATCATGCGACGCGTCCTCAAAGCGAAGGAGTTGGGACAGGACGTGGGCGACATTTCCACAATCGAAGACTGAGCTCGCTCAGTGCGAACTGAGTCTCATCTTTCACGCTAAGCATGGAGGCCGGTCATGCAAAGGCAACGTGCGACACAGGGCATCCTGTGGTCGATGGTTACGGGACTGGTTTTATTGGGAGGAGTGGCTCCCGTGGGTGCCGCGGACGCTCAGAAACCCGCAGGCCAGGCTCCTTCGACGGAGAAAAAAGCGTCTGAGAAGAAGTCAGTGAAGAAGGGAGAGAGTCGGAACACCACACCCGCCGCCAAATCTCCGGCCCCGAAGTATGCCTCGGCGGAAACGGCCGCCAAAGCCCAAGCCTGTTTTGGGGAAGCACCGGGCATCGAATCCATACAACCGGATGAAGGACAAGCCGGCGACAAGGTCACCATCACCGGAAGAAATTTCGGCCCGGCCGAATGTCTGCGGTCCCTCTCCTTCGGGCCGGGTAATTCCGCCACCTTCAAGCTCGACAGTCCGACTCACATCACCGCCACGGTGCCGGCCGGCAAGCGCAAGGGCATGGCAATCATGACCGTCACGACGGCGTCCGGCGAAGACTCCAAGGGCTTTCTATTGAAGTAGCCGCACCTGCTGACATGAGTGGAGGTTGCCGCGTTTCAGCACGCACCCATGCTGAACACCGGAGACGGATTTATTTCAGCGTCCTGTCAGATCAGGCCGCGGCGTTGCAAATAGTCCTTGTCGATGACCGGCGTAGGTCTTGGCGGGAGCAGTCCCCGTTCCTGCAGAAGCCGTTCGACGTACTTCCCGATCAGGTCAGATTCGAGATTGACCTTGTCGCCCACCTGTTTCAGGCCGAGCGTCGTCACCTTCGCTGTATGGGGAATGATCGACACGAGGAACGAGCGTTCGGTCACCTCGTTGATGGTCAGGCTGATACCGTCCACCGTGATCGAGCCCTTCTGGACGCAGAGCCGCAGAATGTCTTTGGGCGCCTCAATTTCCAGCACCAACGCATTGCCGTCCTGATGCCGGCTCCGAATGGCGCCGATGCCGTCGACGTGACCGGAGACCATGTGTCCGCCGATCCGCTCGTTCAATTTCATGGCCCGTTCCAAATTGACGGGTGAGCCGGTGGCGAGATTGCCAAGGGTGGTGACGGCGAGGGTTTCCGGCGACACGTCCACCGAGAAATCATCGTCGGTTCGAACGACGGCCGTGAGACAGACGCCGTTCACACTCACGCTGGCGCCAATGGTCAGGTCAGCCATGACTGTCGAAGCCATGATGGTGAGCCTGGTGCTGGCCAACCCCTTGTTCAGGACGGACACCGCGCCCATCTCTTCCACAATGCCGCTGAACATGGTTTACGCCCCCTTGTGCGTCTTCAAGAGATAGAGACAAAACCCGAGCAATCCGATTCCGCCCACGATGGCAATCCCGCGCTGAAGCGTTTCGATAAAATCCGTATCCATCCTTTGCTGCGTCCTTGTGAAAGAATTGTACAGTGCCGC
>VOPT01000038.1 GCA_009594865.1 Nitrospira sp. | reverse complement strand
TGCATTTACTCTCCACCAACAGCATGTATTTCAGGTCATCCGGCAACCCGGCATCAGCGAGCTGCTTTTCGGCGGGCGCAAAGCACCGCCCCGTTCGCTTCGCCAGGATGATGCTCTCGCCTTGATCCTCAAGGAATTGATAGAACTCGTACTCGATCCGCTCCCGCACCTGCCAGTTATCCAAGGGAATGGACTGTCCCGCAAAGGTCAACTTGTCCGGCAATTTGAAGGAACTCAGGAAAAACCGCTCTCCGTCCCGTTTGATTTCAGGCAGGACGACAAGCCGGTCTTCAAGCTCAGGTGCGCCCTCCGGTTCCGTCGCCATCGGGGCTGCTCCGCGGTCCGATCCTGGGACTCGTGGCTCGTCCCCCGAGCTCGGCGACGCCGGCGCTGGGGCTTTCGAATCCAGCGATACTTCTGCAAACAATGGTGCCAATCCAAGCACCATGGTGACACCGACTACGAACGCCCGAAGCCCCCAATCATTGCTCCGCATGCCCGACGTATCCTTTCGTCACACTGAATGACTCATGCTACCAACAAGCCCCTGATGGGACAAGAAACTCGTCGGTTTGCTACACTCCACGATCATGTCGACACTTTCGATGCTCAACGCCGAAATTATCGCCTGCACGCAATGCCCCCGGCTTGTCAGTTACCGCGAATCCATTGCCGCCACGAAGCGCCGGCAATACCGGGAATGGCTGTATTGGGGAAAGCCAATTCCGGGATTCGGCGATCCACATGCCAGACTGTACATATTGGGTTTGGCACCGGCGGCGCATGGAGGAAATCGAACCGGGCGAATCTTCACCGGTGATCGCAGTGGAGATTGGCTGTATGAGGCCTTGCATCGATTCGGGTTTGCCAACCAGGCCACGTCCACGAATGTTGGTGACGGCCTGGCTCTCTCAGACTGTTATATCGGCGCGACCGTCCGATGCGCACCGCCGGCGAACAAACCCACGCCGGATGAGTTCACAGCTTGCCGCCCCTTTGTGTTAGGCGAACTGCGCCTTCTGAAGCAGGTGCAGGTGGTCGTCGTCTTGGGCAAGATTGCGTTTGATCACTATTTCAAAGCGTGCCGTGAAATCGGGCAGGAGCTTCCCTCGCCGCTTCCGAAATTCGGTCATGGCCTCGCCTATGAATTGCCTTGGGGGGTCTCCCTAATCGGCTCCTATCATCCTAGCCAGCAAAATACCTTTACCGGCAAGTTGACCAGGCCCATGTTTCACCGCATTTTTGCCGATGCGGCCAGACGACTCGAGGGGAGCCGCCACGGGTCCCCCTCGAGTTAGTGGCAACTATTTTTTCCCCATCGCCTCCCAGTCCGCGAGGAATTTTTTCAGACCGATATCAGTCAGCGGGTGTTTGACCAACTGCTGAAACACGGAATAGGGCATCGTGCAAATATGCCCGCCTGCCAGTGCCGCTTCGACCACGTGCTGGGGATGCCTGACGCTCGCGACCAGAACCTGGGTCTTAAAATCATAGTTCTTATAGATCGTGACAATCTGGCGAATCAGCGCCATGCCGTCGGAGCTGACATCGTCAAGCCGGCCGATAAACGGCGACACGCACCAGGCACCGGCCTTCGCAGCCAGCAGCGCCTGCGTTGGCGAAAAGCACAGGGTCACATTCACACGAATCCCTTCGGCGGAAAGTTTCTTGGTGGCTCGAAGACCTTCAGGAATGAGCGGAACTTTTACGACGATATTCTTGTGAACCTTGGCCAAATCCCGCCCCTCTTTAATCATGGCCTCGGATTCGACACCGACGACTTCCGCACTAATCGGACCATCCACCATCTTGCAGATTTCCAGAAGCATTTCCTTAAAACTGCGTCCCTCCTTGGCCACCAACGATGGATTTGTAGTCACTCCGTCAATGAGGCCGAGGTTGGCGCCTTCTTGAATTTCTTTGACATTGGCCGTATCGAGATAGAGCTTCATGAAGATGTCCTTTCTTTTCTCTTCAAATTTCTCGTTTCTTGTGCCACGTTTTATTCTAGAAGTAAGTCAAAGACAAGGCAACGGGTCAACGCCCCTATGATAGACTCGTTTTAGGCAGCAGAACAGTGATCACCATCAGATTTTCGACATTGCGCCGTACGTCCGCATCTGTGCGGACCAAATCAGGAGGACAAGCGATATGCGCGCACCAGTCTGGCTTCTAGCCATCGGTCTTCTCGCGGGAGCCTGCAGCCACAATCCTTATTTGGATAATTCATTGACGCGTTACCAGGGGAAAGACCGCGCATGGATCGAAAAGGAATTGGGGCCTCCCGATGCAAAAACCACCCGTTTCTTCGGAGGCGAGAAGTGGACCTACAATCGAATTGCCGGGGGAAAGGCGGGGCCGCCGCTGTTTAACTTCAAGGCGAACGAGTGCCAGATGATTTTGTTCTTTGATAAAGAGGATATGGTTTCGGACTCAACCTATTCAGGCTGTTAACTCGAGAGCTGCTTTTCAAATGCGGTAGCGCATCCGCGGCTACAAAAGAAATACGTTTGCCCGCCGATTTGCTCTCTCACGGCATTTTCGCGGGGAACAAAGACTCGGCAGACCGGATCTTGCACCATGTGACTTCCGGATGCTCCGCTATCTCTCAACTTTTCCAACGCGCCACTTTGTCCGATTTTTCTCATGGCTCGACGAATCAGGTAGTAGAGGACGACTAACAGTACCGCTATCAGAAACAATCTATACATTGTGGTACGTTCCTATCTGACCCACGAAATGTTCCAGGTGAGCGCCTCATCATTCAAATGGCACCTGGACAAGTTACCAGGTCGTGATAATCCATTACGGGCATTACTAGGACCAAACGGCCCAGATACTTCCCCGCCGATGAGGGCCTTTTCCCCTTACTCACACAGTACTTCAGATGGATGGTTTATCCTACAGCGTAATGTTATAAGCCCTTCATGCATAAATGTGACAAATGCCGCGGAACAATGTTGCCGGAGCGGGCGGTTGATCTGAATGCTGGTTTGGCTATCACAGTGCTGGCTTGCCTGAACTGTGGGCGTCGAAAAGCAGCTGATGCGGAACCGCGACCGATCACGTCACGACATTGACCCGTTGCAGTAACAATCGACCGTAGAGCGCTCACATGCGATGAGTAGGGGGTGCCAGCGACTCACCCTCTACAGTGTACCGTCCTCCTCTGGACTCCCGTACCACCCCATTGCACGAAAAGCCTCCCGCCCTCTTCCTCTGGCCAACGTACAGAGCTAACTGACAGTTGTGCCTGATTGGGACGAACCGTTCTCCTTCTCATTTAATTCTGACTGGATCGAAATAGGTGCAAAGAAACGGGATTTGCCGAGGTTTCCTCCTGCGGAAACACCGGGCTTTCGAAAAAGATGGAATTCTTGGCAGACCCGACTATTTGAGGCTCAACACATCGAGCATGTCGTAAAGACCAGGCGGCTGCTTCACCAACCATCGCGCCGCCCGTAAGGCCCCTCGCGCAAACGTGTCCCGACTGCTGGCGCGATGCGTCACCTCGATGCGTTCGCCCATGGTGCCAAACATCACCGTATGGTCTCCGACAATGTCCCCGGCGCGGATGGTCTGGATGCCAATCTCCCCCTTTTTACGCTCACCGATCAGCCCCTTGCGCGCGTACACTCCCACCTGCCCCAGGTCCCTGTTGACCGCTCGAGCCAGAACTTCCGCCATTTTGAGAGCGGTCCCGCTGGGAGCGTCTTTTTTGAGCCGATGGTGCGCTTCGATGACTTCGATGTCATAATCCTCGCCGAGTGTTTTCGCCATTTCCGCAATCACTTTGTAAATGACGTTCACCCCCACACTCATATTAGGCGAGAACACGCAGGGGATCTGCTTACTCACGCTTCGAAGTTCGTCCAATTCAGACGCTGAAAATCCTGTCGTCCCGACCACAATCCCCCGGCGATGCTGAGCGACGATTCTTAAATGCCCGAGTGTCGCTGCAGGAGTGGTAAAATCCACGACCACTTCCCCTCGCTCCATCAGGCTTGACAGATCTTCGACAATAGGCACGCCTGTCCGCCCGCAGCCAGCCACCTCCCCAGAATCCTCGCCCAAAGCGTGATGGCCCTTGCTCTCCACAGCCCCTGCCAGGGTCAGAAATGCTGAATCTTTGACCAAGGACACGAGACGAGAGCCCATTCGTCCGGCAGCCCCAGTGACAACAACCTTGATCATGGCATCATCCTTCAGAACGAACAGGCCAACTACACCAGGCCAGCAGCCTTCAGTACAGTCAACAGTTTTGCCTTATTGTCATTTCCCATGGGGCATAGCGGCAACCGTATTTCCGGCGCGATCTTGCCCATCAGATGCAACGCTTCTTTGACCGGGATGGGGTTGGTCTCATAGAACAAGGCGGTAAAGAGGGGATACAGCTCGTAATGCAGCGCGCGCGCGGCCTCGAGTCGCCCCTCACGAAAAGCATTGACCAGTTGAGCCATTTTCGTCGGGAGAAGATTGGCTGTGACCGTAATAACGCCCTTCCCGCCAACCGCCATCATCGGCAGGGTCAACGCGTCATCCCCAGCCAGGACAGTCAATCGTTCCCCGCAAAGCTGAATGATTTCGGACGCCTGCTGAACCGCGCCACTTCCTTCTTTAACCGCCACAACCGTCGGACAGACGGCCAGGCGCGCGATGGTGGACGGCAGCATATTCACACCGGTTCGACCGGGAATATTGTACACGACGAGCGGAAGGTCGACCGCTTCTGCCACCGCCTTGTAATGCAGAAACAGGCCTTCTTGTGTCGGCTTGTTGTAGTACGGCGTAATCAGCAACGCGCCGTCCACACCGGCCGCTTTGGCATGCTTCGTCAGAGCAATCGCTTCTTCGGTGCTATTGGATCCTGTCCCCGCCACCACCGGGACACGACGCCTCACCACTTCTACGGTGAAGGCCACCACACGATCATGCTCGGCATGCGTCAACGTGGCCGATTCGCCGGTGGTCCCGCAGGGGACAATCCCGTGGGTGCCGCTGGTGATTTGCCATTCGATGAGATCACCAAGGGCGCGCTCATCCAGCTTGCCGTTCTTAAACGGCGTTACAATGGCGACCAAAGACCCTGTGAACATGGGGCGCTCCATCAAGGAAGATAAAAACCCAATTTAGGAAAGAAACTCCGGCACCTCTTCGCCCCGGATCAGGTCGTCGTAACTCTCGCGTGACCGAATCACGTGATACTGCCCTTCATGCACCAAAACCTCCGGCACGCGAGGACGCGAATTATAATTGGAGGACATGACAAAACCATAGGCGCCGGCACTCATCACGGCCATCAGATCTCCGGCGCCCATTGCCGGCATGACCCTATCCTTGGCCAAAAAGTCCCCTGATTCGCACACGGGGCCTACGACATCGACCGTTTTCTTCTCCCCATGCGTCACCTTCTCATACACCGGCCGAATATCGTGATATGCATCGTAGAGACTGGGGCGGATCAAATCGTTCATCGCCGCATCCACGATCAGGAATCGTTTCGCTTCGCCGTCCTTGGCGTACAACACTTTCGTGAGCATCACCCCGGCATTTCCGACAATCACGCGACCAGGCTCCATGATCAACACACACTTCAGATCACGCACCAGCGGAGAAATCGCTTCGGCCAGGTCTTTCGGCTCCGGAGGCGTTTCATCGGAATAGGTAATGCCCAAGCCACCACCGATATTGACGTACCGGAGGGGAATGCCTTGCTCGGCCAGCGTCTGCACCATCGTCAAGACCTTCTTCAGCGATTCGACAAACGGAGTCACTTGCGTCAATTGCGATCCGATATGGGCATGCAATCCCACCACTTTGATACTGCTGAACGCCGCGGCATTCTTGAATTCTTCAATCGCACGATCGGCCGCAATGCCGAATTTGCTCTTCTTCAAACCCGTGGAAATGTAGGGATGCGTCTTCGGGTCGATGTCGGGATTGATCCGCAAAGCCACGCGGGCCTTCACGCCCATCGATGTCGCCACTTCGTTGATGGCCTGCAATTCCGCAGATGACTCGACATTAAACATCAGGATGTCGGCCTTCAACGCCTCGCGAATTTCTTCCGGCTTTTTCCCCACGCCGGCAAACACGATCTTCGAAGCCGGCACCCCCGCCTTCATGGCGCGAAACAGTTCTCCTCCGGAAACGATGTCTACCCCGCTCCCTTCTTTGGCCATGAGTCGAAGGACCGCCAGGTTCGAATTGGCCTTCATCGCAAAGGCCACAATGTGCGGGATATTCTTGAAGGCGCCGTCGTAGACCCGGAAGTGCCGGACTAAGGTGTGGTGGCTGTAGACATAACAGGGCGTGCCCACTTCCTTCGCAATGCGCGAAAGCGGCACATCTTCACAGTACAATTCCCCATTCCGATATTGAAAGTCATGCATGGTAATAATCCTCGATCAACAAGCCTGAACCGGCCCTACCCCCCGTGTCGCCGACAGTCGGGGCGAATGGGGTGGCCGGGATCATGTGTAACAGTCTGGCGCTTATCTGGTTCCCATCGATCTCCACGGCGGCGTCGGCAACGGATCCGGATCGGGTGGAGTCGGCGCCTCTTCGATCGTCAGCCCACTTGGAGCGCTGGGCCGTGAAGCCGATCCCGTCACGCTCGCACCGGCGGACAATAATCCTTCCCGTCTCAACTGCCGTTCGATGATCGGCGCCACCCCGACGTCTTCCGGTGGAATCGGCGCACCCAAGACTCCACATCCCGCCAGCACTCCGAACGATAGCGTCGTCAACAGGAGAGGCCGCTCGATGGCCACGTGCCTCGCAGCGGCAGGCCTCATCCCTTCAACGCCTTTTCGAGTTCCTTGATCCTCGCTTCCACCCGGCGCCGCGCCGTCCCACCGATCTGAGCTTTGCGGTCGATTGCGCCTCGCACAGTCAGACAGCTCAGCACATCCGCTTTAAAGTGCGACGAAAATCCCTGCAGTTCTTTGAGCGTCAATCGTTGAAGCGGCCGCCGCTTCTCGAGTGAGAATCGCACAATCTGTCCGGTAATGGAATGGGCCTCCCGGAATGGAACTCCCGTCGTCACGAGATAGTCCGCCAGTTCCGTCGCCAACATCCCGCCACCTTCGGCCGCTTCAGCCAAGACCTCCCGGTTCACGACCAGACGCCGCACCAGCTCCGTACAGAGAACCAGCGACTGTCCGGTCGTATCCACGGCATCGAACAAGGCTTCCTTATCTTCCTGCAAATCCCGGTTGTAACTCAGCGGCAAGCCCTTCAGCAGCGTCAAGGTTCCCATCAAATGGCCATAGACCCGCCCTGTTTTGCCCCGTACCAACTCCGGCACGTC
The DNA here is from genome assembly GCA_009594865.1 of Nitrospira sp. Classification (GTDB taxonomy): domain Bacteria; phylum Nitrospirota; class Nitrospiria; order Nitrospirales; family Nitrospiraceae; genus Nitrospira_A. The sequence continues at coordinate 20,401 of VOPT01000038.1, read as the reverse complement.
AGGATTCTTTTTTTGCGGCATCATACTGCTGCCGGTACAAAAGGTATCGGGCAGGTCCACGTAGCGAAACTCTTGCGACGCCCAGAGAATCAATTCTTCACTCAACCGCGAGAGATGCATCATGATCAGGGACAAGGTACTGAGCACTTCCACGACGGCATCGCGATCCGACACGGCATCGAGACTGTTTTGCGTGACCGACGGAAACACGAGCAGCGCGGCCGTATACCGCCGGTCTACCGGATAATTCGACCCCGCCAGAGCCCCAGATCCCAGCGGCATGACGTTGAGCCGTTGCCGGCAATCGTGCAGCCGCGTCCGGTCCCGGTCGAGCATTTCGACATAGGCCAGAAAATGATGGGCCAAGAGCACCGGCTGGGCACGCTGCAAATGGGTGTAGCCCGGCATGACGACATCGAGGTGCGCCCGCGCCTGCCCCACCAGCACCCGTCGGAATTCCTGCACCTGCTTCATGAAGGTCGATAACACATCGCGCAAAAACAAGCGCAGATCCAACGCCACCTGGTCGTTCCGGCTTCGGCCTGTGTGAAGTTTCCCCCCCACGGGACCGATCAGCTCCGTTAACCGGCGTTCAATCGCCATATGAATGTCTTCGTCTTGCGGCGAGAAGGGGAACCGTCCGCCATCCAATTCCACCTTCACGAACTGCAGGCCTCGCACAAGTTGCCCCGCCTCGCGGCCGGTCAGAACGCCTGCCCGTTCGAGGGTTTTGCAGTGCGCGATGCTGCCTTGGATGTCGTAGGGATACAGGCGCCGGTCATAGGCGATCGACGAAGTGAACTGTTCGACTAAACGGTCGGTCTGCTCAGCAAACCGGCCGCCCCAGGCCTTACCTTTTGGCAAGGCCCGTCCAGCCCGTTGCGGAACACGCACCGACTTACGCCCGCGAGCGCCGACAGGTGTGGATTTCGCCATTACCGGCTCGCCCTCTTCTTGCGTTGCGCACGAATCGCCAATCGGAGCGCGTTGAGACGAATAAATCCTTCGGCATCTTTCTGCCGGTACACATCGTCTTCTTCAAACGTCGCCATGTCCAAGCGATACAACGAGCGCGGCGACTTCCGTCCGACGACCGTACAGGTTCCCTTGTAGAGCTTCACACGCACAGTGCCCGTGACATCCTTTTGAGCTTCATCGAGGGCCACCTGCAGCATTTCGCGCTCGGGGGCATACCAATATCCGTAATAGATCAGCTCGGCATAGCGCGGAATGAGACTATCCCGCAAATGCAGCACTTCCCGATCCATCGTGAGCGATTCCAGGCCTCGATGCGCCGCATGCAGAATGGTTCCACCGGGCGTTTCATACACACCGCGCGACTTCATGCCGACATAGCGGTTTTCCACCAGATCGACGCGGCCCACGCCATGCGCGCCGCCCAGTGTATTGAGGTGCGCCAACAGCGCAGCCGGACTCATCTTCTTCCCGTCCACCGCCACCGGATTACCCGCGACATATTCGATTTCGACTTCACGCGCCTTGGTCGGCGCGCGTTCCGGCGACACGGACATGACGAAGATTTCTTCCGGCGGAGCCTCCCACGGATCTTCCAGAATGCCGCCCTCATAACTCGTATGGAACAGGTTCATATCCATACTGTAGGGTTTGGCCTTGGTCGCCGTGACCGGGATGCCGTGCTTCTCCGCGTATTCGATCAGCTCGCGCCGGGACCGCATTGTCCATTCCCGCCACGGCGCGATGATCTTGATCTGCGGATGCAGCGCCATGTAGGTCAGTTCGAACCGGACCTGATCGTTGCCCTTGCCGGTTGCGCCGTGGCACACCGCTGCAGCGCCTTCCTTGGCGGCAATCTCGATTTGCCGTTTGGCGATCAGGGGGCGCGCAATTGAAGTCCCTAAGAGATAGCTGCCTTCGTAGACGGCGTTCCCGCGCAACATGGGAAACACGTGATCCTTAACGAAAGTCTCACGCAAATCCTCGACGTACACCTTCTTCACCCCGAGGGACTGGGCCTTTTTCTTGATGGCTTTCAAATCCTCGCCCTGGCCGAGATCGGCACAAAAGGCCACCACTTCGCAGCCATAGACCTCTTCCAGCCACTTGAGGATGACCGAGGTATCCAATCCGCCCGAATAGGCCAGCACCACTTTCTTGTACGACGACTGACTCATACCACTCCTTTTCCCTTACGTCTTCCGTGCGGTTTTCTTTCCGAGGAGCCTGACCAAAATCGCCTTCTGCATGTGCAACCGGTTCTCGGCCTGATCGAACACGACAGACTGCGGACCATCCAAGACCTCAGCGCTGATTTCTTCGCCGCGATGGGCAGGTAGGCAATGCATCACCAGTGCATCGGGCTTCGCACACTTCAACAAGCGCGCGTTGAGCTGATAGGGCGCGAGGGTCTTGAGACGCTTGGCCTGCTCCCGCTCTTGTCCCATGCTGATCCAGACATCGGTATACACGACGTCCGCATCCTTGACGGCCACACAGGGGTCTGAACCGATTTCAATGACCGCCCCAGTCCGCTCCGCTTCGGCCAGGGACAAATCTACAATACGCCGGTCAGGCTGGTAGCCGGGGGGACAGCCTACCGCGATGGTCATGCCCATCTTGGCGGCAGCTTCAATGAGCGAATTCGTGACATTGTTGCCATCACCCACGTAGGCGAGCTTGATGCCCTTCAGCCGTCGCTTTTTCTCCTGAATCGTCAGCAGATCGGACAAGGCCTGGCAGGGGTGGTTCAAATCCGTGAGCCCGTTGATGATAGGAATGCTCGCTTCGCGCGCCCATTCCTCCGCGATCGCATGATCAAACGTCCGCAAAACAATCGCGTCGAGGTACCGCGACAACACATGGGCCGTATCGGCGATGCTCTCGCCCCGGGACAATTGGATGTCGCCCATGGGCAACACCATCGCCTGGCCGCCAAGTTGGTTCATGCCCGCCTCGAACGAGACGCGTGTCCGGGTCGACGGCTTCTGAAACAGCAGCCCTAACATGCGGCCCTGCAACAGGGGATGAGACAGGCCGCGCCGTTGCTTGATTTTCAACTGAGCCGCAAGACGCAACAATCCGGTCAGCTCTTCGGTGGGAATCGAGAGCAAATCCAGAAAATCTTTTCCGAGGCCGGTCCGAGGAGCCGACCGACGAAGACGCCGCACCATACGCGCCACGACACAATTAATGGGTTGAAGTGGTTCGTTGACTCAAAATTTGTGAGAGCGAGGCCAGGAGGCGATCGATCTCGCGCTCCGCAATGATGAGCGCGGGAACAAAACGCAGCACCCGATCTCCGACGCAGTTAATCAATAACCTTCGCGTCAGGCAATCGGCAACCACCGTCTTACCGTCGAAGTCCAATTCCATGCCCTGCAACAACCCCATGCCGCGCACCTCTTTAATGCAGCGATGCCGCTCTTTCAGGGTCGCCAGCCCTTTGGCCAAATACTCGCCCATCCGCCGGCCCTGGTCCAAAATCTTGCCGTCCAGCAAGACCCGCAATACGGCCAGCGCGGCAGCACAGGCTAAGGGATTTCCGCCGAACGTCGAGGCATGGGTTCCCGGGCTAAAGGCACGCGCAACGCTGTCCGTGGCGAGGCAGGCTCCGATCGGAACCCCACCGCCGAGCCCTTTCGCCAGAGTCATGATGTCCGGCTGCATCCCAAATTGCTCATAACAAAACAGCGTCCCGGTCCGACCGATGCCGGTTTGCACCTCGTCAAAAATCAGCAAGACGTCACGTTCCCGGCACAACTCCCGCAGGCCCTGCAGATAGCCGCGTTCCGCCACATGCACTCCGCCTTCGGCTTGAATCGGCTCCAGCATGATCGCAGCGGTCTTGGGCGTAATCGCCCGTTCCACTGCCGAGAGATCGTTAAACGGCACATAGGAAAAGCCCGGCATCAACGGCGCAAATCCCTTCTGAACTTTGTCCTGACCGGTGGCCGTCAGCGTGGCCATGGTGCGCCCGTGAAACGAGCTCGTCATCGTGATGATCTCGTAGCGATCGGCGCCATATTTGTCGTACGAATATTTTCGAGCCAGCTTGATCGCCGCTTCATTCGCTTCCGCCCCGCTGTTGCAGAAAAACACCTTCTGCGCAAACGAATGTTCGACGAGTGTCTGAGCCAGCCGCACTTGCGGCTCGGTATAATAGAGATTCGAGGTGTGGAGGAGATGCTGCGCCTGCTTCTGGATGGCCAGCACCAGGTCCGGATGTCCATGCCCGAGCACATTCACCGCAATGCCGGCCACAAAATCGATGTATTCCCGGCCTTCCAGATCGTAGACCTTCGAGCCACGTCCACGCACGATCGAAATCGGCTGACGTTGGTAGGTATTCATCAGGTACTGTTCGGCATTGAGACGCAACTCACCCGTCGGCATGACACACCTCTCCCATCGTGAGTCGGCGAAGCTATCATAGGGCACAAGTGAAAGCAACCGAACGAGCGCCCATTCGCGGCTCCCAGCGCGGCAGGCAGGGGGATCGAAGCGGAGTTTTGGAGGGGCGTCCCTTGACGGGAAGAGATGGCGAATGGGATAAGGTGACGGTATGAAATCCTGTACGCAATGCCGGCAAGAAAACCGTGACGATGCCCGATTCTGTCACCAGTGCGGCGCTCCATTTGCGCCTGAGACTCGCGCGGCTGCCATCGAGCCGGAGCAGGTCGCTCCGCAGACCGATACAGAACTCCTAAAAGCCTTCATCGGCCCGAATGCCGACCGGTATCTGGAGACCTTCAAGAAATTCTCAGGCCCGAACGGACCGCAATTCGCGTTGACCTGGCATTGGCCGGCCTTCGTGTTCGAGCCGTTTCTCTGGTTCCTGTACCGGAAAATGTATGTCTACGCGCTCATTTATGCCATCGGACCAGCCATGGCTTTTTACATCACTCAGGACCTGTCCGCCGACATCGTCTGGCGGGTCATTGCGGGGGGAAGCGCCAACTACATTTATTTTTGGCATGCCAAGGAGCAGCTCGCCAAAATCAAAAACGAGCGGAGCACCGGCGGAGAAACCCGCGAGCAGATGTTAGGGGAACTGGGTGGCGTGCAACCCTATGTCGTATGGGTCGGCGTCGGGCTGCTCGTGCTGAAAATCGGCTTGGTCGTCGCGATGTTCAAAGACGGCCCGCCGGATGGACCGAAGGGCCCGCCTGCGAAACCGCACCCTGCCAGCCTAACGCACGTCTAAATCAACACTGGTCTGAACCAGGTTACGCTTCCGAGATTCGCTGTCGTTGCCACTCGATCCAGGACACGAACCAATCAAAATCCTGCTGGTATGCCGCACCGCTGAGGTCGGGCGCCGCTTGCGTCTGTTCTAATTGCGTATAGGTGCGAGGCCAGTTCTTCTGCCACCACGACTTCAGTTCGTCCGCTCCGTAGGGCTGTCCGTTGGGATTGGCGATCCCAGCAGCCGCGCAGAGGCCGGCCACCAACGGCCAGTACCGATCCTTGCCTAGCCCGAGGTTGCGGAAATGCTCGCGCAGCAGAAAGACGACCCACAACTCGGCGCTGTTTTTCTTGTTGTGTTTAAAGGGCTGGGTCTGGCGCAAGGGAACGGGATCGAAGGTCTTGATCACCGACGTGTAATCCGGCCCGCCGTAACTTCCGGCAGATTCTGCAATCCCCTGCAACATATTGGCGAGTTCGACCTCCACCATCGGTGGTCTGGCAGCCGGCGGCTCACCTATGCCGGCGCTGAGTGGATTGGTCGCCGTCAGCAGTTCGATCAGCGGCTTCAATTCCCGTAAGCGCACTGCAGCCGCTTTTAAAATCTGTTCGGATTCCAGCCAGTAGTCCGGATCACCTTTGGAGGCCCGCTCCCGTCCTGCAGGCGGGAGCACGACGGGAATCCAGTACCGCACGAGGACAAAGAGGATGTATTCGACTTCACCCCCGACCTGTACCGCGCCCGCAAGGGCCTGACTCGCCCCCATCGCGCGGCGGAAAAATGCCTCGACACGATCCTCGACCTGCAGGCGACGCCCCATTGCCTGCCACCACTCTTGCAAAGAAGACCAATCCGAGGGGGAAACATCCGGCATCGGTACGTTCCACGGGTGAGCACACCACAGGAGAAATCGGCGGCATGGTACTGACTGCCACTGCTGATTGCAACCGAGCCACCCGCGCGCATGCCGGCTTTGAGGCACAAGAGAACTTGACAGGGTGAAGGGGAAATCGCATAACCTGTCGCGACAAGGTCGTATCCCCTCGGACAAGGAGACACAGCACGATGAGCAAACTGGTTCTCATTCGTCACGGCGAGTCGCAGTGGAATCTGGAAAACCGTTTCACCGGCTGGGTTGATGTCCCGCTTTCGCCAAAGGGCATCGAGGAAGCGAAAGCTGCAGGAAAAAAACTGGCAGGGTTCACCTTCGATCGCGCCTTCTCCTCCGTCCTGGCCCGCGCCAACGAAACACTCCGCTTCATTCTCGAAGCGATCGGACAGACGGCCATTCCCGTTGAAAAAGACAAGGCGCTGAACGAGCGCATGTACGGTGAGTTACAAGGGCTGAACAAGGCCGAGACGGCCAAGAAATTCGGAGACGAGCAGGTCAAAATCTGGCGGCGCAGTTACGACGTACGCCCGCCGGGAGGAGAAAGCCTGAAGGATACGGCCGAGCGTGTCCTGCCGTATTACGACAGTCGCATCAAGCCCTGCGTGCTCAAAGGGGAAACCATTCTGATCGCCGCCCACGGCAACAGCCTGCGGGCGCTGGTGATGCAACTCGAACAACTGACCCGCGAACAGGTGCTGGAGCTGAACATCCCTACCGGTGCGCCGTTGCTGTACGAACTCGACAACACCGGGAAGGTGCTCTCACACCGTTACCTGTAACACATTCGCCTCACACGCTGCGGCGAACAATCTGCGTGATGCCGCAATCGCCGCAGCACGTGAAGGCCGAAGATGTCCGCCTCGGACATTGAGGCTTACACACACTGACTGAGTAATTCCTGATATTTATCGAGCGGCACCAAATCAGGGAGCAACACCAGCAGCTTGGGCCGATCCTCCGGTTGGATCAATCCCTCGGTTTCGAGCAGATCTGAGATTTCTTCGGATGCTGCGATGGCGCCTCCCTCGTAATCCCCTACCGGCGCATACCGGGCACGACGGTCTTCCACTTCATCGAGGTACTCCTCCCATTTCACTGCCCCGAGCTTGTACCCGTGTTCCCAATCGGCGCGAATCAGGTCCATTACGCGGTGAAAGACCAGGTCGCGGTATTTGCGCGGAATGTGCGCATTGATGGCGGCCAAGACCCAGTAGAGCGTAAAGGACAGCAGTTCACGCGTCATGGCGTCCTCTTGCGCTTCCGCCCCCTCGATTCCATAGTCACCCAACATGTCCACGGTAATCCGGCGCGGAATCAGTTTGTACAAGGCGTCCGCAGCCTCAGCCGGTGTCATAGATTCTTTTTTCATACCGTTCCTCCCCCCAGGAAGGCGAGCATACTGGAGCGTCGCGCGCGTTGACAACCCTCAGGTGGAGGAGGCGTTGGCCCCGCTCGCTTGTCCGTGGCAAAGGCCTATGCTACATACAACCCATCACCTCTAGCTGCTAGGACTATGGCGTACACACAACGAATCCGACTCTTCCTTGCGAGCCTTGCCTTCCTCGGATTTTTTTCGCCTTGCGCGGCCCACTCCGCCGAGCCACAGGATCCGCATTGGGGCTTCGCAACCGATCTCGGACTCTGGACCGGCACGACCAACAATACGACCTTCGCGCTGGGATTTGGCCTCGATTACTACATGGATCCCAATTTTTCGTTCGGCGGGATGGCCCTCTTCACCCCGGTCGGGGATCTGACACAAATCGGCGTGGCCGGAGTCGCCAAATACCATCTCCGTCTGAACAGTGGATTCAACCTCGTGCCGTTTGCCGGACTTGGTATCCTGCATGCCGATCTCAATCGCGGCAGCGGCCCTACGAAGATCGATCGCAACGACACCAGCCACTTCATTCCACTGGGGATGTCACTGGAATATCAGGTGGGACCGAAAATCGCCTTCTCCACAACCCTCATGGTCAATCTCCACCACGTCACCCTCTCGCCACCCGTTCCGAACGACAACACCAGCGTCGCGCTCCTCTTCGGCATTCGCTGGGGGCCATAGTCTCACCCGTCGATTCTGTACGAATGTTATGGCCGAGGTTGGTACCGAACGCGTCTCTGACCTTGGCAGTGGACGTTTTCGAAGCCGCTCAAACGGGTTTCCAGCAAGGCCGCAGCCAAGCGAGGAAGCGAGGCGTACCCTTGCGGCACGTTGAGCTTCAGAGCGAGGCGAAAACGCAGCTGGAAACCCGTTTCAGCGGCTGCCTACGCGGCTTGGGCGGGGCGCCACCGCAACCCCACATGCAACAATTCCTGGAGCAGGTCTTTATAGGCGAGGTTCGCTTTTCCAGCCGAGTCGGCGAAGTCTTCACCGCTGGCGATCTGAGGATTGGGGTTGGCCTCAATGACGTAGACCGTCCCCGCTTGATCCATTCGCATGTCGATACGCGCGTACCCGCTCAGCCCCAAGGCGCGGTAGACGCGTTTGGCGAGATGCTGAATCTCGTCGACCACGCCATCCGGCAAGTTCCTCGCTTCGCATGATCGGATGCCGTATTTGTCCTGGTATTTGCGGCTCCACTTCACCCGCTGGGTCGCGATGCGTCGCGCTTCGTCAGGCATCTTGTCCATGACCAATTCCCAGACGGGAAAGACCTGCAAATGCGCGTTGCCCATGACGCCGACATACAATTCCCGCCCTTCGATATACCGCTCGACGAGCGCGCCGGTGCCGACATTGTCATGAATGAACGCCACCCGCTCGCGCAATTTCTCCTCGTCATCGACAATGGAGGCTTGCGAAATGCCCAACGAGGCTTCTTCCGTAATCGACTTCACGATCAAGGGGAAGGGCAGATATTTGGGGCGACGGACCATGCGGTGAAGTGGCACGACCATGAACTCCGGATAGGGAATCCGGTGATACGACATCACCTGCTTGGCTAACGCCTTATCTCTCGCCAGCATGAGTCCGCGCGGGTTGCAGCCGGTGTAGGGAATCCGCATCAATTCGAGATAGGAGACGACGTTCTGGTCGTACACCGCCACGCCGTCGAACTCTTCGAGCAGGTTGAAGGCAATGTGCGGCTTCCAGTCCTCCACCGCCGCGCGAATGACTTCCAGGTCACTTTTGACGCCCAGCGCCTGTACATCATGGCCGAGCTTACGGAGGGTCGACACCACGTCGTACTCGGTTTTCCACGCGGCCGTCTCCAGATCCTGCCCGTTGAGTTGTTCCGGCGGGACCAGATCTTTATGCATGAGCACCAGCACCCGCATTCGTCTCATAACGCCACCTTATGTCTCCCGCTATGCAGATAATTCATGGTCTGCACGGTCAGCAGGATCGCGAAGTCGAGTTTGGCCTGCTCCTTTTGCTGAGTCAGGTGTAACTTCGACGCATGGCACCGTTCGATCATCCCTTCCAGAACCTGATCGATTGTGTACTGATATTCTCCCGTCCATTCGGCGACCCGGCGACGGATCTCCTTCCTCGTTCGACGGAGAAACTCGGCGGCGCTGGGATTTTTGGCATAGGCGAGCCCGGCCGAAAATAATTTGTTCAGATCGGTGTCGTAGGAGGAGGCCCGGCCGATGCCGTAGTGCTTCCGCTTTTCCTCATAATGGTCCCGGAGCGTCTTGTAAATGCGCGGCAACGGATCGAGTTGCTGCCGGCCCGTGACCATGGGCGCTGCGCCGGCGAGTTCCCCCATCAGCCGTTCCATGAAATCCAGCTTCTTCATCACCGGCCAACCATGGTAGCGTTCTTTCCAGAGCGACCTGGCGTCCAGCCACACGGCAAACGTTTCGGCAAAGTCCTCATCCGGATGGCTCTGGGCGTACCACACATCGAGGTGGCGCACGAAACTCCGGCTATAGGGCCGCGGGGTGTAATACTCGGGATAGGGCTGCGAGGAGCGACCGAACAGTTTCTGCCGACGCCGGCGGCGCCGCAGCAGGAAAGCGTTTTCAATCGCATGCCCGGCCTCGTGGCGCAGAATGCGCATACACCAGTCGTGCGTACCTCCCTCCACTTCGAGCATCTGGCTCGCTTCCAACTTCGCCAACCGCGGGTGGGCGAGGTAAAACGGCACCGCAATGCCCGGCACCCCGTCCGGGGTGAACCACTCATCCGACAGCCAGAAGTGCGGCCTGAATACCAACCGGCGCGCATCCAATTCACGATACAGTTGTTCGATCGGCTGCTGATAGAAGGTGCCCTCGAGGCACAGATCCAGATCACACATGCGGAGATCCAGCAGCTGTTCGTCGGTCCACTCCGCCCATGCCGGCACAGGGTCGTCCACTTCAGGCCTTCGTCGTCGCTGAATCTGTGTCCGCCCCATCGTGCACTCACCAAAAAGCCCCGTCCGGCGCCGTTTTGCTCTGTTTTAACTATAGCAGCTCGCAAAAATTGTGCTCCTGCCCCGGCGGACGAGGCTCTTTGAGGATCAGGGAAAACCCTGGCGGGATGAATCTCTGGCAGCGGTCGGTGAGGGCCTGATGCATGCCGACGCGGTAAGCGGAGAATCGTTGCGCAGAATGACTGAGTCCAGCGTCGGCCACGATGGGGCGCCGGCCTATCCCATTCGCGACCCTTCTTGAGCTAGAATGCCAGGCCATGCAACCGACGAGTACAGGCCCCCTTCTCTCCCCCGTACGTCCATCAGCCCAATCCGAAGAGATTGAGCGGGTGGAGACCCGCCTCTGCCGTCTTGTGGGGCAAGCTATTGCCGATTACCGGATGATCGAGGATGGCGACAAGGTCATGGTGTGCCTGTCGGGAGGGAAAGACAGTTACGGGCTGCTGGAAATTCTGCTGTCGCTGCGCAGCCGGGCCCCGATTCACTTCGACATCATCGCCGTGAATCTCGATCAAAAGCAGCCGGGATTCCCCGCCCATGTGCTGCCGGAATATCTGACCCGGCGCGGCGTCCCCTTTCACATTGAAACGCGCGATACCTATTCCGTCGTCAAACGGTTGATTCCGGAAGGGCAGACCACCTGCTCGCTCTGCTCCCGCCTGCGCCGAGGCCATCTCTATCGCCTGGCCACGGAATTGGGCGCGACCAAAATCGCCTTAGGGCACCATCGTGACGATATTCTCGAAACCCTGCTGTTGAATCTTTTCTTCACCGGCAAGATGAAGGCGATGCCGCCGAAACTGCGCTCCAAGAGCGGCCGCCATGTGGTGATTCGACCGTTGGCCTATGTGAAAGAAGTGGACCTGGCGCGTTACGCAGCCTTACGTCAGTTTCCGATCATCCCCTGCGACCTCTGCGGCTCGCAAGAAGATTTGAAGCGTAAACAGGTCAAGCAGATGCTGCAGGACTGGAATCAGCGTTTTCCCGGTTCGAACGACAGCATGTTCGCCGCCCTGGGCAACATCGCGCCCTCGCTGCTCCTGGATCGTTCGCTCTTCAACTTCTCCGACCTGAAAGCGGACACCGGGTCCATAGAAGCGATCGTGAACGATGCCGAGGAAGATCTGCTGTAGCCGACGATCTGAGGTACGCCGCAGGTCCAGTCGCGAACAACAACAGACGCACCGGTGTTGCGGCAGACCATTCCTAGAACATCAGAGAAAAGGAGGGCGAAAGGAACGATCAGGCGCGCTGCCGCAGATGGGTCCGCCGACCACATCGCAAACAGCGGTAGGGATAGTAGCCGATCAGGAAGAAGAAAAAATCCAGCAGCCCCTGACGGCGTGAACGTTTTGTATACCCTGAACACTTGCCGCAATACGACATATCACTCCCTCATGTGCATCGAAGCCACAGGGACGATCAGGAGAGAATCCTACAGAAAGACCCTAGGGCGGTGCAAGTCAAGTTTTCACGACACGGCCGTCCAACCACAACGGAACACCTGTACCAGATCCGCACACAAAGGTGCCGGTGTAGAACAACGGGCTTGGTCGAAACGGCATCAGGTGCGGCGCCGCAAGCGGAAGCGATAGAGGCAGAGGGTGCATCGAAACGGATAGAACCCGATCACGCGCATCACGAAATCACGCCAGCCATGACGGCTTACCCGCTTGGCACTACCGGAACACATTGGACAATACACCATGGAGACTGTCGTCACGCGCCTTTCCCCTTCGCATCGGGTAAGATGACCGCGGTGCGGGGGCGTGAGTGTGAAAGAGTTTCCGGCTGGAAGCAAGTCCTATCGCGTGGAGGCAGTCGGCTGGTATGAGCCCGGGCAAACAGTCCACTCGGCAGGGAGCCGAGCCCCCGCTGTGGTCCATTGCGGCCGCAGCATCGGTGATTCTGTTGACGCCGATGCTGCTCTTTACGCTCGCCCCCGACGGACCCATTCGCGACGGCGATACGGTCTTTTCCACCGGAGCCCATAAGGTGCCGCTCTTTAAACCGGAGCAACACCGTCAGGCCGGATATGATTTAACCTGCCTGCTCGACCCCAAAGATCCGATGATTGTCCTCCATGCCCCGGCCGATGGATCGAACGAAGAGGACATCATCGCGCAAGTGCAAGGCAAAAACACGATCGAATGGCCGTTTTGCCCGCCCCAGGCTGAGCTACTCGTCAAACCCCATCACGTCACTCAGCAGCCGAGCCTGATCAAAGACCTGCGAGACGGCCTCGCGAGGCTGCTCAAGTCGTCGTAGCAGCACCCTGCGTCGAGAGACTCAGGCCTTCCGCAATGCCAGAAACCGCTGGCGGAATTTCGCGACCTTCGGCCCAACGACATAGGCGCAATAGCCTTCGAGGGGATTACGGGCAAAGTATTCCTGGTGATAGGCTTCGGCTTCAAACCACTGGGTCGCCGGTACCACCTCGGTGACCACCGGATTGGGATACAGACGCTCTTGAGTCACGGCTGCGATCATGTCCTGCACCGCCTGCTGCTGTTCCGGCGTATGACAAAAGATCGCCGATCGATACTGGGTCCCGACATCGTTCCCTTGCCGATTGCGCGTCGTCGGATCGTGAATCACGAAAAAGATTTCGAGCAGCTCTCGAAAACTCACCACGGCCGGATCGAATGTCACCCGCACCGCTTCGGCATGGCCGGTTCGCCCCCCACACACTTGCTCATAAGTCGGCGCATCGACTTGCCCGCCGATATAACCGGATTCTACCGACTGCACGCCTTTAACCTGGTCATACACCGCTTCCAAACACCAGAAGCAGCCTCCCGCCAGGGTCGCCACCTCCATTGCCGCCTGCGTCATCACCACCCTCGCTTTCGATTCCGGTCCACCATTTACGCCTGTCCGCCGTTCCACCACTCACGTCCCTCGCGCCGCAACAGCGCCTCGGCTTCCGGAGGACCCCAGGTTCCACTCGGATAATTCGGAAAGGCCGCCGGGCCGGGCAGAGACTTCCAGACATCCAAAATCATCTGCACGACCGACCAACCCAACTCGATATTGTCCGCCCGCTGAAACAGCGTCGCGTCGCCGGCCATGGCATCGTGGAGCAGCGTTTCGTACCCGGTCTGGGGCGCATTCCCGAAATAGTCGGCATACTGAAAATCCATATCCACCGTCCCGATCCGCACCGTCGGTCCGGGGACTTTGGCATCGAACCGCAAAGAAATACCTTCATCCGGCTGAATACGGATGACGAGCACATTCGGGGCCAACCGGTCGACCTGGGTTTTTCGAAACAACATGAACGGCGCTTGTTTGAATTGGACGACAATTTCGGTCAATCGCCGGGTCATGCGTTTTCCCGTCCGCAGGTAAAAGGGCACTCCGGCCCAACGCCAGTTGTCGATGAAGAGTTTCATCGCCACAAAGGTCTCCGTCATCGACTCCGGTCCCACGTGCGGCTCCGCGCGATATCCGACAACCGGCTTCCCGTCAATCAATCCCTGGCCATACTGGCCGAACGCCACAAAGCGCAGGACGTCGAGCGAACTGAGCGGCACGACGCCGCGCAGCACCTTGGCCTTCTCGTCACGCACCGCGTCCGCCGCAAAGGAGTTCGGGGGCTCCATCGCTAAAAAACACAGCAACTGCAGGAGGTGATTCGGCACCATATCGCGCAGGGCGCCGGCCTGCTCATAATACCGGCCGCGATGTTCGACTCCGAGACTCTCCCCCACCGTGATTTGCACGTGATCGATATACCGCCGGTTCCACATCGGCTCAAAAATCCCGTTCGCAAACCGGAACACCAGAATGTTCTGAACCGTTTCCTTGCCGAGATAGTGATCGATCCGGTAAATCTGCCGTTCCTGCAGCACTCGCTGCAGTTCATGGTTGAGGGCTTTTGCCGAGTCCAGGTCATGCCCGAATGGTTTCTCGATGATGACGCGACGCCAAGTGCCGTCCCGCTCCACCGTCAAGCCGTACTCCCCCAGATGCGTCACAATCCGGCCGAACAAGCCGGGTATCGTGGCCATATAAAAAATATAATTGCCGTGCGTTCCGGCAGCGGCATCGACCTCTTGCAGCAGATCATTCAGCCGGCGGTAGGTCGCGCCCTCCTGAAAATCACCGGCCAGGTAATGCACGCGCTGCGAAACGGCTTTCCAGACGGCCTGATCCGCATTCTTCGGCAGATACTCCGGCATGACTTGGTCCAGTTTGGCGCGGAATTCTTCCGTCGTCGTCTCCGAGCGGTCCAATCCCACAATGGCGAATCCTTCGGGAAGGAAATGCCCCGCCATCAAATTGTAGAGAGCAGGCAGCAACTTCCGCTTGGCGAGGTCGCCATCGATACCGAAGATGATCATGACGCAAGGCGTGCGTAGTTGTGCAAGGTCCATAGATGGATCCTGGTTGATTTCCGAGGTTATTGTGGGGGCATACGGTATCCTGCCTGAACCCTCCCTTAACCGCAACCACTGCGCCGGTTCGTCGAGGACTATTTGTGTGGACGTCGTGGAATCCGACACAGGATCGTGCGGATCCGCTCATGCGCACACAGTCGTCGCGATGACGACGCCACATGATGCGACCCGCCGAGTGACTGACGCGGCCGATGGAGAAGATCCCACGCCTTCGACATGGTAAATCGCCACGGGAGGAATATGGTCAGGAAAGGTTTGGACGAGGGAAACGCAGCGCAGTGTGGACGAAGACAACGCGCACTGATCGACGTCGAGCGACGGCGTTAATTGTTCTGTGTCCGCTTCAACCAGTCGATGAATTTCTGCAAGCGCACATGCTCTTCGTCATGCACGTGTACAAACACCAGGCCAAAGCCTGTGGCATTCGTCCACCGCACTTCGGCCACCTCGACGGTCAGCGGTTCATAGGGCGCGGGAAATTGGACATGCAGCGACAAGTTGGCGCGCATGGGAAGCGACTCTTCGCTCGTGACATGGCAACCCTCCTTGGAAAGGCTGGTGATCATCCCGCTTCCATCGACGGCATGGCCGGAGAACGTGAGCGGCACTTTTATTTCATAGCGGGGCGTATCGCGTCGCTCCACAGCAGCCTTTCATCAGATGGTGGCACGGCAGTGAGTCCTGCACACGTCCGGAGATGGATACGCTGTTCTGCCCCTGAAATCAACCGCCTTTCGCAAGGATGAGACCGGATCAGGCTGGTCCCGTCTGCTTGCGAGTCTCGTTTCTCAGTTCCGGCTTGAAGGCCCCGGTACCCGGTGCTTCCTCAGGGACATCGCCGTCATAGGGATTCCCCTGACGGTTCCCCTGTGGCCCGGGAAATGGACCGATTCCCCCGTCTTTCGGGCTAAAGTTCGGGAAATACCCTACCGAAAAGGGTTGTACGCCCTCAGGCACAGAGGGCCAAGGCAAGGAGGCCTTCACATGGACACGGATCTTCGTTCATCCACTCGCGTTGCCGTTACCTACCCCGTCAGACTTTCGGGCGACTCGATGATCGGCCAGGGCACGGTCGTCAATCTCTCCGCACCGGGTTGCGCCATCGAAACGACACTTCCCGTCCGGCCCGGCGATTACCTCGAATTACATGTCATGGCTCCGGATCAGGCCCGACCGTTGACTGTGGGACTGGCCAAGGTGCGCTGGGCGACTGAGCACAAAGCCGGCGTCGAATTCATCCGCGTGCGTCGGGACGAACAGAGCCGGCTTCAACGCTTGATCGGCCAGGTCCTCGAAGAGTCCGCCGTCGATCAGGAGCGGGACAGGCAGGAACTGACGGCAGCCTAACGGCCAAAAGCGGCCGTAGACGTTCTCTCGCACATAGCTGAAGTTCGGCGCAGAGGAAGAGACGGGCAGGAGTTAGTGCCCGCCATGATCGCCGGCAGGATTCGCCATTCTCTTGATGATGATTTTCCGCCCCACGGTCATGAGGGTAAAGGACACCGCGAAGGCGATTGGAACAAAAATCGCCGTGGCCACGTTGGCATTCTTCACCCATCCCATCTCGTAACAGGCTTTCAGCACATAGCTGCCCAACCCGGTGAGATAGTACGTGATGACGATCACGGACAGACTTTCCACCGTGCGTTGCAGAATCGCCTGCGCCCGCGTCGTGGAATCCACGCTGGCCAGCAATTTCATATTCTGATCCTGTAACTGGATGTTCTGCTCCTGCAGCCGCAATTCGATGTGCGTGCGCAACACCGCCACGGTCGCTTCAAAGTCTTTCTCCATGGCATCGATACGGCGGAGCAACTGCTGGTAGCCGTCGGTGACCCCGGTGATTTTCCAACTGACATATTCTGAAATTTGGCGCAGCGGGGGGTAAGGCCGCTCCTGTAACGCCACCAGGTTGCTCTGCACGATGCGGTCGTACGGCACCGACGCCGAAAGCCGGTATCGCATCGACTCCGCCAGCCGGCTCACCTGCAAGAGGTCTTGCGTAAGCACCGTCAGCCACTTCTGCATCGTCGGTGGATTCGTGCCGCCCAACTGCTCGATCAACACGGCCCGTTGATAGAGGTGCCGCTGCTCATAGTCATGGATTTGATCGACGGCCCGGGAGAAAGCCTTCATCGGCAACATGACCAAGTGGTAATAGTTTTCGATGGCGACGATGGTATCGACAATCTTCGCCACCTGCTGCCGAAGCGCCTGTTCCGAGGTGGAGCAAATCAGGTACCGCTCCCGGTCGAATTCATCGGGCGTGAAGCTCGTCACCGCCACAATCTCGTCGCCCAGAATGCGGCTCCCATACACCATGGCACCGGGAAGCCTCGCCGGCAGTTCGCGTTCGAGCGGTAACTCTTGGGGCAGGAACAGCAAGTCGAGCGCATTCACGCGCAGGCCAAGGGGGCAGAACGGCATCTGATAACCGGGAAACGTGATCGGCCCGAAATCGAGGGGCGTGTTCGACTCCCCCACCACATGCCAGACCTGATAGCTGTAATACTCCGTGTGCGCTTCCCATACGACAACGAGGCGATCGCCGTTGGGCGCCGTCTTGAACCCGTAGCCGAACCGTTCCTCGATGGCGCCTTCCGAAATCTCGAGCGCCTGGAGAAGATGCTGAAACTCCCGCCGGCTATTGGGGCGCTCGACCGGCGGATTCGCCATCCGGTAGGCGACATGGTGAATATGCGCCGGCACCCCGAGCCATTGCGGCAAGTACTGCTTATTCGATTGGTGGATCCGGTTCAAAAATCCCGGTGGACGGGAATGCGTTCCGGCAGACTCGACCGTGTCCGTCATATCACCCCTGCCTCCGACCGAGACCAGCACAGGGCACAGCCGCATCTCCTCCGGCCGGTCGGACGTCGCAACGAGACCGACATCGGAGACTGGCGGCAGAGGCAAATGGGACGGACCTCGTCATTACTCGTCTTCCTCTTCGATATCTTCAATGCCCTCGTAGCTGACATCGCCTTCGTGGATGGACGACGCCATCTTTTCGCAGGCTGATTCAATGATCTCTTCGGCCTCCTCAGGCGAGTCGGCTGAAATCAAAAACTTCACGGTAATCCCAAAGCGCTGGTTCACAATCGTACTCCTTCGGCGAAATAGGCGGCAGAAAGTCTGTCGCCTGCTGTGGCTCAATACCATAAGCTCCCGCGTATTGTCACCCTCTGTCGCAGGACGGGAAAACGGGACCTGATTCACAGCCCCAGACAACTGTCAGAAAACCAGCAGCAAGGCGTTTCTGGAATGGGCCACAAAGCCTATCAGGATCGAGGGACCGCTCTGCAGCGGTAGAGATGGTGCGATGAGAAATGTACGGGGGAAGCAGGTGGTAGAGGAAGGAGCCGACGCGCCGAAACCTGGCCCCGGCGCCCCGCAGGCGGGCGCCGGAGACTCTCGCCTATTTGCGCAGCAACATATGGCCGCGCCGATTCTGCTGATAACACACTTCGTCATGGTCGGCACAAAAGGGACGATCCTTGCCGTAAGACACGACCGCCACCTGCTTTGCGCTGACGCCCATGTCGATCAAAAAGCTTCTGGCCGCCTTGGCGCGTTTTTCGCCGAGCACGAGATTGTAATCATGGGTACCGCGTTCATCACAGTGCCCGGAGATCTTAAGGAGGGCCTTTGGATTCTCCTTGAGCCAGTCGGCATTGACGGTCAGCGAGGCCACGGCATCGTTCTCCGATACGTTGTAGCGGTCATACCCGTAGAATACGTCTTTGAGACCGGCCTCCATGGCTGCCGCTTCCTCGCGTCGGATTTCTGCGGCCCACTTGGCGTCCTGTTCATTCGACGTCAACATGCTGCCAATCGGGCTTCGGCTCAACCGTTCTTCCCCTGCGATCTGGCCGTTCACCAGTGGGGAAAAGCCGCGCAATTTGCCGCCCTCCGCCTCCGATGAGTCGTACTGCCCGCCCAGTGAGGGAGACTGTCCGTCACGCCCCGCACCGCCGCTCCCGTATGCACCGGAAGCGCCGCCCGACCCGCCTGACGATGCCGACAAGGACGAACTCGAATTGGTGGCCTCGTCCGAGCCGGACTGAAACCACTTCATGCCGCTACAGCCCGGTGCTGTTAACAGGACCATTGCCATTCCGCCCAACATCAGCTGCGACGCGCCACGGTACTTCATGAACCTTGCTCCTTGCGAGGGGGTGTAACCTGTGCTGTCCGTAACAACTATAGCACCGGCCTCGATTTACGCAGGTTTCAGCACGCAGGCTTCACAAACACGCCATATTCCAGCCGGTTGCAGGGCCTAGGCTTTCAACACTCATCCATGGATGGCCTCGTATTTCTTGGAAATTTGAGGGATTCTGACGAGGCGCAGATGTTGACGGGACGCACTAAGTAGATTCGCGAACTAACCAGGTAGCAGCGGTAATAGGTCATGACCGGAAATCAGGATGGAGGAGGACTCTCTCTCAGCTGCAGCCGACGCTGCGGCTGCTGCCCCTTGAGACTTCTCGCTCACACCTCTTCGACCAGTCCTCAGCGATATCATGCTCTGACTTCAGCCTCCATGAGAGGCCGCGGATACGATGACTCTCTGTCGGCTCAGAATCGATGCCTTTGTCGCCGCGCTCACCAATTAACGACTTGAGCGAGCCGCTCAATTGCGCTTTGGAGATCGGACGCTATACTTCCTGTAAGTCGCAGAGGAGGACGTGATGACGAATTGGCTCGCCTATGCCGGTGCCATCCTTACCGGCCTGATACCACCGTTGATCATGTATCTGATTGGATCGCAAAAAAAAAGTCCTCGGCTATGCCATCACCAAAAACGAGCCGATGATTAATCTGCGTCATCCCGACCTCGATGGGCGACTTTCCATGACTCTGGATGGAAAGAACCTGAGTGGCAGTCAGGTCATGGGCCTGACCATTCAAAATCTGGGCATGAAGGACATTGAGGAACAATGCGTTCACCTCACCTTTCCCGCTGGCGTGACAGTGCTGCATGCTCACTGCTCATCCTCGACCTTGGCCGTTGGCCAGAAAATCGACGTGCTACCGGCAGGTTCTCACGAGATACGTATCCCGCTCATGAATCCGGGGGATAACCTACTGGTGCGTCTTTTGATGACGGGGAATGACGCTGGGCGCATCCTGGTCACAGCCAAAGGACCAAGTCTCAAGTTTAAGCGCTTTGACCCCACAACGTTCATTTCGCCAGCCGTGAACCGCGGGCTTTTAGTCATCAGCGGTGCGGTGTTCGCATGGATCGTCTGGGCCTGTGCTGGAACCGATCGATTTATGGCCAGGCCGTTTTGGGATAAGACCATTACTTTGATTCTGATAGGTCTCTTCTTAGCAATCCCCTCGGCAATCCTCGCCTATCAAGGCACCATTCCCTTGTTAAAACGAGCCCTCCAATGGAGAACGCAGAGCAAATTAGGCACGCTTCAAGCACCACCCGAGCTTCTCTCCTGACCCAGCGCCTCTCCGGTTATACGGGTCCCATTCCATGAGATGGCGATTAGGGGGCGCTAGGAGCCTGTCCGAGTAATGCGCCACTTTTGGCTGGACAGGCAACGCGCGATGTGGTTCC
>VOPT01000059.1 GCA_009594865.1 Nitrospira sp. | reverse complement strand
CAGCCACTTGATCATGAACTCGTTTTCCTGGCCCGGCGTGAAGCCGGTCCGGACTGGTTCCCACGGCCCACGGGCGCCGATACCGCCGTCTTCCGCCTTGGTGATGCGGATCAAACATTCCTTCGGCACCGTATTGACCGCGTGGTGATCGATTTCGAATCCCCATTTGAACTTCAAAGCATTGGCCTGTTTGCCCGGCAATGAATCGGTTTGATGCATCGGCATGAGCCAGCTCCTGGTAAAGGATTGTTGGGCGCCGTACCGGAAGTTGGCCTGGTAACCGGTGTCCACCGCAATGGCGCGTCCGTCCGGCCGCGTCTCATGTCCTTTGACCGACTTCGCGGTCGAAACATAGGGCGCGTGCTTCGCCATCGTGACGTGGTACGGATAGGCCGGGTTGTACTTGGCCCGAATCATCAACCGCGCAACCTTATAGAACGGATCCGAGGGCTTCCAGCCGCGATAGGGCCGGTCCACCGGGTTGCCGTCGACATAGACGTAGTCGCCGTCGTTGATGCCGCGGTCTTTCGCCGCTTGCGGATTAATATGGATCTGGTGCTCGCCGACCCCCGGCGTCCGTTTGTCCATGCGGTACGGATCGCCGAAGTTCGACTCATAAATCTGCACCCAGTCGTTCACCGACCATTGGCTATGGACCCGGTGACGGGTTTTGGGCGTGACGCAGTAGAACTGATAGCCCTTCTCCCACAACGGATTGGCGTGCTGCTTGATCTCCGACCAGGGCAACTTGATGTTCCGCACCGTCTTATCGTCATGGTGCTGCGCGGTAACCGGAATCCCGTAGTCCTCCGGCCTGACATAGGGATTGGTCGTCATGATGGCATTCGGCAGATAGGGCGTACACTCCGGGCCTTCGCGGTGTGAGATGAAGTTCTCCCCGTACTCGATGGCCTCGGGCTCCACTCGATAGGTCTCCAGCCGCCCGGACCGCGTCCAGTGCGGTTTCGACTCGTTCGTCTCCTCCCAGAGCGGGTGCCGCGGATAGGTGCGACACATGACCATCCACCCCTTTTCCGACTTCAGCATGACGTCGGCGCTATAGCCGAAGAAGGTGCTGGAGGCGTCGAGAATACGTTGCACGTAGACGTCCACGCGATTGTGATAGACAAACTTGTACGTATCCGCCATCCGTTGCTCGCCCGTCATCTCTTTCAGCTTCGCGGCCACGCCCGAAAAACTGTCGAGATCGTTTCTGGTGTCATACAAGGGCCGGATCCCGCCCTTCCAGATCTGCACCCATGGATTGGAGACCGTCGCCGTCATCTCCGGGTAGGTGAACTCCATCCAGGAATTCACGGCAAAGGCCACATCGGCATGGTTGACGTCCGAGGTCATCTCGATATCTTGCGTGACCAGCATCTCGATGTTCGGATCGACGTTTTTCACCATGTCATAGTGGTGTTTGGCATTGTTGAGGATGTTGACGTTGACCACCCAGCGAACCTTGCTGGGACTCGGCATATGGGTCTTGCCGGTGAAGACTTTGCGGCCGTATTTCGGCGTATTGATAATCAAGGCGTTGTCGCCGTGATTCCAATAACCAGGCTCTTCACCATAATAATATTTGCGATACTTGATCTCCTTGCCGTGTACGTCATCCTTGAGGTTCAGGTTCCACGGATCTTCTCCTAAGTAGACGCTTGCGCCCGCGCCTGACCAGGGCGCCGCCTGCCAAATCCCGACCTTGTAATTGCCGGACCAGGTGTGGCACCCGGTACCGAACTTGCCGATGTTGCCCGTCAGCATCATCACCAAGGCCGCCGCGCGTCCCATTGACGTCATATGGAAGTAATGGCAGACGCCTTCGCCATTATGAATGGCCGCCGGTTTGACCGTGCCGCAGTCCCTGGCCCAGCGCACGATTAAATCTTTTGGTGCCCGATTCACCTGGTGGACCGTGTCGAGGTCATAGTCCTGAAGATGAATTTGATACATCTGATAGATGGGTATCGCGTCGACCTCACGCCCGTTGAGCAATTTGACACGATAGGTGCCGGTCAACGCCGGATCGATACCGCTCTGCGCAAGGTGTAGGCCGACCTGCTCACGATGTAATGGAACGGCTTGCCCCTTCGACAAATCCCAGACCATCATGCCGCCGAGCCGGCGTATCTGATCGGGATTCAATCCTTGCATGCGCCCTGAATACGACTTACTGAAGTCCGGCAACTGATAGTCCTTCACCACCTCGAAGGGATCCAGGTACTGCAGGGTGTCCGTCCGCACCAGCAGCGGCATATCCGTAAAGCCCTTGATGAAATCCATGTCCTGATAATTCTCGTCGAGAATGATTTTGGACGCGCCGAGAAATAAGGTGCCGTCGGTTTCCGGACGGACAGGAATCCAGTAATCCGCCCGGCTTGCGGTCGGGTTATATTCGGGGGTAATCACCACCAGACGCGCACCGCGCTCGATACTTTCCAATTTCCAATGCGCTTCCGGCATTTTGTTTTCAACGAAGTTCTTGCCCCAGCTCGTGTTCAGCTTGGTAAACCGCATATCCGATAAATCGACGTCGCAGTTTTGCGTGCCGTTCCACCAGGGTTGCGACGGATCCTGGTCTCCGTGCCAGGTGTAGTTGTTCCAGTACCGTCCGCCTTGCGCCTGGTCAGGATTGACCTTTCGAATCCAACTATCCAATAACGGCAATACACAATTGTTGAACCGGGTATTGGCATGTTTCCCCATCATGCCGAGGATCGGCATCCCCGCGCGGTGTTTAAACGTCCGCACCCCAGCGCCCTTCATCATTTCAATCATTTCCGGCGCATAACCCTGCTCGCGGAGACGACGGGCTCCGGCTTCACCGCTGTAACGAGTGCCAATGACGACCAAGCCCTTGGCGACATAGGTGAAGGCCGTATCCCAGGAGACGCGGACCATATCGTCGAGGAACCGGCTGTCGAACTTGTACTTGCGCTTCGCATCCGAGGTCAGCTCTGGCGACCCGTCGTCCATCCACTGTTTCCAGCCCTTCCGCATCAACGGGCCCTTCAAGCGATAGGGACCGTACACGCGACGGTGGAAGGTGAAGCCCTTCAAGCACATGCGCGGGTTATGGGCGAATGTCCCCCGGTTGCCGTACAGGTCCTCATACGTTTGGTGGTCGTAGTTCTGTTCCACTCGCATGACGACGCCGTTCCGGACAAACGCCCGAATCCGGCAGGCATGGGTATCGTTGGGGGAACAGCACCAGGTGAAGGATGAGTCGTACCGGTATTGATCGTGATACACACGCTCCCAGGACCGGTCCGGGTACTCGCCTAAGGGATTGTCGACCTCGACGACCGGTTGCAACGCGGTCAGCGCCAAGGCCTTGTCGGCAACGGCCGCCACAGCAACCGTTCCTGCCGAGGCTTTCAAGAACTGTCTGCGGGATAACTGCATCATGAACACCTCCTCCAATAAAGACAGGACACAGGACCGGCGCCACACAGGATGGCGCCGCACCAGACGACAGGGTTGACCGGGGCAGAACGATGGAGACACAACCCCCTTCCAGATTGATGATGCGTTCGTCGCACCCGTACCCGGTCATACGGTGGTGCAACGAGGCGCAGGCCCCGTCGCGAGGGACCAGGCTCTGCGGTGAAACCAATCAGTGCGGAAAAAATCACGACGCCCCCTAGTGCACCGTGCATGCCACGTAGGACTCGTTCGGATAATGCGGGCTATGTCGTTGAAATACGGATCCCTACACGCAGGAGGCCTTTTGGAACACAGCGGAAGAGCCGGGGTGACCACGACACAGCGTGGTGAGGGGCCACGGCGCCACCACGATCAGTCGTGGCGCTGGCATGAAATGGAACCTGAAGTAGAGATGCGTAGGAGAAGAACGTCAGGATAGTATCTAACAGCCGGAGGGACGACGAATGCCGAGCTTATGCAATCGACTCCGGAGCGTGCTTGGCGCCAGACCCAATTGTTCGGCCGCGCCGCCGGGCCCTTCGATTCGCCACTCGAGCAGGGTCAGGGCCTGAAGAATGTGACGGCGCTCCTCATCCACCAAAGTCCGGCGAGGACTCGCCTGTGCGGTTGCCGGCCTATTGACCATGGCCGGATCAATACGTAACCACCGATCGTGACAGAGAATCAATCCACGCTCCACGAGGTTCTCCAGCTCCCGCACATTTCCGGGCCAGGCATATTGCACCAGGCGCTCCATCGACGGCGCATCAAAATCTTCGCACGATCGCTTCAGCCGACGGGCATGAAACCGCAGAAAATGCCGGGCGAGAATGGGAATGTCTTCCGGCCGTTCTCTGAGCGGCGGCATATGAATGGGAAACACATTCAGCCGATAGTACAGATCACTGCGAAACCGTCCCTGTTGAATCGCCTGTTCCAGGTTGGCATTGGTCGCGGCGATGACCCGCACATCGACCGGAATGGGCTTCGCGCTCCCGACTCGATCCACTAGCCCGTCCTGTAGCACACGCAAGAGCTTCGCCTGGGCATCGAGAGGCAGTTCACCGATTTCATCGAGGAATAACGTGCCGCCGTCGGCCAGTTCAAATCGTCCGACCCGCTGCTGATCCGCGCCGGTAAACGCGCCCCGTTCATGGCCGAAGAGTTCGCTTTCGATCAACCCCGACGGCAAGGCCGCGCAATTCAGCCGCACAAACGCCCGATCGTGCCGGAGACTTCTCTCGTGAATGGCGCGCGCGAGCACCTCCTTGCCCGTTCCGGTTTCCCCGGTAATCATCACCGTCGCCGTCGTCGGGGCCGCCTGCCGCGCCAGCGTCAACACCGCGTCGAATGCCCGGCTCCGTCCCGCGACGATGCCATAATCCTGGGTCGCTTTGAGCTCTTCAGTCAGGTACACATTCTCGCGGGCGAGTTGTTCCCGCAGACGATTGATTTCCTCATAGGCGTTGACGTGAGCAATGGCAAACCCGATCTGGGTCGCGACCTGTTGAAGGAAATCCACGTCGTCCGGATCGGGGTGCCCGGGCTCGATGCTTCCGATATTCAGCGTGCCGAGACAGACCTCCTGCACGACCATGGGAAGATTAATCATGCGTCCCAGGCCTTCCTGCGCATAACTTTCATCCTCGATGAACAACCGCTCCTCGCGCAGGTGCGGCCGTACATGGACGCGCTGATGATCATAGACCCACCCCACGGCACTCTGTGCGCGCGGAATCATCGCATCGCTTCGCAGCACGATTTTGGGCAGGTTTGTCTCCAACGCGTAAAAACGAAAGGCGTCTTTCTGCAGATCGTAGACCGTGATTCCCGCCCGTTCCCACCGCACGACGTTGGTCAACTGATCGGTGATGGCGCGGAACAGGCTCTGCCGGTTGCGCTGGGAATTCAGCACATTGGTGACCGACAAGAGCGTGCGATAATTGAGCGTCACGTTCGGCACGGCGTGATTCTCCGGCCCGGCATAAGGGCTATTAGCAACGCGGAACACGCGCCTTGAAGCGAGACGCCGGCAGGAGAGCAAGAACGATCAGCAAGCCGGGCGAGCGTTGACTGCCGGTGCTGCTCGACGCGTGTGGTGCATCATAGGACGAGCCGACCACGCATTCCAGACTGGCACGGCAATCTTCATCGAAAAATAATCTATGTCAGGCCCGCTGCTCTATGTCAGTCGAGTTGCGGACAGATTCATGGCCCGGAGGCTAACGCCTCCCAGGACCCAATACACGCCGTTCTTCGTCCAGGCCAAAACCGGATCTCAGTCGTGACGGACTGCGACCCGCCTCGGGTCCTAACGATCTCGAATCGGGACCAATCGAGGGCGTGAGGGGAACGGTCGTCGCTCCCAGATCGGGACTCCGTCGCGGCACGAATGAGCTCGGGCTGCGATCAGTCCGTTCACGAGGCCGATCCAGCTTGGGCGACACCTTCCCTTCATTTGGCGACCTGTCCATCTCTTTTCTGGGACTCACCCGCTCAATGCTTCCCTCGTCTTCGAGCAATGAATCGATACCCTCCGCTGACTCACTCACCACCAAATTCGTCGCCATCACGTCTTTCGCCATGGACTCCGCCGTAGGGAGCTCATCGGCATACACGTCCGTCTCATACTCGGCCGTGGACGGCGTGGCAAGCGACGTCCACACCGATTGCCCGGACTCGGTAATGTTAATGCTCGTCATGGTCGAGAGCCCCGGCCTGATCGGATGCTCCCTGAGTTCATCCGCGGGAAGCGCAATCCGCACCGGCACCCGCTCGACGATGTGAATGAAGTTTCCCGTGGAATTATCCGGCGGAAGCAACGCAAACGCGCTCCCGCTGCCCGGCACGAGGCCTTCGACCGTGCCATGGAACGTTTGTTTCGATCCATACAGACTGACGCTGACCAACGCCGGCTGCCCCGGCCGCACATGCTGCAACTCCGTTTCCCGCAGATTGGCCTCCACCCACAGATGATCCAGCGGAACGATCGTCATCAGCGAGGCGCCAGGCTGAACGCGATCGCCGACCTGTGCCTTCCGCTTGGCGACATAACCTGAGATGGGCGCGCGGATCTGCTGGCGCGCATATTCCAAATGCGCCTCGATCAGCTGGTGCTTGGCCAGATCGACGGACGGATGGGCCATCACGGTCGTACCGCCGATCTGCGCGTCGAGCGAGTCGAGTTCCGCCTGCGTTTCCCGCACCTCCGCTTCCAGGCTCGCAATTTTGTCCGCCGTATTCTGCAGAATTTGTTTGGAAATGGCGCCGCTCGGGGAAGCCCGTTGATACCGGTCCATGTCGTGCTCGGCCAATTCCAGGCGAGCGGTACGCGACCGCAATTTTTCCGCCAGTTGCTTGCGATTGATGAACAAGGCCGCGATCCGCCGGACTTCCTCTCCCAACCGTCCTCGCGCTCGTCCCAAGGCGGCATAGGCTTGATGTTCATCCAGCCGCACGAGCAAATCGCCGCGGTTCACAAATTGAGTTTCTTCCGCCAAAACCTGCGTGATGATGCCGGACGCCTGCGCCGCCACCGGCACCAGATTGCCCGTGACATAGGCATTGTCGGTGCGGATCCAAAACCGATCATGGGTGTACCAATACACGAGATAGCCGACGGTGGCGATCAGGACCAGCAGGGCCACGACTAAGAGGCGCCGGTTCCGGCGCGCGCGAATGGCTTTCGGATGGATGCGATAGGGGCCTGCCGCCGGGGGCACGCCCGGAGATTGCGAAGGTTGAGAATCTGCCGTTGTGGTGGTCATAGATTTAACTCGGGTTGTGTTTCGGTCGCTTTTCGATGTCCGGATTGTGATACCCGCCGCCGAGGGACTCGATGAGATCCACGGCGGCCACTAATTGATCGCTCTCCAAGGCTCGCAGGGCATATTCCTGTTCGAGCACGGGATACCGGTGCCGTAGCACTTCGCGATCGTCGTCCAAGCCGTTGACGAGTCGCACTTTCGCCAATTTCCAATCTTCACCCAGCGACGCGACCAACCGCTTGTGCGAGGCCATGATCTCGTTGGTCGTGTGCCAGGCACTGAGGCTGTCCGCTACTTCCCGCATCGCGTCAAGGAGCGTGTCATTGTAGAGTTCCACTGCGGCGTCATATTCCGCGCGTTGCGCCCCCAATTCGCCCCGCAACCGGCCGCCTTCGAACCAGGGCATCCGCAACCCCGGCGCCAGACCATAGGTGAAGCTCTGCCCGCTAAACAGAAAATTGGCCAGCTTGTCGGTTCCCTTGGCCAGCGTCAGTGCATTGAACCCCACAAACCCCGTGAGATCGATGGTGGGATAGAACTGTGTCGTCGCCACTCTGACCAACCGCGACGCGGCATGCGCACGGTATAAGGCCGCTGCCAGATCCGGACGATGAACCAGCAGGCCGATCGAAAGATGATCAGGCGCGGGGATCTGTTTCGGAATGTTTGCCATGGGCTTGGCAAACAGATGGGCCGCCTCGTCCGGTCCTTTCCCAGCCAACCGCGCGAGCAAATGGCGCTGCACGTCTAATTGGTCCCGGATCGCGGCTTGCCGCTTGAACGCCGCCTCGTAGTCGGCGACAGCAATTTTGAAGGGCTGATCGTTGTCGAGGCCGAGACGAAACCGGGTCTCCGCGAGATTTTTCAGATCGCGGCGGATGCCGACAATCGTCTTCACGATCGTGAGCTGCTGTTGAAGGGCCTGCCCCCGGAAATAGGCACGGGCAATACCGGTGGTGAGGCGTAATCGCACCTCAGCCGTTTCAGCCTCTTCGGCGGCCGCATGGCCCAGAGCCCCCTCGAGCATGGCCCGGTTCTTCCCCCAGAAATCGAATTCATACCGGAAGCTGAGGGGGTTGATGATGCCGTACATGATCTTGATCCCCGCCACTTCGGGATTCAGGGCGGCGAACACGCCATGTTGGGAGATGCGCTCATAGGTCAACGAGGCATCGGCTTCCAAAAACGGCAACAAGCGGGCGCCTTCCACCTTCACCAGCGACGTGGCTTGCCGCAACCGCGCCGAAGCATGTTTCAGCCCCGGATTGTCCTTGAGCGCGGTTTCGATCAACCCGTTCAGCTCAGGATTGCCGAATTGTTCCCACCAATGGTCGTCCGGCCAGTTCTGTAGCCGGCTCGTGATCTCGGCGAGTGTCTCCGTCATCTCGGGCGGATCGAGATACTGCGCGGGAGGGTCGCCTTTGGGAATCCAGGCGCAGCTCCCGAACAGCAAGACGCAGCCGATGCCCAAACTGGTTCGCACGTTGCGCACGGCTGCTGAACACGATCTCATGGTATCTCCTCAATCAATTCTTCTGCGCGCCTTTCCCGTAGTTCTTCCGCTGGAGTCGGCGCGATGGGCAGATGCGTCGGATGCGCAAACCAGACCAGAACGCCCAAACCGATAAAAATAAAACTGGCGACGAGAAACGCATCGTTGAGGCCAAGTATCGCCGCCTGCTGTTTGATCACCAGCCCGAGCTTGGCTTGAGCTTCGGAAGGTGACAGGCCTGCCACCTGAAATTTCGCCTCCAACTGCCCCATCGGGTCGTAGGAAATCGACTGCCGGCCCCCGAAGTGATCCGCCAGATGCAGTTGATGAAAGTGAATGCGCCGGAACAGGACGATGCCTTGAAAGGTAATCCCGAATGCGCCGGCGGCGACGCGCAGCAGATTGGCGACTTCCGCAGCACGCATCACCAACGGCCCGGAGAGGCCATGTAAAGTCAGCACGGTGATCGGCGTGAAGAAGGAGCCCAGAAAGATTCCCTCCACCACCATCGGCCAGAACAATTCTTCGTACGAATGCGGGTCGTCGTACAAACCGATCCAATAAAAGGTCCAGGCAAAACCGAGACAGTTGAGGCAGACCAGCCAGCGGGCATCGACATACTTGCAGAGGTAGTGCATGACGGCGATGATCGGTGCGCTCAGCAACACCAACGGCAGCAGCGCCAGGCCGGCGAGTTTCGAGGAATACCCGAGAATCAGCTGAATCTGAACGATCAGGAGGGACAACAACCCTTGGATCGAGAAAAACCCGAGTGTCAGGCTGATGATGCCGATGACGAAATTGCGATGCAAGAACAGCCGGAGATCCAGCGTCGGATGCCGCTCCCCGAGTTCCCAGATGATGAAACAGGGAAAGGCGATGAGCAACACCACGGCGATGACTTGAAGAAACGGCGAGTCCAACCAGTCGAAATCGTTGCCCATATTGAGCAACGTCTGCAGCCCTAACAACAGGACGGCCAGCAGCAGAAACCCGACCAGGTCGAAGCGCGCATAGCGTCGACGAAATCCACGTCCATACAATAAGGCGCCCAGCGTGCCGACAATCACCAGCGTCAGCACAAAATCCAGGTAAAAGAGGAAGCGCCATCCGAGCATATAGGCGATGTAGCCTCCCACCGGCATGCCGATGGTAAAGGGCGTGATGCTGAAGAGTCCCCAGACGGTCAAGGCCACCGCCTTGAGCCGTTTGGGATACTCGTTGAGCAGCATGGATTGGGCAATCGGCAAGGTAATGCCGCCGGCAATACCCTGCACGATCCGAGCGGGAACAAATTGCGCCAGGGTTCGGCTGTCGCCGCACAGATAGGAGGCAATGCTGTACACGATAAAGGCGCCGATCAAGAGACGGTAGTCGCCGATCCGTCCCGACAGGTACCGCGCGAGCGGAAAGCCCAACGCCAACCCGACCATGAAGTCGGTTTGCGCCCAGGTGAGAAAACTGGGCAGCACCCCGCCCAGATCCCCCGAGACGTGCGGCAACAAGGCGATGTAGGAGCCGGCGTTGAACAAGACGACGATGTGCGACAAGCCGAGTACGGCATTGAAGAGGACGAACCGCCATCCGTGTAATCGCCTGAGATACACCGCAGCCATGACGACCGTCCCTCACCTCGAATACGACGGGGAATATCCCGCCTGCTCGCTCCTGGCCGTCACGGGCTGGGCCGGAACCTGAGCCGGGGCCGCAGCCGGCGCGGTCGCATGATGCGCCGCATAAATCGCCAATCCCGTAAACAGCATGCCGCCCACCAGATTACCCAGCGTGACGGGAATCTGATTCCAGAGCCACCAGGTGGAGAGGCTCACGTCCGCGCCGAGCATCATGCCGACCGGCATCAGAAACATATTGACCACGGCATGTTCAAAACCTTGCGAGAAAAATAAGAGCGTCGGTCCCCAGATCGCGACAAACTTGCCGGACAACGAGGTCGACATGTAGGCGGCAACAACGGCGAGACTGACCATCCAATTGCACAACATGCCTTTGGTGAACGCCGCCAGTAGCCCCGCGGAACCGTGCGAGGCGTAGTACGTGGTTTTCGCTTGGGCGATCGCGATGAGTTTGTTGCCCACCGCATTGATCGGCGCATCACCCCCCGTCGTCAGCGCGATCGCAAACAAGGTCGCATAGAGGACGCTGCCGAGGAGATTGCCGAGGAACACCCAGCCCCAGTTCGCGAAGACGTGAGACAATCCGGCGTTCTTTTGTCCATGGGCTGCCGCGACAGGAAGCAACGCGAAGCTGCCGGTGATGATCTCCGCGCCGAGCAGAATGGCCAACGCCAATCCGAACGGAAAGACCAAACTTCCGAGGATCCAATAGCCGGTTTCGACGGCCACCGTCACAGCCATGCTCGTCCCGATCCCGAGATAAGCACCGGCCAACATACCACGCAGCACCAGCTGGCGCGGGGGCAAGCTCAGCTTGAGCGCGCCGCCGGCCAACATACTCTCCACCACGCCATAAGGCTTCACATAGTCCATTGTCTCCTCCTTGTTCGGTCCGCCATTCCTCGCACTCCGCGCGATTCACCGACCCGGTCACCGAGACGCGATGATAGTCGACATGAGCAAGGCGCATGCCTCGGGGAAAATCACTGAGCTGCGCAGACGTGGTTGAGACAGACAGGACCTCTCGCGTCTGTGAGCGCAATCTTTCGCACGATCGCACGTCGCTCAAATCAGCGCGGTATATGGGCGGGATCGCACGGGCGCACGGTGCGAAAACGCTCATCCATCGCGGGAAGGCACGCATTCGAGCGCGGGAGCAGGAGGCACAAGGCATTCGCAGGCGTCAGGAATGGTCATCGGTCGGACCGATCAATCGGGGCCCTAAATCAGGCGGCGAAGTTGCACAGTGGTGGGGGGGGAGACTACGATAGCGACGGAGACTGAGAGCAGCCTTGAGTGACCTGTTAAGCAATCTACCCATCGCCCGCAAGTTATTCCTTGCGTCGGTGATTCCTGCGCTCACCGTCCTGCTGCTCAGCATCCTGACCTATCGCAGCGTCACGACCTTTTCCGATGACGAAGGTCAATTGAACGACATCTATTATTCCCAACGATTGGCCTCAGAATATCTCCGCCTCGTCGTCGATCTGGAAACAGGATTCCGCGGGTTTGTGCTGACGGGCCAGGAACATTACCTCTTCCCCTATCGCACCGCGCAAGACCACGTCCTGAACATCGGCCGCACCCTGGAGGCCCAGGTGTCGCAACAGGATGATCAGCGGGCGCTCATTACCTCCGTGCAGCAATTGGTCAGACAGTTCATCACTGAGAAGGAACTGCTGATCGACGCCGTGAAGGCCGAGCACCCGAACGAAGCACGGGAGTATATCGAAGAAGGCAAAGGTCGGGCGCTGATGTTGAAGATCCGGCAGGACATGGGCCGATTCGAACATCTCACGCAGACAGCCCTGAATACCAAGCTGGCGAAAATCGCTCAGGATCGCGACACGATGCTGATGACGATCCTGGGCGGCGGACTCTTTTCCTTGATCTGCATGGTGGCGGCGTTGCACCTGATCGCCCATTCCATCACCACGCCCCTGGCCCGCCTCGCCACGGCAGTGGTGACGTCAGACCGCAATCCGATTCCGCAGGTTCCCGTCATGACGAGAACGGATGAAATCGGCAATCTGGCGCGCGTCATGCACGCGATGAGTACGGCCATCCATTCCCATATCGAAGCCCTGCAACACTCGGAGGGCAACTTGCGCCAACTCAACCAGGACTTGGCCGGTTCGGAAGCCAAGTATCGGAGCATCGTCGACCACGCTCCGTTCGGGATCTTCACGACCCGAGGAATGACGCTGGTCTTCAGCAATCGTTACAATAGTGTGCTCGCCGGACTGAACGCGACGGAAGAAAAAGATCCCGACGCGGTGCGGCGTGCCATTCATCCTGAAGACCGAGACCGGGTCATTGCGGAATTTGCCCAGGCGGTGGTGGATGGAGAGTCCTACGAAACCGTGTTCCGGTTTCTCCACGCAGACGGGACGATCCGAAAAGTCTTGAGCCGGCGAATCCCGATTCGCGATCAGTCCGGGGAGGTCATCATGTACCAGGGATTCAACGTGGACATTACCGCGCTCGACTTCATGCAGACGCGCCTGCGCCGGGCCGAACGGCTGGCAACGCTGGGACAGGTGGCGGCGGGCATTGCGCATGAAATCCGGAACCCGCTTGTCGGCATCGGCTCGACGACTTCCCTGCTCCTCGACGACACCGCTCCCGATGACCCCCGCCGGCCGGACCTGGCGGTCATTCTGCAAGAAACGAAACGTCTGGACCGGATCGTCAATCAGATCATCGACTATGCCCGTCCCAGGGAAATCGTGGCCTTTGCCTTCGACATGGCACAGCTGGTGCATGAAGTGACGAAGGTCCTGGATGAACCGCTGACACGAAAGCGGGCGGCGATCACCCTTTCGGCACCCGCCGCTCCCTATATGATCGAGGCCGACCGCGATCAAGTGAAACAGGTGCTGCTCAATATCTTGCAGAACGCCATCGAAGCCACGCCTCAAGGCGAGACCATTACCGTTGCGCTGGCGGAACAGGCACGCGGAATTGAACCGGGGCTGGAAATCACGGTCACGGATCGGGGCAGCGGCATCAGCCCCAGTCATCTGCCGCACGTCTTCGAACCGTTTTTTACCAGCGGGAAGCCGCGCGGAACCGGCTTGGGATTAGCGATCTCCCGCAATATCCTCGACGCGCACGGGGGAGACATCGCCTTGGACAGTGAGGAAGGACACGGCACCACCGTTCGCGTGTGGGCACCCGTGCGCCAGCAGCCGCAACGAATACAGGAAGAAGGGGACCATGCAGGCCACGATCTACGTTACGGATGACGAACCGGCAATTCGCTCCGCTATCGTCAAACGCCTTTCACGGCGCCACCACACCGTCACCGGATTTGAATCCGGAGAAGACCTCGTCAGTGCCGTCACGCAACAGGCCCCGGACCTGATTCTGCTGGATCTCAAAATGCCCGGCATGGGCGGCATCGAGGCGCTGCGAACCATCCGCCCGCTGGCCCCGCACACGCTCATCATTATGCTGACTGCCTATGGAACGGTGGAAAATGCGGTCGAGGCCATGCGCCTGGGCGCCTACGATTTCCTCATCAAATCCGTCGATCTCTCCGGGGTCGACCCCGTCGTGGATCGCGCCCTGGAGTTTCTCGCCCTGCGCCACCGGGTCGAATTTGCGCTCGAAGATCAGAACAGCGCCTACGCCTTGGCCAATATCGATGCGCGCAGTTCGGCGATGCAATTGCTCCTCGGGCAAGTGCGAGACGTGGCGGAAAATGCGAAATCGACGGTGTTGCTCCAAGGAGAAACAGGCAGCGGCAAAGAGTTTCTTGCGCGCGTCATCCACTGTAACGGCCCACGGGCAACCGGCCCCTTCGTGGCCGTCAACTGCACCGCCATTCCCAAGGAGCTGTTCGAAAGCGAGCTCTTCGGCTATGAACGAGGAGCCTTCACCGGCGCACACCAACGGAAACGGGGGCTGCTGGAAAAGGCCGAAAGCGGCACGTTATTTCTGGACGAAATCGGCGATTTAGACCCGGCCATGCAGGCCAAATTGCTGCGCGTACTGCAGGAACGGACGTTCCGGCGCTTAGGCGGCACGGAGGACCTCTCGGTCGATTTCCGGTTGATGACGGCGACGAATCGCGATCTCAAGAAAGACACGGCCCGCGGCACCTTCCGCGAAGACCTCTTCTTCCGTCTGAACGTGGTCACCTTTGAACTCCCGCCGCTGCGGGTGCGCGCGGAAGACATTCTCCCCCTCTGCATGCAAGCAATGTTGCGATTCGGGAAAGAGTTCGGCAAAGAGGTCGTCGATATCGAACCCGACGCGAAAGAACTGCTGCAGCGGTACAATTACCCCGGCAACATTCGCGAGTTGCAGAATATCATCGAGCGCGCCATGATCCTGTGTCACGATAAAACTTTGACGGCCGGCTGTCTTCCGCGCGAGCTTCGCGACCACGCATCAACGCATGTGGCGGTGGCCATGGCGCAAGGCGAACACCCCACGCTTCGCATTGAGATGGTGCTGGGGCAGCAGACGTTGGCGGATATCGAGTCGGCAGTCATCGAAGAAGTGGTGCGACTGTCGGACCATAACAAAACGTTGGCCGCCAAGCATCTGGGGTTGACCCGTTTTGCCCTGGACCGGCGGCTGAAGAAGCAACTGGAGCACGAGTAGCTCGCCGGGACGGTTCGGCTGTCCGTGGAAACGCTAGGTCGGAAGCAGCTCATGAAGCACGACGAGGCCGCGATGCGGGATCCCAATCATACAATTCTGGCCCTCATCATCGGACTGAGCGGCGCGCTGTTCGCGATGGATCTGTTCCTCCCGCTCGGCATCGCCGGCGGGGTGCTGTATGCCGGAATTGTTATTCTGGCCGCTGCCTCTTCCAATCCGCGGTTGCCGTTTCTCATGGCGATCGCTTCCACGTTGCTCATTATTGTCGGCGCGGCGCTGGGGCCTCAGCACGCCTCGATCCCTCTCTGGGTGGGTGTCAGCAATCGCCTCTTCAGCCTGATCATTGTCTGGATCTCTGCGGGGCTCCTGCAGCAGCGCCAGCGGGCGGAGATTCAACTCCGCGAGGCCAAGAACGACTTGGAGACGCGCGTGGATGCCCGTACCAAGGAACTGGCCGATGTCAATCACAGCCTGGTGCAGGAAATTTCCGGACACATCCAGACCGAAGGATTTCTTCGCAACAGCGAACAGGCGCTTGCCACGAGTCGGCAGGAACTGCGCGACCTCGCCGCCCGCCTGCTGACCGTCCAGGAAGAAGAACGCCGGCGCATCTCGAGAGACCTGCACGACGATATCAATCAGCGTCTCGCCATGCTTATCGTCCAAGCCGAATCGTTGGAAACTCACCTTCCTGCCTCCGCCGTCGGCTGCAGCAAAGAACTGCGTTCGATCCAGGATCGCCTGACCGAGCTTTCCGACGACGTCCGCCATTTGGCCTATCAATTCCATCCATCTATCTTGGACGATCTGGGACTTCCGGTGGCGTTGCAACGCCTGATTGATGAATGCGCGGTCCGTTCGAACATTTCGATCTCGCTCGACGTCATGGCCGCTCCGAAGGCCGTTCCTCAGACGGTGTCCACTTGTCTCTATCGAATCGCCCAGGAATGCCTGGCCAATATCATGAAACATGCCCATGCCTCCAAGGCACGAGTCTCCCTGGCCTCAACCGCCGAGGGGATCACCCTCACCGTTCAGGACGACGGCGTCGGATTCGATACCCAGCAAGTGATCGACAACCCACGCGGCCTCGGCTTGGTCGGCATGGCGGAACGCGTGCGTTTGGTCCACGGCACCGTGACCATCGACTCAATCCCTCAACAAGGCACTCGCCTCTCAATCCATGTTCCCCGCGCGGAGGTTTCCGTATGACTACGCCACCTCGAGTACTACTGGCCGACGACCATACCCTGGTGCTGGAAGGATTTCGGCGCATCGTGGAACAACGCTGCGAAGTCGTCGGCGCGGTCGAGGACGGGCGGGCCTTACTGGAGGCCGCCATGCAGTTGCGTCCCGACCTCATTCTGCTCGACATTTCCATGCCGCTGCTGAACGGGGTCGACGCGGGCCGCCAATTGAAAAAATTGCTCCCCGACGTGAAACTGATCTTTGTCACGATGCATGCCGATCCGGCTTACGTCAGCGAAGCGTTCAAAGCCGGCGCCTCCGCCTATCTCTTGAAACGCTCCGCCGCCAGAGAATTGGACCAGGCCATCGATGCCGTCTTGAAGGGACAATATTTTGTGACGTCGCTGCTGACGCGGGATATTGTGAGCGGTCTGTCGGCCGGTCAGAGCGGCCTCTTTGCGCAACGGCAGGAATTGACGCCGCGCCAGCGCGAAGTGCTGCAGCTCATCGCCGAAGGACGTACCATCAAAGAAATCGCGGCGCTCTTGAACATCTCCCCGAAAACCGTTGAGTTTCATAAGGCCCAGATCATCTTCCACCTGAACCTCCGGACCACGGCGGAGTTAACGAAATATGCGCTGGCGCACGGGTTGACTTCCGCCTAGCGCCGACGTCTACATCCGCCTGCACCTCGCTGCTTCGAACCGTCGCATCGACGCGCCCAAACCTCCACCTAGGACAACACCTAGTTGTGAGTCTATGCCACATTCGCTATGGTAGCGGCGACCGGCGATGCCTCGCATATGCTTGCGTCGCACTATCGCAGGAGAGCGGGATCATGAGCCCTAGGGCCACTCAATGCCAGTTTTGCTGGCGGGTTGAAGACAATCGAGCAGGTGGCAGCGATGCGTCCGCCTGGTCTGACCTGCCGACCTTCATGCAGAAACACAACCTGGCCTCCCACGATCTCAGTTTTGCCGGGGGCTATTGCCCGCAATGCACGCAGCTCTACGGTCGTCTCACGCAGGAACATCCCTAGGAAAGACGAGGCACACCGGACAGGAAGAGGATTTTCACTTCATGGAAGACAATCGAGAGAGTCGTTCACGGTGGTGCCGGTGTCGCCCGTCGGATTGCGCCACGAGGGATTTTGGGGCAGCTGATGCCGGCACGGGCAGCGATATAGACGCCGCCGATGTGGACCACTCACAACCGTTCTCGAATCGTATCGCCGGCCAGTATAGGAGACGGGCCTCCCGCGCCCGACCGCAACCGGAAGCCCGCTATCAGTGGCACGGAGCGCGTCATCCAAACCGACGCACCGGGTAATGTCTTCGCCAGGTCAGCTCCGCAGGCCACACAGCACTGGACTCACTAGGATACGAGTCAGCAGGAGTCCCCTCCTACACCACACAGTCTGTGTGCTCGCTGGAACCACTGACCTGGCCTCCTCTATCCGCTAAATGCCGAACAGTATGCGGCGATTGTTAGACTTCACTCCTTCAAGCTGATACGGTATTTGATGGAGACACCGTGCGCAGCATGGACAGCAATGCCACGGGCGATGGCGCAACGGTGCGGAGGAAACATGTTGACGACGAAGGACAGCGGACAACGCAGAAGGGCACAAGCCTGGCCGAAACACGGATACGCCGGTTTCGTCATGAAGGAGTCATCACCGGCGGAGGCCGGATGCAATCGGGCTCTGTCCACAGGAGGAAGGAGCATTTTCGTGCGCCGATGTCTCACGCGTCACATGGCCGTCAGCTGCCTGTTTGTGGTGCTCTCGGGAATGGCCTGGTCGAGCCCGTCTCTGAGTCTCGCGGCCTCTCCTTCGACCACGGTTCCATCGCCGAGCGAACCAGTCTATTCACTGGAGGCCGTACTGAATTTTGCGTTGACCCGTAATCCTACCGTCGCCAGCGCCGAAAGCACGATCGATCAAAGCCGCGGACAACAGGTGGCCGCGCACACATATCTCAACCCCTCGATCAGCGCCAATAGCGGTGTCGGCAAGATGCGCGAATTGGGACTCTTCGATCCGGCCATTCACGAGCGGGTAACTGAGTTCAACCTGAGCGTCGGGCAGCCGATCGAATGGCCCTCAAAACGCGCCGCGCGCCAGCGGGCAAGCGAAGCCGGCGTGGCCGCCGCCTCGGCCGGACTGGCGGAAACTCAGCTGAACCTAATTGCCGATGTGAAAATCGCCTTTTATGATCTACTTCTGGCTCAGCGCGCGCTCATCCTGGCACAACAGAATCTGGCCACAGTCGAAGATGTCGATAAGGCCGTACGCACCCGGGTGCGTCTGGGCGAAAGTCCGCAATTCGAAGCCATCCGGTCCGGCGTCGAAGTGTTGAAAGCGAACCAGTCGCTGACCAGGGCCGCGAATCGCGTCCGTGTCAATCGGGTCATGCTCGATACCTTGACGGCCGGCTCCCTGGGTTCGACCTATGCCATTGACGGACACATGCACCGTGTGGGCCCCGGATTCGGCATCGACATTTTGACGGAACGGGCACTGACCCAACATCCGACGATCGTGCGCTTGCGCAAGGCGGTCGAACAAGCCGACCACAGCCTGGAATTCGAACGCCAGGCCCGTGTGCCCAATATCACCATCGGCGGAAGCTACTGGCGGGAGATCGGCCGGGAAGCCTTCACCGGTGGCGTCTCATTCCCGACGCCCGTCTGGGATCGGCGACAGGGCGAAATCATCTCGGCCTTCGGCAGTAAACGCAAAGGTGAAGCGGAGTTTCTGCGCGCGCGCAACGAACTCATTCGGAACGTGAGCCAACATTTCCAAGATGCGAAAACCACGGCGGACATGATCGAGGTGTATGAAAAGGGCCTCCTCAAGCAGGCCGATGAAGCGCTGCGAATCGCCAAATTCAGCTTCCAGCAGGGCGCGTCGAGTCTGCTCGAAGTGCTTGACGCCCAACGGGTCCAGCGTCAGATCCTGCTGGACTATGCTCAAGCTCAGTTTGATCTGTCTATGTCACTGGCACTCCTAGAGCGCGCTGTGGGGGGGGCCGTATGATCCAGGGTACGCCGCAAGCCAGGCTTTCATCGAACCCATTCCGGCCGCCTCGCACGCGGGCATCGGCAGCCCTGTTGCTGGGCGGATTGCTCGCGCTGCTTGCCTGGTCGGGATGTGACGCCCCTCCGCCCAATGCGACGGGAGCCAATCCGCCGCCGACGTCTCCGCTGCCGAATGTCGTTCGATTGACCGCGGATGAAAAGAAAGCGGCCGGGATCGTCGTTCAACCCGTCACACGCGGGGAATTTCGTACCATTCGCGACTTCCCCGGCACAGTCGAACCGAATGAGCACGCCTTGGCTGAAATCACGACGCTCGTCCGAGGGCGGGTGATTGACGTTTATGCCGATCTCGGCAGGGAGGTTAAGGGAGGAACCCTGCTGGCGCTGCTGTATAGCAGTGAGTTAGGGATGGCGCAATCGGCCTACCTGAAGGCGACGGCCAAGTTGAACGTCGCAGAACGCGCCTTCCGCCGGGCGGAATTGCTGTTGAAGGAAAAAGTCATCGGCCTGGCCGAGTTGCAGCGACGCGAAGGAGAAATGCTGAGCCTTCGAGCCGAACTGCGGGAAGCTCGCGACCGCCTCCTGATTCTGGGGCTCACGGATGAAGACTTGCGCAACTTAGATCGCAACCACACCATTCGCTCCCACGTCCCGGTGGTGGCGCCCTTCGACGGCCGGGTGATCGCCCGCAATCTCACCAAAGGCGAGGTCGTGGAAACCACCGAAAAACTGTTCGTAGTCGCGGATCTCACCGACGTGTGGGTGACGGCAGTGATTCCTGAAAAGGATATTCCCTACATCCGGCCCGACCAGACCAAAGAGGGCCAGTCGGTGGAAGTGCACGTGGCCGCCTATCCCGGGCAAGCCTTCCAGGGGCGCATTACCTATGTGGGAGATGTCCTCGATCCCGCGACCCGCACCATGCGGCTCCGGCTGGAACTGCCGAATCCTGAGCGCAAGCTGAAACCTGCGATGTACGCAACCGTCCGGGTCTATTCCGAGCCGGAACCGAATGCGCTTCTCATCCCCGAAGCCGCCGTGCAACGCGACCGCGATCGGCAGTTTGTCTTTGTTGAACGCGAGCCCTCTCTCTTCGAAGCCCGCGACGTCAAATTAGGCAATTCCAACGGACGCGAGATCAAGGTCCAGGATGGCCTGTTGGAGGGAGAATCCATCGTGACGAGCGGCGCGTTCGTGCTGAAATCCGAATTACTCGGGGAACAGATGTAACCCGATGCTGTCTTCTTTCCTCGCCTTCGCGCTCCGCCAACGTGTCCTGGTCGTCGTCATGGCCTGCATCCTGACCGCCGGGGGCATCTATGCATTTCGCACGATCGCCATCGATGCCTTTCCGGATGTCACGACGGTGCTGGTTCAAGTCGTGACAAAAGTTCCCGGCATGTCCCCGGCTGAAGTGGAACGGTTTGTGACCTTTCCTATGGAACTGCAGCTCATGGGCGCGCCCGGGTTAACGGACATCCGTTCCTTTTCAAAGGTCGGGCTGTCGATGATTACCGTCGTCTTCAAGGATGACATCGACATCTATTTAGCCCGGCAAGTCGTACTCGAACGAATCCTGGAAATCCAAGAGCTGCTGCCGCCTGGATCCACGTCGCAACTCGTGCCCAATACCACCGGGTTAGGAGAAGTCTATCAGTTTTACCTGGAGGGGCCGCACGACAACGACGCCAACTTCGTCATGACCGATTCCGATTTGATGGAGCGACGAACGCTCGAGGACTGGGTGATTCGACCGCTGCTCAAGGGCCTGCCCGATGTCGTCGATGTGAATTCGTTGGGCGGATTCGTGAAACAGTACCAGGTCATGGTCGAACCGGGCCTGCTTCGGAAATACGGCCTGGCGATGCACGATGTCTTCGATGCCGTCGCGAAGAACAACGCCAATGCCGGCGGGAATATCCTGGAGAAAGACGACGAAAAATATGTCATTCGCGGTGTGGGATTGATCAAGACCCTGGAAGACATCGAACACATCGTCGTGAAGGAAGTCGGCGGCACGCCCGTCTATGTCCGGGATGTGGCGGAGGTCCGGATCGGGCACGCGGTCCGGCATGGCGCCGCGGTGCTGAACGGGAAACATGAGGTCATCACCGGCATCGTGTTGATGTTGCGAGGCGGCAATGCCCGGGACGTCGTGCAGTCCATCAAGGATAAAATTTCAGAAATTCACGAAAAACGCCTCCTGCCGGACGGATTGCGCATCATTCCCTTCTATGACCGCATCGAGTTGATCACCGCGGCGCTGGATACCGTCTACAAAGCGCTGCTTGAGGGCATCGTGCTGGTGGTCGTGATTCTCTTCCTGTTTCTCGGCAATGTGCGCAGCGCGCTGATTGTGACGGCCACCCTGATTGTGACGCCGCTGATCACCTTCATCATCATGGATCAAGTGGGGCTGACGGCCAATCTCATGTCGCTCGGCGGATTGGTCATTGCCATCGGCATGATGGTCGACGGCTCGGTGGTGGTGGTGGAAAATGTGTATCGGCACCTGGCCGAACAGCGCGACGACCACTTCAAGAAGACCGACGTCATCTTGCATGCCGTGACCGAAGTCGGCCAGCCGGTGATCTTCGGTATCCTGATCATTATTCTCGTGTTCCTGCCTATTCTGACGCTGCAAGGCATGGAAGGGAAAATGTTTCAGCCGCTCGCCAACACCATCATCATCGCCCTCCTCGTCTCGCTGGTCTTGTCGCTCACCCTTTCCCCCGTGCTCTGCGCCATGGCCCTCAAACGCGGAACGGAAGAAGATACCTTCCTGCTCCGCTGGGCCAAGCGGGCCTATCTTCCGACATTGCGATGGGCGATGGGACATCGCGTCACCGTGCTGGCCATCGCGATCGGGCTCTTAGGCGCCAGCCTCGCGCTCTTTCCCTTTCTCGGAGGGGAGTTCATTCCCATCTTGAACGAGGGATCGATTTCGCCCCAGACCATTCGCTACCCCAGCATCGCGCTGGAT
This sequence comes from Nitrospira sp., assembly GCA_009594865.1. GTDB lineage: Bacteria > Nitrospirota > Nitrospiria > Nitrospirales > Nitrospiraceae > Nitrospira_A. The sequence goes on along the minus strand of VOPT01000059.1, from coordinate 6,298 downwards.
CGATCCATCGAAATTGAAAAAGAAATGCAACGCGCCGTGATGGAGTTTCCCGAAGTGCGCATGGTGGTGTCCAAGATCGGCCGCTCGGAGATGGGAAACGACCCTCAGGAGCCGAATGCCAGCGACCCCACCGTCACGCTCCGTCCGATGGACGAATGGACCACGGCGAAAACCAAAGCCGGACTCGACGACGCCATCCGCAAGCGCATCGAAAAAGTGCCGGGAGCCAATTACCTGCTAAGCCAACCGATCCAACAACGCGTGGATGAGCTGCTGTCAGGCGTCCGATCGGAAGCCACCATAAAAATTCTCGGAGACGATCTGGGGGTGCTGAGGAGCACGGCGGAAAAGATCCAAACCATCATGGCCTCGGTCAGGGGCGTGGGCGATGTGCGGGTCGAACAACTGTTCGGCCAGACCTATCTCACCATCGACATCGATCGCAGCAAGATCGCCCGCCACGGCATCAATGTCGCCCATGTGCAGGAAATTATTACCACCGCCATCGGTCAGGAACCGGCGACCCGTGTCTACGAGGGCAACAAACGCTTCGATCTGACCTTGCGGTACCCTGAAAAGTATCGCAACAGCGTCGACACGATTAAAAACATTTTGCTGACGACCTCCTCCGGTGCCCTGATTCCGCTCGGAGAAATTGCCACGGTGGAGCTCCGCGAGGGACCCTCGTTGATCAGTCGCGAGGGCCTGCAGCGCCGGATTTATGTCGGCTTCAACACGCTGGGTCGCGACATCGAAAGTGTCGTCGCAGAAGCCCAGGCCAAAATCGCGAAAGACATCCACCTTCCAGCCGGTTACCATTTCGTGTGGGGCGGCTCGTTTGAGAATATGCAGCGAGCCATGGCACGGTTGAAAATTATTTTACCGATCACGATCGGCTTGATCTTCACCCTGTTGTTTGCCTCGTTTAATTCCGTCCGGCACGCAGCCTTGATCATCATGAATCTGCCGTTCGCCATGATCGGCGGAATCGTGGCACTCTGGTTGACCGGTGAATATTTGAGCGTGCCGGCCTCCGTGGGATTCATCAATCTTTTCGGCGTAGCGGTGCTGAATGGAATCGTGCTGGTGTCATACTTCAACACGTTACGTGAAGACGGGCTTCGCGGTGAAGAGGCCGTGATCAAAGGTTGTACGCTTCGACTCAGGCCTGTGCTCATGACCGCACTGGTGGCGCTCCTCGGCCTCATTCCTCTGGCATTTGCCCATGGTATCGGATCGGAAGTGCAACGTCCCCTCGCCGTCGTGGTCATTGGAGGGCTCGTCAGCTCGACCCTCTTGACATTAATTGTCCTGCCCGTGCTCTACCAATGGTTCGATCAACCGGACAAACCGCCCCCAGCTGAGACGCAGCCGTAATCTCCTTTGCGCAGCGCCAATGCCCCTAGTGAAATGCCGAGGTTTTTTCGCGCACGCGATTCAGTATCATCCGTATCCTGGGAAAAGTTGGCTTCTGTCTACTGGCGTTCGCGCCATGAAACAGGGAGACTCTCGATTCTATGGCGTGGACATTCCTGATCGTAGCCGGACTGTTTGAAATCTGCTGGGCGATCGGTTTGAAATATACCGAGGGGTTTTCGCGAGTCTGGCCGACGACAGGCACGCTGCTCGCCATGGCCGCCAGTTTCGGGTTCCTGGCTCAGGCCCTGAAAAGCATTCCGGTCGGCACGGGGTACGCCGTATGGACCGGCATCGGAGCGGCGGGCACCGCTGTCTTGGGCATGGTGCTCTTTGCGGAGTCCGTCTCCATCATGAAAGTGTTTTCTCTCCTCTGTATCGTACTCGGTATCATCGGACTCAAAGGCAGCGCCTGACCGCGTAACGGCACGCACACTCACCGAGGTCTGTCATCTCCATGTTGCCTGTCGCCACCCCCGAACCGCAGGAGCCGATGCTGCTGCGATTTCCGCACAGGAATACACCGCCTCGTTATGGCCGTGCGACCGGTGAATGGATGCTACTCATTCCTCTCGCAACGGCCGGCCTCTTTTTTATTCACGGCCACGAGTGGCTGCATGATCTCTCCAGCCCCATTCAATTGAGCGCCATGCTCGGCTGGCTTCTGCTTGTGATCGCACTCTCAGCCTTTGCCGTCCTTCGCCATGCGGAACATCTTGCCGCCCGCCTGGGCGAACCGATGGGGACCGTCATTCTGACCCTGTCGGTGACAGGGATCGAGGTGATGATGATCTCTGCCTTTATGTATACTGGCAATGGCAACGCCTCCTTGGCTCGGGACGCGATGTTTGCCGTGGTGATGATCGTCCTGAACGGAATGGTCGGACTGTCATTGCTTCTTGGCGGACTGCGCTATCACGAACAGACGTACAATCTGCAGGGAGCCAATGCCTTTCTCGCGGTGATCGTCCCGCTCGCGGTGCTGGGGCTGGTCATGCCGAGTTATACGATTTCCTCCCCGGGGCCGACTTTTTCACCACATCAATCGATCTTTCTCATTGTGATGTCGCTGGGACTCTATGGTGTCTTTCTCGCGATCCAAAACCTCCGCCATCGCAACTATTTCGTGGCGCCTCGCCGGCAAGGCACACGCAACGCGGCGCTCTTACACGACCACCAGCCGTCGCCGGGAGGCTCCGTGTGGTTTCATACGCTGTTACTCTTGGCGTACCTGCTACCGCTCGTGATCCTTTCAGAACATGTAGCGACCCCCATTGACTATACGCTTCGGCGCTGGAACGCTCCCCATGCCTTGGGAGGCGTCCTCGTCGCAGCATTGGTCTTGGCGCCTGAATCCCTTGGCGCCGTGCGTGCCGCTCTGGCCAATCAACTACAACGCTCGGTCAATATTCTTCTGGGGTCGGTGCTCGCCAGCATCAGCCTCACCATTCCGGCCGTGCTGGCCATCGGCTTTTTTACCGATTCGACGATCCTGCTCGGTATCGACTCGGTGGATACCATCCTCCTGGTCCTGACTTTTGTGGTCAGCATGCTCACCTTCGCGGTCAGGCGTACGAATGTCCTGCTCGGCGCGGTTCACTTGCTCCTGTTCCTGGCCTACCTCATGCTGATTTTCGAGAAATGACCTGACGACGTTCCCTACGCATGAGGAGAAACCGCACGCAACCTCCTCACCTCGCTTGATCGTTCGAATCCGCACAACCTGCGCAGTGCGACTTGCTTGTGCTGACGAGCCCGTCACCCGTGGAACGCGCGCACGCGTGCCCCTGCCACTTTCCCCAGGCCCGTCATCACAAGAATTCCTTACTTTCTCCCACGTTCGCCTGCCTCCGACAAAAAAGGAACGAAATATGCTCCGTCATTCTTCAACGATGCAGGGGCCTGGACCGCGAGGGCGCTCCAAATAAGGGACTCATACTCGCCTTGGGGAGGTGGCGGACGATGCACACTTTTCCGACCTCATGGCTTGGCGCAGTTCTCATTTGCGCAGCAGTCTGGAATTCCCACTATGCGACGGCGGAGTCGAACACCATTTCTCCCAGCCCGCCGCTGTCGAATCGGTCCTCATACTCGCAGGCACGGATCGTCCCCGGGCTCGACACGACAAAGAAGCACATCGAAACATCACTCACGCCGCCACGCCAACCGATGAAGAACATTCCCGTGCGCCACACCACGCATCAACCACGGCCGTTCCATCCACGGCCGCTCGCGCCAAGACTTGATGAGAATTGGGGACGCAGACAATTCATCGGCCCCAGACAAGCCTCTACCGCAGCCGTGCCGATTCAGACTCCGGGCGCAACCCCGGACAAAAGACCTTCCTTCCCACCCATCTTCTCGCTCTCTACAGACAACCAACCGGTCTCCACCAGAAACGCGATGCCATATCAACGATATGACTATGAGCGGATGAACGACACGTCGCACGTAGTCCTGCGTGGAGGCAATTGACCATACTCGGATCGGCGGTCAGACAACCGCGCCCAGCCTGTGCAACCAGTTGAGTTTACGTCACCTTTGCCTCTAAGATAACACCCGTACGGCACGAGCCTGCCTATCGCCGGCCTCTGCCTCAGGTCGCCCCTTATCCGGCGGCGCGCCAGGATAAGGCGTTGGGCTGCTTCTATCTGGACAATAGGAACCTGTTTCGGGACCAGACGCATGTCAGGCACCAAGTCAAAAACGTTCACGATCCTGCTCGTCGAAGACAACGCCGGAGACGTCGATCTATTTTTACGCACGGTGGAGCATGAACTGCGCCGGCACGAAGACGATGAAGTGACGCTCGTCCTGAACGCCACGGCAGAGGGTGCGCTCGAACGTCTGCGGCAACAGCCGATTGATCTCGTGATCGCCGATGTGCACTTGCCGGGCATGAGCGGGATCGAACTCCTTCGGCAAGTACAGGATTTGAATCGGCGTATCCCGGTCATCATTCTCAGCCATGTGGACGCCACGGAGACCGTCATCGATGCGATGCGCCACGGCGCGTTCGATTATATCGTTGAGCCTTACGACAGCATGGATCTGGTCGCTCGTATTCATCGAGCCATGCGCATGTCGGAAATTCTGCTTCAGGGCGCGCCTGACGAGCCCGCCGCCCCGCGTATCCCCTTTAAAAACCTCGTCGGTGTGAGTCCCGCGATCAGAAATGTAATGGCCATGATCGAAGCGATCGCGCGGGTCCCTTCGACCACGCTCATCATCGGAGAAACCGGCACGGGCAAAGAGCTCATCGCGAAGGCCATTCACGAGCGCAGCCTTGATAGTGACGGCCCGTTTCAAGTCGTCGATTGCACGACCTTTTCGGAAGGTACGGTCGAGAGCGAACTCTTCGGGCATGTCCGAGGCGCATTTACCGGCGCCGTTGCCGACCGAACCGGGTTGATCGAGTCCGGAAGTCACGGCACGGTCTTTCTGGATGAAATCGGCGATCTCCCCGCCAATCTCCAAGCAAAGCTCTTGCGCGTCCTGGAGGCCGGTGAAGTTCGCGCAGTGGGCAGCACCCAGCAGCGGAAGGTCAACGTCCGCTTCGTGGCCGCGACGAATCAGGATCTGGCCGAGAAGGTGAAGCGGAACGAGTTCCGGAAAGATCTCTTTTTCCGCCTCAACGTCATGGTCATCCGGGTGCCGCCTCTACGGGAGCGGACGGAAGACATCCCCGTTCTTGCCCGGCACTTTATCGCCCGTTATGCCAGGGAGTTTACGAAACGGGTGGACGATCTCCATCCCGCGGCCGTGACGGAACTGGTGGCTTACCCCTGGCCGGGAAATGTGCGTGAACTCCGCAACGTGATGGAGCGCGCGGTCATGCTCGCCAAAGGTGATCGTATCGGCATTGCGGATGTGGCCGCGATGCTGGCGGTTCCCGACGAACGCCAGCGGGAGACTCCTGACGAAGATTATCTCCATTTGCCCTACGCGAAAGCCAAAGAACAGGTCCTCGAAGCGTTCAACCGTCGATATATCTCCACGAAACTGACTATTCATCAGGGCAATGTGACGCATGCCGCCCAAGACGCCGGCCTACCCCGTTCCTACTTCCACGAGATCATGCGCCGCTATTCCAAAGACGAAAAATAAGGTGTCAGGAAAGTATGACATGGAAGACCGACATCAATGTCGAAGCATATGTTTTTATTATCTTTTATCTCGAAAGGCACGGCCGTCTGCCTTTCCAGACACATTTTTAATTATATATATCAATAATTTAAAGATATTCACCCCCTTCTTAGTCAGTAGTTTCTGACCCCCCGCCGTTAAGCCCGTTGCAACGCCATTTCCCTCCGAAAACTCGTCTTCCAAATAACTGATTTACTTGATTATTTCAGCCATATTCCGCACGTGACACGGTGCATTGTTTTCCTGGTGACGGCACGTGAATTGTAATACACCTATACCGCGAGCGAATGTCCGCTCGAAAATTTCGAATTGTGAGGGACGAATGTTTCCAATTCGACACACGGAAAGGGGGTACACCAGACGAGATTGCATCTATGTCAGTGCAGTGAGGTTGTACGAACAGGTGCATGAGGGACTCATGCACCTCACAAGGAGGTAGCTATTATGCAGGTTTCCGTTTCACGGAGACAGTTTCTCAAAATTTCAGCGGGCACCGTCGCGGCCGTGGCCGTGGCGGATAAAGTCCTCGCGTTGACCGCACTGCAGCCGGTCATCGAGGTGGGCAACCCGCTGGGTGAATACCCGGATCGGTCCTGGGAACGGGTCTATCACGACCAGTACCGGTACGATTCCTCGTTTACCTGGTGCTGCTCCCCGAACGATACTCACGGGTGTCGGATCCGGGCCTTCGTCCGCAACGGCGTCGTCATGCGGGTGGAGCAGAACTACGACCACC
>VOPT01000072.1 GCA_009594865.1 Nitrospira sp. | reverse complement strand
TTCTTGTGCTGAGCTGTCAAGATGTGAGGCATTCATCACTAGTGCTCCTGAACTTCCGTCCGTTTTGTCCTGGTTCCAGTTTCCCTGCACGGCCACTTTTACTTGAATAAAGTCTTGATTCCCAATAAGCTCAATTTGAGACGAGTTATGGTGCTGCGCCGCCGTCTGAGGGCTGAAGTGTCGGTGCAGCAATCCAGAATAGCCTGACGTCCTCGATACCCGGGGAGGAGCGCGTTGTATGAGCCAATCACACATTCTTGTGATCGATGATGACCCTGCTGTGCGCCAGCTTTTGGCGGAGACGCTGACAGATGAAGGCCATCAGGTAACTGTCATGTCCAGTGGTCTGGAAGGTGTAGAAGCGGTCAAGGACCAGCCCGTGCATGTGGTTCTAACTGATCTACAAATGCCAGGCATTGACGGACTTGAAACGATAGAACGCATTTCAAAAATCGACTCCAAAATCATTGCGATTGTGATGACCGGATACGGCACGATTGACTATGCCGTGCGCGCCATGAAGGCTGGGGCTTTTGATTTCATTACCAAACCATTCGAACCCGATACCGTAGCCGTCGTGGTGCGTAAGGCGTTGGATGTATACAAGCTCAAACAGGAAAACCATCTGCTGCGAAAAGCCGTGCGGGACCAATATCGCCTTGAGCATCTGGTGGGGAGTAGCGCGCCGATGCGAATGGTGTTGGACTTTGTGGAGAAGGTCGCGGACAGCGATAGCACGGTGCTCATCGAAGGGGAAAGCGGCACTGGCAAAGAATTAATTGCTCGGATGCTGCACTTCAATAGCATGCGCCGGGAGCGTCCTTTAGTGCCGGTTAACTGCGGCGCGATTCCAGAAACGCTACTCGAGTCAGAATTGTTTGGCCATGAAAAGGGGGCATTTACCGGGGCTGCGCACACCCGCCTGGGGCGGTTTGAATTGGCTCACGGTGGGACCATCTTTTTGGACGAAGTGGGGGAAATGAGTCTCCCGCTGCAAGTGAAATTGCTGCGCGTGTTGCAAGAGCGCTGCTTCGAGCGCGTCGGTGGAACCAGGACGATCAATGTCGATGTCCGGATCATTGCCGCCACCAATCAGGACCTCGCCCTGGCTGTTCAAGAACGCCGCTTTCGGCAGGACTTGTACTATCGCCTACACGTCATTCCTATCCACATTCCTCCTTTGCGAGAGCGTCGGAGCGACATTCCGCTCTTGGTGAACCATTTCATCTCCCAATTCAATCAGTTGCGACGAACGGAAATCCTTGGCATGGAGCCTGATGCGCTGGCTCGTATGACAGAGGAGGAATGGCCGGGCAATATCCGCGAGCTTGAAAACATGGTCGAACGGTTGTGCGTGCTGAAGAAAAGGGGAATGCTGACCCTGGCCGACTTGCCGGAACGCGCTGTGAAACATGCCGGTGGAAAGTCGGTCGAGGCGCCAGAGCAGTTCATTCGCTTCTCCGAGGACGGCATCAATTTGACGAAGGAACTAGAGCATTACGAGAACCGACTGATCGGCGAGGCCTTACGAAAAGCCAATGGCATTACCAGTCGAGCGGCACAGTTGCTTCAAGTGAACAGAACGACCCTCGTGGAAAAGCTCAAGCGGAAGGGATTCGATCCGAAGAGCCACGGCTACTCCATCCAGAATTGAGGTCATGTGCCGCACGCTGCTCCAAGCACGTCATTTTTTTGACCGGTGCAAGCCGGCGCCTGTTGGGGTTTCTGACGACCTCGATTCTGGCCGTTGATCACTCTTCCTAAATCTTCAACCCACACCTTGGTTTGCATCATTTCCCTAGGGGCACAGGACTTGCTGTTTCCGCCCCTGTGCGATTCCTATCTAACAAGCATCGACATATTCAGTGCTGCATTGCACTCGCCCTGTTTCTGAACCAACTGGTTCACGTAGGTGAAATCCCCCTGTTGGCATCCACTGCCGTGCCGGCGATGCGTCAGGAACTGCCGGCCATGATGCCGGAACCGTCGGAATTGGTTCGCGGTGTCCTACCCGACCCGGGTCCCCGCTTTGAACGCCTCACCGAATTGCCGGAATGGGGCCAGTTCGAACGGGGAGTCACCATGTTCAAGCAGAGGCAGTTTGTGGAGGCACGGCTCCACTTCAACAACATGCTTCGCGATTATCCTGGCAGCCAGTTGAAATCGGCGTTTCAGGCGTTTCTCGCAGAAAGTACCTTGAAGGCGACCGATCGTGAAGCGAGGCCCTTAGAGATTATTGATCAGTACAAAACTCTGATGCGTGAAGAGCCGCATGCGACCAATGCGAAGCGGGCAGCTTGGCGAATCGGGGATGTGTACCGCATGGAAGGGTGGTACCAGGAAGCGCAAATTGCTTATCAGCATGCGCTCAGTCTGGCGGAGCGTGATTCCTACGATGCCAATCGTGCCATGCTCGGTCTCGCGTACGTTCTACGCGGATTCAAAAGCTGGAAGGAAAGTATACAAACGTTCGATCATGTGTTGAAACGCACGGTTGATCCCACGTTGTTGGTGTCCGCTTCCCTCGGACAAGCACATAGCTTCTATCGGCTTGGACGGATCAAGGAAGCCGACGCCCTCTTCGACAGTATCAACAGTCGATGGCCGGCCTCACTTCGGGCAGATCCCGTGGCCTTGCTGCGATACGCTGACACCGCAGGCGACGCCCAGCGCGGACCCGTCGTGCGAGAGCAACTCCTGCATTTCTACAATCTGTACCCGTCTCGACCAGAAAATCCTTTTGTGTTGACCCATTTGGCGGACAACTACCGAGATGCCGGACGGTGGATTGAGTCGAGCATCTTCTATGCCGCACTGCTGAGCCAATATCCGAATGCTCCGACGGCCCCAACCGCCCGTGTGAGATATGCCGATGTGTTGGAACATCTCGAGCCTGAGGGCGAAGAAGTAAATCTTCGGCATACGGTGGCTGCGCATCTGGCGAATATTCCGTTGCAGCCCGGTGAAATGATGAGCCCGCGGCAGGTGTTCGAAGAGAGCGCAAAGGAACATGAGGACTCGACGGTCGGCAGCGAAGCGTTGTTTCATCTCGGGGAGACGCTGGAACGGGCCGGTAAACCGGAAGAGGCACTGCGAGCCTACGAACAAGTCGTGAAACGCACTGGTAAGTTCGAGAACGACCCTTGGCCGGAGAAAAGCGGAGCGCAGGTCGTCAGATTTCTCCGGCCTCGGCTCGAAGCGGCACTGAAGGCGGGTGATGATTTTGAGCTGATCAACCTGTTCCACCGACATGGTCCGTTTGCCGACCGGCTCTATGCCGGTACGGACCTGTTGCTCAAAATTGCGGAGGCCCATCGTCGGCTGGGATTCCCCGTGGAATCGGCGAGGCTATTTCAGTCGGTGATCAGGGACCCGAAGGCAGAGGCCTCTCATGAGGCGGCATTGATGGGATTGGCGTACAGCTATTTGGAGCAGAAAGACATGCGCGCGGCGCGTGCCGTGTTTGAGCGGTATCGACTCCAGTTTCCCACCGGACGATCCGCTGCGGAGGCTCTGCGAGGAATTCTGACGTCGTTTGAAGGCGAAGGGAATACCGGGGCGTTGCTCAAACTCGGAAGACAATGGTTGTCACATAATCCGCGTCATCCCGACCGATGGCTCGTTCAACTGAAGATGGCTGGTGTGCTGGCACAAGCCAAGCAAGACGGGGAGGCGGCCGCACTGTACGACAGTCTGAGCAAGATGGGCGTCGAACTGCCGGCGTTTGACATGCTGCGATATGCCGATGTGCTCGCTCGGCTGCATCGAAGGGAAGCGGCCTTAGCCATGTACAAAGGAGCGGTGGTCGCTGGCTTGGAACCAGACCAAGAAGCCTGGGCGCAGGTGCAGATGGTGCAGCTGGCCCGAGGCGTAAAGCGTGACGACTTTGCCCGCAACGGACTTCGCGCACTCAGCGTCAGCCAGGACAGTTTGGTTCGCCGTCTGGCGGCGGTGCTGGAAACAGACGTGCAGGAAGCGAAGGCTGGTCAAGGAGGCAAGAAGCCATGATGCGTCAGGACACAGAGCGTCCCAACAACGATCTCCTGACCCGTGCGTTTCGGGACTTCGATCAGGCCGCCACGGTCCTGCAGCAATCCTATGACGCGTTGACGACCAGGCTTCAGCAAATGGATCTGGAGTTGGCACAGACCAACGCCAGCCTCCGGGAACATCTTCGTGAGACCGAGGAGATGCGGGCGCATGTCACGGCTGTGTTGGAGTCGTTGGATACCGGCGTGATTGTCGCCGATTCGCAGGATGTCGTGGTGCGATGTAACCACTCCGCAGAACACCTCTTGGGGGTGTCGCAGAATGAACTGCGGGGCCGCCGGGCGACTGAGGTGCTGGCAGAGATTCGAAAGGATCACGAGGAGTATCCCTTGGTGCTTCCATCAGGCGTGACGATTGCGCTGACGGAAACAGACCTGAACGATGAAGCCGGAACGTTGACCGGTACGTTGGTCTTGATCCATGACGTCACGCGCATTCGCCAGTTGGAAGATCGACTTCAGCGGCGCAACCGGCTGGAAGCCATGGGCCAAATGGTCGGCAGCATCGCGCATGAAATTCGGAACCCTCTGGGAAGTGTCGAGCTCTTCGCGTCCATGCTACGGAAGGATCTTCGAGACCAGCCGCAATTGCAGGCCTATGCCGAGCATATCTCCATGGCGGTCAAATCCATGGACCGCCTGTTATCCAACCTATTGGTCTATACGAGGCCGGATTGTTCCAAGTTGCGGTGGCACGAAACCGAGCGGCTGTTGCGGGAGGTCTTGACCCTGGCCACTCATGCCATGGCGCAGGCGGCTATCACCGTACGTTGCCAGGTGGATGCGCGTGTTCCACAACTCTGGTGTGACGGCGCAAAGATGAAACAGGTGTTGCTGAACCTCATTTTGAATGCGGTCCAGGCGATGCCGGAGGGAGGAGTCCTGACCCTCACGGCGACTGTGGTTCCAGGGCAGAGCCAGAGGGGCCCGGAGGTCCAACTCACCGTCACCGACACAGGGATTGGCATTCCGCTTGAGGTCCAGTCCCGGGTGTTTGATCCATTCTTTACTACCAAAGATGAGGGGACGGGGTTAGGGCTGGCCATCGTACACGCCTTGGTAGAGGCCCATCATGGACGGATCGATGTGGTGAGCAGTCCTGGCCGTGGCACCGCTTTTGTCATGACCTTGCCACAAGAGCCGAATCAACTGAGCGCAGGGACAGTCGCCGCCGCAACACAACTCAGGCAAGTGGACGCCGACGATCACAGTCTGACCGTAGCCGAAGAGGAGATGGCCGAATGAGCGTGCAACAGCATATGCAGGAACCTTCCCCTGCCTCCGAAGATACCCGGATGGTGTTGATTGTCGACGACGAGCCCTCCATGCGCACGGCCCTGTCAGAGACCGTCCGGCGTCTCGGATATCACGTACGGGGCGCCATCGACGGCGCCGATGCGATCGAACAGGTCGAGCGTCTGAAGCCGTGGCTGGTGGTCACGGATCTGAAGATGCCACGCGTGACCGGGTTGGAACTCGTGAAGGCGATTAAACAGAAGGCGCCGCACACCTTCATCATCTTGATGACGGCGTACGGCACGGTAGAGACCGCGGTTGAAGCTATGAAGTGCGGTGCGAACGACTATATCCTCAAACCGTTTTCCACCGATCTCTTGGAGCGGGTCATCCTGAATCTCCAGGCGACTACGGCATCAGACGAGCAGGAGGCGCCGATGCCACCGGAGGCGCGTGCGATTTTGACCCAGGACCCCGGAATGATTCGCCTGCTCACGACGCTCGAGGGTGTGGCGGCGAGCCAGGCTACGGTATTAATCAGCGGGGAAAGCGGTACGGGAAAAGAGTTGCTGGCGCGCTATATCCATGCCCGAAGCCCTCGCGCCCATCGTCCCTTCGTCGCGCTCAATTGCGCCGCCTTGCCAGATAGTCTGCTGGAAAGTGAATTGTTCGGCCACGAACGGGGCGCGTTTACGGGGGCCATTCAGAAAAAATTGGGCAAATTCGAAATGGCTCATACCGGCACGTTGTTTCTGGATGAAATCAGTGAGATGAATTTGGGATTGCAAGCAAAGTTGCTGCGAGTCCTGCAGGAACGGGAGGTGGACCGCATCGGCGGGCGTGAGCCGGTACCGGTGAACATTCGCGTGATCGCCACGACGAATCGCTCGCTCTATCACGAGGTGACGCAAGGACGATTTCGCGAAGATTTGTTCTATCGACTGAATGTGTTTCCGGTCACGGTGCCACCCCTGCGCGAGCGAGTAGGAGACATCCCACTGCTGGCCAGGCACTTTCTCCGCTCTTCGGCGCACCGCAACGGCCTGACCTCGCCAACGCTGTCGGATCGGGCGATTGCCGACTTGCAACAGCGTCCCTGGAAAGGGAACGTTCGTGAACTGGAAAATGTCATGGAACGCGCCATTTTAGTGGCGGCAGGAGGGGCGGTTGACGTCGATCATCTCATGCCTGGTGACGGAACCGTACCTGTGAGGGAATTGGAGACGGTCGAGGCGTTGGTCACGCCCTCGGCGCATGGCTCGCTCTGGGAAATGGAACGGGATCTTATCTTCAAGACTCTGGCAAAAGTGAAAGACAATCGCACTCATGCGGCGAAAGAATTAGGCATCAGTATCCGCACGTTACGTAACAAACTCCGGGAATATCGCGACATGGGTTACCAGGTGGAAGCGGAAAAATCCTAAGGGAATGTTCGGCGGTACTAGGCAAATCTTTCCTCCTTGCCGCGGTTTTTGCCGGGATGTGTTCAAGCCGGAAGCGGCAGAATGCAGTGAGGCCAAGTGGTTCATCGTGCATGTGCCACGGTACATAGATTGCACAGTAGTGGGCAGAATTTTCTAAGGGGTGCGGACCATGACCATCTTTGATCGAACCATGCAGCTGTTGGAGCGATCGCTGGACCTGCGCGGGGCTCGCCAACAGGTGATCGCCGCCAACATCGCCAATGAAGAAACGCCCAAATATCGCGCCACGGATTTGAACTTCGGGCAGGCGTTGGCGAACGCCCAGCAGGGCAAGCTCCCGATCACCCTGGTCTCGACACATCACAACCACATCGGCCCGAAGGGGAACGGCTTTCAACGAGTGACGGGGCGATTGGAAGAAGTGCCGGCCGGTGATCTGCCTCTTGACGCCAACTCCGTCAATATCGAACTGGAAATGGCCAAGATGTCGGACAATGCCCAACAGTACAACACGGCGGCGACTCTCATCAGCATGCGCCTTCGACAGTTGTTGAGCGCGATCCGTGAGGGACGGTAATGGATGACCGTACGCGCTATGGAGCGATCCACGCAGTGGTTACAGCAGAAAGAGGTGTGACATGGATTTAACAGATAGTCTCGCGGTCTCGGTTTCTGCTCTCGATGCCCATCGGCATCGGTTGAACGTTATTGCCAGTAACCTTGCGAACGCGCAGTCCACCAAGACCAGCACCGGTGGTCCGTATCGCCGCCGTGACGTGGTGTTTCAAGCCGCGCCGGTCTCGTCCGCCTTTCAGCGCGCCTTCAAGCAGGTCTCCACGGGGCCCGGTAAGCATGCGTTGGACGGCGTGAAAGTCGCGCGAGTCATCGAGGACAAGAAGCCGGGACAACAGGTGTACGACCCTCGACATCCGGATGCCGACAAGAAAGGCTTCGTCACGATGCCCAACGTGAATGTCATGGAAGAGATGGTCAATATGATCGGTGCGTCGCGCGCATATGAAGCGAACGTGCAGGCGGTCAATGCGTCTCGGACCATGTGGAATCGCGCGTTGGAGATCGGGAGGTAATCATGACTGACTTGCGGATCGCAGGCGCGAATCAGCCTCGGCCGATCGAGATCCCTGAGATCAAGGAGTCCGGGCAGGCAGGCGGGGCACAGTTCGTCAACTCCCTGCAAGAAGCCATCGGACACATCAACGATGCGCAAACGGGAGCCAGCCAAGCCGTCGATGCGCTGGTCACCGGTCAGAACACCAACATTCACCAGGCGATGGTGGCTCTGCAACAGGCCGATGCGTCATTTCAGCTCATGATGCAGGTCCGGAATAAATTGGTGACGGCCTACGAAGAAATCCAGCGGATGCAGATTTAGCGGCAGGGTGCAACGGGTGTGGCGCGTGGTCGGCGGGCCGACTCAGCATCCCGCCAGGCACTTGTCGTCAGGTCTTGAATTGTAGGCATAAAGGATTTCGGCGCGTATGTTTTCAAAATTCAGCCATTTCACGATCAATCAGCGCCTCATCATCCTGCTTGCGCTCGCCGGTTCCATCGCCGGTCTGGTGGCGGTGACCCTCTGGACGCAGCAGCCGGACATGCAGGTGCTCTTTGCCAATCTGGCGGTCGACGACGCCTCGGGCATCATCGACAAATTGAAAGACGCGAAGGTGCCGTACGAAACAACGAACGGCGGGACCACCATCCTGGTACCGAATGCGCAGGTGCACGACCTGAGGCTTGAAATGGCTGGGCAGGGTCTCCCACACGGCGGGGGAGTCGGATATGAAATCTTCGATCGGACCACCATGGGAATGTCCGATTTCGTGCAGAAGTTGAATTATCGTCGAGCCTTGCAAGGGGAGTTGGCCAGAACGATCACGCAAATGCCGGAAGTCGAACGGGCACGGGTTCATCTGGCGATTCCGGAACGGCGCCTATTTACCACGGAGCAGGATCGTGCGCGCGCATCGGTCGTCGTGTCGTTGCGGGCCAATCAAAATCTTTCGAAGGCGCAGATCCAAGGCATTGTGCATCTGGTGTCCAGCAGCGTCGAAGGATTGCAAGCCCGTGATGTGACGGTCGTCGATGGCCACGGCAATCTCTTGTCGAATAGTTCGACCGACGAGTCAGCCGGCTTATCCGGAACTCAAATGGAGTTTCAGCGGACGCTGGAGAAGGACATCGAAACACGCATCCAAACGATGCTGGAACGTATCGTCGGCGTCAATAAAGCGGTCGTGCGTGTGTCGAGCGTACTGGATTTCAGGAAAGTCGAGACCACCGAGGAGCGATACGATCCGAACGGTCAAGTTGTCCGGAGCGAACAACGCGGCCAGGAAAAATCGGCCGGCGTCAACGGCACTTCCGGTGGTGTGCCTGGTGTGGAATCAAACGTGCCGGGCGGCACGGAGGCCGAGGGTGGACAGAGCAGTTCGAACAGCAATCAAACGAAAAACGAGACGGTGAATTACGAGATCAGTCGCACGGTGTCCCGCATCGTGGAGCCGACCGGAACCATTAAGAAATTGTCGGTGGCGGTATTGGTAGACGGGATCTATGAAGGCGGCGCTAAGGCCGGTGACGCCGGTGCGGAGCAGCCGAAGAAGTATGTACCGCGTTCGGAAGACGAAATGAAACGCATTGAAGAAATCGTCAAGAAAGCCATGGGTTATTCGACGGAACGTCAGGACCAGGTTGAAGTGGTCAATGTACAGTTCGGTCTCGGGGTTGAAGAGCCGGCCGGCGCGGCGGTGGAAGCGGTGGCGGACTCGACGAGAGCGTGGATGCCGTATCTTCGCTATGCCGTGGGCGGTGTGTTGTTCTTCTTGATTCTCTTCATGGTCGTCCGTCCGTTGATGGCTATGTTGGTGGCGTCGGAACCGATTTCTGCCGCGGCTGAGACACCGGCCCTGCCAGCCTCTGTCGGCCAGGTGGAAGCGGCCATCAGCGGGAAACAACCGGCTCAGATCCTGGACATGGCCAAGAACAATCCTGCGAATACCGCGGTAGTGGTCAAGCAATGGCTCAAGAGTAACGCGTAACGGTTTCGCCCATGAATAAAGAACTTTCGGGTGCACAAAAGGCCGCCATTCTCCTCCGCGCCATCGGGGAGGAAGCTGCGGCCCAGGTCATGAAAACGCTGGATCCGAAAGATATTCGCAAACTCGGCCTGTTCATGAAGGAGACCGCGAATATCACCAAACAGGAAGAAGACAGCGTGATCGCTGAATTTGAACAGGCCAGTGCGAGCGGTGAAGTTCAGTTTGAAGGCCGCGAATTTATGGAGGCCATTCTCAAAAAGGCCTTGGGGCCGGAGAAAGCCGCGCGCATGATCGAATCCCTGAACACCAAAACCTATCCGGGGATCGATGCGTTGAAATGGGTGGATGCCCGTACCGTGGCACAAATACTCAAGATCGAACATCCGCAAACCATCGCCGTGTGTCTGGGCCAGATGGAAGCGGAACAGGCCAGCGCCGTGTTGGCGCTGTTGCCGACGCATCTGCACGCAGATGTCTCCTTGCGACTGGCGACGATGCAGGAGGTGCAGCCGGATGTATTGGCCGAACTCAGCGAAAGCCTGCAGGAAATTCTGTCGGCTTCGATGGGCATGTCCAGCATGTCGGTGGGTGGGGCCGAGTTGATGGCCGATATTCTGACGCGCGTCGACAAGAACACGGAAGGCGCCATCATGGCCAAGATCACCGAAAAGGATCAGGCCTTGGCAGATAGCATCCGAGCGCTGATGTTTGTCTTCGACGATTTGGTCGGATTGGATTCCCGCGCAATGCAGGAGCTGATGAAGGAAATCAGCAAGGAAGATCTGCCGATTGCGCTGCGAGGCGCCACACCGGAGATCAAGGAGAAATTCCTCAAGAATATGTCCAGCCGTGCGGCGGAGATGCTGAAAGAAGACATGGAAACGCGTGGTCCGGTCAAAGTGTCCGACGTCGAAAAATCCCAACAGAACATTCTCAAGGTCTGCCGAAAACTGGAAGAAGAAGGCCGGATCGTCATCGGAGGCGGTGGAAGCGAGGAGATGCTGTAGATGGGCGGCGCGGCCTTGGGCTCAAGGACGCCGGTGGCCTCTCCGGTGGAAGCAGACAAGGAGTTGTCGCCTCGTGCGGTGCTGATCGTCGACGACGAACCCGCCATCTGTCTGCTATTGGCCGAAATACTGCAGGATACCGGCCATCCGATTCTGACTGCGGGCTCCGTCGAGGAGGCCATGCAGCATGTCCGCACACGTGCGGTTGCAGTCGTGATCGTCGATGTTCTGCTAGACGGGGCTGACGGTATTGCGCTGTTACAGCAGGCGTTGGATGTCGATAATCGCCTGATGGGCATCGTGATGACGGGCCACGGCAATATCGAACTCGCCGTTCGCGCGATGAAGTCCGGCTCGGCAGATTTTCTCACGAAGCCGTTCCAGGCGGAACTCGTAAAGGTGACCGTATCCAGGCTCCTGGAACTCTACCGGCTCAGACAAGAAAACACCGTCCTCACCCGCACACTGATTCGCTCCGGCAACATCCAATTGCGCACGATACCGCTGGCCGATTTCAGCCGTGGGAATCGGCCGTTTGGCGTCGACGATCACAGCGAATTTGAGCGGGGTTTGGCGGAAGGGGAAAAGCGGGCTACCGAGCGAGTGGCTGCGGCACGACAACGCGAACAGGCGTTGGTGGCATCGCTGGCTGCCAAGTTCGAAGAGGTCTGGCGTAGCCTCCACGAAACAGTGGAAGAAGAAGTCGCATCGCTCTCTTTTACGATTGCCCAAAAGGTTCTGCGAGAGATTGTGGCGGAGAAACGTGATCTGATTGTCGCCCAGGTGAAGGCAGCGTTGGGCCACCTCCACGAGAGCGGCCTCGTTCGTGTCCGTGTCCACCCTTCGGATGTGCCTGCGCTGGAATCGGCACGTGCTGGGCTCAGCCAAACCCCTCACGGTCTGCTGACTCTGAAGTTTGAGACGGATCCTGCGATTAGTCCAGGCGGGTGTCTGGTCCAGGCGCAAAGTTTGTTGATCGATGCGACGCTGGATACACAGCTCTTGCGGCTGGGTGAAGCCTTGCGAGGACGGGATGCCGGTGAAGCTTAGCGAACGTCTGGAGAATATCGAACCGTTATCGGTGACGGGGCGGGTCGCCCAGGCGGTCGGTATTGTCATCGAAGCCTCAGGCCCGTTCACGTCCGTGGGGGAAGTCTGCGAGATTACCAGGGAAGGTGGCCATGGTGCGGTGATGGCCGAGGTCGTGGGATTTCGCGAAGATCGTGTCCTCTTGATGCCGTTGGGAGAAATGCAGGGCATTGGCCCGGGTAGCCGCGTGGTGATGAAGGGCCATGTCGCGTCCGTCCCGGTTGGTCCACAGATGTTGGGACGAATCTTTGACGGACTCGGGCATCCGCTGGATGGCCAACCGCCGGTCCGGAGCGACGTGCGTGTCCCCTTGTATGCAGCACCCTTGAACCCATTGCATCGGGCACGAATCACCCAACCGGTCGATCTGGGAATCAGGGCTATCAATGCGTTGCTGACGTGCGGCCAAGGACAAAAAATCGGGGTGTTTGCCGGATCCGGCGTGGGAAAAAGTGTGCTGCTGGGTATGATCAGTCGCTACACCCAGGCCGACGTGCGGGTCATCGCGTTGATTGGGGAACGGGGGCGAGAGGTCAAAGAGTTTTTGGAGCGTGACTTGACGCCGGAAGCCAGGGCCCGATCGATCGTCGTGGTGGCCACGTCGGACCAACCGCCCCTCGTTCGGATCCGCGGCGCCTTGGTTGCCACAGCCATTGCCGAATATTTTCGTGATTGCGGGAAGCATGTTCTCCTGATGATGGACTCTCTGTCGCGATTGGCCTATAGCCAGCGGGAAGTCGGGTTGGCCATCGGAGAGCCGCCTACGACGAAAGGCTACACGCCGTCCGTGTTTGCCGTCTTACCCAAGCTACTGGAGCGGGTTGGTCCGGCACAAAGCGGTGGCAGCATCACGGGGCTTTATACCGTGCTGGTCGACGGGGATGATCTCAACGATCCCGTGGCCGATGCCGTGCGATCTATTCTTGACGGACATATCGTGCTCTCGCGAGAGTTGGCGGCACGCAACCATTTCCCCGCGATCGACATCCTTCAAAGTACCAGCCGGGTCATGCGCGATATTGTCACGCCGGCTCACTATGCGGCTGCGCGACTCGTTCTTGAACGGACCGCGCTCTATCGGCGGTCGGAGGATTTGATCACGCTGGGGGCCTACAAGCCGGGAACCAGCAAAGAACTCGATAAGGCGGTGTCTGCGCATGAGGGAATCACGGCCTTCCTTCGTCAGGAAACCAAGCAGGCAGTTGGATTGTCGCCATCGATTGATGCCGTACTGAGCCTGGCAGGGTCTATTCAATGAACGTTGCCGTCCTTCGACAATATGCGGTCCAACTCGAAGAAGTCGCGAAGTTGGAGCTCGCCGAATTGAGTCGAGCGCTTCAGCACACCGTGGAGCGGATGTCCTTGCTTGAGGCTCGAGCCAGGACAGACGCTGATCGCTATCTCGAGCAAGTGTCCCAGGGCGGCACCGTCGATCAGGTGTTTGGGCACCTTGATGCGATGGAGCAGGCCATCGCCGCGCGTAAGCGTATGGAACAGACACTCGCAGCCCAGCAGACCCACATGGAGCAGAAGCGAAGCGAACTCCTGGAGGCGATGCAGTACCGGAAAAAGTTGGACTTGCTCGACGCCCGTGCCGCTGTGGAATTGCGCCGCCGTCGTGAACGGCAAGACCAACAGTTGCTGGACGAACGCGCATGGCGACGTGGCCCACTGCAAAAGGGAGAGCGGGTATGAGAGCGATCGGTAGCAGTACGTCGTGCGTCGTATTCACCCTCACCGTGGTAGGAATGACCTTCACCCTCGCGTTGGTCACGTGGACGCTGACCGCTGCCGCAACAGAGGAAGCTAAACCAAGCCCCGCAGTGCAAAAGGGGACTTCACAAGCGGAATCGCCCAAGACCGATGGGGCGAAACCAGATCCGACGAAAACCGATTCGGGGAAAACCGAATCCGTCAAAAAAGACGTCCAAGGGCCGGCCTTAAGCGCGCCGCGGGAAATTTTTGAGTTGTTGGAACAGCGAAAGCGCATGCTGGACAAGCGGGAAGCGACGCTCCGTGGATCAGAGACGCATCTGCTGGAGATGAAAGCCGAGTTGGAGCAGATCGTGACTCGCCACGAGCAAGCAGTGGACGCTGAGAAGAAACGACAACAAGCCGCTCAATCGAAAGCGGGCAAGGACGCAGAAAAGGCCAAGCCAGCGGCGAAAGCCGCGCCGGTGGCCAACTTGAACCAAGCCCAATTAGCGAAGATCTATGAAACCATGCCTCCCGAAGAAGCCGCCGCGCGCCTTGAGCGCATGCCTGAACGGAAAGCGTTGGAAGTGTTGCGCCTCTTAAAAGGAAAGTCGGCGGGAGCCATCCTGGCCGAAGTGAAGCCTGATCGCGCCGCCCGTCTCACGGAACAGCTCTTAACGGCACCGTAACCCCTCCGTCCCTTTCGTCTTCTCCGGCAACTTTTTCCGGCCTGTCCTGCAGAAACTTCCCGCTTCGAATCCTCCGAACCTCGCTCCAACGGCAAAAACCCGCGTCAGACGACAGTTTTCGCATGTGCGGCCATTGGCATGGGCTTTGTAATAGTGTTCCATGGCAAGGCACAGGACCTCATACTCATAGGAATGTCTATGGCAACCGACGTGCAACCACTGTTCGCAGGATTTCCCCCTCCGGGTCAGTCACCCGTGTCAGATGCACGTGATCGTCACCAGGCCACTCAGACCTTTGGCCCCTCGCATGATTTTGAGTCCATGTTGGGTCGGGCGGAAGCACGTCAGGCAGCTCCAAGACATGAGGCTTCTCTGAGCGCGGCTGGTCTGAAGACCGGCGCACAGTCGCGCGTACAGACCCGCCCGAAACAAGAATCGACACCCGAGCAGGCTGAACGGCCAACGGACGCGGCGCCCAAAGAGCCAGTGACGCCTAGAACGTCAGCGACAGCAGAACGCAAAGAACAGCCTTCCCAGGACGACACCCAGAACGACCAGCAGTCGCGTGAGGATCGTCGAGACGAGCGATCGACCGCGGCAAATGATGCCATGATGGTCGCGATGAATACCCCCGTCACCTCGGCGCCGCTCTCGTCCGTTCAAGTGGCAGACTCTCCCACGTCGGGTGCCCACACGTCTCAGGAGGGGACGACGAAGGTCGCCGCCGTCGGCGAATCTGCATCCGCGGTCACAACATCTGCGCCCACAGGGATGAGTGCGACGCTGCCGACCGCTGGACCAGCAACCGTCCCTGCGACCCCTCACACAACGAATGGTTCACCACAGGACACACCTAACACTGCGTCAACGTCCGAGACCGCGACGGTCCCTGCCGATGCTCAGGTTGCTAAGGCTGAGACTGACCAGTCTGTCGAGGACGCATCGTCGGCAATGATGGTGGAAACACCGTTGACCTCCGAGAAAGCCGAGCCGGACAAGGTCACGTCTGCTTTAGCGGCAACGACGGCCATGAAGCAGGATCGGCCGGCTCCGCAGCCCGTCACATCAGATGCAATCGACCGCTCCGCCATCCTGGATGCCCTCTCGCAGCGATCACCGGTTAGTGGCGCACAAGGCACAGCCGGGGCGGAACAGCACCTCGCGCAGGACTCCGGGCGATTCTTGGATTCGTCAGGAGAGTCCAAAAATCCTCCCGTAAACGGTCTCCCGTCTGGCGACGGAAACACTCACGGAATGTTTCTGGACCGTATGAACGGACTTGCCCAACCAACGAGTCCCGGAAACGACAGTGCAGTCAGCAGCAATCAAACCGGACAATCAACCGCCGCATTACGCGCTGCCGACACTGACCGGCTGGGGGAATTTCGAGGAGCAACACCGTTTGCCCAAACCGTCACCTTGGATTTGGACCCCTTGGATATGGGGCCGTTGCGGGTGCGAGTCATGATGAATGATCAGACCGTCCATGCTCATATCCGGACCGAGCATGGAGAGTTGGGGCAGGGACTCTTGCAGCAGGGACAGTCCCTGGAATCTTCGCTGCGCACGACGGGCCTGGAAATGGGCATGTTGCGCGTCACCGTGGATCAGCAGCAGGGACGGGGAGATACTGCGTGGTTGTTTCAACAACAGCAACAGCAGGGTCGCCCATCATCTCCGAATATGTCTCAGGCCCCGGCGCGTGAGGATGAACGTGCAACGAGGGGAGAGCAGCGAGTTGGATCGAACGATCGTGTGAGTATTTTTGCCTGACGAGGAGGATGCATGGATATCAGCAAGGTCATTACACAATCAGCTCAGACAGATACCTCCACCACGCCAACCGGTGGTTCCAAGACGCTCGGCAAAGACGATTTTCTCAAACTGCTCGTGACACAGCTTCAAAATCAGGACCCTCTGAAACCCCTGGAAAATGATGCGTTCATCGCGCAGACGGCGCAGTTCTCGCAGTTGGAGGAAATGTCCAAGCTGGTGACGCTGATGGAGAAAAGCGTGGCACTCCAAGAGTCGGCTCAAAATAAAGCGACCCAGGCGGATACGACAGCAGTGGCATAGCCAGGGGCGAACGGTTCGCGTGAGTCTGTGAAGCGATTCACGCGAGGTGACGGTAACAAGGAGGACGAACACATGGGCATTCTGACATCGATGTTCACCGCGGTGACCGGATTGAGTTCATACGGCAACGCCATGGGTGTCATCGGCAATAACATCGCCAACGTCGGTACGGCAGGTTTCAAATCCAGTCGCGCGACGTTTTCGGATTTGATCTCGTCCAGCATGGCGGGCGGCGCCGGCAGTGATCAGATCGGACTCGGTGTGTATCTCAACGATGTGCAGACCAATTTTTCCCAGGGGTCAATGACCACGACCGGGAATACGTTCGATCTGGCCATCGACGGGAACGGATTTTATCAAGTGCGCAACGCATCCGGATCCGTGTTTTATACGAGGGCCGGGCAATTCAAAGTGGATAGCGTGGGGCGTGTCGTTGACGCCAGCGGCGCCCTTTTGCAAGGGTACCAGGCTGACACCATCGGCAACATCACGAGCACGGTCGGCGGCATTACGCTGACCTCAAGCGCCGTCCCGCCGCAGACCACGTCCACCGCGACCATTCTCGGGAATCTCAATGCCAATGCCACGGCGCCGACGACGGCGTTCAACGTGACTGATACCACGTCGTACAACTTCTCCACGGGGATGACGTTTTATGATTCGCTGGGCAACTCACACCAGATGCAGTTGTATTTCAGAAAAACTGCCGCGAATGCCTGGGGCGTCTATTCCCAGGTCGATGGTGGCGCGGCAGCCGCACAAACCAATATGACCTTCAACGCGAGCGGTGCCGTCACTGCCGGCGGCACCCAGACCATTACCGCTACGTTGACGAACGGGGCCACGACGCCACAAACCGTCACGGTGAACCTGGCGTCGCTCACGCAGTTCGGCGCCGCGTCCGGCGTGCAGAGCCAGACCCAAAACGGGTATTCGTCCGGCACGTTGGATCGTATCAGCGTGGACAAGGAAGGCAAGGTGATGGCCCAGTTCACGAACGGACAAACCCGCGCGTTGGCGCAAGTGGTCCTGAGCCGCTTTACCAATCCGGATGGCTTGGCCAACGTCGGTGACAATCACTTCCTGGAAACCGTGGAGTCCGGGGCCGCCTTGGCAGGCGCGCCGACGATCAACGGTCTCGGCCGAGTGCTCTCGGGAACGGTGGAACAATCCAACGTTGATCTCGGGAAGGAATTCGTCGATATGATCATCACGCAGCGGGCGTTTCAAGCGAACTCTCGTGCGATTACGACCAGCGACGAAATGCTGCAGGAGTTGGTGAATTTGAAACGGTAACGCGTAAGGATTCCGGCGCGGTCGGCTAGCGGCCGCGCCGGACGGCACATCGGCAATTTCTGCCTAGGTACTCTCCTCCTTTTCGCAGCGTTCGTCTCCGGCGTCCTCGTCAACAAACTGTCGGTGCTTTTCGGCGGCCTGTCACCGCGGTGACAACTACGCAGTGATCCATCTGACGGCAACGCGTTCCTTGCGTCCTGCAAGTCCAACTCATTGTCTTATCTCACGTTGTATCGCGTTGAAGCGCGCCTCATCAGCACAGGCTGCGTCCCGCGTGTGGCATATGCATTGCACAACTGACCAGCACCGGCAATCACTGTCCGCAGGAGGTCTGTATGTCAGAAGCAGCAGAAGAAAAAGCGCCCGCAGCACCGGCAGGCATTCCCATGAAGATGGTGATCATCATCGTGGCCGGAGTGTTGGTCCTGGCGTTGGGTGGGGCGTTTGCGATGATGAAAATGATGGGCGGATCCTCCGGAGAGAAAGCGCCGGCTGAAGGCGGGGCGGACAAGGCTGCCGGGCATGGTGGAGCTGAGGAAAAGGGCGGGGAACATGGTGCCGCCGCTGATGCCAACGTCATTGCCGACCTGGATCCGTTTATCGTCAACCTCGCAGATTCACCAGAAATTCGTTACCTCAAGGTCACGCTCAAGGTAGAGGCGGATAGTTCGGGAACGGTGGAACAGATCAAGGCCCGTACGCCGCAGATTCGTGACGCGATCCTCGTCCTGCTGACCAGTCTGGACTCCGCCACGGCGCGTTCGCCTCAGGGAAAACACAAATTGCGCGAGGATATCACGGAACGCATCAACGGGTTGTTGCCGAAGAAATCAGTCAAGTCGACCTACTTTACGGAATTTGTCATTCAGTAACTGAGCGATAGTCCTCGAGGATCGCATGGACAAGATACTCTCTCAAGAAGAAATCGACGCCTTGATGGGCGGTGTCATGTCCGGCGAGGTTGAGACGGCTCCGAAGGATGAGGAAGATCCAGGCGGTGTCAAAGCATACAGCCTGACCAGCCAGGAGCGGATCATTCGCGGGCGCATGCCCACGATGGAAATGATCAATGACCGCTTCACGCGCCAACAGTCTATTTCCTGGACAAGCCTCCTGCGCGAGAAGATCGAATTTAGTGTCATGGGCACGCAAATCATCAAGTTCGGCGATTTCATTCAGAAGGTTCCGGTGCCGTCGTCGTTTAATCTATTTGCGATGGAGCCGTTACGGGGGAACGGCCTCTACATTATGGACGCGATGCTCGTGTACCTGATCGTCGACTTTTTCTTCGGTGGAAAAGTTCAGACGCATGTCAAACCGGAAGGCCGCGAATTTACACCGATTCAAGTCAGGCTGATCAAGAAGCTGGTCCAGCAGGCGCTGGTGGATCTTGAAAAAGCTTGGCAGGCAGTGATGCCGGTCAAAATCGCCTATCTACGCACGGAGAGCAATCCCCAGTTCGCGATGGTCGTGACGACATCGGAGATCGTTGTGGTCGTGACACTGCAGGTCCATCTCGGCGACATCAGCCGTGAAATGTTCATCGCGTATCCCTACTCGATGTTGGAACCCATCAAAGAGAAGCTCTACTCCGGCCTGTTTGCCGACAATGTCGAGCAGGACAGCAGCTGGGGCAGTCGCTTCAAAGAATCACTCCAGGAATGTGATGTCGCCGTGGCCGTCCAACTCGGCACAGCTCGGATCAGTGTCCAGGATCTGATGAACTTCGGCCCCGGCGATGTCCTCATGCTCGATCAGCATCCCGGCGACCCGATGCTGTGTTTGGTCGAGGGGGATCCGAAGTTTCACGGGCAGCCCGGGGTCTTCAAAGGCAATCATGCCTGTCGCGTCACGAAGGTGTTGGGGTAAGGCGTAGCGGATTTAAAGGAGATTGTGGCATGGGCAACGGTGACAGCACGGCACAGACGGATTCCTCCAACGACGAAGTCAGCCCGCAACCGACCTCCTTTCCGCCGGTGGACAATCACGGTGCGGTGCCGGCGAACAAAAATATCGAATTCGTCCTGGACATCCCGCTTCAGGTCACGGTGCAGATCGGATCGACCAGAATGTTGATTCGTGAGTTGCTTCAGCTGGGGCAGGGATCGGTCATCGAACTCACGAAGCTCGCGGGTGAGCCGATGGAAGTGTTGGTCAACAACAAGCTCGTGGCGCGGGGCGAAGTCGTCGTCGTCAACGAAAAATTCGGTATTCGTCTGACAGACGTCGTCAGCCCGAATCAACGGATTCAACAACTCGGATGAGCCACCGGCGGAAGCGATGATCACGCCGCGCTGACGGCAGAGGGAACACGCGGTCTCATGGAAATCTGGGAAAGTGTCGTACGTATGGTATCCGCGCTGGGGATTGTGCTGGCGCTCATCATGGGGCTTCTGGCCGTGGCCCGGTCGTCGGTCGGCCGACGATTTCTTCCCGTGAGCGGTGCTCCTCTGGTGCACATCTTGGGAAGCGGTCCGCTGGGATCGCGCAAACATGTGATGGTCGTGGCGGTGGCCGGAGAAGTGTTCATCCTGGGCACTACGCCAACCGATCTGGTGCCGCTCGGAAAAGTCACCGATCCCGAGCAGGTGAAACGATTGATGGCAAATGCTGCGCCCGCGTTCACGGCCGCCTCGTCAGGGGATCACCAAGGCAGCGTTCAGGAGGGGTTCCGTGCGACCCGCTAACAACCTAGGTATGCGTAGACAATCCCCGCGGCCCTGCGCCGCTCGGTGGGGAGCCGGCATCGTGCTCCTGGGCGTACTGGCCTGTCTCGTCGGAGCCTCGTCCGCGCAAGCCGAAGGGCCCACGCTCACGCTCGATCTTGGGAGCGGTGGAACCAAGCAAACCGCCGTCGTGCTCCAAATCCTCGCACTGCTGACCGTGCTGTCGCTGGCGCCAGCCATGTTCATCATGGTGACGTCGTTCACCCGTATGGTGATTGTCTTGTCGTTTCTCCGTCAGGCCCTGGGCACGCAGCAGGTGCCACCCAATCAAGTTCTCATCAGCTTGGCGCTGTTTCTGACGATGTTCGTCATGGCCCCGGTTGGCCAGTCTGTCTACAAGGATGCGCTCCAGCCGTTGCTCGCGGAGCAAATCGGCTACGACGAAGCGTGGAACAAGGGTATTCAACCGATTCGCGCCTTCATGTTGAAGCAGATGCGCGACAAGGATTTGGAACTGTTTTTGGAACTCTCGCATGCGCAGAAACCGGCCAAGGTGGATGACGTGCCGACCCATGTCATCATTCCGGCATTCGTGCTGAGTGAGTTGCGTATTTCCTTCCAGATTGGATTCCTGCTGTACATTCCATTTCTGATCGTGGACATGGTCGTCGCCAGCGTCCTGATGTCCATGGGCATGATGCTCCTGCCGCCGGTCATGATCTCACTGCCGTTCAAATTGATTCTCTTTGTGTTGGCCGACGGCTGGTATCTGGTCGTCGGTTCCATGGTCAAAAGCTTTCAATAGGACCAGTCATGATGACGATTGAAACCGTGACGGAAATTGGGCGTCAGGCGATCGAAACGTGCATGCTCGTGTCTGCTCCCATCCTTGGACTGAGCCTCGTGGTGGGGTTGATCGTCAGTACGTTTCAAGCCATGACCCAGATCAACGAAGCGACCCTGACGTTCGTGCCGAAAGTGCTGGCAGTCTTTGCCGCCACCCTCCTATTTCTCCCGTGGATGTTGGGCGTCTTGATTGCGTTTATGACTCACATCATCACCAGTATTCCGACGCTGATTCGCTGAGACAGGGCCACCACATGAACGCCGTACAGACCCTTCATCTGGCACTGCCTCAGTTTCAGGCCTTTTCCATTCTGCTGGTGCGGATCGCCGGCATCATCAGCGTGTTTCCCATTCTGAACACCCGGACAATTCCCACGCCAGTGAAGGCCGGGCTCGTCACGATGTTGGGACTCGTTCTGGCGCCGATCATCCAATTGCCGAGCCTGCCCGCAGATCCGGTCTTGGTCGTCGCGGGGATCGGCAGTGAATTTCTGATCGGGTTGACGATCGGGTTGGCGGTCAGGCTGCTCTTTTCAGGATTCCAGGTCGCCGGGGACATGATCGGGACTCAAATGGGATTCAGCGCGATTCAGATGATCGACCCGATGAGCCATCAAAATGCGCCGATCATTGCACAATTCCAACTCACGTTGGGTTCCTTGGTGTTTCTCGCCCTGAATGCGCATTTGTTGGTGGTGCATGCCATCGGCATGAGCTACGAATTCGTTCCACCGTTCGGGGCGAAGCTGTCCGACAGTATCGCAACGGACATTATTCAACTCGCGCAAAACATGCTGCGGGTGGCGCTCAAGATGGCCGCCCCGGTGTTTGCGACGCTCGTGATCGTCAATACGGTGCTGGCCATTATGGGACGAGCCGTGCCGCAGATGAACGTATTTGTGCAGAGTTTTCCGATCACGATCGGGGCAGGGCTGCTGGCGATGAGTCTGGCCTTACCCTTTACGCTCGGTTTGTTCGAGAAAGAATTTGAGATGCTGGTGGAGACGATTCTCGGGCTCCTGAAAGCGTTGGGCCATGGCTGACAGCTCGCAAAACCGTACAGAACAGGCGACACCGAAACGCAAATCTGAAGCGAGAGCGAAGGGTCAAATCGCGCTCAGCCGCGATGCCGCCATGGCGATCGCGCTATTGGGTAGTTTCGGTGCACTGTATTGGATGACGCCGGCGATCATGAACAGACTGCGTGCCAGTCTGCAGGCGTGGCTCTCTCGTTCAATGGAGGAGACGACGTATCAGGCACTCAACCTCGATCATCTGCATGTGATTCTCCGCCAGATCGGCCTGGATGTCTTTTTCATGCTGGGACCGGTCGTAGCCGGGATCGCCGTAGTGGGTGTCGGCGCCAATCTCATGCAGACTGGGTTTCTCTGGAAACAAGATGGGTTCAGCCTGGACTGGTCGCGCATTAGCCCGATGGGAGGCTTCTCGCGCCTCTTTTCGCCGCGATCTGTCGTCGAACTGATCAAATCCTGGCTCAAGATATTAGTCATCGGCGCGGTGGGCTATCTCACCATCAAGCAGGACATGCTGGAATTCCTGTCGCTGACGCAATTCGGCATGGAGTCCCTGCTGCCGACGGTGGGTTGGGCGACCATCAAGGCCGCGCTCACCATCAGCGGCGCCGAGTTGGTGATCGGTGCCGCTGACTATGGGTATCAGCGTTTCCAATGGGAGCGGGACCTCCGGATGTCGCGCGATGAAATCAAGGAAGAAAGTCGCGCGGCGGAAGGAGACCCGGCGGTCAAATCGAAGATCCGCAGCACGCAACGCGAAATGTCCCGCAAGCGCATGATGGCGGCCGTGCCTACAGCCGACGTGATCATCACCAACCCGACACACCTGGCGGTGGCGCTGAAATACGACGCGAAAGCCAATGGCGCACCGGTCGTCGTGGCCAAGGGCGCAGGATTCATCGCCGAGAAGATTCGAGAGATCGGTCGCCAACACGGCGTCATGATCGTGGAAAACAAGTTGGTGGCGCGGACCCTCTACAAGTTGGTCGACGTCGGCCGCGAGGTGCCTGAAGACCTGTACCGCGCCGTCGCGGAAATCCTGGCCTTTGTGTATCGCGTACGCGGCAAACTGCCGCCCGCATAATCCAAGTCGGTAGGAGTGGCGATGGCATCTGAGAATACATCGATTCCCAGCAGCTCCCTGGTCAAACACCCGGATATTTTGATGTCCGTGGGCGTGGTCGGCATTCTAATGGTGATGCTGGTCCCGCTCCCGCGATTCTTTCTGGACCTGCTGCTGAGCTTCAACATTACGCTCTCGATCATCATCCTCCTGGTTGGTATGCAGGTTCGCCGGCCGCTCGAATTCTCCGTTTTTCCGTCGATCCTCCTCATGGTGACGCTGCTTCGCCTCGCCCTCAACATTGCGTCCACCCGATTGATTTTACTGCACGGGAATGAAGGGGCGGCGGCGGCGGGTGAAGTCATCCGGGCCTTTGGCAATTTCGTCGTCGGCGGAAACTACACCGTCGGTCTGGTGGTGTTCACGATCCTGGTCATTATCAACTTCGTCGTCATCACCAAAGGTGCGGGCCGTGTCGCGGAGGTCGCCGCACGGTTTACCTTGGATGCCATGCCCGGGAAACAAATGGCGATTGATGCCGATTTGAACGCCGGTCTGATCAACGATAAGGAGGCCCGCCAGCGCCGAAAGGAAATCGCGCAGGAAGCCGATTTCTACGGAGCGATGGACGGTTCGAGCAAATTCGTACGAGGTGATGCTGTGGCGGCAGTGGTCATCACCCTCGTCAATATCCTCGGCGGTTTGACGATCGGTGTGCTGCAGCAGGGCATGTCGCTGTCGGCCGCCGCGCAAACATACACCCTGCTGACGGTCGGTGAAGGCCTGGTCGCGCAGGTGCCGGCGCTCATCGTGTCGACCGCTGCCGGTATCGTGATCACTCGGGCTGCGTCTGAGGTGAACCTCGGATTCGAAGTCACGAGACAGGTCCTCATTTCGCCAAAGGCCATCGGGACGGCCTCCGGCATTCTCCTCGCCATGGGACTGGTTCCTGGATTGCCGCATCTCGCGTTTTTGGCACTCGGCAGCCTGACCGGCTGGATGGCCTTCCAAATCAATGAGCAGCAAAAAGGTGCCGCCGCGCAACCTGAGCAGGCATCTCCGCAGACCAAGGCCGAGGACGCCGCGACGCAGGTGGTGCCATTGGATCTCATGGAAGTACAGGTGGGCTACGGCCTCATCGGCCTGGTCGACGGAGGACAGGGGGGGGCACTCCTCGATCGCATCAAAGGATTACGGCGGCAATTCGCCGAACACATGGGATTCGTCCTTCCGCCGATTCATATTCGAGACAATCTGCAACTGCGGCCGAATGAATATGCGGCGTTGCTCAAAGGCGTCGAACTGGCCAAGTCCGAAGTCATGCCGGCTCATGTGCTGGCTATCGACCCTGGCACGGCGCAACGGGGCATCATCCATGGTTTGCCGACCAAGGAGCCGGCGTTCGGGTTGCCGGCACTCTGGGTTCCTGAACAACAGCGGGAACAGGCTCAAATGGCCGGCTATACCGTGGTCGATCCCGGGTCGGCCATCGCCACCCATCTGTCCGAACTCATCAAGCGGCATGCGCACGAGTTGCTGGGTCGGCAGGAAGTGCAGGGTCTGCTCGATCAACTGGGAAAAAATCACCCCAAGCTCGTGGAAGAAGTGATTCCTAACCTGATTCCGCTTGGCAGCCTGGTCCGGGTGTTGTCGCACCTTCTGCGTGAAGGAGTGCCGATTCGAGACTTGCGGACCATTCTCGAGACGATCGCTGACCATGCTGCCACGACGAAGGATCCGGATATCCTCACGGAAGTGGTGCGGCAATCGCTCGGCCGGACGATTACCAAGCAGTATCTCGCGCCTGATGGGTCGTTGCCGATCATCGGACTCGATCCGCGGCTGGATCGAACCCTTGCCGACCAGGCCAATGCTGCCGGGCAGGGTAGTCAATGGGCTCCCGACCCGCTGGTGGCACAGAAACTGCTCGCTGCATTGAAGCAAGCGGCCGAACGAATGGTCGGGCGAGGACATCAGCCGGTGATTCTGTGCTCACCTTCGCTGCGGCGACATCTGCGGAAACTCACGGATCGGATTTTGCACTCAGTTCCGATACTCGGCCTGAACGAGGTCGACAGCGTGACACGGCTGCAGGCATTGGAAACGGTGCGTTTGGATCTCGAAGGCAGTGATACCAGGAGCTTGGCATGAAGGTACGGACCTTTCACGTCGCGTCGATGCATGAGGCCATCCGCTCCATCAAGGAGACCCTTGGCCCGGACGCCGTCATTTTGTCCACGAAGCGGGTGCGGTCATGGGACAACGGATTCGGCCTGCTGGGGGGCTCTGTGCTGGAAGTCATGGCGGCGATCGAGGACGACGCAGCCGTGCCGGACGCAGCACCGATCCTCGCTGACGCCGAGCACGTCGCTCCGGTGAGCCTTTCGGCTCCGACGGTGCCGGCGGAGGAATCGCGCTTCCAAAAAACGCTTCAGGGCGCAATGGAGCAGAGGACCGACAACGCGAAATTCGCGAATCACCCACTCCTGACAGCGCCTCGTCAGGCCAAGACGGCCGGGGTGGCTTCAGCGCCACAGAGCCAGGCACAGACACAGCATCACGCCCAGGGCACGGCATTTCAGTCCTTCCAACGTGTCTATGAGGATCTCCTCGCGCAGGGCGTCGAACATGCGACGGCTGAGGCCTGTCTGCGAGAACTGCGGGAAACCCTCGTCGAGCAGGGGACGTCTCAGCGTCACTCATCGCTCCAGTTGCTACGCACGGTGTTGCTCGATCGAGTGACCACGGCCGGCCCGCTTTTGAGCACGACCGGTGAACAGAAAATCGCCTTGTTCGTCGGTCCCAGCGGCGTCGGTAAAACCTCCACGATCGCCAAATTGGCGACACACTACGGCATCGTGGAACAGCGGAGCGTGGCCTTGATCACGATGGACACCTATCGTCCGGCTGCAGTGGAACATCTCCGGCTCTATGCGGAAGTCTTGGGGGTGGAATTGTCGGTGGCGGCATCCTGCGAGGAAGCCCAGGAGGCGATCGATCTGGCGCGGGAAGCGGAACTGATCTTGATCGACACGGCGGGATTCAATCCCTATGAACCGATCGCCGCTCAACGCTGGAGAGGGCTGCTGAATCGCGGGCTTCCCATGGAAGTGCATCTGGTCCTGGCCGCGGCCACGCGTGTGCCTGATCTCGTGGTCAGCACGAGTCAGTGTGTGGATGTCCCGTCATTGCGACTACTGTTCACCAAGCTGGATGAAACCACCGGGTACGGGGGGATCTTCGAGGCCACTCACCGCACCGGCATTCCGTTGTCTTACTGGGGGACCGGGCAACGGGTTCCCGACGACCTGGTTCAGGCTCATGTCAATCGCCTGGGAGACCTCCTCTTGGGCGGGCAAGTACGTACACCAGGCGGTGGCACCAACACTGCATGGGATGCGCAGGGAACATCTCCGGTTGTGCCGGGAAATCGGTCGTACGCGCGGTAGTCGGTGGTCGAACAAGAGGGGAGAGATGATGGCGATGCAACCAGGAATTTTGGATCCGCAACTGAGAGTCTGTGACGGCGGCGTCGGTCCCTCCCGAACACAGGTGATCACGGTCACCAGCGGCAAAGGCGGAGTGGGGAAAAGCAACGTGGTCGCCAACACGGCGATCGCCTTGGCTCAAACCGGCAAAAAAGTCCTGGTGCTCGATGCGGACCTCGGATTGGGCAACGTCGACATCCTGCTCGGGCTGACACCGAAATACACACTGGAGCATGTGCTCGCCAAGACCTGTCGGCTCGAAGACATTGCCTTGACCGGCCCCAGCGGCATCACCGTCCTGCCAGCCAGTACAGGAATTTCGCAGCTCACCGTTCTGACGGAAGCACAACAGCTCATCCTGCAGGAAGAGTTGGAACGATTGGCCTCGACGATGGATGTGCTGCTGATCGACACCGGCGCAGGGATCTCGTCGACCGTGACCTATTTCGCCGCAGCGGCACAATCGATCGTTGTCGTCGTGTCTCCTGAGCCCACCTCGCTGACCGATGCCTATGCCTTGATGAAGGTGTTGCTCCGGCAATACCGCGAGCGCCGGTTTTACGTTTTGGTGAACATGGTGAAGTCGCCTCGGGATGCGGCCCGCATCTATCGAAAGCTGGAGGTCGCGGTGAGCCGATTCCTCCACATTTCACTTGATTACTTGGGGGCTATTCCGCAGGACGACTATGTCCCGATGGCGGTGACCCAGCAGCGGGCCGTCATCGATCTGTTCCCTCATGCGCCGGCTAGCCGCGCGTTTCGAGAATTGACGGAAGCGGTGTCGCAATTGACGCCACCGGCGATCCCCAAGGGAACCGTCCAGTTCCTGTGGCAACAACTTCTGCGGACGCATTGAGCGAAAGGATTGTCGCGAATGACGCACGCTCGTAAAACGCTTGCAGTCGGAAATGCCCAGCGCCGAGTGATTGAGGAATCCGATCGTGAACGGGTGATTCAAGAGTTTACTCATGTCGTCAAAGCCATGGCGCATCGGTTGGCGTTTCGACTGCCGGCGTACATGGACGCTGAAGACTTGATGTCCGTCGGAATCATGGGACTCATGGATGCGATGGATAAGTACGATCCGACCCGTGAGGCAAAATTTAAAACCTACGCGGAGTTTCGCATCCGAGGTGCCATGCTCGACGAGATCCGTTCCATGGACTGGATTCCGCGCTCCGTCCATGAGCGTATTACCCTGTTGCAAAAGACCTATTCCGAACTCCTCCATCGCCTCGGTCGTCCACCATCGGACCAGGAAGTCGGCAAAGAGCTCAAGATGTCGCAGGAGGAACTGGATGAGTTTCTCACCCGCTCCCGGGGTGCGGTTGTCATCAGTCTCGACGACCTGGGCGTACAAGATGCGGACGGCCACAAGATCATCAGCATGCTGACCGACTCCAATCAACCGGATCCACTCTCCATGTTGGTGAGTGAGCGTGCGCGTCACGTGCTTGAAACCGCCATCCAGGATCTTCCGGAAAAAGAACGGCTCGTGTTGTCGCTGTATTACTTCGAAGAACTGACGATGAAAGAAATCGGGCAGGCGCTCAAGGTCACTGAATCTCGGGTGTGCCAGATCCATTCGAAGGCCATTCTGCATCTCAAGGCACGGCTGGAACCGGTCGATGTATAGGAGACATCTCGAGGTCCTGCTTGCCGTTGCTGTCCGTTCTTGCCGACTCTCTTCGTAAGGCTTCACGCCGACACTCTGTCCTACAGTTTCCCCACGACTCCTCCGATACGGTTTAGACCCTGTGGTCTCACATCTATCAATCCTGTGTATCTTCGCCTATGAGCGTGCCCCCACCTGCATCACCCGACGGCGGCGATCATGATGGATCGGGAACCAGCCACGGGTGCGAGCATTCCGACGCGTCCCACCCCGTAGAATCCCATGATATTGCCCGAGTCGGTGTTGTGGCCTGTGTCATGTTTATGGCGGGCGGGTTGTACTGGACGGCCTCCGTGGGGTTGCTCACGGTTTCGGCGTTGACTGCCTATCCCGTCATGGTGATGTTGGGAATGGCCTTCTCCCTCTTGGTATTTGGAGCGGCGAATTGGTCCATTCGGCAATCGGTGGCTGCATCCACACCTGATACGCCGGCAACGCTCTCGATGGTCGGTGCGGCACATACGTACGATCCGGTAACGGGGCTCCCAAGGCAGCGGTTGTTTCTCTCACTCCTGACCCAAGCGGTGGGCCGTGCTCAGAGGGAAGGGCGCCAGGCTGCCATTCTCGTCATCGAGCTTGAGCACTTCACGGCGGAAACCGATGCCTATGCGATGCTGAACCGGAATCTGATGTACCGTGTTCAGGCCGCACGGGTGAAAAGCGCGTTGCGGACCGTCGATGTCGTCGCCAGGCTCACAGAGTCGCGGTTTGCGGTGCTGTTAGAGCAGGTGATGACACCGGATGAGGTGCTGGCGATTGCGAAGAAGATGCAGCGCACGATCGCCCAGCCAGTCACCCTCGATTGCCACGAGTTGTTCCTCAGCAGCCGGATCGGCATCAGCCTCTCAGGTCAGGATGGAATCGATGCGCCGGCATTGATTGAGGCTGCCGTGCACGCCTTGGAGCGCGCACAGGCACAAGGCGGCACCCTGGGCGGGATTGCCGGTGCGCAGGACATGTCGGCCGCTGATTCTG
>VOPT01000078.1 GCA_009594865.1 Nitrospira sp. | reverse complement strand
CCCGGAATGGTGCCGATTATCATCCGTGATGAGAGCTCGCACCAAGAGGTGCCAGAAATTATGTAGCTTGCGACAGACCTATGCCACCGTTATAGTACCGCTATGCACCTTGCGCGTCTGATCGTCGTCCTTTTGATTGTCCTCATTTTCCTTGAGGGTATTCTCTATAGAGTAGACTCGGGCTCCCCACTCTCGACGATCAAAGACGGCATCTTAGTAGGGTTTCTGTTCGTATTGCCTACGCTGCTGCTCGGGGGACTGATCTTAATTCGTCAACCGTGGGCCGTGATGGGAGCGGTCATCTACAGCACTATCGCCCTCGCACTTGACCTCGCAACGGTCGTTCAGGAAGCCAGTCAAGGATCTCCCCGCTTGCTTGTCCTGGTCCTTGTTTTGGGAAGCAGTCTAGTCAATTTCCTGATTATGATTATGGGAGGACGATGCCTGCTCACCTATCAGCCTGGCGAACGGCTTCCCCAAAGCCAACAGTCTGAATATCAATCTCCGTCCTCATCGTAATCCACCGCCCCTCTCTACCTCAGAACTCAATTCTTCAGCCCGTGAAGAATCGCACTGGGCGAATTCCTGACATGACAGGATTTTGCCAAATGATCCCGGGCTTACGTGCGCTCGCCCTAAATCATCCTCCGGCTCCCACTGATGTGAAGACAGTCGGCTCGAATCCCGTCACGATTACGCACGGCCCTTAAAGACAGGAGAGGGGGAAGAGAGAATCACCGTGAGAAAGGGATCGTGGCAAACAGGAGAATTCGTATGTTGTGGATACGTGATTATTAGGACTTAAAAAGATTCTGACACCAACGCACCGAGCCAAGAACCTCCTCGTAGCGCTCAAAATCAACCGCCTTGAAGAACGTGATGGCAACATATTCGTCGTTCATTTCCGTCTGCTCAGCGAACCCTGCCTTGAGAAGAGCAGGACGTTTCTTGGACACCGCAGGCCCCAGAAAATACTTGGCCTGTTTGGCGACTTCATCGGTTCCCAGATCTTCGGTCGTCCCGTCACACATCAAGCTTTTTACATCATCCATGGAAATGCCATGCTGACAAAGGAATTGACCATCAGACCTCAATTCTAAGATCCATCCGTCATCGCCCAAATCAAGAACGAGGGGGCCACCCGGCTCCAGTTCGTAGAATTGGGGGATATTGGTGCGTAGCTTCGCACGAGCCGACTCCCAGGCTGGAAGTGCCACCGTACTCATGCGCGAGACCGCCGGGGTTGGGGACTGGGACCTTCAGCTTCTAAGCGAGCACGGAGCCCTGCAAGCCGAGCAGTGTTTTCGGTCAATTTCGGAAGAGCATATTTACGATCCATCCTCACCACTTGCTCCAGCAAATCAATAGCGGGCTGTAACTGGCCGAGATCTTCATAACACTGGGCCATGACGTACCGCGCCCCACCGGCTCGCAGTTCGTCTCGACTTCGTTCGGCAATGGATTGACTGGTTTGACAACAGGCAATCGCATCGTCGTATCGCTTTTGGATCGCAAAAGTCCGACCCATCATTCGCCAGGCATCGGCGACGCCGCCTTGATTATTAAGCCGACGCATCAGGACCAGCGACTGTTCATAGTAGCGCAGTGCGTCATCGCACTGTCCGGTTTCTCGAGCCACCAAGCCGAGATCGGAAAACAGCACGGCCTTGCCGAGTTCATCATGCACACGGGTCATAATGTCGAGTGCTTCGAGATAATAGGCCCTAGCACGATCCCACTCCCCTGCATCTGCGCGGAGATTCCCGAGATTGGCCAGTGTCGTCCCAATGCCTTTATCGTCGCCTAGAACCTTTTGCAGCTCCAGGACCTCTTGGTAGTAGCTCTGTGCCGATTCACGACGTCCGCTGACCGCACAAATATTTCCGAGGTTCCCCAATGTGGCACTCAGCGCCCGGTGGTCACCCGTCAAACGATCACATTCCAAGGCTTTTGCGTAGCAGGCATAGGCATCGGTGTAATGCCCTCGAGCAAAGTGCTCGTTGCCCTGGCGATTCAGTTCTTCGGACAGTCCGTTTCGAAGCGCCATGATCCTTTACGCCTGGAGGAGATGCTCCACCGCCTGTTTGGCCCCGAATATGATGCTAGCCCCATCACCCACAAGAATCGAGTCGAAGTGATATTTCAACAACCGGCGAAGCCCTTCCTTGGCCTTCGCAATATCACCATATCGCTCTGAGGGCAGGAGACTCAGCGCCCCCACTGGTTTTCCAATCAAGGCATCCCCGACAATCAACACGCCCTTCCCCTGCTGAATGTAGAGGGCCGACTCCCCCGGTGACTTCTGATCCTTCAGCTGAATAGCCCAAATGCCACCAGGCAAAAGCTCGCCGTCCTTATAGGTCTTTGTAGGTTTCACATCCATCTGTGACGCATCGACTTCGGGTACCTGTAATTGGCAACGAAACTCCGCCTGGTAGGTGGCCGCCTCGCGGAGATGATCACGATTCGTCACAATGATGTAATCGAGCGCGCCTTGACGCCGTATCAGAGTACTTGCTTCGGCCGTCATGGGAGGGGGATCGATCACAATCTTATGTTCGCCCACGGCTAGAAAAAGTCCGTTAAAATCAAGCTGCTTTTCTTCGGAGAACCAAGACCATTGCCAAATGCCGGGAAGTAACTGTTTCACGCGGTTCGCCTCATCTGCGGGAGTTACAAGGTTGAAATCGCGTCCTGCAGAGTTTTCGTGACCTTCGTGCGGATACCGGCTTCGGTCGGAAGATCGATGATATCGTCCTCTGACACAGTAATGAACTTACGATTCGCACCTTTTGTCAGGGAAATCAGGAACATGCTATTGGTAGGCTTCGTCGGAATCACCACCTCAACGCCTTGGTCGATGCCCTTGACGACTTCCAGAAACTTTAGTTTACCCTCTTCCCATTCGTCCATGGATGCTCTTTCTCCTGCTACATGGGACCGGATCCGGCAGGCGCGGAAGCCAATAATTTCTCGACCTCCTGAATAATGACCTCGGCACCGGCCAGTTCCATATTGCCGACCCGCTGCCATCTGATCACGCCACGCTGATCGATCACATACACGTTGGGAATAAATTTTCCACCGCCATAGAGTTTGTCCGTGACCTTATTCGGATCGAGGAGATACGGATAGGTCACTTTTACGGGGAACGCGCTCAGGAATTCACCCACGTCCCGCTTGGAGTTGCCCGAGGAATTAATCCCGACCACGGCAACATTTTTACCCGCCAGCACCTCGTGAACCTTTTGCAGATTGGTTCCTTGCATCATGCAGGGATCGCAAATGTGGAACAGCCCTAGGACGACCACCTTCCCCTTTAACTGCTCAAGCGAAAGGGCCTCCCCGGTGATCGATGTGAGTGCGAAAGCGGGTGCCGGCTCTCCCACCTTAAAGAAACCAGCAGCCATGGCAATATGAACGGCCCATAGGGGCAACAGCACCAGTGCAGTTACGATGAAAGCCCGTTTCATTCGCGCCTCCTTCCGCAAGAGCAGCCAGCGAGAAAAGCCACTACCTTCCCCTGCTGATGCACAGCATAATCTCTCATGGATAACCATGCTGGCATCCTAGCACGCGAATTTTTTCAGGAGCAACCACTTAGGAAGGACGGTGCCACAGGCGAACTAGACAGCGGCCTGTCCGAGGGAGGGCCAAGACGATTCAAGAACCCTGCAACCAGCCCATAACCAAGTACCGCACACGAACAGGCACGATTTTTTTGGGTACGACCCGCAGAAGCGGCTTCATACATGCCGACCATATATGAAGTTGCCTCTGGAACCGAAACCATGGCAACGGACGATAGAGCACCTCTGCCTCCGATCGGCAGAGAATGACACTGAATTTCCATCGTTCCCATGAAGAGTCTTTGATCATGACACACAACGCATCAGCACAGGCTTCATCAATGCCCTGGTCCGGCTGTTTCAGTAGTTGTTGAGGCATTCTTCGCACAAGCACGGGCAGGTCTGCATCTGCATCAATCTCATGGCTCACCGTACGAGGCAGCACAATATCGAAGAGATTCTGCGCCATAGCTAAACCGAGAAGGACCATCCTTCTACATCCCCATTCGCTTGCCTGATACAGCACTCGACTCCAATCTAGCGCCGGTTTCCGACGCACGAGTTCAGCGATATCGCACACCCATTTCAACTGTTTCCAAGCATGGATCGTTCCATGCACACACAGAAGAATTAACAAGTCCTCGGGACAGGGACCCATCACCGGTTTCGTCGGCAAACCAACCGGCTTCAGTCGACGCCACAGCGCACCACGATCAAGGCGGAAGGCGGAGTGGTAACCGGCGAGGCCCCATTGCAGGTTAATCGTGACCATTCCGTTTCTTTTCAGAAAAACGTGATTAACCTCACGAGCTTCAGTCTCAGCAGCAATATCAGCTTTGGCAGGTTGATATCCGTGCGACCAAAGGACTTTTCTGGCTTGATGAATAGCTCCCTGTTCAACGATCAACTCAATGTCCTCGCACTCGCACATACAGAGATCGCCATACGCAATCTGGGCTAGCGTAATACCGCGGAAAGGAATGGCCGTGACGCCCGTTGAGGCAAGCGCATCCAGCAACGCCACAAATTCTTTGGCAAGCACAGTGTTCATCAGGGTCGTAGATTGATTGTGCCGACGGTAGGCTTCATGAATAGACGACGGGACCGCCGCAGGACAGATGGCGGCAAGGTTTCGATAGACTAGAGGTGCGACTCCATGGGCCTTCGACATTTGCCACACCAGGTCCCAGTTGATCCCGTCGCACACCAGATCCGCGATTTCAACTCGAACAGAATCACTGATAGCAGTTCGTGCGCAGAGGACGAGCAACCGGCCCTCTGCACTCATCGCGGAGATTCCTGGACGTGGCGCCCTCTGCTTGCGAAAAGCCTCTACACGGCGTGATGGTTTCCATCGAGCGAACGTAGAACTTGTCTGCTGTCCCATCGAATGCCTATCTCCCGCTGAGCATTTCACGACATGAAGAATGACGAACTACGGCGAATCTGCGATGTCACGGCATACCACCATCATCTTTCATTGACCAATTCTTTTCCCCACATTCAGGTGGATCCCGCTGCTCCATGGAAAATCATCGCTTCTCAATATGGAGAAGACCATCCCCCTGCAGCTGGACGAGTACATCGAGCAAGTCAGATTGAGCCTGCGTAGCCGTTACATCAAATGTTCCGAAAATGGTGGAGAGAATCCGTTCAACCGAATGAGTGCCGGCACATTGCGGCCATACCACAGTTCCCAAGACGTTCAACCGGTGGAAATGGCCCGTGCGCACATTATGCAATACATTTTCTCCGCCCTGAATCATGAGTCGCACATCAGAGTTTTGCCGAGGAAACATTTCTGAGAACTCGATAGGGCGCTCACTCAAAACAGGGACTGTAGCGGGCATAGAGCACCTCCTGATTCAGAGCGTTAACACATCCACCTGCACACAGGTTCCGTGTTCAGCCATGACGTGGATTTGTGGGTCTATTGCGCTGACGCTAGATGGAGTCGATCCATACGGCATGTTGGCAAAGGTAGCCGTAGCAGGGTGGTTTCTCTATTCCCAGGGAGGTTAGTGCAACATCTCTTTGGAGGGGAACACAGGGCTTTTATGGCAACCCGATAGACAGGGCCCGCAATGCCCTTGCTTGAATCGATGGGTACCAGCAGTCTGCTGAAAAAGCCGGTGTTTGGGCAACTTTTTGATTTTCAGCTGCGCGTGGCTGAAATGTCCTGAATAGTTTCTGGGGGTCTGCCTGCTGAGAACGGCGGATTTCATGTTTTGGAACACACTCCGCCCTATGCAGCGACCAGTTTCGGAATGCGAATTAGGTTGTAGGCAATCAGATTAAGGAGAAAGTCTCCGTCGACGCAGGCGAGGCCTCGATGCTTGGGCTTCCGCATCGTGCCGTGCTGTTTGCCCCAGCTGAAAATGCATTCGATCATCTTGCGCCGCGTCTGCGACATACCGTAACCCTCGTGCCGCGTCGTGCGGGCGTCGATCGCGCTGTGGCGGTGGTTGCCGGGTTTGGTTTCGGCGTTGTTTTGTGCCACATGTGGTGTCGCGCCGAGCTTGCGCAGCACGGCAACATGGTCTGTCGCGTCATAAGCCTTGTCCTCGCCAACCGTGGCGGCCTTGCCAGGTTCTTTGGTCTGTTGCTTCAGCAACGCCTCGGACGTGCGACGTTCCGCCGTACCGTTCGCCTGCGTGACCATGCCTCCCAC
Source organism: Nitrospira sp. (assembly GCA_009594865.1). Classification (GTDB taxonomy): domain Bacteria; phylum Nitrospirota; class Nitrospiria; order Nitrospirales; family Nitrospiraceae; genus Nitrospira_A. The sequence continues at coordinate 23,201 of VOPT01000078.1, read as the reverse complement.
GGCGAGCCCGTTGCGGTTTTCCATCAGCGCATGGCCCATATAGCACAGTTTCGCCTCGCGGCCTTGCGCCTTGCGGTACAGGCGGCTGTCGGGGTCGGTCGTGCTGGCATGCGTGTCATTTTTGCGTTTCTGGCCGTGAACGTTCTCGCCGCCGTCGCTGTTGCCGGAACCGTCCTTGGGTTTGAAGCTTTTGTGGCTGGCCAAGCCTCGATCAACGTCCCGTCCACGGAAAACTGTGCGTTCGACAACAACGGCTCAACCGTCGGATGCCGCAGTAACGCCCTCATGAACTTCTCGAACACCTCGCTGTGTTGCAGCCGTTCCCGGTTCTTTGTAAATGTCGTCGCGTCCCACACCGGTGCGTCGGGCGACAGGCCACAGAACCAGCGGAATAGCAGATTGTAGTTGAGCTGCTCCATCAACTGCCGCTCCGATCGCACGCTGTAAAAGGCTTGCACCAGCAACGCGCTGAATAACTGCTCCGGTGGGATCGATGGGCGGCCTTCCTTTGCGTACATCCGCGAAACCGGTCGATCCATGTCAGCCAGAACCGCGCGGACATATTCGCGGATCTTTCTCAATGGATGCCCTTCCGGCACCCGTTCCTCCACGCTATGTACGAAAACAGCCCACCTTGATCTTCAAATGCTCCGCGCATCCCTTGCCGCCCTGTTAGACAAACACGGAAGCACATCGCGGCCGTGAAGGCGAGGAGTTTTTCAGCAGACTGCTAGGTCCTTCGGCGAGACTCTTTGGCCCTATGGGCGCAATGATCTCGTCAGTCAGGTCAACCACCCAGGACAGGCACCACGCGATGGAAAGGTATTCGGGAAGAGAGCCCAGTGCGGAGAATGACGACAGACAGGCGAAACGTCAGCGCTGCGGTGATTCTCGCCAAGAGGAATCACCGACCCGATGAATTCAACTCATTGACTCAAAAGTCCACGCCAACGCGTGCGGAGATGATCACTCTTAACCCAGGGCGAGCGTAAGACAAAGATTTTCCTCGTCAGCTTGGCGGCTCGAACAACCCGAGTTGCAGTTCTTCCGCTCGAGTGAACGAAATGGGATATCGTTCAGTAAAGCAGGCATTGCAATATTGGCCAGGCGTACCTGGCGCAGCGTTGACCATACCATCAAGACTCAGATAGGCGAGACTATCAGCGGTAATGTATTTTCGAATTTCGTCGGTGGTATGACTCGAGGCGATTAATTCTTTCTTCGTCGGCGTATCAATGCCATAGAAGCACGGGGACACGATCGGAGGAGAACTAATCCGCATGTGCACTTCTTTGGCCCCGGCATGACGCAGCATTTTGACAATTTTTCGACTCGTAGTCCCGCGCACCAACGAGTCATCAACGACGACGACACGCTTTCCTGCGAGCACTTCTGGAACCGCATTGAGTTTGACTTTGACTCCAAAGTGGCGAATCGATTGTTCGGGTTCGATGAACGTCCTCCCCACATAGTGATTCCGAATGAGCCCACTCTCAAACGGAACCCCGGAGCCTTCGGAATATCCTAGCGCCGCCGGCACTCCCGAGTCGGGTACGGGAATCACAATATCCGCGTCCACGCCGGATTCCTGAGCGAGTTGTCGGCCGAAAGCTTTTCGAATTGAGTAGACCGCGCTCCCGCCAAAAATACGACTGTCGGGACGCGCAAAATAGACATATTCGAACACACACATGGCAGGCTGAGTCGGCGCAAAAGGCTTATAGCTCGTCACACCCCGATGATCCAGCACGACCAGCTCTCCCGGTTCGATTTCCCGCACATATTCCGCGTCGAGCAGATCGAACGCACAACTTTCTGAAGCCACAATCCAAGCATCGCGAAAGCGCCCCAAACAGAGTGGACGGAATCCATGCGGATCGCGAGCCGCAATCACTCCCTGATCGGTCATGAGCACAACCGAAAATGCGCCACGGACCTGAGTGAGTGAATCGATGACCCGGTCAAGCAGCGTATCCGCTCGTGAATGTGCTATCAGATGAATGATGACTTCCGTATCGGATGTCGATTGAAAAATGGCGCCATAGGCTTCCAATTCGCTGCGCAGCATGGTGGCATTAATGAGGTTTCCATTATGCGCCACCGCCAAGTTCCCGAACGCAAAGTTGACGCTCAGGGGCTGCACATTCTTCAGCCCAGCGCCGCCCGCTGTGGAATAACGGTTGTGTCCGATCGCCATGGCACCGGGGAGGCGCGCTAACGCCTGTTGCGAGAAGATATCGGCAACATGGCCCTGCCCCTTTTCGACATAAAACTGCTCACCATCGTTGGAGACAATGCCGGAGGCTTCCTGACCGCGGTGTTGGAGCGCGTAGAGACCGAGGTACGCGAGATTGGCGGCTTCTTTGTGCCCGTAAATGCCAAAGACCGCACATTCGTCGTGGAATCGGTCGGAAGACATGAGGGGTAATTCTTTGGCCATGACGTCTCTGTTTCAGTCCTGACCGAGTGCCCTGGGTATCGCCGAGGCCCAACGTTCATGAACGTTAGGCACCTCGAGATCGATCGTGCACCCCGCGACACGCTGATCTCCGTCTACTCGAATCATCAACCGGCTTCCTCCGACGACACCAATGCGTGACGCGGGCACGCCGGCATTCCTGGCCGCATTTAACACGCTGTCCACCTGTTCCTGCTTCACCGACAGGACTATGCGCGATTGGCTTTCGCCAAAGAGCAATGCGTCGCGCCGCAAACCATCAAGCGGCAATTGTATCACAGCACCGATATGCCCATCGGGACCCGAGATGCAACATTCGGCCAGGGCGACGGCTAATCCACCATCGGAGCAATCGTGTGCCGATTGAACCAAGCCCTCTCGAATGAGTCGAATCGTACAGGCCTGCACCGCTCGCTCATCCTCGAGATTCAGCAACGGCGGCGACCCCTGTTCGCGATGATGCACAATCTTGAGGTACTCCGAGCCCCCAAGATCTTCACGCGTGCGGCCCAGCAAAATGATGACGTCGCCGGCTTGCTTAAACCACTGCGTGGCCGTATGGTCGGCATCCTCAATCAATCCCACCATCCCAATCATAGGTGTTGGATAGATCGACAGGTCATTGGTCTCGTTGTACAAACTGACATTCCCGCTGACGATGGGCACGCTCAATGCCTCGCAGGCATCCTTCAGGCCTTCGATGGCCAGGACAAACTGCCACATGACTTCCGGACGCTGCGGATTGCCGAAATTGAGGCAGTCGGTAACACCGATTGGCTCTGCGCCCGAACAGGCAAGATTCCGTGCGCACTCTGCAATCGCAATCTTGGCGCCTTCATAGGGATTCAATAAACAATACCGTCCATTACAATCGACGGACAGTGCCAGAGCCTTATTGGTGCCTTTCACCCTCAGCACTGCCGCATCCGATCCCGGCCGCACCATCGTATTTGTCCGCACCATATGGTCGTACTGCTCATAGACCCAGCGTTTGCTGGCAATCGTCGGTGCGTCTAAAAGTTCGAGCAGGGTCGCATTCGCGTCTTTCACATCCGGCAACGCGTCATAATTCAAGGACTGCAACATTTCTTGATAGGCTGGTGGCGAACTGGGTCGATCATATCGCGGGCCATCATCGGCCAGGGCCTTGGCGGGAATCTCCGCCACAATCTGGCCGTTCTCTTTCAGCACAACCTTGCCGGTATCCGTGACCCGCCCGATCACAGCCACATCCAAATCCCATTTACGGCAAATCTTGATGACTTCGTCCTCACGGCCGGCTTTCGCAACCATCAACATGCGTTCCTGTGATTCGGACAGCATGATTTCGTAGGGCGTCATGCCGGGCTCGCGGCGCGGCACATCGGCCAATTCCAATTCCACGCCGGTGCCTTCTCGCGACGCCATTTCGCAGGCCGAACTGGTCAACCCCGCAGCCCCCATGTCCTGAATCCCGACGAGGCAGTCACCTGCCATCAACTCGAGGCAGGCCTCCAGCAGAAGCTTCTCCGTAAACGGATCGCCGACCTGCACAGTCGGGCGCTTCTGAGCAGCCTGTTCATCGAAGGAGTCTGACGCCATGGTCGCGCCGTGAATTCCGTCCCGACCCGTCTTTGAACCGAAATAGATCACCGGATTGCCGACGCCGGCCGCCTTGCCCAGAAAAATCTTGTCCTTCCTGGCGATACCGACGCAAAATACATTGACGAGCGGATTGAGCGCATAGATGTCATTGAAGACGATCTCGCCGCCGACCGTCGGCACTCCCATGCAATTGCCATAACCCGCGATGCCTGACACCACACCTTTGAGAAGATGGCGAGTATTCGCATTGTCCAGTCCGCCGAATCGCAACGAGTTCAACAGAGCGATCGGCCTGGCGCCCATCGTGAAAATATCACGAAGAATTCCGCCAACTCCGGTTGCGGCGCCCTGGTAAGGCTCGATGAAGGACGGATGGTTGTGAGACTCCATCTTGAAGACCGCGCAGAGGCCGTCGCCGATATCGACGGCGCCGGCGTTTTCGCCCGGCCCCTGGACGACGCGCGGACCGGTCGTCGGTAATTTCTTCAAATGGATGCGGGAGCTCTTGTAGGAACAATGTTCGCTCCACATGGCCGAGAACATGCCCAGTTCGGTCCAGTTCGGCTCCCGCCCAAGAATCTCCAGAATCTTCTTGTATTCATCCTCACTCAGCTTGTGCTGCTCAAGGATGGCTTGGGTAATCACCAGTGATTTCATGTGTTGCACATTCTCTATCGTGGATGAGGATCGACGGATCCGGCACTCCTGTGGACTCGCCCCGCTTTCATACGCTGACTAATCTGGATTGCTGTTCCGTCTTACCGAACGCGCTCAGCATGGACAGGAAAATCAGCCGGCCGTCTTCGTTACCCAGCACCGTTTCGGCGCTCCGTTCGGGATGCGGCATCATCCCCAATACATTGCCGTCAGCGTTCATAATGCCCGCGATATTGTCGAGCGAGCCGTTCGGGTTCGCCTCGGGCGTGACCTTGCCCTCTGCCGTACAATATCGAAAGATCACCTGCGCATTGGCCTTGATGCCGCCAAGCGTCACCGGATCGGTATAGTAGTTGCCGTCCGCATGTGCGATGGGAATCTTCAGCACCTGGCCGGACTCGCAACGATTCGTGAATCGAGTGGCGGCGTTCTCCACCTTCACATACACATCTTTGCAGATGAAATTTAGGGAGGTATTTCTCAACATCACACCGGGTAACAGGCCGGCTTCCAGCAGAATTTGGAAGCCGTTGCAAATGCCGATGACCAGCCCGCCCTCTCGTGCGAATGTCTTGACCGCCCCCATGACCGGGGAGAATCTGGCGATCGCGCCCGTCCGGAGATAGTCTCCATAGGAAAACCCACCCGGCAAGACAACGGCATCTAACCCTGCCGGCAGGGTGTCCTTGTGCCAGATCATCTTCACGGACTGCCCCAGCACATCCTTAAAGATATACTCACAGTCGTGATCGCAATTGCTGCCGGGAAACACCACCACGCCGATGTTCATGTCACTCACCCTCTTTTCGGCACGATGTCAGAATGTAGCCCTACGGCAAGCACTCGACAAACATCTGCTGAGGTCGCGCATGCGCGAGGCCAAACCAAGTCCTGCCATGTCACACGGTCACTGCAAGTCGTACCGATACTCCTCAATAACCGTATTCGCGAGCAACTTTTCACACATCTGCTTCACTTGCGCCTCAGCCTTCGTGCGATCCGTCTCGTTCAGATCCACTTCCATGTACTTGCCCACCCGCACATTCGCCGCATTCTTGAACCCCAGCGAGTCCAAGGCATGCTCGATCGCTTTTCCCTGGGGATCCAGAATCCCCTGCTTCAACGTGACATGAATTTTGGCTTTCATTGTGTCTTTCCTGCTTGCTGCAGTGCTTTTATACTGTTCTTCACATACCTGCGAATCCAGAAAATGACGCCCACGGTTCCAAGGCCCGCCAACGACAACAAAATGAACGCCCACCGCCAGGGCGACGCTTCAAGATGGTAGGCCATCATCGCGACCGTGGCAGCCCACACCAAGATCGCCAGCGCCAAGCCATAGTTCAGAAAAAGCTGCGACAACCGGTTCATCATTCCCTACCCCAACACTGCAATTCCAGCGAGGCTGCCGAGGGGAGAGTGAGGCGGGCGGATCCTACACCTATCCAACGAGGGCCTTCCGAGGCCGCGCATTGCGCGAGCAAAGCCGCTGCGTCACCCCGCCCTAACCGCACACCCTTTTCAGCACTTCCTGGTAGGCCTCTTCGATCTTGCCCAAGTCCTTCCGAAACCGGTCCTTGTCCATCGACTCTTTTGTGGTCTGATCCCAGAACCGGCAGGTGTCGGGAGAAATCTCGTCGGCAAGAATGAGTCGATTGTGAAAGACGCCGAATTCGAGTTTAAAATCCACCAACAGCATACGTCGCTGCTTGAAGAAGGGTAACAAGACCGCATTGATTTTGTGGCCCAGGTCACGCATCTCCCGCAGTACGGCGGGTGTCGCCACGTTCAACAAACGCAAATGATCGTCGTTCACCAGCGGATCACCCAGTGCGTCGTCCTTGTAATAAAACTCGATGAGGGCCGGGGCGATGGCGGCACCTTCCGTGAGCCCCAACCGCTTGGCCAAGCTGCCCGCGACGACGTTTCTGACCACGACTTCCACCGGCACAATGGTCACCTTCTTGGTGAGCATCTCGCGGTCGCTGACGCGTTGAATGAAGTGAGTTGGTATTCCCTGCTGCTCGAGGAGTGTGAACAGCCGCTCCGAGACCTTATTGTTGACCACCCCTTTATCGGCGATGGTCCCGCGCTTTTGCGCATTGAAGGCGGTGGCGTCGTCCTTGAAATACTGCAACACCTGATCCGGCCGTTCGGTCGTGAAAATTTTCTTCGCCTTGCCCTCATACAGCATCGTGCCTGCCGGTTCGCCAGTCATCCTCAATCCTCCCACTACCGTGCGAACAATTCCAGAATGTCGTCCAGCGGTCTAATCGTTCCCAGCAATGTGGGATGGCCAAACCGTCGGTCATGGCGGAATTCTTTTACCTGCTCGAGGGCACGGATCAAGCTGTGAAAATCGTCCAGTTTGTCAGTCTCGAAATAGGTAATGAAGTCAAAGTCGTCCAGGCCGCTGGAATGATACAGCTTGCGTTTCACGGTATTGATGTAAGGCAACGCCGCTTGCGTGTGCTCCTGCATGAGCGTAGCGCGGCTCTCGTGATCCAGAGCCCACCAGTCGGCATCCTTTCTGATCGGGATGACGATCGCATAGGACTTCGCCCCTGCGTCCGGTGCCGGCGACTGCAACGCCTGCTTCATTGATTCGGGAAATCCGGCTGCGTAGGCAGCCGGCTTGGTCACACCATGCAGATAGGTCGTTGCCACGAGATGGCGTCCCAAGCGGGTTCCTAACAGTGAGGTAAGAAACTGTTGCGTATCAGACAGTGCGTGGGCATGGATGCGGAACATCAAATCGGCATGGTCCGAGAGTCCGCGGAGCAGATACGACTCGATGACGATCTTGTGCGAGAACTGCTCGATGAGCCCCTTCACTTCGGACACGGCGATGACCCGCGCTTCGCCAGTGAGATCCCACCAATCGTGATCCATTTGAAAGGCGGCAAACGTGCCGTACACACCGGGCTGGGTCAGCAGCGCCTCCCGATCGGTCGCCAGGGCCGGTGACAGGGCCGCTCCGAACAGCAGGGCCACCGTCAGTACCATTCTCATCAGTGACGCTGCCATCATCTACGCCTCTTTCGGTCTCGCGTCGCCGGGATCGCACGAGCGCCGAAGACCCGTCGAAACACCTGGTCGAGATGCCGCAGATAATACATGGGATCGAAACAGGCCGTGATCTCACTCGGCTTCAAATGAGTCGTGATGAACGGATCCCGGGTGACGAGTTCCTGAAATCCGACCCCGCCTTTCCATGCCGTCATGGCATTGCGCTGGACCGCTTCATAGGACTCCTTGCGCTGGGCGCCTTTATCAATCAAGGCCAGCAGGAGTCTCTGCGAGTACACCAAGCCTCCGGTCAAATCCAAATTCCGCTGCATGCGCTCGGGGTACACCACCAGATTTTTGACCAAGTCCGTCACGCGAGCCAGCATATAATCGACCAGGATGGTGCTGTCAGGCATGATCACTCGCTCGACCGAGGAGTGGCTGATATCCCGTTCATGCCAAAGAGCGACATTTTCCATGGCCGCCAGACTGTTGCTGCGCACGAGGCGCGCGAGGCCGCACAGGTTTTCCGAGGCAATCGGGTTACGCTTATGCGGCATGGCCGAGGAGCCCTTCTGTCCCTCGGAAAAGTATTCTTCCGCCTCCAGCACTTCCGTCCGTTGCAGATGGCGGATTTCTGTGGCGATTTTTTCAATGGTGGCCGCCAGCAACGCCAAGGCGGATGCATAGGACGCATGCCGATCGCGTTGCACAATCTGATTCGAGACGGGATCCGAGGCCAGCCCCATCTTGGCACAGACATATTCTTCGATTTCCGGCCCCTGATGGGCGAACGTCCCCATCGCGCCGGACAGTTTGCCGACGGCAATGTCCTTTCTTGCCGCCTGAAGCCTGATCCGGTGCCGGCAGGCCTCTTCGTACCAGATGGCGAGTTTGAACCCGAAGGAGACCGGCTCGCCATGGATGCCATGCGAACGCCCGACCATCACCGTATGGCGATGTTCCAGCGCGCGTTTTCTCAGGACGGCGATCAACTCATCGAGGTCTTCGAGGATCAGATCGAGCGCCTCCGTCATTTGCACGGCCAGCGACGTATCGACGATGTCCGACGAGGTGAGCCCCATGTGGAGAAAGCGATGCTCGGGCCCGACGGAAGCCATGAGTGATTCCAGAAAGGCGATCACATCGTGCTTGGTCACCTTTTCAATTTCGGCGATACGCGCCACATCGATCTTCGCTTTTTTGCGGATCTTGGCGCTCGTGCCGCGCGGGATCTGTCCGGCCCGCTCAAAGGCCGCGCACGCCTGCAACTCGACTTCCAACCAAATCTCATACTTATGTGTGAGGTCCCAGATCGCGCTCATGCGTGGCCGGGTATATCGCTCAATCATCGCCACCTCGTGAAACAAACACCATGAATCGCAAACAGTTGCAATTGGTCTTCTGCCATCGCCTTCTCATCGTCTGACCTATACGGTCCATGCTGCCTAATCGCTCCCGACGACCGGCAACTCCGGAAAAGCGCGTTTCCGTTCCAGCCGGCTATCCGACCCCAACACCTTGTCGAGAATACCGTTCACGAACTTGGAGGCCTCTTCATCGCCGAAGCTTTTTGCGAGTTCGATCGCTTCATTCAGCGTCACCTTCGCCGGAACCTCGGGGGCATAGAGCAGTTCGAAACAGCCCAGGCGAAGAATATTCCGGTCGATGATGGGCATGCGGCCCACCTTCCAATTGGTGGCATGGGCGCCGATCAACGCATCGAGTTCCTTCTTATGTTCTCGCACCCCGGCGACGAGGCGTTCGGCGAACACCCGCAATTCTTCGGTCAGCGGATATTGCATCCAAAAATCGTCCAGCCACGGACCGGCTTGGCCATGAATGTCGTATTGAAAGAGAATCTGTACCGCCCGTTCGCGGGCTTGGTGTCGAGAGGCCATAAGACAGCGCTGGTCAGCGTTTCGACCTCGTGGCCGATCGTCCGGCTTTTCGCGGGGAAGGGGCAGGGGGCATCTCCTCGCTTCCCTCTTTCTTGAGTTGGCGCATGACATTGACCATTTCAATGGCCGTTTTCGCGGCATCGGCGCCACGATTCAGTTTGTCCGGATCGGCACGTTCATTCGCCTGCGCCACCGTATCGGTCGTGAGCACGCCGAAAACCACGGGCAGATTCGATTCCATCGAGGCCTGCAGGATGCCCCGGGTGACCTCGGTGCTGATGTATTCAAAATGGGGCGTGTCGCCCCGAATGACGGCACCGAGACAGATGACGGCATCGAATCGACCGGAGCGGGCAAGCTGGCGGGCCACGAGCGGAATTTCGAACGCACCGGGCACGCGCACGACTTCGATCGCGTCGTCCACCACTCCGGCCTTGCTCAAGGCCTTCACACACTCGGTCAATAACCGGCTAGTCACGAACCTATTGAACTTGCTCGCGACGATGCCGAAGGTCAGGCCCGTCGCGTCTTGGGAGCCTTTGCGAAGCTTCATAGAGTGCCACACCAATTCAAACGTGTCATGGATTGCGCGTGCGCCGAAGAAAGAGGGGGATCATACCTGGAAACGCCCTCAAATGGCTATACGTTTCAGGCGCGCCTCTTCCGCCACACACGCGAAAGAGATGTGGCGCGGCAAGCGCGTCAGACTTTTTTCAACAGGTGGCCGAGCTTGGCCTTTTTGGTGCGGAGATATTTTTCGTTATCGGCTCGTGGAGCGATTTCGATCGGCACGCGTTCGACCACCTTCAACCCATACCCTTCGATCCCGACAATCTTGCGCGGATTGTTGGTGATCAGGCGGATCTTATGTAACCCGAGCTGGACGAGGATCTGCGCGCCGACGCCATAATCCCGCAGATCCGCCTTGAAGCCGAGCTGAAGATTGGCTTCGACCGTGTCGCTGCCGGAATCCTGAAGGCCATACGCCCGAATCTTGTTCAGCAGGCCGATTCCCCGCCCCTCCTGATTCAGGTAGAGCAACACACCACGGCCGTCCTTCTGAATGATCTCCATGGCCCGGTGGAGTTGCTCGCGGCAATCACAGCGCAGCGAGCCCAGTACATCCGCCGTCAAACAGCCGGAATGGACCCGAACGAGCATGGGTGTCTCGGCATCAACCTGCCCCTTCACCAAGGCAATATGAGTCGCTCCATCGATGTCGTTCTCGAAGGCGATCGCCTCAAAATCACCGAACGTCGTGGGCAAAAACGCGCTCGCCGCCCGCCGCACAAAGGTCTCGCGATGCATCCGGTACTCGATCAGGGCTTTGATCGTCACCATTTTCAATTTGTGCCGTTTGGCAAACTTGGTCAACTCGGCCACGCGCGCCATCGTGCCGTCTTCATTCATAATTTCGCAAATGACTCCAGCGGGATAGAGCCCGGCTAATCGCGCCAGGTCCACCGATCCTTCGGTCTGGCCCGCGCGCCGGAGCACACCGCCCACTTGCGCCTTGAGAGGGAAAATATGACCGGGGCGAGCGAGATCGGCCGGAGAACAGCCTGGATCGATGGCGACATGGATCGTCGTCGCGCGATCGGCTGCTGAAATGCCCGTCGTGATGCCTTTGCGAGCATCGACCGACACCGTGAAAGCGGTGCCGAAGGTGGCGGTATTCTCCGCAGCCTGTGGCGCCAGCTGCAATTCCTCCACCCGCTCCGGCGTCAGGGCCAGACAGATCAATCCGCGCGCGTGCTTGGCCATGAAGTTGACCGCCTGAGGCGTGACCTTGCTGGCCGCCATCACGAGATCGCCTTCGTTCTCGCGATCTTCATCATCGACGAGGATGATGAACTTCCCCTTCTTGATGTCCCGGATGGCTTCTTCGATCGAATTAAACGGTGTCGCCATAGTCCCTCAATTGTTCAGACCGGCCTACGTGGGTGCCCAGCTAACTCTTTTCAACCATACCTGTCAACGGGAAAAACCTTCCACATTCTGGGCCGGTGCGACCGCTCGAGGCCGCCAGCGCAGCGCGGAGCTCACCGTCATCGCCGCGGCGACGCTCACCAGCGCCAAGCCCAAAAATCCCGGCACAAACGTCCCCGTCCCTTCCCGCAATAATCCAAACCCGATCGGCACCACAAATCCACCGATTCCGCCTGCGGCCCCCACCAGGCCTGATGCCAGCCCGATATCCTCAGGAAACCACTCAGAGACGATCTGGAAGATCACGCCGTTGCCGAACCCCATGACCGCAATCGTCACCATGAGCAAGCTTGCCAGCCAGGGCAAGGCGGGCAGCGAGGCCGCTAATGCCGTGACGAGAGCGAGCACCATAAACGCACCCGCCAAGACCGGAAGGCCTCCCCAGCGATCCGCCACATACCCGCCCACCGGGCGAATCAGGCTACCGGTCAATCCGCAGAACGCGGCAATGGCCCCACCAACAATCGAGTCGCTCCCGTAGTGGTCATGCAACAGCACCGGCAGAAAACTCGTCAGGCCGACAAATCCGCCGAATGTAATGGCATACACGAGGCAAAGCCAATAGACGGACGGCACTTGCACCATTCCCCAGGCCTGCTGCCACCAGGCATCTCCTGTGGCGGACCGAGCAGGCGGTTCTTCCCGCACCACCTTGGCGAATAGACCGATGGCCAGCACAATGGGTACCGTCATAATCCCGCAGGCTCCGTGCCATCCCAGCTGCCCCTCCCATCGCGGCGCCAACAAGAGGACCAACACCGTTCCGATATTGCCGGACGCGACTACCCCCAACACCAGGCCTTGATGGGCGGCAGGATAGGCTCGACTGGCCACCGGCATGGTCACCGCGAAACTTGCCCCTCCCGCCCCCAGGAGCAATGCGATGGCGAGCAGCTCTGCGTACTGTGTTCCGCTGAGCGCCGCCCACAGGACCGCGATCAGTTGCAGTCCCAATACCCACAGACCGGTTCGTTTGGCTCCAGACCGATCGCAAGCCCAGCCGGTCACAATTCGCAGCAACGCACCGCTCAGCAGCGGGAGCGCCACCACCACACTCTGTTGCGTCGCCGTCAGGTGGAGGTCCGCGCAGATCGACACCGCCAACGCCCCGAAGAGCACCCACACCATAAAGCTCACGGTGAGATGTAACCAGGCGCCTGCCAGCGTAGGCCAATGCCCGCTACGCAAAGCCGTCCCTAATGTCCCGAGCCCCCCCAACGATTTCATCCCGTGCGGCCCAATCCCTTGCCCTTCAGTTGGTGCTGCAATGGCACCTCCGCACTATACGAGGGGCAATTTCAGAGACGCAAGGGTGACACAAGCGGATCTCACCCGGCTCGTTGTTACCCGACACTCGACATCTGGTATAGTCAGCTCCAATATCCCAAGGGTTCGACTCGCATGACTCAGCGCAAGGCACAACACGATTCCGATTCAGACGCGGACCTGGACGAAGACGACAGCCTTGAACCAGAGGCCCTGGAGCCGACGGACGAGGAGGTGACGGAAGAACACGAGACAGCCGAACGCCACCCGTCAAGGGAGCCGCAGTCCGCTCCATTGAGTACCTCCCTGGTCCCCGTCACGACGCTACAACAGTATCTGACGGAAATTCGACGCTACCCCTACCTCAGCAAGGAAGAAGAGCTACGCCTCTTCGAGGAGTATCAGCTACGCGGAAGCCGTGATGCGGCGATGAAACTCATTCTGGCCAATCTCCGCGTCTCCGTCTCCATCGCCTCCGAATATCTCCACACCGGCGCCGACCATATGGACCTGATCCAGGAAGGCAACGTCGGACTGCTGCAGGCAATCAAGAAGTTCGACCCAACGAAAAACGTGCGCTTTTATGCCTACGCGGCCTGGTGGTCCAGGGCCTACATTCTCCGCTACCTGCTGAACACCTACCGGCTGATCAAAGTCGGCACCACCCAGGATCAGCGCAAGCTCTTCTATAATCTGAAGAAAGAAAAGGCCAAGCTCGAACGCGAAGGCTTTGCGCCCGACAGCAAGCTGCTGGCCGATCGCCTGAACGTGCGTGAGCGCGATGTCATCGAAATGGATCAGCGGCTGGGCAGTTGGGAACTGTCGCTGGATCAACCCATCGGCCAGGAACACGACGGGACGTTGATGGACGTTCTGCCGGCGCATGAACAGCCGGCCGATGAAAAACTCGCCGACACGCAGCTGAAAGCGCTGTTTCGGCGCAAGCTGGCGGAGTTTACCAAAACGCTCGATGAGCGCGAGGAAGACATCCTCCGAAACCGCATCTTGTCTGAAACCCCGTTGACCCTCGAAGATATGGGCGCCAAGTACGGCATCACGAAGGAACGGACCCGGCAGCTGGAGGCCCGCATCATCAAACGACTTCGTGATTTCATCAAGAAGGACGTGAAAGACTTTGACCGCCTTCGGATGTAAGACACAGTGGAAGGGTCGCATCGCCCTCGCCGGGCTCTTGCTCACCACACTGCTCTCCCTCCTCGGTCTCCCTCCCTCCCACGCCGCCTCCCCTATCACCGTGGAGAATGCCCGCCCCGGACAGTCGGACTGGGTCTTGGCCAATCCGGCCGATCATGAAATCGAGGGGTATGCCTCGGCCACCAGCATCCAACGCGGCAAGCCGCTTCACCTCTACATTCACAGCATCGATCCGAAGGTGACGGTCGACATCTACCGCATGGGATGGTATGGCGGGGCAGGGGCCCGATTGGTACAGGGAGGCATCAGCCTGCCAGGCATTCAACAGCCCATGCCGACTCCCGATCCCGTGACCGGCCTTATCGAATGCCAATGGCAGGTGTCGTATACCCTGACCGCGGAATCCCACGAGCGAAACGACTGGCTCAGCGGCGTCTATCTGGCGAAACTGACCGGCTCGCCGAGCGGCAAACAAAGCTACATCATCTTCGTGATAAGGGAAGATGATCGGCCATCTGAGGTTCTCTTCCAATCGAGTGTCACCACCTTTCAGGCCTACAACAATTGGGGTGGGAAATCGACGTATCCGTCCAACAGCCGGGACGAGCAATGGGCACGAAAGGTCTCCTTCAACCGTCCTTATGCCCGCAGCCAGCATCCCCAGGGCGGAAGCGGCACGGGGGCGGGCGAATTTCTGACCGCTATGTCAATTCATCCGACCCGTGCGCTTTCCACCGCCGGATGGGAATACAACATGGTGCGGTGGCTCGAGCGGAATGGATACGACGTAACCTATAGCACCGACATCGACACCCATACGCAGCCGGAATTCTGGAAGGGACACAAGGCCTGGCTGTCGGTCGGGCATGATGAATATTGGTCGGCTGACATGCGACGCCATGTTGAGGCGGCTCGCGACCATGGCGTCGGGCTGGGATTTTTTTCCGCCAATACCTGCTACTGGCAGATCAGGCTGGAACCCAGCTCGCTGACCGGCGAGCCCAACCGGACGATGGTGAGCTATAAAGAAGTGGCGCTCCAGGAGGATCCCTTGGCGCTGGATGGCGATCCCTCAAACGATCAGCTGATCACCGCACAATGGCGCGAATCCCCGGTGCACCGACCGGAGCATGCCCTGCTGGGCGTTATGTACGGCACCGTCCCGATCGATGGAGACATCCTCATCACCCATCCCGCGCATCCGCTGTTTAATGGGGTGGACCTGCCACCCGACCATCGCCTTCCCGGCCTACTGGGGTACGAAATCGACCAGGCGTTTCCCGACGGACCAGCCGGCTTAACCGTTCTGGCGCATTCTCCCTACCCGAGGGACGGCCACGTCATCTATGGCGACATGACCCTGTACCAGGCTGCCAGCGGCGCACCCGTCTTCGCCGCTGGAACTATTCAATGGAGCTGGGGCCTGGATGACTACAATGCGCCGACCTTGCGGACCGCCCGATC
Organism: Nitrospira sp.; assembly: GCA_009594865.1. GTDB lineage: Bacteria > Nitrospirota > Nitrospiria > Nitrospirales > Nitrospiraceae > Nitrospira_A. The sequence goes on along the minus strand of VOPT01000078.1, from coordinate 7,718 downwards.
CAGCCGGGCCGCGCAAGGGATTACCGGCAACGTATTGAGATTGCTCACCTCGCAGCCCCCTTCCCTCCCGCTTCCTTAGCAACACCAGGCGACGCCTCCATCACCTCGGACTCACCGCGCCGGTACCGCCGCGACGATGCCTTTCACGAACACGTCGCGAGCTGATCCGGCGCAATATTCGTAGAATCAACCACTTGTACGGCACTTTCTCATTGCATCTCGCGGAAGAATAATTTTATAGTCCATCCATTGACTTCCCTCGTCATAGCGCTATCTATGACTCGAGTTTTCTGCAGGTCGCCCTTGCAGTAACACGTCAGAGCTGAATTTCCAGCTTTCACACAACTGTACATCAGGGCCGAGACGCTCACTAATCTAAGAGGAGGATTGGGTATGGCTACGGAATCGAAAGAAAAGAAGTCGACGGCTGCGAAGAATTTCCAGCCGCTCGGTGACCGCTTGTTCGTCACCTACACCGAGGAAATGGAACGAACCTCCGGCGGAATTTACGTCCCTGACTCCGCGAAAGAAAAGCCGCAGCGGGGCATCGTGCAAGCCATCGGCAAGAAAGTCGAGAACATCAAGGTCGGCGACCAGGTGTTGTTCGACAAGTATTCCGGCAGCAAGCTGCGGATCGAAGACGAAGAGTGCCTCATCCTGAAGGAAGAGGACATCCTGGGCATTTTCACCCACTAATCCCACGCACCCGACTAACGATTATCCAGACGATTAACGGAGGACGACTATGGCAAAGCAATTGTTGTATAGCGAGGCGGCACGGGCATCCATCCTGAGAGGGGTGAACCAGCTCGCCGATGCCGTGAAGGCGACGCTCGGCCCCAAGGGCCGGAATGCGATTTTGGACAAGAAGTTCGGCGCCCCGACGATCACCAAGGACGGCGTGACCGTGGCGAAGGAAGTCGAACTGAAGAACCCGTACGAAAACATGGGCGCCCAGCTGGTTCGCGAAGTCGCCAGCAAGACCAGCGACACGGCCGGTGACGGAACCACCACCGCCACGGTGCTGGCCCAGGCGATCTACCGGGAAGGCGTCAAGAACATCACCGCCGGCGCCAATCCGATGGAAATCCAGCGCGGCATCAACAAAGCCGTGGAAGTCGTGATCGGCGAGCTGAAGAAGCTCAGCAAGCCCTGCCAGAACAAGACCGAGATCTCCCAGGTCGGCACCATCTCCGCCAACAACGACAAGACCATCGGCGACCTCATCGCGGAAGCGATGGAGAAGGTCGGCAAAGATGGCGTCATCACGGTGGAAGAAGCCAAGTCGATGACCACCTCGTTGGACGTCGTTGAGGGTATGCAGTTCGATCGCGGCTACATCTCCCCCTACTTCGTGACCAACGCCGAGCGGATGGAAGCCGTCATGGACGAGCCGCTCATCCTCATCAACGAAAAGAAAGTCAGCAGCATGAAGGACCTCCTCCCGGTCCTCGAGCAGGTTGCCAAGCTCGGCAAGCCGCTCATCATCATTGCCGAAGAAGTCGAAGGCGAAGCGCTCGCGACCCTCGTGGTCAACAAGCTCCGCGGCACCCTCAACGTGTCGGCCGTGAAGGCACCGGGCTTCGGCGATCGCCGCAAGGCTATGCTGGAAGACATCGCGATCCTCACCGGCGGCCAGGTCATCTCTGAGGACCTCGGCTTGAAGCTCGAGAACGTGAAGCTGACGGACCTGGGCCGCGCCAAGCGCGTCACGATCGACAAGGACAACACCACGATCGTCGAAGGCCATGGCGACCCGAAGAAGATCGAAGGCCGCGTGAAGCAGATCAAGGCCCAGATCGAAGAGACCACCTCGGACTACGATCGCGAGAAGCTGCAGGAGCGGCTGGCGAAGATCGTCGGCGGTGTGGCCGTCATCAATGTCGGCGCCGCGACCGAGACCGAAATGAAGGAAAAGAAGGCACGCGTGGAAGACGCGTTGCATGCCACCAAGGCGGCCGTTGAAGAAGGCATCGTCCCTGGCGGAGGCACGGCCTATCTGCGCTGCCTCAAGGGCTTGGATTCCCTCAAGGACCTGCCCCTGGAGCAGAAAGTCGGCGTGGATATCGTGCGCCGCTCACTCGAAGAGCCGGTTCGTCAGATCGCGGCCAACGCGGGAGCCGAAGGTTCCGTGGTGGTCGGCCGCGTCCGTGAGGACAAGAACCCGAACGGCGGGTACAACGCCGCCGCCGACGAGTACGTGGACATGATCAAGGTCGGCATCATCGATCCGACCAAGGTGTCGCGCTGTGCCTTGCAGAACGCCGCCAGCGTCGCCGGCTTGATGCTGACGACCGAAGTCATGATCACGGAATTGCCGGAAGAGAAGAAAGAGCCTGCCGGTGGCCATGCTGGTCACAACCACGGCATGGAAGGGATGTACTAAGGTTTCCGTTTCTTCTTCGCTGTCGAAGACCGGTCCGGCGGTGGCCCCGCCGGACCGGTCTCTTTTTCGAGCCGAGACGTGCTGCGGCGGGAGTGGCCTTCTGCCGCAGCCACCACGGCGCTCAGAAGCGCAGACGTTTCCGGGTGATAGAACAGCGATCTGAACGTGTGATGCACGACCGCCGTATACCGCTGCCGGTCTGCGAGAAACTGCTCACGCGCCGCGTCCCTCGACTCCGCCTGATAGCCCATTCGAATCGCACAACGCTGCAGCTCCTCATGACTGTCGGGAAGCGCATGGGTCTGCAAGTCGTGCATCATCTGTAACTTGTGCTCGACATCCCGTAGAAACCAATAGGCCTCGGTCAGCCGCTGCTGATCGTCCTCGTTCACGAAGCGATGACGGCAGAAGCGGTGTAGGGCACCCACGGTCTTTCGGTCCAGGATATCGGGCACCGCTCTGCCAATGAGCACCTGAATCGTCTGCACCAGAAACTCAATCTCCCGGATGCCGCCGGTTCCCAGCTTCACATTGCGATGCTGATGCCCGCGCACGGCAATCTTCTCGTCGATCATTTCCTTCACTGACCGGACGTCACGGATCACTGCCAAGGCCCGCTCTCGCGTGAGGGGCTGGAGATCGGACTGAAACACGAACCCCTCGGCCATCTGCACAAACGCCTGCCCGACCGCAGGTGAGCCGGCCACCGGCCAGGCCTTCAGCAGTGCCAACCTCTCCCATACCTGTCCCCGCTGCGCATAGTACTTTGCATAAGCCGCGACCGATCGTGCCAGCTGTCCCACCGTGCCCTCTGCCCGCAACCGCAGATCCACGCGGAACACCGCACCCTCGCGCGTTTGTTCAGCCAGAGCTTTCGTCAACAACCGCGCGAGCATTTCAAAATATTCTTCGTTGGACAGAGTCTCGATGCTGGCCTGACGATTACCTCTACCCTTCCGCGTTTCGCCATCGGCCGACGCATACACATAGATCAGGTCGACATCTGAGCTGTAGTTCAACTCATGGGCGCCCAGCTTCCCCATGCCGATCACGACAAACTCCGTCTCCACCCAGGTGCCGTCCGCCAATTGATGCATTGGCGTCCCATGCTGCGCCTTGAGGTCTTTATCGACGATCTCATAGGCCCCATGGATCAGCACCGACGCCAGATCGGACAGTGATCCGACTGTTTCTTCAACAGTAGCGAGACGGAGGAGATCGCGCACACCGATCCGCAACATTTCCCGCCGCCGCACACGCCGTAGCACATCAAGCTTCAATTCAGTGGCCTTGAGCGAGCCAAGGCTCTGGCGCAACGCGGCCACCATGCCATCCCTGGTCGGGGCCGTCGTCAAGACATCTTCTTCCGCCAGCCAATAGACCAGCATCGGATCACGAATGAGCGCAAATGCCAGAGAGTCACTGTTTCCAAAGATGGTGCACAGCAGCCCCAGCATTCTGGGCGAGGCTTGCAGATACTGCAGGAGAGAGGAGCGGTTTGCGCTTCCCGTAAAGAGGCGCTCCCAATGATTCAGAGCTTGATCGGGATCGGCGGTGCGCGCCACCTCGGCTAGCAGACGGGGGAGGATCCCGGCCAACAGGCGTCGCGTATGGGGCTCGCCCGCCATGCTTTGAATATTCGTATCCGCCTCGATTGGATTTCGCAGTCCATAAGGCCCCAGAATCCGTACCACCTCATCTGCGTCAAGGCCGGATGCGACCAGCAAGGGGGTCGGATCGGGGAACACTGGTGAGGGGCCCGTACCTGCAGGGTCGGCAAGTGAGTCATTCGGGGAGGAACGTCGTGCCATGGCGCCGCATTATACTGGCGCAATTCTTCCGGTACAACGACAGCACCTTGGGGTATACTCCACAGAACCCATGCTGCACGCGAATACCGATCGCGACCAGATCCTCGCCACCCTCGCTCCGCTCTGCCCGAACATTGATGCGGACATCCTGCACGATTTCACAACCAGGATGGACCCGGATTATTTCGCAACGTTTCCGCCCAAACTGCTCGCCGAACATCTCTCGCTGGCGGCCCTGCTGACGCCGGACCATCCTTGCGAAGTGCGGTTTGCAAAACTCGACCGCACCCGCTGGACCATCACCATTGTCGCGTACGACTACTTTTCGGAGTTCGCCACGATCTGCGGGCTCCTCTCGGCCTTTGGTTTGAATATCGAGGAAGGTCGTATCTTTACCTCCGCGGAAAGCGACCCGGCACGAGCCGGTCGCTCAAACACCCCCTACGGCACACGTCCCAGGCCACAGGGCCGGCCAGGACTCACGAGAAAAAAGATCGTGGATGTCTTCACGGTCACGCCTACCGAAGGAGAGCCGTTCACGGCCGAAGACCAGAAGCGCCTGGCCGAACAACTTTCACGCATGATCGTCCTCCTGGATACCAACGAATTCGACGAAGCGCGCCAGCAAGTCAATCGGCAGCTCGTCGAATACCTGGGCACACGGCGCAGTTCTTTCAGCGGCCTGCTCCATACTGTTCATATCACCTTCGATAACAGCCAGTCGGCCACCGACACGATCATGGACATCCGGTCCGACGACACGCCGGCGTTTCTCTATGCCTTCGCCAATGCGCTGGCCATGCGCAACGTGTACATCAGCAAGGCTCAGTTCGCGATTGAAGACGGCAAATTGCACGACCGTTTTTATGTCCGTAACCGCTTCGGACAGAAGCTGCTGGATCCAAGTGATCAAGAGCAACTCCGGCTCACCGCGGTGCTCATCAAACAATTCACCCACGCGCTGACGTGGGCGCCCGATCCTGCCAAGGCGCTGGAATCCTTTGATCAATTTCTCGACCTTGTGCTCGAAGGTTCCCGACAAGCCGGAAGGAAACAGGCGTGGGACTTCGTCAACGACAAAAAGACGTTCCCCATTCTTGCGCGGCTTCTCGGCGCCAGTGACTTTTTATGGGAAGACTTTCTCCGGCGGCAACATGTCAACCTGTTGCCGTTGCTCAAGGACTATCGCGAGGCGCCCCTGATCAAGCCGCAAGCGACGCTCCGCAAGGAGCTCAACCGCGTCATCGCCAAAGCCAAGACCGACGAAGCGCGCAAGGAGGCCCTCAATCGCTTCAAAGATCAGGAACTATTTCGCATCGACATGAAGCACATTGTCGAGCCGGGCACCAACCTGCCTGACTTTTCTTTAGCCATTTCCGAACTGGCCGAAGTCATCGTGGAGCGCAGCCTGATCGACTGCCAAGCGAAACTCACCAAACGTTACGGCTCGCCTCGCCTCGCCAACAAGAAACCCTGTCCCTTCGCCATACTGGGCGCAGGGAAATTCGGTGGTCGCGAACTGGGGTATGCCTCGGACATCGAAGTGCTCTTCGTGTATGGTGGTCCAGGACACACGACCGGAAAAGATGGTATCGAGAACAGCGAGTATTTCGAGCGGCTGGCACAGGAACTGTTGCAGTGGATAGAAGCCAAGCAGGAAGGCATCTTCCACATCGATGTCCGCCTCCGACCGCACGGTGGAAAGGGATCACTCTCAAACGCGTTCGATGAAGTCTGTAAATACTATAGCGCCGACGGCCTCGCCGCTCCGTTCGAACGGCAGGCGTTGATCAAGCTGCGGCATATTGCGGGTGACGCGGCCCTGGGCAAGAAGGTGGAAGCCCATCGCGACAGCTTCGTATACAGCGGCGCCCCCTGGGATCTGGCGACCGCGCTCGATCTGCGTCGGCAACAAGTGAAACAATTGGTCGAGCCAGGGCAGATCAACCTCAAACACAGCCACGGTGGTATCGTCACGCTGGAATATGCCATTCAATATCTGCAGGTTATGCACGGCCACCGCTACCCCAGCTTGCGCACGCCCAACACGCTGCGTGCCCTGGCTGCACTCATCGACGTGGGTCTCATCCCTCGCGCCACCGGTGAGAATTTGCGCAAGTCCTACCTCTTCATCCGCATGTTGATCGACGGCCTGCGCATGGTACGGGGCAACACCAAGGACCTCGTCATCCCTCCACCGGAGTCCGACGAATTTATCTTCCTCGCCCGCCGCGTCGGTTATCAAACCGAAGATTGGCAAGCGGGGGCAAAACACCTGCTCTCGGACATCGAACAGCATATGAAACAGAATCGAGAGTTCTTCGAGAAGATGTTCGGGAAGGTGTGAGGAGAAGTGATAGCGATGGGATGGGCCTTATCGCAAGACCTGACATTTAATTCTCGGTGGCGCCTGAAACATTTAATACAGACTCACGCCCCAGAGGAGTGCCTCTGCATCAACCTCCGCAGCGCCGAACCAGTTGCTACGCGTTTAGTCTGCAGACTGCCTAACATGCCACCTTTGGCCATGCTCTATTTCAAGCAATCCCATGCGCCCTTGGGGATCGCAAAATGAAATAAGGTTACGTTTAGTATCGATGTGCTTGAGGAATCCTTTGTAATACGCCTGAAGCATTACAGTGCCGGGGAAGGAGCCATAAAGATCTCTATCCGCAAGGGCTTCCTCCCTTGTAGCCATCAAGCGAGACGATGCGGCCGCCTGCTGCATGCCATACGGATCATTCTGCATTCTTAATCCATCCACATCCAAGCACTTCCAGATTTTTGCGCCATGCAAGTCAAAAAATAAGCGAAGATCTCCGGCCAAAACCCCCGCCAATCTTGCAACACCGTTTAACCTACCAGCGGTTTGTCCTGCAAACCGAATGCTTTTTTCTGCTCCAGATAAGCGTGGATGATTCGCATACTTTTCAATATGTTTTTTAACTAAGCATTCGATCAACTTGAGATCATTTCTCCGATCCCAATAGAGATCTGCCGTATACCTATTAACCAAGGCGTGGCAAGCGATTGGCCCAACAGCATAACCGAGAAAGAGATCCATCAACTGCATGGCTGGGGAACTGTCATAACCCAGCATGTGCCTGCCATAAATAGGTGCCACCTCATTGAAGCGATCAATTCGCTGTTTCATTCCCGACGCGGAGGAATAAAACCCAAAAATCCGCACACCTTTCAGCTGGAGGGTCTGGATAAATTTTGCTCTTGCGCTTGAATTATTTTGCACATGCTTGTACTTAAAGTCCTCTTTACCTACCAGCACTGCGATTTCCTTTGCAGCGCCCCTGAGCGAATCCGTTCTTTCTTTAGGAAAAAGAATAGCTCCAACGCCAAACCCATTGGCAGAAGGACTAGTGCCGGTTTCGTCAATGACCGCAGTCAATTCATCCATGAGATTATGAATCTATCATTTAAGGAAGGTCTGATTTATTCTCCGCTCGCGACGTGCTAAAGAGAAGCGCAGTCCTGATGAGGAGGCGCGCCCATGCAGCAATCGACGT
>VOPT01000008.1 GCA_009594865.1 Nitrospira sp. | reverse complement strand
GGCAGCAACTCGCCGACGTTCTAGAACACGAAGCGGGCGGCGCGCCACAATTTCCAGCACTTCCCAACCGCTGGCTCGTCCAGCGGATCTGGCGCGAACCCAATGCGAAGGAGATCTCGCTGAAAGCCTGGGTCGTGGAAAGCGACTATCGCTATCGCACTGATGGCGAAACGGCAGTTTCGGGAGCTATTACGGTTCCCCTGTTCGGTGCCCTGCCTCTCTTTGACTATATTGGCAAACATTTTGATTATCCCGGCTGGTACGAGGGACAAGAGCCGGCCGACCGGGTGGAACTGACAGCGCTGGGATACGGCGACCCTGCCTTTACTGCCTCCTATTCATCCTGCAAAAGCGTGTTCGGGTTCCACGATGCGCTCGATGGCGTAACGCCCAATACGGCGCTCAGCTACCTGGTGGTGGGGTGGTACTCAAATCCAGCGAAAGACATTCTCCAGGGTTATGACCTTGAAGAGTTGGGTTGGGCATGTTCGCCGCCGCCTAAGGGCGAGTCGTATCCGACGCGAACGCTTTGCCACGGAGCGATCTACGATATCCAATGGAAACGAAACGGCGGAAACGGAGAAGCGTACAAGGCCAAGCGACCTTGGCTTACCAAAGACGATTGCACGGTGGCTATCGGCAACACCTCGTCCGAGGCGCTGGCGGCGCTGCTGGCCAAGAAACTGGACAAGCCATCGTTAGAACCTCTCCTCTCAGCGTTCATCGACGACGCATTACCGACGACGACCAACTACAAGGCAATGGAGGCGCGGTTGCAACAATCCCGCTTTGCCTCTTCCGCCGGGGGCACGCAGTTTTCTATCCAAAAGAACGGAGCCGCACAGGATCCACCCGCGCCTGCCACCGACGCCACACTCCCCCAGGCGTTGGAACAGGCGCTGACCTCCTTGAATGCGCTGCAGCGGGACTGTGATCGTCAAGAACGTGAATTGGAATCGATGCGGTGGGAGCTCCAAGCCACGTGGAACAAATGGGCTCATCAATATCGAGAAGATCATGCAGAGCCTGTTGCCTTGACACCGATCCTGGAGCGGGAAAAGAGTCACACGCAGGCCGCAGCGCAAGCTCTTGCGGACACACACACCACGCTCGATCGGCAGTATGAGGCACTTGCTACCCTCCTCTTTCAACAGTTTCCTGATCTCGAACTTGGCAAAACCCTCACTTCACCATGGTGGCGCCCGAACGATCCCACGCTCCTGGTCTCGGCTCCGGGATTGTCTCCCTCCAATGCGCAAAGAGGCGGTCAACGTGGCGGAGCGCAGGAGACACTTCTCTGCCGCGTGGCTGGCCAGGAAGCCACCACGCTCCTCGTGAATATTCCCAATGGTCAGAAGGGTGTCAACGTGAGCGCGGAGCAAGTTCTGAAAATGCGAGACCCTGGCCTCTTTGCGGAGCCATTAGCCATCCCTCAAGGCATCCAGCGTCTTTTGCACGAAGCGTTACTGCTCGACCCGACTCACGCCGAGGCCATTGCCGACCAGGCCTATCGCAACGCAGGTCTCCAGACTCGTCTCGGCAAGGAGAAGCTGCTTGCACAGGTCCGGCAATGGCAACGAACGCCCCTTTCGTTGACCGGCAAGCCTCCTGATCAGCCCGTCACGTGTCTAAACGGATCAGCTCCGGCCTTGTTGGCCTTGCGAGATTGGGATGGGAACCCCTGGTTGCCGCTTTTTCTTGAGTGGCAGGTCTCCTGGCGCCCTTCGTATCAACGCGTGGCGGACGTCTTGGAGAAGTGGGAGTTTGTCAGGGAGACAGACGAGTTCCGTTGGAACGGGGATGGTCAGACAGCGTATTCGCCACAGATCTACCAAGGCTACAGCATTGTCTCGCCGAATACCGCGTCGATACTGGAAGAACGACTCAAGCAGTACAGCGGAAACACACAGAAGAAAGAATTCGAAACAATTCTCGCGCTAGTAGGCCAGATGCATATTCTCGCGCAACCCCTCAGGGGATTACACGATGCGTTCCTCATGCGCGACCAGATCTTGCGGCCACAACCGATCAATCCCGAAATTTTCCCCTCTGAGGATGCTCCAAGTCCGGCCGTGACGGCAATCCCGCCGGCAAGCCCCTTAGACCCCATTGCGGCTCTACTTGCCGGTCTCCAGAACTTCTCGTTGCCAGCCCCGAATAAACCCTTCTTTCCGATACGAGCGGGACATCTACACCTACTGCAAATCGGAATCATCGACGCGTTTGGTCAACGGGTCAACGTACCCCTCACTCAACTGCTGCGCACGGCAAGCCTGACCCCGTCCGGCGCCCCCATGGAACCGCTTATCCAGTTGAGTCCGCGGTTCTCTCAGCCTGCACGATTGCGCGTTGATTGGATTCCCGCTGAGAATCCACCCGAGACGCTCCCGGCAAATAGCCCGATCTGTGGATGGATCATCCCGAATCACCTCGACGCCAATTTACTCTTCTACGATGCAAGCGGCACTCCGCTCGGCGTGCTCCAGAAAATACTCCGCGCCACAGGGACACCTGCGGCGCAACACGAGAAAGCCTTTTTCTGGGTCCCCATGCCGGGAACCTCACATCGACCGGAAACCATTCACAATCCTGAGCTCAAGTTCGTGGTGCAATGGCTAGAAGGCCTCGGTGCTGACAACGGCGCCGCGTTCTGGAATCTCCTCGACGATGCCATGGCCAAGACTGATCCTGGGGAACCGGAGCACGATCCGCTGCTTTCCGTTCTCCTGGGACGACCTTTAGCATTGGCCAAAGCGTCTGTTCAATTGGAACTGGACGGTCTACCCGCTACCGACCAACGCCTGGAGAAGATTGGAACCTACGACTCTCATGGCTTCACCACAATCACATTCCCCATGAGCCTCGGCGATGCCACAGAGACTCGAGACGGCGTCATCGGCTTCTTCGTTCACAATACAGCCTCACAGATCTCGGCCCCTTTGTATGCTGCTGCGGGCGCGCCGATGCTGCCAGGGCTACCCATCGCTGGGACCATTGAATACAAACACAGTCACACGGTTCTGGATTGTGAAACTCCCGTCAGATTGACAGTGCTCATAGACCCGCGAGCCATGGTCCATGTCTCTACCGGAGTCCTGCCCAAGCGCGTCATCGAATTACCCTCACAGGTGCGTTCTGCCGCCAAGTCTGCGCAGGAGGCCTTCTTTCAGGTGGCGCCGCTGCTGAGCCCTGGAGGCGACGTCACCATGCCGACCCCATCAGATGATTTTGGTAAATGGTCCTGGGCCTATCGCCCACAGGTCACCATGTGGAAAGAAACCGACACGATGACAGCCGCTACTGATCGAGGGGGCTTTTCCCCAAGACCGCAGGAGATTTCCGAGGGCTGGCTCAAGCTGAAGATGAATCCCGTATCGATCCTTGGTTTCTGGGTGAAGGAAGGGCTGCAGGACGTTGCGCCGAATACGAACGTCACCTTGGCGTGGGCACTACAAGGCGGTGATCGTTTGGTACTACTGGCCGGCGAGCGTGAAGACGAGCCGCTCAAGGTATGGGAAAGCCAGCCTCTTCCTGGTCAGTATGGCGTGCACATACAAGCCGACACGACGTTCACCTTACTACTGTTCAACAAAGATAATAGCCGGGCGGAACGACGCCTCAGCATCCGCCTTTCGAAAGGAACCATTCATGGCTGACCAAGCGACGCCGCTCCCATCGCTGCCGATCACCTGTACAGTCGTTGACGCCAAGGTCGACCTGGGGCCAGGCTACGCCGGCACGAATACCATTGTCCTACGCATCACGAACACAACGGCTCAACCGATTACCTTTTCCGGACCGGGTACGAAGGGAGAACTGACTCTTTCCATCTCTACCGGCAACGGGCCGGACAATTTAGCGACACTGGAGGACAGCGTCAAACTTAAGATTGAGTACCCAAAACTCTGGCAACTCAACCCCTTGACGACTACGCAGGGGCAGGCCACGTGGAGTTTTAGGCTCCCGAAACCTGCGTTTCAGGCGAACGAGTGTCAGCAGCTCACCCTCTCGAAGTTTGAGAGCAAGGTTGATCCTGGCCAAGCCAAGATTACGATCAGCGCGAAGATCTCCGGCTATGCGGAATACAAACAGATACTCTCTGTGGAAAAGAAAGCCGAACAGTTCTCGATCCTCTACTTCACGGCAGACCCTCCCTATCTCATCACCGATGCAGACAAAAAACACTTCAGGTTGACATGGAATACCGTCAAAGCACAGCGAGCCGCACTGTACGGCTTTAACAGGGCCAAGTTGGAAGAGTTCCATTCGGGAAGTGCAGGGTGCATCAGCGGAAAGCCCTACGTCTATGACAAAGAGCGACCATGGGCGCCCACGACCACCTATGAGCTCGAAATCATTGACGGAGAGAAGACGAAAAGAGTCGCACTCTCCGTGCCCGTGCTGAGTTCAGGCTGGCATACGGTTTCTTTTGACTACGGATATCCAGCGGTTCTCTGCAACATGAATGATCAGGAACTCTACGGCATATTCGTCAAGGAGGGAAAAGGACGCCTGTACTCGTCCACGTATCCGTATGCGACGTGGCAGCTTAAACATGAACACGTCCCTGACGGAATGCTCACCAGTCCCGCCGTGTACTGGCAGAACGCACTCTGGCTCATTGGTGGAGGCGCGGCTGACCCTAAGCTTCGGAACAATCACGTCTGGAGTTATGATGAGAAGACGGGGGAGTGGCGACAACACGATGATGCCCCATGGACGCGACGGATGGGACAGGCTTGCGTCATCTTCAACAAGCGACTGTTGGTGCTTGGGGGCAACGACGAAACCGGAACGTCGGTGAACGACGTGTGGGCCGCAACACTCACCGGAGAGCAACTCAGCTGGGAAAAACTAGGCAATGAAACTGTGACGCCTCGCTGGAGGCCTCGCTGCATGTTTGCGGCCACAGCAACCCGTCGCGGTGACCGTGACAAACTATGGCTCTACGGCGGCCTCACTGAACCATTTAGCGATCCTCTGGACGATATGTGGTCTTCTGAAGACGGGAAGACCTGGGTCCAATACGCGACGACCCCGAGGGAGAACAACAACCCGGCAGGAAAACCGATCGCCGCCGCCTTGATGGTCATCAAGGAAAAGTTGACTCTCTTTGGCTCTTTTCGCAGCGGCACGACCGTCAAACAGAAAAAGTTTATTTTGCAGGAAGGGCAAAATGTGTGGAACAGCGATGAGGTGCCGACCGGCTGGGATGACCAGGGGGGAAATACATTCAGTTTAGCGGCCGTCCAATACAAGGGTCTCATTTTCTTGCGCTCGCTGGATTATCGCACCCGTAGAAAAAACGATGACGTTGTGCCCAGCTTATACCTGCACGTTCCCTAACATTGGACAGAAGATGAAAGGACCAGAATGAACTACTTGCGAACCCTCATGCTTGGACTCGGGGTCCTACTAGTAGCGCTTTTCTCTGTCACCATCGTGCACGCAGAAGGTGAAATCGTCACGGTGCTGTTCCCCACAGCTGCAGGCTCCGGCACATACAAGATTTCGGCAGACGAAAGCGATCCGATTAAGTCGACGGGCACGGCGACGCTGAGCTTCGACCTCAATCTTCTCCCTAGGACTGCGATTGTTAAAAGAGTGACCGTCCAGTTGGCCGGAAAGTCTGTCGGAAAAGACAACCCACAGATAGTGACGATTGTCCCCCAAGGCTCGACCACGCCGGTTGCCTCATGGACGGCGACCAGCGGCGAGTCGGTCTTCCAAGCTTCCACAGAACCCTTGCGAGCCTTGGTGCAGGAGGCGCTAAAGCCAGGGAAACCCGTGACCGTGACCTTCTCGTCAAAGAGTCGGCTGAGCAATTGGGAGTACGCCTCGATGTCCGAGTACGAGGGCATTTCCTCGTCAAAACCTCGTCTGATCGTTGAATACCAACCGCCCCAAGAGTTGCAAGACCGCGCGCGAGAACTTGACACCACCAGCACGCGGTGGAAGTTCTGGCGGACGGATGATGCCGCCAGCAAACCGTTTATGAACACGATGGCAGCCATTATTTCCAATCCGGTTTTTTATGACGGGACCATGTACCTCTTCGCGCAACCGTCTTCTCAAGAGACGAAGCTCTATGCACTGAGATTGGGGGGCGGCAACCTTTGGGAACCCAAAGCCCTATCCATCCGGCCGGGGTCGCACGCCATGGTTTCTCCGGCCGGACGTCTGTATTCCATCGGCGAAGACCGCGTGGTGTTATACGATCTCAAGCAAGCAGGCGCAGAGATACGGAATGTTCCCCTTGCGAATTTTAAACCTGCGCTGCGTCCCATACTCGGTGAGGACGGCAGTCTATACGCCATGCCACCCGGAGCGCTGTTCGGTTTCAATCCTGATCTCCAGGAAATGTGGCGCTACCCTGGGGACAAGACGGACATGCCGGACGCCAGTCGAGTCGTCCTGAGTCCCGACGCTGGCCGCTACGCCTATATGTTGGCCAAACGTGGAACCGCAACTCAACTTGTGCGCCTGGAAACGGCAACTGGGAATGCGACGGTCTCTGGGCTACCTGTTATTGACGTCACAAAAGCAGGAAAAACCTCCACAGAAAATCTGGACCTTGGCTTTACCAGCTATACTCGCCCTGTTGTCACAAAGGGACCAGAACAGGATTACGTCTTTTACGGCGCTTCCACAGCACAAAGCGGCTACTTGCTCGCGTATTCGGGGAACGAGGTGGTCTGGTGGAGAAACGGTCTCGTCTCTCAGCCCATCGTCAACAGAGATGGAAATGTCGTCGCCGTACAATCAGGAAAGCTGCATGTCTATGCTCAGCTGAACGGCACCGATGATGGGACGGATAAAAAAAGCTGCGTGTCAACGGAGAGCGGTCTTGACGCAACTTCAAACCTCGTACTGGACGGCGATGACAACGTGTATTTCTGGAGTAACGGGGACCTAAAGGGATTCACGAAAAACTGTCTCCGCTTCGTCAGTCGCAAATTGGACGGATTGCCGAAACAGCTGGAGCTGCTCTTCGCGCCGGATGGAACCCTATTCGCGCGCACCGACACAAATGCACTATATACACTCATACTTATGCCGAGAGACCGAATGTTGGCCATCACCCAAGACAAAATCCAGGCTGACACGATCTACAATGCCGAGTCCATCAAAGCCGGGGACGATATCCACATTCCGGTCGGCACGAACGTCGTATTCAAAGCACAGAAGCAGATGGCATTTGGCCGGGGCTTCAGCGTGAAACCCGGCGCGACGCTCCGCTGTCAGGTTGGGGGGTGATCGGGATGCCCGTGGGACCTCTACTAAAGCGAGGTTCTAGGTTGTCATGACCTGTCACCCAGCAGGCCCCGTGCGCTGGCATCGTATGGATGGTGATGATGGTACCGCCAGCAAGGTGAACGTCGCCAATGTCTCTGCGGATGTCAGATTCTGCAAGGCCAGCGAGAAGCCGTCGTGGTTGTAGTGATGCTCCCCGCGAGGAGCCGAGTCGATCTGACGTGATCATAGGATACGCGCTTCTTCGTATTTATTGGGAAAGGTCTGTTTGAGTAAGGACCGAAGCATCCCTCAAAATTGCATGGAATAGGCGGTCAGTGACTTGTCATCTGTGAAATTGCTCACGCTCAAATCTGAGAGCCTACGGTAGGCCGCTATTCTTATAATGCGAAAGATCGCACATTTCATTACGGCCCGCGCCTCTGCAATTTGAGACCACCTTTAAGAGATGGTCCTGAGCGAATCAATCACGATCGGCAGCTGTAAGGCGTCAGGCCGATGGTGATTGAATTGACGCCACGGGCAACTACCACCGACCCCTCGCGTATTGTCTGGGCCAATGCGGCTTCGAGCTACGCCTGCCTCCGTTACCCGCGGTGGCACGAACTCAGATGCATTGTACGACTCCTGGCCGACAACGAAATGTATCCCTGACACAAGACTCAGCCCGACCATACGAGCAGGAGATGGTTTCCAAGATCCACTCGCGTGACATCGCCCTGTTCTCCTGTGACGCTTCGGCTTCTTGACTGGACGCGCGAGATATGGCACAGCCTTTCTGCGAGAATCAGCTTATTCCAGGTCAAGAGATGCCGAGCTACACACTCTACGGGAGGTACGATCTATGGGTAGCATTCTGCGGATAGTGCAGGTCGGCGTGTTGGGTGTCGCCGTATCATCCTGCGCTCCCACTCCATTGCCGTTGCATACCACCATGGATCCCTTGAAGGTGAGAAAGACCTCCCTGACTGCCACGCTGGTGATGCCGGAATCCCTCAAGAATGCCACACCACGGAAAGAGGTGTCGTGTGCCGGAACCTTCGATGTACCCATCGGAGTCGAACTGGAAACGGGGATGACGCAAGCGTTGTCGCAGGTCTTTGAGTCGGTCGATGTCGTTGAGGACAAACGTCTCGCAACGCGCAGTGACGTGATCATTGAAATGGCCATTCCCGACCTGCAGGCCGAGGGACACTGTACGCTCCGAAGAACTTTGTACGCGACTGGACCCTTATATTTCGTGTTTGCGATGTTTGATCCCTCGGATACCTATGAAGGGCGTGTGGCTCTCAGCGGGACCGTCACGGGCAGCGCAGGCCAACAACTCCTCACCGGAACGTTCAATTCAAAGACACACACCAAGAGCACCATTACGACCGACCGTCTCAACAGAGCGTTTGCGGTCGAAACCGTGTTCCGTGAGTCGTTGATCGATACCATCCAGCAACTCATCCGCACCTTGGTCAAGTCGCCGGAATTCCACGAGTACGCCGACCGGCGGAATGCCAAACCAGTTCAGCCTTGATTGATGCGAGATAGACAGTCCATGGCCTGCTGCCGGCTCCAACGACGCCGATCAGATGCGAACAGACTCTGTGGCTGTTCGAGTGCAGTGTGACACGGAGGATCGAGGAGGTAAGACATGGCGAAGCACATCGTGTTTTGTGCCGATGGTACCTGGAACAATCCTTACGAAGATGAAACCGCTGAGCATCCGGCGAATCCGACCAATGTCTATAAACTGTTTCTGTGTCTTGTCGGCTCGCTCTCGCTCAACTCGTTGCTGAATTCCGATGAACAGGAAAAAGCGCTCATTGAAGATGGTCAGACGTCGCTCATCGCGAAATACATTCATGGCGTCGGAGATTCGCGCAATCTCCTGAATAAACTGCTCGGCGGTGCATTCGGCGCGGGCGTCATTTCTCGTATCGTTCGTGGGTATACGTTTCTCTCCAGAAATTATGCACCGGGCGACGGCCTTGTGATTGTCGGCTTCAGCCGCGGCGCGTATACGGCACGCGCGCTGGCCGGTCTCATCGCATCGCAAGGCCTCCTGAGCCCACAAATTGTCCAAGATCAAGAACGCGCCTATCGGTGCGGCGCACAAGCCTGGTATCGGTACCGTCGAGCCACGATCGTCAATCCGTTCAGCCTCGCCCATCTTGCTGAGGTGACGAGCAACCTCCCGGCTTTTGTTTCCAGTGGCTCGCTGAAGAACGGGGATTTCACTGCGGTCGACCGCCTCGCTGCCGTCGCGGTCTGGGATACGGTCGGGGCGATGGGATTTCCGGACTATGCGGGCAAGGGTAATCGTGTGGATGCATTTAAGTTTGTCGATACCCAGTTGAGCCAGAAAGTGGGCATGGGCTTCCATGCAGTGGCATTGGACGAACGACGCAATGACTTCAAACCCACCCTCTGGGATCCTGCGCCCAATGTCACTCAGCGACTGTTTCCCGGAGCACACGGCGATGTCGGAGGCGGATATCCCGAGGCCCACAATGAGAGCGGCTTGTCTGACGGGGCCTTGAACTGGATGATGGGAAACCTCGCGCAGATCGGCATGCCCTTCCTCCCGTCGCTTCCTTGCGCGATCACGCCAAATCCAGAAGGTACGGCCCATAAGCCCTGGGAGCATCCGCCGTGGAATCTGCCGGGTATCTCATTGGGGCCGAGAAGCTTTCCTGCAGGGCTGCCACAAGACCTTTCCATCGCAGCACGCATGGCGGCAGCGTCAGTCATCGCCGAGCCAGGAGAGCCCCCGATGCGATATCAACCCACCAATCTTCCCACCTGAGTTCAGTCGTCCGTTTGGTGGTCCATACCAGACTGAGACAACAAAGGCGAGAGGTCTCATCCTGCGATACAGAACACCCGCTCACTGATTCCCCTGGCAGAGCGAAGATGGTCCGATCGCAAGGCGGTAGGCATCCGAGTGGTACAACTCAGGCAGGATGAAGGAGAGCTCGCTCCCTGAGACCGACAGGAGTTGATTGATCGTGACCACCGGCGTCTCAAGAGGCGCCGAGCCCACATCAGGAATGCGCTCGGCACAGACATGCACGTCCTCGCCTTGTACGGGGACGACCTTTCCGCGGCTGTTCCTGATGATCACTCTGGTTTCTTCGCTCGAAGAGTCCCCATATTTTCCTACGAGCAGCCGCAACGTGCCGGCAGGCCCGTCCAACGCCGCGAGGGCGTGGAGCGTCGGGCTGTCCGTCATCGTAAACACCCGCACACCACGCATATCCGCATACGTCTTATAGATATGCCAGCCTGGCCGTGTTGACCGGCGGTCGACATAGAGCAATCCATCCAGCGTGGGGTTATCACACGTGTTCTCCACACTATCTCGACTCGTGTCCTGGGGATCAGGCCAGCAGGCACGCATGGCGCTTAAGATGTTGGCCCGCTCATACGCGGCAATGACGGCTGCGGTGTACCCGGCGATGGTCCAGGACTCCTGCCCCAATATTTCATTGACCGAAATGGGTCGGACCAGACCGCGCGCACTCAAATAGTTCCGCAGATCTTCCACATACCCCAACGCACCGCTTGGATCGCCGTATTCATGGTAGGCGACCACATCGGGGAATACGCCCTGCGACTGACTCCACTCCAGAAACGGCTTGAGCAACCGGTATCGGCTCACACTTGGCCCCACGATCTTGGCGCTGGGAATACGCTCCTTAATGCGCCCAAACGCGAGGCGCCAGCCTTCCTTGAGACGCTCGTTGTCATTCAAGGGAAGTGCCGCGAGATCCGGTTCATTGTAGATATCCCATAAAACATTGAGCCTGCGCTCGAGGACTTGATCGATGATGCGGTCGACATGGGTCAACCAGGGCGCATAGTTCCCATCGAGGCCGATCTGGTTGATATCAAAAATCTGGAGGGCAAGATGGTGAAATACCAAGCCGAGGGTGAGCTGAAATTCCGTGACGCCGACCCGCGCAAGCCGATCGTAATTGCTCAACACATATCCGGCATTGCCTCGAAAACTCGTGGGCTTCAACGGCTCGATCAGGTTCGTCGGAGGCTCTGTCGGCTCGATGCTCACCAGATACCCGTTGGCTCGGTGATTCATCGGCCCTTGCTCGACACTCACATCCACCACGATGGTGCCGGCCTCGCTCCCTGACAGCAAGCACAGCACGAGCCCGCCAGTCGAGAGGCCGATCAAGACGGAACGCAGAACTGTGGCGCATCGAACCATATGGCCTCGGTATGCTGGAGTGCAGGAGAGGTGGTTGTACTGCGGGCCAGGCAGCTTGGTCAAGCGTGTGTGGAATGACTCAGGCGGCGCAGAGCGCGCGCCAGCCGGAAAGACGAGGCAGTAACTGTTCGCGCGACAAATACGCGTGGTCCACGCCGGCCAAATCTGTCTTGCCGGCCTCACCGTGAGCCTGTTGCTCGGCAATGGCGTTTCCGACATGGACGGCCGTCACAGCGGTAAACCCAGAGGCCTGACACTCGCCGGGATGCTGATGGAACGCCACCGCTTCGATGATCCCGTCGCCCAGCCCCCAGAGTCCCAGCAGATAAGCGCCCACATGGGCATGGTCCGCCCCGAAGACCTCCCGCTCAGCAGCCCAATCAGGCGACGGCTTCGTGCGCATCAGATCGAGCACCCGCGCATAGTCATCCGGCTTATTGGCGGCCAGCACCAACACCCCAACGTCGTGCAACAACGCCGCAGTAAACGCCTCATCAATCACCTGCTGACTGGCACCGGCGTCCTTGGCGATCCGCCGTGCGCAGGTACCGGTGAGCATGGCGTGCCGCCACAGGGCTTCCAAGGAAAAAGACGGAAGCCGGCCTTGCTCAAATTGCGCAAACACCTGGCTGGAAAGGACGAGCGACTTGATCGTATCGAAACCGAGGAGGGCCACGGCTTGCTCGGGATCGGACACGTGGGTGCGGAGTCCGAAAAATGCCGAATTCACGAGCTGAAGAATCTTGGTCATCATCCCGAGATCTTTGGCGACGATGCGAGAGGCTTTTTTCAGCGATGCCTGCGGAGCCTGCATTTCCTGCATGAGGTCCTGATAGATCGACGGAAGACTGGGGAGCACCTTGATTTCACCCACCAAACTCCGGAGCGCAGGATTCGCCAGCATCGCCCGCAACGTCTCAGCCCGCGCGATGGTGGTTTTCAACAAGGCCAGGTCCACCGGCTTCTGAAGAAAACGATGGGCCACGGCTGCGGAGCGCACATGATTGACGGGACTTTGGTCGCCGGAGAGCACGATCCGGATGGTCTGCGGGGAGAGCGTGCGAACCTCGCTGAGGAACTGCGCGCCGTCCATGACCGGCATGGTCATGTCGGACACCACGACGTCACAGGGCGTCTCACGGATCACGGTCAACGCGGACGCGGCCGATGGAAAGAACTGCATGTTCCACTCGGATTGCATGGGAGCCAATGCCCGTCGAAGATGCTGTAATATCTCCGGCGCATCGTCCACAAAGATCACTCGGCGCATCACCTACTCCTTACGAAGGAAAGGCCCTCGTCTCTTCTTCGGTCGACCGAGGTCTGATCTTGAGGGCGCCAGCAGGCTCAGGGAGCGGGCGTCGAGTCGCAACAGGCTGGAGAGGAACGCTCAGCAGGTGAGTGAATGGATACCGGGTTAGTTGCGGTCCAAATCCCAGCTGACGATGTCCGCGTTTTTGCCATCGCCGCCGAGAGTACCATCGGCACCGAACGAGAGAATCTCAAATTCCGCCCCCTGCGAAGAGGGAACGGTGTATTTATAGGGAGCACCCCACGGATCAACCGGCACCTTGGGCAGGTATCCTCCCGCCTTCCAATTCGGCGCGGCGGGGCCCGCTGCGGGCTTTTCGACGAGCGCCTTCAATCCCTGCTCAGTCGAAGGAAAATTGCCATTGTCTAGTTTGTAGAGCTGCAGCGCGCTCTCAATGTTTGAGATCTGCGCCTTGGCGGCAGCCCGCTTCGCATCCTCCGTGCGACCCATGACCCGAGGGATCAACAGCGTGGCCAGAATGGCCAGGATGACCACCACAATCATCACCTCGATGAACGAAAAGCCTCCGCAGAGTTTCAAGCGCTCGATAGGACCGACGTCGCACCCCGCCGCCTGACGGATACGTCGGTTCACTGCCTTTCTGCCATCGCGATGCCATCCCATAGACGCTCCGCTCCTTCTCAACCCATTCCGACTTCACCAACTCACGCGCGATTCACGTGACTCGGAATTGTAACAGGAACTTCGACCGGACTGTAGTTGATTTCCCTCAGGCCACTCGACAGTCATCGTCGGCCCATCCGGTCAGGTCTTTAGATCGGACGAAGGTCGCCATCAAGTCCTGGCCACCTGGTACAGCATGATCCCCGGCTTCAATTGCGCGCGCGGTAAGACACTTTGATGCATGCGAAACGTGGAGAGAGACGCCACCGGCATCATGGCCTGCAGCTGTAACCCCGCAGAGCGGCACCCATCTCCTACCGATGCCGGCCCCACAATGAAGGCCACCGCTCCGGTGGTCAACCGACCAGCGAGGCGCTGCATTCGCCTCGCGATCGCAGAAAGATCGCCGTACTGTGCGAACGGTGTCCATTCGTAGGCAAGCTGATAACCTGCCCCCTCCTCGCCTGCCTCCTCGGACTGGGGACGCATCGTCATGTGCGTCAGCCAATCCAACCGCTGCGCACGAGCCAGCAGGTTCCATAACATCTGGGCTTGCCGTTGGGCAAACGCCGGATGCTCGTACACCACGGTATAGGCACGCGGACGATCATGGCCGATGCATGTCACGATTGCGCTATCGAAACCGGTGATCAACACGCGCCCTGCGCCTGCCACCCGAGCCGCCAACACGCGATCCTGCTCGAGCAGGTCCTGCAGATAATCGGCCACAAACGGCTGCGTAGCCAATTCGCCGATCTCTTGCTGGTCGTCGGGATAGAACAAGACCGCGCCGAACGCCTCCTCCGGACTGACTCGCGGGACGGTCCCGCTGAACACGGACGTCCAGTCAGACTGAGGCTGGACTGACGGGGGCATCGACGGGCCGGTGACATCTCCCCAGCGAGACGGCCATGGAAACGCCTTTCGGCTCGCTCGATCGATCAGGAGCAACCGATCCCCTTCAACCACCAATCCACGCTGGCAAGGGGCCATCCCCTGCCGGTCGAACGGCTGATAGGACAGGCCGGCCTCGTCATCCGAGCAGGTGGCTTTCAAGACCCGGTGACCTTGGACCGTCACGCAGAGATGCTGGTCGATGTCGATATGTCGCCTTGGGGGATCAGGCACCGGCATCCAGGTCACCAGATGCGAGCGGGGTGCATCCATAAACACCGGGAAGGGATCTGCGCCTCCAGGGAGTTGTGGGCAAAAGAAATTGCTGAAGAGCCGGTACGCCGCTTCAGAGGGATAGGTCGGGATGCCACGATACCGCAGAGGCCGAGGTGCAGCGGCGTGACGATTTTGATCGTCATACAGCCCACGAATCAGCTCAAACAACGCGGAGCCGGTGCCGGGCAAAAGCGACAAAAATAACTCCACAACCGGCAGAAAATCGATGGCGTCCCAATGCATGGCCCCCATGCAGGCCATGAACACCTTGCTGTCAAAGGTCCCATCCGGCAAATGGTAGATGGCGTCTTTGCGGTGCCGGATCGTGGCGGTGCCCTTCGCATCAATCGTCATATCCTGGTCGCTGTAAAAACACCGCACTTCCTCGAGCGGAACCCGCATCGCCTGGGCCGCCATGTTTCGAAGATCGTCGGCCCGAAGCCGTTGCCAGCCTGGCTTTCGGGACAAATCCAGCGTCATCCGGTTCACGAGCCCGCTGGGAATCAGCCCGACCCAGGCCCCCCAGTCGAGATGCACCCTGGCACGGAGAAGGGACAGTCTCCCCTCAACCATTCCCCATTCGCATTCATGTAACGGATATCCGTCTGGGTCGGTCGCGAGGATTCGACGACCGTGGCTGCCGTAGACCATGAGGTGGCCGGTCTGCTGCCGCAGCATGGAGGCGGCAGCAGCCGACACATGCGGCTCGTCGGCAAGATTGGCGGGAAAGGTGAGCGTACCGGGACGTCTCAGAATGTCTTGCAGTGAGGACTCAACCGGCATTTATTCGCGGATTTGCCCGCTCCCCAGCACCACAAACTTGGAACAGGTCAACTCTTCCAGTCCCATCGGGCCTCGCGCATGCAGGCGGGAAGTACTGATGCCGATTTCGGCGCCCAGGCCGAACTGATACCCATCGTTCAGCCGGGTCGACGCATTCACCAGCACCGCACCGGCATCCACCTCACGCAGGAATCGCATTGCCCGAGCATAGTCCTTGGTCACGATCGCTTCCGTATGTTGGGATCCAAACGTGGCGATATGCTCCAGCGCTTCCTCCATATTCTTGACCACCTTCACCGCGAGGATCAGGTCAAGGAACTCCCGACCAAAGTCGCTTTCCACGGCCGGCTTCACCTCGGGGCAGAGCTGACAGGTCTTCGGGCATCCGCGAACCTCGACCTTCGCGTCCGTGAGCTTTGTCAGCAGATGCGGCAACCAGGTACGGGCAATACTTTGATGGACCAGCAAGGTTTCCATCGCGTTGCAGGTCGAGGGGCGCTGCACTTTCGCATTCAAACAAATCTGTTCGGCGACGTGAGGATCGGCATCCACGTCGACATAGGTGTGGCATACACCCTGATCATGTTTCAGTACTGGAATCGTCGCATGCTCGGCGATGGTCTTCATGAGCGACTCGCCGCCCCGGGGGATGATGAGGTCGATGTATCGATCCTGCTTCAGGAGCAATTGGACGATATCCCGCTCCGGACGGTCAACAAAGGTGATCGCGCCGGCCGGCACACCGGCTTTTTCGGCGGACTCACTCAAGACTTTGGCAATGGCCGTATTGGAATGCAGCGCTTCGGACCCGCCGCGCAGGAGACAGACGTTGCCCGATTTCAGACACAACCCCGCGGAGTCGGCCGTGACGTTTGGGCGTGCTTCATAAATGATCCCGATGACGCCGATAGGAACTCGCATCCGTCCAACCTGCATCCCGTTCGGGCGCGTCCACATCTTGGGCGTCTCTCCGAGCGGGTCCGGCAAACGGGCGATATCGCGCAGTCCCGCGGCCATGTCGCGGATGCGCTCCGCCGTCAGGCGAAGCCGGTCGGCCAACGCTGCTTTCTCGGGGGTGGAATCGAATTGCTCGAGATCTTTTTCATTGGCGGCCAGCAGTTCCGCTTCTTGCGCCTCCAGCCCGTCGGCCATGGCCAATAAGGCCTGGTTCTTGACGGCCGTTGAGAGGGTGGCCAGTCGACCCGCTGCGCCCTTGGCCGCCTTCACCAAGGTCGCGACATAGTCCTCGGGAGAGAGCACTTCACTCGGGGCCTCGAGTTCCTGGGCCGGGGATTCGGTAAGATCGTGTTCCATGTCGTGCATTCCTGCTACTTGGTGACGCGTCCGGCGTTGAAACCGAAGGCTCAACCGATCAAGAAGGTGAACGTTGGCGCGATGAACAATAGCGTGACAGAATACTGTGGGGTTCGGAGTCGGGTCAAGGGTGCCGGGATGCCCCGGAGATCAGCGGGTGCCGGGTGGAGTCGGTACTCCTGGACTGGCCCCATGCGCCCCTGGTTGCTGGGGCATGGCGCCAGGAGCTAGCCCCATCATCGGCGGCATCAACATGGACTGGGAAGAGGGATTCGGATGCTGAAAAATCCAATCATGATAGGTCTTGCGACCTTCAAAATGGCGGACCGCGAGGGGAAAATCACGCTCTTTGATCGGTTTGCCCTTGTTCTTGCTTCGCACCCCCATGATCCCTCCGGTGGGTGCGCGCAGGTATTCCCAATCGCCTCCACCGACCGGATCCTGGTAGACCCGCCGTAAAAAGGGTTTCGGTGTGCGGGTCAGCTCAGCCAAGGATTGAGGATAGATCTCGGCGGGCATGATGCGCCCGATCTTCATTTGGGCTGAATAGAGCGCCAGGGCATTCTGAATCTCGATCCCCTTCGCCATGAGATCGGCCTCTTTTTCCCGCTGCACCATGACGGTCCATTGACGAGCCGCCGCGGAGACGGAGATCCCGATCAGCACGATGGAAAACATCAACGCCAGGTAGGTGATCCCGCGCGCATTCTCGAGGTGATGCCGCAACCCCATGCCCTCCTAGTTGGGTTGCTCCCCCGCTCCCGGATCATTCGTGACCGGAATGATCTGCGTGATTTTCGATGCGACGTCCTGCAGCGTGATTTCCTTCTGTGAGACGTCTTTGACCAACACTTCGCCGCCGATGACTTCGCCCGCTTGGACGACATGCATTTCGTCGTTATGCACCACCACCGCCATGCTTTTTTTCTTCTGCGCACCGCCGCCGACCGCCATGAATCCGACATACCGGAACTGATTGAGTTCGGTCGCGATGCGCAACCGTTCAATCTCTTCAGGCGTCGGTCCCTTTGGCCCCTCTTCAACCGGTTCCTCCTCCACCTTGACTTCGGACTGTGGTTCTTCCACCAAAGGCTCGGCGGAAGGAGGCGCGGCCGGCTTAGCGGGGCCGCGGGAACGTCCACGCCGAGGAGCCGGGCTGGGCACCGCAACCGGTTCGACCTGAGGAAGCAGACTCGCGAAAATGTTGCGCGGCGTGGCGAACGTCGCTTCACGTTGTCCCTTAATCGCGGCTAGGCGCTCGAGATGCACCTGCAAATCGCCGCCGGCTGCCGCGGCAGGGGCCTTCCCCGTGGTGTGCTGCCCGCTCACATGGGTGAGCGGCACTCGCGCCTGCTCACTGGAGTGGTCAAATTGCCAGATCAGCAAGCCGATCCAGAGCACCACAAGAGCGAGCAGCATCACACCCTGATTTTTACTGGGTCGATTCATAAGGATTACGGCGATGTCGGGGATTGCAAATGTTCCCCGCGCAGATAGGTCGAAATTCGAATATTGAAGGTCAATTGCTGATCCTGCACATTGCCTGATCGAATCAGATTGAGGTCTTCGATGAACAACAATTCTTCCGCCGACTCCAGGTTATAGAGGAATCGACGCAAGTCTTCGTACCGTCCTGTCACTGTCCCCTGCAGCACGGCTTTACTTGCATCGGGAACGGAGGTTTTTTCTGTCTTGTACGACAGTGCCGGCAAGGTGACTTGGTCACGCTTCGCCTCTTCAGTCACCCCGAGCGCCAGCGGCGCAAAATCCCGGAACAGGGGCAGCACCGCCCAGACCCGCTGCAGATCCGCCTTGGCCTTCTTGGCATCCTTGTGCCGGTTTAACTGTTGCCGTGCCTTGATCCACTCGCCTTCGAGCCGAACCTTCTCTTCCTCCGTCGCGCCAAGCACCAGAGCGTGGATCCCATAGCTCAACACGAAGAGCCCGGCCACGAAGGCCACCCAGGGAAGAATGGGCGCGTAGGGCTGGCGCGACGTCAGTTGAAGACGATCGAGTCCTGGAAACATCATTGGCTTCGATTCCGATAGCGCAGCGTTAGGTCGAACTCTACCAGCCCATTACTCATCACCCGATGCTGGCCCAACACGGGATCCTTAAATTGCGGATGATCCTGAAACGTCACCGTCAATGTGGTCACGTCTTCCAGCGCGCGGGCGGACCCCGTCAGCATGATCGTGGCATTCGCCGGGTCCAGCCGGATGCTGTTCACGGCGATCCGTTGAGGAATGGCCCGTTCGAGTTCAGTGAGAAATCGGGTCCAGGAGAAACTGCGTTTTTCGATAAGGTGGTTCGCAAACTCGATTTCCTTGGGAAGGACTTGCAGCGCAGCATCCGAGAGATCGAGCCCCTCCTGTTGTGCTTCCTTTAAGAGCTCCCGATCTCGGTCTTGCACCTGCTTGAGGGCCGTCTCCATTGATTGCACATCTTGCCAGACCAACCACGCCTGAGAAATGTCCCAGAGCATCGCGACACCAATCGCCCCTGCAAGGAGCATGATCACGAGCCTGGCCGGCGCCAGATACCAACGATACCGGCTGCTCAGGTTCATCGTGAAGAGTCCGCTGCGGGCGGAAGGCGGGCCGATGCGCAAGGCCACGTCACGAAGCACCGATGTCAGCTTGTCGAGCAACATCCCTTACACGACTCCCGCGATGGCCGGCAATGCGGCGCTGCTCCGAGGCCCTGTGATCGGGCCGCCGCCATACTGCTGGACACGATCCCAGTCGAGTTCTTGAACGGGTACGCCCAATCCTTTTTCCAACTGCTGCCGCAACCCAGGGCCCAACGCGTCATCGGCGATCAATACAGCGTGGCTGATGGCCAACTCCGGCGTCTGCTGCTGACAGGCGTAAATCGAATCGGCGCATTCTTGCACGATACGATTGATGCCTACCTGCTCCGAACCCGGCGGCCACACCCCACCCGAACCGATTCCACCCTGCAACTTGGAACGGAGGAACACCAACGCTCCCTTGTGGAACACGAACGCCGTGACCCCGCCATCCGTCACATTCACCCATAACAGATCGGCGGTGGGCTGGGCCGTCCGGGATGCGCCCTGAGACCACAGGTTATAGAGACGGAGACTTGCGACGTCGACTTCCTGGGGAATGAGCCCGGCCGCTTCGCAGACGGTTTCGTACTGCGCCAACACGGACTCCTGCACCACCACGGCCAACACCGTGCACGGCCCATCTCCTGAAGCGGCCGGTTCAGACAAGACCTGAGAAAACACCTTGGCACCGCTGAGCGACAACAGCTGCTCTTGCCCCAACCGCCAACGCACCAAGGCATCCCGCTCCTCAGAACTCCAGGGAAGGTCCTGTAAACGCACGACGGCCAATCGCACAGCCAAATCCGGCAAAATCACCGTTGCCGCACGCGGGACGCCAGGGGTGGACGATCGACCGGGAGCCTGCGTGGTGGCCGAGCCGGCAATAGCGCGAATGTGCGACTCCAGTTCGTGCGGCGAAAGGACATTCTGCTCCAACGGTGACAACCGCACGATCCCCTCAGGCAACGCGGACACGATGCACTGATACCGGGGCCGCCCTCGCCAGTTCCGATGCACCTCCGCCCAGGCCAGATCATGCACCCCGATCTTCAGGCAATACTGCGGACGACTTGTAATCCAATCCCACATGGGTTAGCGCTCTTCACTGAACGTGACGCGATTGATCTCACGCAACGTCGTTTCTCCGGCCAAGACCTTCTTCACTGCCGACTGACGCAGCGTAATCATACCGTCGGTTACCGCACGATACCGAATCTCCGAAAGTGCCCGATCCGCCAGAATCATTTCCTTGATTTCATCGGTCAGATCCAGGAACTCGGTAATACACTTTCGTCCTCGATAGCCGGTGTCGTGGCACTCCGAACAGCCTTTTCCTTCATAAAACGGTGCGCCTTTGAATTCGTCATAATCGAGGCCGGATTCCTCGGCCAGCGCCTGATCGAGCGGAACCTGATGCCGACAGTCCGGGCAAATCACCCGGATCAGCCGTTGCGCCAACACGCAGGTCAACGCCGCGAGGAAATTGTAGGAGTCGATACCCATCGAGGCGAACCGGCCGATGACGTCAAAGACGTTGTTTGCATGCACGGTGGTCAACACCAGGTGACCCGTGAGGGCGGACTGGATGGCAATCTGCGCCGTCTCGGCATCACGGATTTCGCCGACCATGATCTTGTCCGGGTCGTGACGCAGAATCGACCGCAACCCGCGCGCAAACGTCAGTCCCTTTTTTTCGTTCACCGGGATTTGCACGACGCCCGGCAGCTGATACTCCACCGGGTCTTCAATGGTGATCAACTTGTCCTCTTGAATATTCATTTCGCTGATGGCGGCATAGAGGGTCGTCGTCTTACCGCTCCCCGTCGGGCCGGTGACGAGCACCATGCCGTAGGGCCTGGTGATGGCGCGCCGGAACCGTTTGAGGTCTTCGGGATTGAACCCGAGACGATCCAGACGCAATGTGGACACACCGGTTGTGATCGCCTCCCGGTCCAAGATTCTGATCACGACGGACTCGCCGAAGACGCTGGGTAGAATCGAGACCCGGAAATCGACCGTTTTCCGGTCGAGGCGCATTCGGAAACTGCCGTCCTGCGGCACCCGCCGCTCGGCGATATCCAGATCGGACATGACCTTCAGACGAGACACCAACGGAGGATGGAGTTTGACGTCGAGCGGATCCATGGCGGACACCAGGATGCCGTCCACCCGAAACTTGACCGTCGTGGCACGGTCCGTGGCTTCGATATGGATGTCGCTCGCTCGGCGCTGCATGGCGCTGAGCATAATGGTGTCGAGCAACTTGACCACCGGGCTCTGGTCCTCACCGAAGTGATCGACGGTGAGCACTTCTTCGCCCCGCTCGTCCTCCTTGACCAACACCGATCGATACTCCGCTTCCAATTCGCGCAGCGCCTGACTCGACCCCTCACTACGCTCCAGCGCAGCCTGGATGGCGCTCCGCGAACTCACCACATAGTGCAGCGGCCGATTCAGCAGGATTTCCAACTCATCCAGTGCGAGGAGATTCTGAGGATCAGAGATAGCGATGGTCAGAACGCCCGCCTCATCCTTCACAGGGACGAACGGATGCCGTCGCATCAGCTTCACGGAGATGGTGTGATAAAACTCAGAGTCGACTCGAAATCCGGTGAGTTGGTCATACGGCAACCCAAACTGGGCCGCCAGCGCTTGCGCCAGTTGCGCCTCGGAGATCGTGCCTTCTTCAACCAGCGTTTGCCCCAGCGCCGCGGTGCTCCCGCCGAGGCGGACCACGACCTGATCCACCGTCCGTCGGGTGAGGATTCCTTCACGCACCAACACATCGGACAGCGACGGCCGCGTAAGATGACGTTGCATGGCCATGTTACTCGCCTCCAACCGGTACCCGATTCCCTGTCAAGAATCGCATCGAGCCGCGCGGTCGCCTCATTGGATCGTTCCCGCCATTTGAAAAATCGGCAGATACATGATGATGACGATCCCCCCGACCAACACGCCCATCACCAGCAACAACACCGGTTCGATCCAGGTCGTCAACTGACTGAGACGCACGTCGAGATCGCCTTCGTAAAACTCCGCGACATCTCTCAGCATGGGCTCTAACGAGCCGGTTTCTTCTCCGACCGACAGCATTTCAATCGCCAGCTTCGGCAAAATCTTCGGCCGCTCGATCGCGGCGGCCAGGGTGCTGCCCTCGCGAATTTCATTCACCGCCGAGACCAAGCCGCGCGACACAAAGCGGTTTGAGACGGCGCCGCGGGCAATTTCCAGCGCTTCAACGATGGGAGTACCTCCCGCCAAGACCGTGGCCAACGTGCGGGTCAATTGGATGGTATGGTGTTCCACCAAGATGGTTCCCAACAGGGGCAATCGGAGTAGATTGCGGTCGACGGACAATCGGCCGGCCGATGTCTGGTACCAGGCACGTCCCATGACCGTTGCGACAATCACGATGATCGCGACCGGGATCAGTTGCGCCTCTCCTATGTGGATCACCGAAATCAGCAACCGAGTTGCCGTCGGCAAATTGGCCGAGGATTCGCCGTATACCGAGATGAAGGTCGGCATGACATAACTCAGAAGAAATCCCACCACCGCAACGCCGACGACGACGAGAAACGCCGGGTAGGCCAACGCCTTCGTCACCTTCTGACGCAACCCGATCATCAACTTGAGATACGCGATATACCGTTGAAGCACCTCGGCCAAATTTCCCGACTGCTCCCCTGCCCGAATGGTGGCGAGGTAGAGATCGGAAAAATACGCGGAGTGCTTGCCGAGCGCTTCCGAGGCTGACGCACCACCGCGAATATCCTGACGCACCGCTTTGAGTGCTTCACGAAACGAAGCCCGTTGGGTGCGATCGATCAGAAGATCCCACACCCGTAAGACCGGTAATCCTGCCTTGATCAGAGCCAGCAGCTCCTGGTTGAACACAAGGAAGTCCTGGAGCGGCAATTTCCCCCAACGACCCGTGGGAAGGCCCGGCACGCCGATCCCCGCCCCGCGTCGAGAGAGACGAAAGACCAGCAGGCCGTCCGATTCGAGCTTGGCGCGCACCAGATGCTCATCATCACCTTCGATATGCCCCTCAAAGGTGGTGCCATCCGCTCGTGCCGCTCTATAGGAAAACACCGCCATGAGTGTATCTGCCTCAGTCGAGCACGCAAGGCCATCCGTTCGCTACTGCGAGACCGCACCTGTCGAGACCGGTTGAATCGCCGCCTGTTGTCGCTTGGGCTCCGGCACACGGAGCGTCCGCCCGACCATGATCAGGTCGCCCGACACGCCATTGAGGGAGCGTAGCGCATTCACTCCCACCTTATGACGTCGAGCAATCGTCCAGAGGGTGTCTCCGTTACGGACGACGATCGTCTTCACGTGCGGTTCGCCCGTTGGAGTTGAGAGCGCGGTTGATTGCGCGACAGGGGCCACGATTGTCCCGGCTTCAGCTTCGGAAAGGAATGTCTGAGACGAGGCCGGAGTTTCGTCCATCGCAGGCGGATGCTCCGTCGCAGACTCTATTTTCGGCAAGGTCTCTGCGATGCCCTCCGGTATCGACGAGAGACTCTTTCCTCGAGACAACCCCGCCTTCGTCGACTGTCGTGTCGGGTGATGAGGCGGCTGAACAGCCTGGGCCACACGTTCCCGCTCCGTGCGGGCCGCGGACAACTCCTCACGTTGCAGGTCGATGATCTGCCTGGCATCCGCCAGGCGCCGCTCGGTCTCCTGCAACATCCCTTGAAGCTGTGCCCTGGCCACCTGCGCATCAGCCAATTCTTTGCGTTGCTCGTCCAGCTCCGTACGCAGTTCCGCCGCGGTGCGCTGTGCCTCCCGGACCGCTGCCTTCAGGGAATCCGCGGTCACCTGCAGGTCGGTGGGGGTCGGCTCGGACAACGGCGTCACGCGCGCACAGCCGGTTGAACCATACGGCAGCAGCAGCGCCACTACCCAACACCAGCATCGAAATCCAATTCCCAGCCGTCGCTTCTGAATCGTAGGGTGAATCATGATGTTCATGGCCTTACCATTGGTTGTAGGGAACGCCGTTGGTACCGACAAGATCAGACCCCGAAAAGACATCGACCATCCCGCCCTCAGCTTCATCGACCATTTCCTGCCAGGATGTACTCAGACCGGTTAAGGGGTCGGTCGGCACCCGACGCAGGTATCCGGCCGTCACCAGCGCCTGAATGCCTTCGGGATACTTCCCCTTGTCGGCCCGATGCTGATCGATGACGTCGCGGAGCGAAAACAGATCCTGACGTAACGCGCCTTCCTTGGCTTTGATGATAGCCGCATGGTAGGAGGGAACCGCCAGGGTCGCGAGGATCCCCACGATCGTCACCACGATCATCAATTCGATAATCGTAAAGCCACGAGGGGAAGACACCGTCCATGCGCGCTTACCAATCACGATATTTGGTGCCATCCAAGGCCAGTTCCTGACTCTGAGTCGTAACATCGTACACATCTTCCCCACACCAGTCTTTGATGCTGGCGGGATCTCGGTAGCAACGTAAGCGCCAGTCGGCCGCGCCCGTCATCGGATCTAACGGGATCGACCGGAGGTATCGGCGAATGGTCGTGCCACGGACGGTCGCCTGCTCTCCCGTGAGTTTCACTCCCAACAACACGTCGAGCGACTTCGGGTATCCGTAGGGCCCCGTCACATCCTTGCAGCTCAATCGATTCTTGACGCAGGCAGGGCCGGTGAGCGTATCCCCGTCACGTGCCCATTCGAGGTGGAAGGCATCGATTGCAGCCCGAATCACCCGGAGATTCTGCCGCAACTCGATCTCCTTCGTCCGTTTGGTGGAAACCTTGGTGAACGGCAACGCAACGGAGGCAAGGATCGTGAGAATCGTCAGGGTCACGAGCAATTCAAGCAACGTCACGCCGGACTGTTTCACCGCACTCTCACCACTCCTGTCACATCAACCGGTTCCTGCGACGTGTCGGCCCCGGTATGTTTGGCCGTATGCAACCGTACGGTCGACACGCCGGGGGTCTTTGCCAGAAACGTGACCCGCAACAGCCGGCCGTCGTCCTTCGTGGCACCAGCAGACCGGTGTAGACGCAGTTCGACGACCCCGTCCGCCAACGACGATGTCGCCGCCACTGGAGCCTTGCCGGCTTCCGTTCCCAACACTTCACCGAGCGTGGCATCCCGGAATTCAAGCACCTTGGGATCGAACTCCAACGTCAGGGTCTCGGTGTCGAACCCTTGTGCATGAGCCGCCATCACATCGACACGAACCTCTTTGTCGACCTGAACCGTCACATCTGCAGGCTGCAGGGAAAGCTGCAATCCCTGCGTGGTTGATTCGGGAGTCGCCCCCCCCGCCTTGGATTTCTTGGATACCGATTTCTCGGAGACCGTTCCTGTGGCAGTCGGCAACGCCACACGAGCCGCTACTTGCTTCGGCTGCATGGCGAATAATGGAGCCGTGGAATAGACCGATTCGGTTCCGGACCAGAACGCCTGCCCCTGCGGACCCGGTAGACGTAGAGAATTCACAATGTGCGGCGTAATGGTCAGAATGACTTCCGTGGTGACTCGCTGGGTCTTGAAAGAACTCAGCAGATTGCCCAAGAACGGGATATCGCCGATCCAGGGAATCGTCACCTTCGTACGGCGGTCCTCTTCCTGCAACAGTCCGCCCAGAACAATAGTCTCTCCGTCGCGCACATTGAGCATCGTCTCCGCCGAACGGTTGCCGAATTTGAACTGTGAGATGGGGGGTGATTGCTGCAGCAACACCGTGTCGCCCAGACGGATCACCTCGATCTTCATTTTCAACGACAGTTCATTCGCCAGATGAATGTTCGGCTCGACGGTCAGTTTGACGCCGGTATCGCGAAACTCGATTGAGGTCACCGTGGAGGTGGTCGGAACCGCACCGGTTGCGGCCTGTCCTGGCAATACATTGGTGGTGGACAACAAAATCGGCTGCTTGTCGCCGATGTTCACTTCGGCTTTCTTATTGTTCAGCACCCGCACTTTCGGCGCAGCCAGTGTCTTGGCATCCGTGATTTGCTTGAAAAAATCGAGCTGCACATTAGTGGGAAGCTTGAAGAGATAGTTGTCCTGCCCCAAGCTTGCCAGGTTCCGATAGGTAAATTGCTGCGCGATCTCACCGGCAATCGTGCCGGTAAATCCCGGTGGCACCATCGCGGCGGCAATTTGCTTGGGATACGACAGCCCGTACTGTTGGTCGACCGTCCGGTTCACCTCGAGCACTTCCACGTCGAACAACACTTCGGAATCCTCGCGATCGTTGGCCTGAATGATCTTCTCCGCCAACTCCACCTTCTCCGGCTGATCGCGAACCACAATCGTATTCAGCGCCTCGTTGCCATGGATATGCTTCACATCCAGCATCGACTTCAGCAACGCCACCATGTCCTTGGCCTTGGCCGATGACAGATAGAAGGTCCGAATCATCAAATCCTGATACTGTTCCTGCTTTTGCTTGGTATTGGGACTGATGATGAAGAGCGTGGGGCCGGCCTTCTGCGCGAAAAGGCTATTGCTATTCAGCACCAACGAGAGCGCTTCATCAAACGGCTTCTCTTCCAATGACACGGTGATGGGATCGTTGCGGACGTCCTTATCGAAGACAAAATTCACATGCGCCGCTTTTCCCAAGGCCTCGACCACTTCCTTCAATCCGGCATTGCGAAACTGCAAGGTGACCGGCTGTTTCTGACGATCATCCCGATCAGCGGCATGCTGCTCGGCCGACAGACGGGCGACTCCGTCCAGCGCATCCTTATAGGAAGGGTCCAGTTCGACGGCCCGCATATACCCGGCCATTGCTTCGCTCACCCGGCCTAGCTGCGCCAGCCGCTCCGCCTCGCGATACCGATCACGAGCCTCTCTGAGCCGCAAGGCCTCGGTCAGGCCGGATTCATACTCCTTGCTCGTGGGCTCGATCGTGAGCGCCCGCTTGAACTCCTCGGCCGCCTGATCAAACTGATGATCCTTGAGCAACTGCCGACCACGCTCATCGTGAGCCGCGGCGGCACGCTCCCGCGCCACCCGATACTTGTTTTGGAGTGACGGTTCGAACGGATCATCTTTGAGCGCCTGGCGATACGCCACGCTCGCTTCTTCCCAGTTCCCCGCCGCCAAGTGCTGATCACCGCGTTTCACGTCTGCGGAATTCAATGCGCCGCAAGCGGTCAGCGTCAGACATCCCGCCAATATCGTGAGCGCAATAGCCGCCCGGCAGTATCGAAGATTCCTAAGAGTGGCGTGTGAAAATAGGAAGGGTAACTGCATAGATCTGGTCAACAAGGTTATAACCTCTTTGGTATATCAAACTGACACATACGCGACAATCAGTTTCTCGCTTTGGAGGAGAAGAGGGTTGGGTCCGGTTCTCAGACCTCTTTCGGCAGATATGACACGCGGCATTAATTGGGAAGCGCGCTAGCGAGGGAAAACCCGGAGGCCGGGCCAGGGCCCGGCCTCCGGAGGCACGAACAATTGCGACACACGAGGCTCAGAGCGTTGGACCATCCGCCCAACCACCGGCGGCCTAGAGTCTCCAATACTTGACTGACCCAGGCAGGCTGTCGGGACTCAATACGCTCTTCACATCGACCACTACGTTGTTTCGTTGTTTCCGCAATGGTTTCAGCAACTCGGCAATCCCCATCTTCAGGTATTCTTTGTGCGCCACCGCCAGAATGATCCCATCGAGTTGCTTCAACTGGTCCCAGGGCGAGAGACGGAGCCCATACTCCCCCACCGCCTCCTCCGGTTCTGCCAGCGGATCGTGGACTACGACTTGAATTCCATACTCCTTTAATTCGTTTACGATATCGGGCACACGGCTGTTCCGCAGGTCCGGGACATTCTCTTTAAAGGTCAGGCCGAGCACGCCGACACGCAGATCACTCACCGGGCGCTCTACCTGACTCAACAACTTCATGGTTTGCTCGGCAACATACTTCCCCATGCTGTTGTTGATCCGACGACCAGCCAGAATCACCTCAGGATGGTAGCCAACGGATTCGGCCTTTGCGGTTAAGTAATAGGGGTCGACCCCGATGCAGTGTCCACCCACCAAGCCCGGGTTAAACTTCAAAAAATTCCACTTCGTTCCCGCCGCTTCCAACACCGACCGGGTATCAATGCCCAAGCGGTGGAATATCAAGGCCAGTTCGTTCATCAATGCAATATTGAGATCGCGCTGGGTATTCTCAATAACCTTGGCCGCTTCGGCCACTTTAATGCTTGATGCGCGATGAATCCCCGCCTTGACGACCATCCCATAGGTCTGGGCGACAATCTCCAACGACTCCTCATCCTGCGCCGATACCACCTTAATGATTCGTTCCAGCGTATGTTCCTTATCACCAGGATTAATGCGTTCCGGCGAATACCCGATCTTAAAATCGATCCCGCTCTTCATGCCGGAGGCCTTCTCCAAGATCGGCAGGCAATCTTCCTCTGTCGCACCGGGATACACCGTCGATTCATAGACGACGATGGCACCCGGGGCAAGGTTGGCGCCGATCAGTTCTGAGGCCTTTTTCAAGGCGGTGAGATCCGGCTGCAACGCATTGTTAATGGGGGTCGGTACCGCCACGATGATAAAGTCGGCAGCTTTGAGATCACTTGGTTCGGAGGTGTATCGAACCCGACTGGACTTGAGATCTTGCGCCGAAACCTCTCCGGTCCGATCCACGCCTTTGCGCAACTCCTCAACCTTCGTCTTGTTGATATCAAACCCGATCACCGGCGCGGACTTGCCGAATGCCACTGCAATGGGCAAACCCACATACCCTAACCCCACAACCGCGATCTGCCGCTGCATCTTCTTCGCCATGTCACTCCCCTCGTCAATACTCATCACTCCACGAATGTCGTAAAAAAGAATGGCAGAATATCTCACATCCGTCAACGATTTCCCGTGAGCGACACGAATGGTTGCCGTCAAGTCCATCTCCATGTTTCGATATGAAAACTGAGACTTGCTTTGCTCCTTAAGCGAATATGGCTCTGTGACGTCTCCCCAGGAAACGACAGCGCTTCTAAACTAGAGTACGATGGCGGCTTCGGCGGTCCTCGACGAAAGGAGTGGATCGATGAAGCGGTCACGATTCTCCGAAGAACAGATCGTGTATGCCCTCCGGCAGGCCGAGAGTGGCACCTCGATCAGTGATCTGTGCCGGCAACTCGGTGTCAGCGACGCCACCTTCTACATCTGGAAAAAGAAATACGCGCACCTCGGCGTGAGCGAACTCCGTCGGCTACGCCAGGTGGAAGAGGAGAACGCCGACTCAAACGACTGGTGGCGGATCTCTCGCTCGACAAGCATATGCTGTCGGAGCCCTGCGAAAAAAAGTCTGAAGCCCGCTCGCCGTCGAGAACTGGCCCACTGGTTCCGGGACACCTTCTCGGTGAGTTGTGCGCGGGCCTGTCGGTTGGCGCAGTTTGGGCGAGCCTCCTGGTATCGACGGAGTCGGGCCAAGGATCAGTCGGCCCTCCGGCTCCGCATTCGGGATCCTGGCCCATGCCCGACCGCGATTCG
>VOPT01000061.1 GCA_009594865.1 Nitrospira sp. | reverse complement strand
TTTCCCGTGACCATCGAAGATGAGGCGTTGCCGAAGATGGGGGACCGTCTCCCGCAAGCCCTCGAGGTCGCGACACGTATCAGCCGGTACGGCGGCTCCGTCGTGGTGCTCATTCATCCGAATATTCTGGATCATAAGCTCGCCTTCGAGAAGGGGTTCGTCGAGGGCGTGCGCCCCTACGCCTGGTTCGGCTCGGTGGGGGAGTTCGGCCGATGGTGGGCGGCACGGAATCGGGTAGAGGTCGATGTCGCGCGCGACCCGACCGGCATGCGGGTGACGTTGAAGGTGCCCGCTGCTGCGGCCGGATTGACACTCGAGGTGCCGGCCGGGTGGGAAGTGGCGCACCCAGGCAAGTCGGAGCAGGGAGTCACACAACAGGGAACGGTTGTGACCTTCCCCGAAATGCAGGGGACCTACACCGTCTTATTCACGCCGAGTCCCGAAGGTCCTTCTCATCGAACAGACTCCGCTAGAGGACCTCGCACGTGAGTGATGTTCCATTGCCATGTGTGATCGTGCCGTGCACGGTTCACGAGGATGCGCAATGTGCTAGGCGGTGCGCGCATGCGGTGGAGCGAGAGGGAATGTATCAGGAGCGTTCATCTTCGATTGAGCGATGAAGGACACCAACTGCTCCTGCGATTCGACCGTGTTCAGCCTGTCGTAGAGTGAGGTCAGCCGTTGCGCGGTCATCCAGGGAAGATGTGAGAGCGCTTCGGCAGCCCGATAGCGCACCCACCAATGCTCATCGTCCAGCAGG
The DNA here is from genome assembly GCA_009594865.1 of Nitrospira sp. Lineage (GTDB taxonomy): Bacteria > Nitrospirota > Nitrospiria > Nitrospirales > Nitrospiraceae > Nitrospira_A. The sequence goes on along the minus strand of VOPT01000061.1, from coordinate 29,749 downwards.
GCGATGAGTCGCGCTTCATCCTCTTCCGTTCCCACCTTGCCCAATGCCGATGCCGCTTGGAGTCGTACGTACCAGGTTGGATGGGAGAGGTGCGCCCGGATCGTGACGACATCTCGGGGATCGCTGCATTCCCCGAACAGAAACAGGCATGCCGAAAGCACGTCATCCGGCGGCGATCCCTTCTGAAGCAAGGCCCGCAGGGGCGGCAAGGCGTGCTGGCTTTGAGTGGCCGCCAGGTGACGGATCAGCCTCGAACCGATTTCCGGGGTGGCCAGGCAAGCGGCTTCGGCAATGGCTTTGGCCGCAATGTCCGCGCCCGCGGGTTCGAAAATCGCGACGACTTTGAGTGGCGACCAGTCCTTTCGCGTGCTGATCACGGGGACGATCAACGGCACGGCGGCCTTCGCGTCGATATGCAGCAGGGCTTTGGCTGCGACCAATGAGACAAATGGATTGTCGGCCTGCAGCATCGCCGCCAGTTCGTTCCAGATAGACCGTTCTTGAAGGTGACCAAGCGTCACGATCGCCAGCAGCCGTCGGCGGAGCAGTCTGGTGTGGAGCAGGTCCTTCGCAAACCGATCGGTGCCTGTTCTGCGTGCCAGCTCCTTCAGATTCTCGCGGGCGTCTCCACGAATGGACTCATAACAATGATTCCAGAGATACAGCAGGACGAGGTGGTCGCGAGTGGTGAGCGGCGGAAGCGTATCAGGTACCTCCACCACACATTCTGCGAGGATGGGCCGCCAGATCTCCGTGACAGCGCGCCGCCGCCGGTCTTTGTGGTGGCGGATGTATCGAAGCAGGAGAATGCCCAGCAGGAGCAGACCTACGGCGGAATAGATGGAGAGGGCGGCGATGGTGCCGATGCGAAGCGTCAGGTCTGACTGATCGAGGCCCAGCACGCCATTCCTCTCGGGGGCGGCTCAGGCCGCATGCGCGATGAAGCGCTTCAACCGACTGGTCAGTTCCCGCGGGTTGAACGGCTTAATCATGTAATCGTTGGCGCCGCTTTCCAGTGCGCGCTTGATATCATGCTCGCTGCCGTCGGCCGTCAGCATGACGATCGGCACCTTGTTCCAGCCTTCGCGTTTTCTGATCACGGTGAGCACTTGGAGCCCGCTCAAGAACGGCAACATCACGTCCAAGAGTACGATGTCCGGAGGCGCCATGGTATTGACGAGTTCTTGCGCCTGCCGGCCATCCTTGGCGTGAACCACATCATAACTTGCCCGCTCCAAAAGGAACTTTAACAGGCTCGCCGTATCCTCCTCATCTTCAACCATGAGGACCTTGAGTTTGGGACTTCCTGGGCTGTCCATATATCGCTCCTTAGTATTGACGAGTGAAGGGCCTGAATGTTCAGGTAATCCTGACTCGGACGAGTTCATTCTTTTTGTAGCACGGAATCCTACAATCGCCCCCATACTTCTTCATTTTCAGCGTCGCGCGGCGGCCTCTGCTTGCTGCATCACAGCGTGGAGTTCTCGATCCGGCTATCGATTGAGACTACGCCGGGCGAACTCTAGTCGGGCGTGGTCATTCGTACGTGATCTCCACTCGTTTCAGGTATGACGCCAGCTCGACCAGGTCCTGGTGGATCGAGGCTCCATCGGCAGCCTTCGCCGCGTCCTCCATTCGACCTGCGATGGTGGTCATGCCATGAAAGCCATAACTGCCGCTCACCCCCTTCATGCCGTGGGCCAATTGCCTGATGGTCTCGAAGTCGCGCTTGGCAATGGCCTCGCGCATGGCCGCCACTTCTTTGTTCCGATTGGCCATGAATTTGGGAATCAGTGGCTCGAATGCGGAGTCGACGAGGACGATCACTGGTCCGGTACCGCCATCCGACGGGGCGGGTATCATGTCACTCACGAGGCCAACTCCTTCAGCGACGGATTGACCGCATACCGTTGGATCGCCTCCAGCAGCGTGTGTTTCTTCAGCGGTTTGGTCACGTGGGCGGTGAACCCGGCCGCCCGGGTCTTTTCCATGTCTTCTTCACGGGTATTGCCGGTCAGGGCGATAATCGGGGTGGTGCCGCGCTGCTGTGTCTCTTCCCAGAGTCTGATGAGACGGATCGCTTCGTAGCCGTCCATGACCGGCATCTGAATATCCATGAGGACCAGGTCGAAGTGCCCGGATTGAAATGTTTCGACGCCTGCGGCGCCGTGTTCAGCCAGCTCCAGTTGATAGGGCAAGGCTTTCAGAAAGACCGAGACCAGCACGCGATTGTCTTCCATATCTTCCACGAGCAGGATGCGGAGGCGCGGGGGCTGAGAAGGCTTGGGCTGAGCGGGAGACGGAGCCGGAAGCGGCTCGGGGGCCGGTCGGGCGGCTGGCACGACAGCGGCTGCAGGCGGCGTCTTCGGGTCGTGGCAGATCCACAGGAGCCAGTCGCTCGATTGTGCTGAGCCCGGAAACACGGCCAAAGACACGTTGGCGGCAAGAGGGTTGCCGTTCTTCTGTCGCCCGGCTATATCGCCGGTCCAGCGTCCCTCCTTCAGCAGGAGGGGAAACACCTTCGTGTCGAGGGTCTCGATGCAGGGGGCGGTATGGAAATCTTTCCAGGATTTCCCGATGAGCTCAGCCGCTTCATACCCGTATATCGCGGCATGGGCGCAGGTCACATAGGTATAGCGGCCCGTGTGATCGAGAAAAGCGATGGCGCTGTGTGTGTGGTCGAGGGCAAACAGACATTTCGCCCGCATCGCCTCGACCTGTTCCCCATTTGCCAGGCGTTGCGTCAGTTGTCGGTTTCGCAGACGAAGCTCGAGGTGCGCCACCACCTGCCGGCCCAGCACCGTGAGCGTTTGCTTCTGTTGCCACGACAACCGCCTCGGGACCCGGTCGATGAGGCACAGCGTTCCGAGGGCATAATTCTCCCGGTCGACGAGGGGCACGCCGGCATAAAACCGGATGTGCGGCTCTCCCGTCACCAGGGGATTGGTGGCAAACCGTTCGTCTCCGAGCGCGTCGGGTACTTCAAAAATGTCCCGTTGAAGGATCGCATGGACACAAAACGCGATATCGCGGGACGTTTGGCAGACGCCCACTCCCGTTTTGGCTTTGAACCATTGCCGCAGGGGATCAATGAGGCTGATGAGTGCGATCGGCACCTGGCAGGCTTGAGCGGCCAACTGCACCAGATCGTCAAATGGCGCTTCAGGTTCAGTATCGAGGATCTCATAGCGTCGTAACGCTTCGACACGTTCGTGTTCGTTCTCTGGATGTGGCGCGATCACCGGAATCTCCCGAGTTGCACGTGGATGTCATTTCCCCGATGCCCGGAGGAACCACTTCAGCGGAGCGCAATACCGTGGCGCATGGGAAACCGGCTCCACGCAGATCGATTCTGTCTCTTCCTTATCGGATAAGAGCGTCTGACCTTGAGATACCCTCAGGTGAGCGATTTCTCAAAGACTTAGACTGAAATCCGCTCTGCGGTTGCGACGTCGCCTTCGGTGGGCGGATCAAGCGCCAGTGGTGGATATGAGCAAAAACTCATCGCAGTCTTGAGCACATGGGGTGCGCGTGGTATGTAAAGTATTGCCCTGGAACATGCAGGGAGTGGAACATGAGGGTGTACACCATGAAACCGTACCGATGGTCTTTTTTTGTAATAGGTCTGAGTCTGTTGGGTATACAGGCCTGCAGTCATGCGCCGCAGCCCCAAGAAACCACCTGGTCTGAACCGGCCGCGGGGGAAATTTCGTTGCCTCGCGGGGAACATTCCATCCTCGCCGGTGAATGGGAATATGAGGAAGGCGGGATGGTGGTGCCCTTGAGATTAGACCGATTCGGAAACGGATCGTACGATTTTAAGGATGGGCGATTCAGAACAGATCTGTTGTCCGATCACCAATGGGCCGGGGCCTGGGCTCAACGGGAGAATGATCGGGAAGGGGGGTTTGAGATTACCCTGTCCCCCGACTACTCCGAGGGTGAAGGGCGCTGGTGGTATACGCGCATTGAAGGCGACAGTGCTCCGACCAAGGCGGGCGGACGGTTCCATGTGATGAAAGTACAATCCTTCGTCGACAATCAGCCCTGGCCGGCCGCGCACTAAGGTTCCGACTGCTCCGAGGCCGGCGGATCGATCCGTTCGTAGATCGCCGAATAGTCCACCTCCCCCAGCCCCGCGGCTATCGTCTCGATGAGCAGTGATCGTACTCCCTCAAGTCCATCCGTTGACAGCCGGGCCGTTCCCGCTGCGCTGAGCGCCAGTTCTACATCCTTGAGCAGATGGCGGGTGGAAAAGTTCGGCTGCGCATAGTGCCGTGTCTCTAACCGGGGCAATTTTTTCTCGAACATCGGCGCGTAGAGCGCGCTCTTTCGTACCACTCCCATAAAGTCTTCCACCTCCACGCCGCCTCGGCGGACCAGCCCCAGACTGAAGGCGAACGCGGCCATTTCCGAGGCAATGAGCTGATTGAGCGCCAGCTTCATCACGGCCGCTTTTCCGACCGGCCCGGTGAGCCGCACCTCTTCCCCGAGATGGCGCAGAAGCGGAGCCCACGTGTCATAGTGCTCTCGCGTCGCGCCGACCATGATCAGCAGCGTGCCTGCTTTCGCTTCGGCAATGCTGCCGAGCACCGGCGCTTCAAGATATCGCCCGCCGAGACGTACGACTTCGTTCTCGATCGAGCAGCTCTCCGCTGGTCCGATCGTACCCATTTGAATGATCGTACGTCCGTCAATCGCACAACTGGTTGCCGGATCGAAGAGTGCTGCGCGGATGGCCTTGGCATCCGACAGCAGCAGGAGCACGACGTCAGCTGCCGACATGGCCTCTGCGGCAGTCGGAGCGATGCGAATCCCTTGCTGCCGGAGTCCATGGGTCTTTTCGAGGGAACGGTTATAGACAGTCAGGGTGTGGCCGGTCGCATGCAGCCGTTCCGCCACGCCCTGGCCTAATAATCCTGTGCCTAATAAGGCCACGTTCATGAGAATACCTCTCGGATGTGTACGATGCGGCCATCGTACAGAGAAGCGGGAACGTTGAAAAGAGTCATCGTGGATGGGATGCGGCGGCCACGCTCTGTTGGATCAGGTGGGTGCGGGTTGGGTCTGGCAGGTCAGCTCCGATGGCGAGCGTTCCCGGCAGTCGTGGGTCGGCGCGGTTGAAGCTGACGGGATGGCCAGCGGCGGTTGTGGCGCGCCCTCCGCTTTCTTCGACCAAGAGCACTCCCGCGGCAATGTCCCATTCATTCCCGCCGGCCAGGGTGATCACCGCATCCGCTTGACCGGCTGCCACGAGCGCGAGTGCATAGGCGATGGACCCGATCGGGCGGCAGTGGAGATGGGGCCGGAGGGCGTCAAGCCGGCCGACACGCAGTTCCCACGGATTAACGAGCGCGACCGGACGTTCGGGTGACATGAAGGATGGTTGATCAGCGTTCAGCAGGCGCTCGACACGGACGCCCCGCCCGCGAATGGCGGAAAAAAACTCGCCGGTCGCCGGATTGAAAATGGCGGCCACGGCCGGCACCCCGTTCTCGACCAGGGCGACCGAGAGGCAAAATTCCGGCAAGCCCCGCACGAAGGAACGAGTGCCATCAATCGGATCGACGATCCAGACGCGTTTTCTGCTCAAACGTGCTTCGTTGTCCGCTGTTTCTTCGGAGAGCCAGCCGTCTTCGGGAAAGGTCGCTGACAACCTGTTTTGGAGCAGGCGATTCACGGCCAGGTCCACAGAAGTCACCGGCGACTGATCGGCTTTGGTAAAGGTTTCAAAGCCTGCGGCTGCCAACCGGAGGGCTTCACGTCCCGCTTCGGACATGACTTCGGACAGGATAGTGAGTTCATGATCCATGGTCGTAGGCTCCTGAGGAAGGCTGATTCACCCTGTCTTCAACCTACCAGGTCTTGCGACCGGAACAAAGCCCGGAGTCGCTTCATGCCGGTGCCGCGGCTCTTGACCCTCTTGCAGGTTCCGCGTACAAGCTGGATGACGATGAAGTTGAAACACAAACATTCCCGCAAAGCAGGCCTGCCGCCCGGCACGCTGGTCCATATCGGCGAAAAGAAATCGGAGACGGTCACGATTACCGTCTACGAATACGGTGAAGGCCAGTACCAGGAACGCACGGTGTCCAAGCCGGAAGAGGTGGTCGTGACGGCGGAGCCGACCGTTCGCTGGGTGGATGTCGGCGGCATCCACAAGATGGAGGTGTTGGAAGCATTCGGGAAAATGTTCGGCCTCCATCCTCTGTTGCTGGAGGATATCGCCAACACCGACCAACGTCCGAAACTCGACGATTACGGTACGTACGGCTATCTGGTGTTGAAGATGCTCTACGAGGGCCAAAGCGAGGGCGACATCAATGTCGAGCAGGTCAGCCTGGTGTTCGGGGAGAATTTTGTGCTCTCGTTTCAGGAAAACGGCGGCGACGTCTTTCAGGGCGTGAAGGAACGTCTGCGCAACGGGAAGGGCCGTTTGCGCCATGCCGGCGCTGATTACCTGCTCTATGCCCTGATGGATTCGATCGTCGACCGATACTTCGTCATTCTGGAAACGCTGGGCGAAAAGATCGAAGCGTTACAAGATCTCTGTGTCACGAATCCCGGACCGGAAACCCTACGGGACATCCATGCACTCAAGCGACAACTGCTCTTTTTCCGCCGCTCCGTCTGGCCCCTCCGGGACGTGATGAACAACCTGTCGCGGTCGGATGGACAATTTCTCCAGGGGTCCACCAAGGTCTTTTTCCGTGATGTGTATGATCATATCATTCAAATTGGCGACACGATCGAAACCCTGCGCGAAATGGTGTCGTCGATGATGGAAGTGTATCTGTCCAGCGTGAGTTACCGCTTGAACGGCGTGATGAAGGTGCTGACGATTATTACCACGATTTTTATGCCACTCAGTTTTATCGCCAGCATCTACGGGATGAATTTCGAGCACATGCCGGAGCTGAAGTCTCCCTGGGGGTATCCGGCGGTGCTGGGCGTCATGGCGTTGACCGGACTGGCGATGCTGTACTTCTTCAAGCAAAAGAAGTGGCTCTGAAACGGAGTCAGTCCAAGACCTCGACACGATCCACGAAGTAGGGCGTTTCGCCGAAACAGGTGGTGGGGATGTAGCGAAACTCCTTGTAGTGGAGGACGACCCGCTTCCCCATCTGCCCATCAAGTTTTTTGGCCACGTTCTCGTCCCACACCGTGAAGCTCCAGAGCACCGGGGCGACGCCTGGCACGGTCGTCATGGCCAGTTCACCTTCCTGCGTCTTGCAAAACCATCCTTTCCGAGACAGCTTCTGCAAGTACCCGGCGCGATCGCCGTCCGAGTAGCTCCAGTTAAAAACAATCAGCAAATAGGCTGCGCCGCCGAAAAACAATAACGTGAAGAGAAGTTTGGGTCTCCAAAGCCAGGCTACAGGAAACAAAAGGGTTTCCCACCACGTCATAGCACTCCTTTTCCGACGGTTACCTCACGTCCTGAAACAGCCAGGGGGCTTGAGTACGGCGGCGTTGCTCATACTCGCCGATTTGCGCGGCGTGTTGGAGTGTCAGGCCGATTGCGTCCAATCCGCGATACAGGCAGTCCTTTCGGAACGGATCGATGTCGAAGCGATAGACCGTGCCATCGGGTGTTTTAACCTGTTGGGCCGCCAAATCGACGGTCAGCTTATAGCCCTCATGTGCGGTCACGCCCTCAAACAGCGCTTGAATGTCGGACGCCTTCAAGACGACCGGCAGAATGCCGTTCTGGAAACAGTTGTTGTAAAAAATGTCGGCGAAACTCGGTGCAAGGATACATCGGAATCCCTGGTCGAGCAGTGCCCAGGGGGCATGTTCGCGCGAAGAGCCGCACCCGAAGTTGTCCCGCGTGAGGAGGATCGAGGCCTGCTGATAGCGTGGCTGGTTGAGGAAGAAGGCGGGATCCTGCGAGCCATCCTTCCGCCGCCGCCAATCGTAGAACAATCCTTCCCGTAGACCGGTGCGCTTGATCGTTTTCAAAAACTGCTTCGGAATGATCTGATCGGTATCCACGTCGAGCCGGTCCAGTGGGGCGACCAAGCCGGTGAGTGTTGTGAATGCATCCATAGTATGTCCTTTTGTGCTTCGTATCTGCCGACCGCTGTCATCAACGGGCTCGGCGTCAGGATCGAACTGCCTTTCCGCTTATGACCACTGACGGATATCGACGAAATGGCCCTCGATGGCCGCGGCTACCGCCATGGCCGGCGACACCAGATGGGTGCGTCCCCCGGCGCCCTGACGACCTTCGAAGTTCCGGTTACTGGTCGAGGCGCAGCGTTCGCCCGGCTGCAACACATCGGCATTCATCGCCAGGCACATGCTGCATCCCGCCTCGCGCCATTCGAAGCCCGATTCCTTGAAGATGCGGTCTAAGCCCTCTTGTTCCGCCTGTTGCTTGACGAGGCCGGAGCCGGGGACGACCATGGCGTGCACGCTGCCGGCGACCTTCTTGCCCTTGGCGAACGAGGCCGCAAGACGCAGGTCTTCGATCCGTGAATTGGTGCAGGACCCGATAAACACCTTGTCGATCCGGATGTCGCGGATCGGCATGCCGGGCGTGAGCGCCATATATTCGATGGCGCGCTCAGTGGCCTGACGGAGTTTGTCGTCTCCCATGGTGCTGGGGTCCGGCACCGTGCCATCCACACCGGTCACCATGCCGGGGCTGGTCCCCCACGTCACCTGCGGTGCAATCGTCTCGGCACGTAATTCCACGACGGCGTCGTACTTGGCGCCGGCATCGGTGTGGAGGTTCCGCCATGCTGTCACGGCCTGGTCCCACAGCGCGCCCTTCGGCGCCATCGGGCGACCCTTGATGTAGTTGAATGTGGTCTCGTCCGGGGCGACCATGCCGGCGCGCGCTCCACCTTCGATCGACATGTTGCAGAGCGTCATGCGGCCTTCCATGCTGAGCGCGCGAATGGCGGAGCCCGTATATTCGATGACATAGCCCGTTCCGCCTGCCGTCCCGATCTTGCCGATGATGGCGAGGATGACGTCCTTTGCCGAGCAGCGCGGCGAGAGCTGGCCCTCTACCCGGACCTCCATCGTTTTGGGACGTTTCTGGACGAGACATTGCGTCGCCAGGACATGTTCCACTTCACTGGTGCCGATCCCGAACGCCAGTGCGCCAAAGGCGCCATGGGTCGAGGTATGGGAGTCGCCGCAAACGATGGTCATCCCCGGCAGGGTGAATCCTTGCTCGGGGCCGATGACGTGCACCACGCCTTGCCGGATGTCGTTCATGCCGAAGAGGGTAATGCCAAACGTCTTGCAGTTATCATCCAACGTTTGAATCTGTTTGGCGCTGATCGGATCGGCAATGGCGGCGCGCCGGTCCGTCGTCGGGACGTTATGATCGGGGACCGCGAGCGCGGCGGCCGATCGGCGCGGGGTGCGACCCGCGACCGTCAGTCCTTCGAAGGCCTGCGGCGAGGTGACTTCGTGTACCAAATGGCGGTCGATATAGAGCAACGTGGTTCCATCCGGTTCCGCCCGAACCACGTGGTCGTTCCAAATTTTTTCGAACAGCGTCTGTGCAGCCATGGCCATGCTCCTTATAAACCCGCGCCCTTGCGAGAGATTGAGGGTGCGGTGCTCATCGCGGAGCTATTATATATGCGACCAGGCCTGTCGCATCAAGGGCAAAGGGACTCCGGAAAAAAATGCCTCTTCAGATTTCAGCAGGGCGGACCGATAACGTTGCCATGGAACAGGACCCCATCGACGCCGGACACATCAGCATCCCTCGCTGGACGATCAAACGCGATCCCCGGGCGCTGGGCTGCTCCATCTGTGGTTCGGCGATCGTCAAAATTACGGCTGAATGGCGACAGGTCTCGTTCTGCACCTGCAGACTGATCGAGTATCGTGTGCTGCCGCGAGCTCCCAAGGCCCTGCCTGCTCCGTCCCCCGCCGCAGATTCACGCAAAGATCCTTGATCTCGTCCGAGATGGAGGTTCACATGGCACGATGGCAGTGGGCGCTTCTGACGGCGTGCTGTGCGATGATCCTCACATCGGAATCGGCCGAGGCAACGGATCGGTCGCACGCGAAGTCGCTGACGCGACCCGGGTTGACCGCTCCCGCATCATACTCGCGGTCCTGTACCGGAGAGGATCTTCCCGGCATATGGAGTCTGGTCACCTTCGATTCGTCGTACCGCTTCAAGAACCCGCAAGCGCCCTACTTGTTTCCCTATCAACTGTTCCACTACTCACGTGAGCAGGGCGCCAAATCGGCTCACTCGCGGACGCCGATTTTCGAGAACTCAGAGCGGGTGTTCGAGGCGGTACCGCTGGATCTGACGTATCGGGTCGAGCCGGGAGGCCGTGTCGTGCTCAAGACGAAGGAGCAAGGCGCGGTGGTGGAAGTATGGTCCTGTTCGGTTGTCGGGCATGACCCGCGGGCGAAGGATGACCGAACGGCTCTGCGACGCGGCGACGTGGTCATGACTCTCCTCGGTAGCCATGGACAACCACTGTTCGTGCGCCATCTGCGAAAATCCCCAGCCTAACCCGGTTTGCCAGGCGGCAAGCCGCCGTGCTAGTACCCACAGTCTGTGGAGCGCCGACCCTCTGGTGTCGGTTCCTTCCGCCGGGGAGGCTGTGGACGATTCCATTCAAGTGTGGCGGCGACCGGAGGTGGTCGAATGGTCTCAATGGCTGCTCGACAGCTATCGCCATTGCCTCGGCCGAGAGTTGATCGAGCGGGTCGGTGGGGCTGAGGCCCAGGCCCAGGCGCTGTTCACCGTCCCGATGGTGGTGGTGTCTCATGGGACGCAAGCCGATCCGATCCTGAATTACGGATCGCAACTCGCGCTCACGCTGTGGGAGATGACCTGGGAGCAGTTGGTGCAGACCCCGTCCCGGCTGACGGCGGAACTCGTGAACCGTGAGGAGCGCGAGCGGATGCTGGAACGCGCTCGCGCCAAAGGGTATCTTGATGATTATCGGGGGGTCAGAATCTCACATAGCGGACGCCGGTTTCTGATTGAGCAGGCCGTCGTGTGGAATGTGATCGACCCAGCCGGGCATCGTCAGGGGCAAGCCGCGACGTTCTCACGCTGGACCTTCCTCTAGCCGCCTGAATCGTGGCACGAGCTCCCCGCCGACGGAGACCGACTCTGAAAACATGGTCATCGGTCTGATCCACAACCCGCCTGCTCCATAGAGCTGACGATAGACGACGTATTCCTCCTCGGTTTCTGAATGCCGGGCCACGCCGAGCACTTCGTAGTCGTTCCCTTTATAGTGACGATAGCGACCGGGTTTAATCATGGTGTATCCTTGCGGTGTCGAACCTGCGAGTGAGTCTATCGAATCAGGCATGCCATCACAACTCTCTCAACAGAATGAGCGCCGGCACGAGGTCGTGGTCATCGGCGGCGGATCAGCGGGTTATGCCGCTGCACGGACGGCCTGCGACGCCGGAGCCGATGTGGCGATCGTTGATCAGGGTCCGCTCGGAGGGCTGTGCATTTTGCGCGGCTGCATGCCGACCAAAACCATTCTCCGGTCGGCCGAAATCATGGCGCTCATGAAACGCGCGCGCGAGTTCGGGCTGGCGCCTGTCACCGCACGGGCCGATCTCTCGGCCATCGTCGATCGGAAGAACCGGCTGGTACAGGAGTTTGCCGATTATCGCATCGCCGCCTTGCGCGACCCGCGATTTACGCTGTACGAATCGCACGCCGAATTTCTCTCTCCGCACGAGATTTGTGCCGGAGGGGTGCGCATTCGTGGTGACGCGTTCGTGATTGCCACCGGATCAAGGGTGTCGGAGGTCGCCATTCCCGGACTATCTGAGGCGGGGTACGTGACGAGCGACGAAATGCTCGATGTGCGCCAGGCCCCTGCCTCGCTGCTGGTATTGGGCGGCGGACTGGTTGCAGTGGAATTCGCGCAATTCTTTTCTCGGATCGGCACCAAGGTCATCATGCTGCAGCGCGGCGCGACGCTGCTCTCCGATATGGATCAGGATGTCGGTCAGGCATTGGCCGCGGCTTTTCAGGACGAGGGCATCGAGATACTCACCGGCGTCGCCTTCGAGCGAGTGACTTCGTCGTCAACCGCGAAGACTGTGCACTTCCGGCAGAATGGTGTCTCGCAAACCCGGTCGGCTGAGGTCATCTTTCACGCGCTGGGACGTCGTCCCAACCTGCAGGGGCTCAATGTGGAAGCGGCGGGGGTGAAGGTCATCGACCGTCGCCTGGTCGTCGGCCCCGATATGCGGACATCGCAACCGCATATTTTTGCCGTCGGCGATGTGAACGACCTTACGCCCATTGTGCATTTGGCGATTCAACAAGGTGAAACGGCCGCCGTTAACGCGACTCATCCGGACGTGCCCGCGCGGGTCATCGATCACCGGTTGGATAGCGAAATGGTCTTTACGGACCCGCAGGTGGCCATTGCCGGCCTCAGTGAACGCCAGTGCCGTGAACAAGCGATTCCCTACCTGACAGCTTCGTACCCCTTTGCCGACCATGGGAAGGCGATGTGTCTGGGGGCTCTCGCAGGATTTGTGAAACTGCTGTGTCGCCCGGACAATGGCGAACTGATCGGTGCGCAGATCGTGGGGGCTGAAGCGGCGGAACTTATTCACGAACTCATCGCGGTCATGTATTTTCACGGGACGGCGCAGGACTTGTTGCGCATCCCGCACTACCATCCGACGCTGGCAGAGATTGTGACCTATCCGGCCGAATCCATCCTCGAGCAAATGGGGCGGATATGAGGCGGCATGCTCTCGTCGGTCTGTGCGCCCTCCTGCTGTTCATGGCCTCGTCCTGTGGAGAACAGACGTGGGAAGCGGCCATGCAGGTCGGTGAAGCGGCCGTGCAACGAGGCCAATTGGGAGAAGCCGAACAAATTTATGCTGCGGCGGTGAAGAAGGCGGAAGCGTTCGGCCCGCACGATCGCCGGGTTGCCGTCACCTTGGCGCATCTGGCTCAAGTCTATAGCACGCAAGGGAAATTCGTGGAGGCCGAACCAATCTATCTGGAGGCGCTCAAGATTTATCAGGAGGTTCACGGCGAGCACCACCTCGATGTCGCGGCCATGTTGAACAATCTCGGGGTGTTGCATCGCAAGCATGGCCAATTTGCCGATGCACAGCGCCTTCTGACCCGGGCGCTCGCGATCAAAGAAACACTGTTGGGCCCAGATCATCTCGAAGTGGCGCTGGCCGTCAGCAATCTGGCGGCGATGTATGCGGCACAGGGGGATAGCGCTCAGGCGGCGACGCTTTTCGCGCGGGCATTGGCGATCAGGGAAAAACAGTTAGGCCCGGATCATCCGGATGTCGCCAAGTCTGTGATGGATTATGCGGGAACATTACGAAAGATCGGTCGGGCTCCTGAGGCGGATGCACTCGAGGGAAGAGCCGCTGCGATTCGGTCGAAGACGAAGTCGTAGGTAACGGGAAGAGTTGAACCGGCCTTATGTGCCGGTGTAGCGTAGCAGATTCGTGAGAAGCGAGGGGACGATGTCTGATTTGCGGACTAATGCATTGATTGCGCGCGGGATGGGCATTGTGTTCATTGCCGGTGGCTTTATGCTTGGCATCTACGGACTGGAATTTCCCAATACCATGTGGCTGCAAACAGCGTTGGGGTTGCTGGTCACCGGGATGATGGCCCAAGGGTATGCGATGTATTGTTCGATTCGCTGGGTTCGGAAACAACGTGACTCGGAACGGTAACCGCTTGAGACACGAGAGACCTTGCCCGCCGTTGCATTCATTCAGATGGAGCCGGTTGGCCTTTCTGTGTTGCCTGGTCCTACTGGCAGGCTGCGGCGGTCCCTGGCGAGACAGCTATTTGAATAAGGGTGTACACAAGCTGACCCAGGCCGATATCGAGCAAAAGTTCGGGCCGCCGAGCACTGCCAAGACGCCGGTGCTTGGGGGCGATACCGTTTGGACCTACCGCGTGCCGATGGGGGATCGAGAAGTTCATCCCTGGGATCCGAGCAGTTTGGCCGCCGGAAAAAAAACGAAAGCTCCTCCTTCGCCGTCGCCCTTCGGGAAAAGTCTGGCCGGCAATGATGAACCCTATCGGGAACCGCTCTATTGCTACCGCTACACCTTGTCGTTTGACGAGGAAAAACGGCTGAAAGATTGGAAAAGAGAAGAATGCGTGCCACGCACGAGTGAGGATGGTACCGTAGTGCAGTGACCACGACGGAAAAAACCATGCAAGATATGCTGCCGGTGATCGGCTCCAGTGTCTTTTTCGATCTGCTCAAGTCCATTCTTCTCCTCCTCATCCTCCTCATTGCGCGAACGGTGCTGGTTCGATGGATCAAGGGCAACCAAGCGCTGACCATCGACGCCAGGCGCCGTTGGATCGTGACCACCCGCAACAGCATGGTGCTGGGCCTCTTCGTGGGGCTCGTGGTGATTTGGGCGCATGAGCTGGAAGCCTTCGCCGTCTCGCTGGTTGCCTTGGCTGCCACGGTCGTCCTCGCAACAAAGGAGCTGATTCTGTGTTGGAGCGGCGCCGCGTTGCGTGTCGGCGGCGGCGTGTACGGAGTCGGGGATCGGATTCAGCTGGGTACGTACCGAGGGGTCGTCCTTGAATACGATGTGTTTGCCACGAAGCTTCTGGAGATCGGGCCCGGACAGACGTCACATTTGTACACCGGTCGAACCGTCGTCTTTCCCAACAGTCTTCTCTTCGGGAATTCTCTGATCAAGGAGAGTCCGTCGCAAGAATATGGTTTGTACGTCCTGTCGGTTCCGCTGTTGAGCACCGACAATTGGCAAGCCGCCGAACAAGCCCTTCTCAGCGCGGCAAAGGCCGAGTGCGCACCCTTTATGGATCAAATGGGCCGGCAGATGAAGTTGCTGGAGCAGCGCAATTTATTGGAAGCGCCGTCTCCTGAACCACGTATCACTATCCAGCTGCCCGAGGCGGGGCGTATTCAGCTTGTCCTGCGATTTCCTGCACCGGACCGCGGCCGGTCGCGGGTGGAACAAGCCATTCTCCGGCGGTACCTCACGACCGTTCGTCAGTGACACGGCGGGCAATCCCATGGAGCGGTCTCTATGGTGGAGCACGGTTCCTTCAAGATGGGGTTTCTCTCCCATCAG
The DNA here is from genome assembly GCA_009594865.1 of Nitrospira sp. Taxonomy (GTDB): domain Bacteria; phylum Nitrospirota; class Nitrospiria; order Nitrospirales; family Nitrospiraceae; genus Nitrospira_A. The sequence goes on along the minus strand of VOPT01000061.1, from coordinate 14,668 downwards.
CCGCAAAAAACGGCAAAAGAATTGGCAAACGAAACCCTTCAGGGTATTGATGGATATTGCATGCCCGTCGGTTTGCCCGGGATGCCTGACACCATATTTCAATCAAGAGGGGGGTTGTTGATGAGAAGGTCAATTGCTGTGATGGTCGCTGCTGCATTTGTGGGCATGAGCTCATTCGCCGCTGCTGACGATCTGGGCATGGGGAAGATGTCCGAGGGGATGAAGCAGGATATGGGGGCCCTGTCCGACGAGGTGAACGCCCATAAAGAAGAGCTGAAGAGTGATCTCAAGGCCAAGAAGGATTCCGTCAAGAGCGAACTTAAGGCGAAGCGCGACGAAGCAAAGGCCAAGAAGAAACAAGCCAAGGCCGATGCGAAGGCGAAGAAAGACCACGTCAAAGCGAAGGTGAAAGCGAAGAAAGACGCAGCCCGTGCGAAAGCAGCTGACATGAAAGGCGCTGCGGACGATGCCGCTCAAGAGATGGGCGCCATGAAAAATGAGCTGAAGGACACGACCCGGTATTAGCGTATAGAGCGGCGGGTTTTTCTCGCCGGTGCGTCACACCTACGGCCTGTGATTGGGAGGGACCCGGTCACAGGCCGTAGTATTGTGAAGGTCTTAGTTGTTGCGAGAGGTGGGCTCTGGTAGAATCCGCGCCCACGATGAAAGTCGCCACCTTTAACGTCAACTCGCTCCGGAAACGCCTGCCAATCGTCTTACAGTGGCTGGAGCGTCATCAGCCCGATGTGCTGTGTCTGCAGGAAACCAAAGTTCAGGATAGCGAGTTTCCTCTCTCAGCGCTTGCGACCTCGGGATATGAGATCACCTTCCGAGGCATGAAAGCCTACAACGGCGTCGCCATACTCAGTCGAACCAAGCCTGAATCAGTCTGTTACGGGTTTGACGACGGAGGAGATGTTGAGGATGCTCGCCTGCTGCGGGTGGTGATTCGGGGCATTCCCATCATCAACACGTATGTGCCGCAGGGGTTTGAGATCGATTCGCCGAAATATCAATATAAACTGGGGTGGTACGAGCGCTTACTGAAGCATTTTGACATGCATCTCTCCCCGAAGGAGCCGGCGATCTGGTGTGGAGACATGAATGTGGCCCCAAGACCCATTGATGTCCACAGCCCGGAGAAACATCTGAAACATGTCTGCTATCACGAAGACGCGCGCAAAGCCTATGGGAAGACGATTGCGTGGGGCTTCGAAGATGTTTTCTGCAAACTGTATCCAGATCGCCAGCAATTCACGTTTTTTGACTACCGCGCCCCCAGTGCCCTCTCGGCGAATAAAGGGTGGCGCATCGATCATATTCTTGCGACCGCGCCTCTGGCTCAGGCCTGTCAGCGCGTCGAGGTCGATTTAGAGCCTCGTCGAGCAACGGATGCTTCAGATCACACGGTGCTCTGGGCCGACTTCGCCATGTAGTTCCGCCTTACTGTATCTAGCTCGTTGCAGGACAGGAGCCCCAAGCGCCCCTGCCCTGCGGGGTTCGACCTACTGCAATACCTCGACCGGTTCCAACAATAGTTGCTCGGCCATCCGCGTGCGCCGATTCTGTTCGATCAACGGATCGACGATCGATCCACAATTAATACAGCGCCAAACAAACGTTTCCGGCGAAAAATCGGGCCGCCACTCATCCACCATCAATCCTTGGCATCGTCCGCATGTCATGATGTCTACCTCCTTCGGATTGGACCCTCAAAGCGTGAAGGTCATGCCCATCTGAGGGAGAGAGTAACAATGCGAGATTAAAGAGGTGTTAGTGCGACGTTAAAATGAATTAATCAAAATTTCTTCGCGATTTCATAACGTTCACCTGTTCGGCTTGGATAAATTTAGAAACCGCGAGGAACATTCTGTCCAAAATCTGATGTGCAATGAGAGTCGGACAGATAGAGACTACACAGGTTCCCGTATGCTTGGTCGCGCGGAACCGTTGAGTTTCTTGACAGAACTTCGACCATCCTTTATCGATTGAACTAGCGACAGACGTGCGCTGGCCGGAAAATGCCTTGCAGACCACATCAGCACGGGACGTGCTGCCTTACGTCTGCACAAGATGAATAAATCGTCGCGCGCGCCATTTCCTATGGCCTGCGCGTGTGAAGGAGAGCGGCCTTGAGAGGCGCCGATCATTGAATATGGTACAACCTTTGACCTGCCCGCAGTGCGGTCAAGATAACGTGTTCCGTTCCCGCTGCTCGACCTTCGTGGAACGTTTGCAGTTGCTTGCCTGGATGTCTCCGTTTCATTGCCAGTCGTGCAGCTTTCGTTTTTCGGCGTCCCGCTTCGGATACCGTTATCCGGCTCGCATACTTGATCGTCGCGAGCATCTGCGTATTCCTGTCCGGCTTTTTCTATCGTTCTCCGGGGGGAAAGTGCGCGGGGAGGGTACGGTACGGGATATTTCAATGGGCGGATGCATCATTGAAAGCCAGGCGTCGGTGCATGTGGACGATATCTTTTACCTGCAGATCGTGCTGGAATATGAACAGGCGCCCATTGAGGTCGCTGCCATGGTGCGATCGGTGAGTTCTCGCGGTATTGCCTTCAAATTCCTCCGGTCGGCCCAAGAGAATAAGCGGTTGCTGGCATTCGTGCAGGGCAAGACGGACCAGCTTGGACCTTGCCCCCCGGCTTAGCCGCTCTGATCGACGCAACTCTCGCGCCACGATCTCTGCCAGGCTTTAGGAGTCCTTCCCACAGCCATCCAGTCGGACATTCTGCTAGAGTGGAGTTTCCCAGGCAGAAGCTTGGGGGTATTCCGTCGTGAGACGCTCGTGTTCCGCGTGGTCGAAATCTTCGATGACGAGATCCGCCCGGCTCAAGGGTTCCGGGCACGCCGGTGAAGACAGGAAATCGACATAGTCCTGAGCCTTTGCCCGGGTGGCGAAGCGGCAGAGTCCATATTCCGGCATATGGGAAGAAGGGTGCCAGAAGGCCAGCCCGATCGAGCTGCCTTGAAAAATTCCCAAGGAACGGTGCCGAACCTGGAACCCTCCAGGACTATCGGTGGAACGATCAAGTGCCATAGGATTCCGTTGAGGAGGACATATCACCTTCCAACCGTGAAGTATAACAAGGTTGTGAATGAAGCGACATCTCGAGAGGACAGGCGGTAGAGGGAATGATTGACTTCGTTTACAGCAGCCTTAGGTCTTCTTAAAGAAGCGCTGTCGTCTGGTCGGCGCGGAGGAGGAACGATGATGTCTTTTGCACGATGGATGGGCGCGAGCTTCATGCTTGCCGGTCTCCTGGCCTTGTCCGGCTGCGGCTATAACGATCTCCAAGGTCTCGATGAAGACACAAAGGCCGCGTGGAGCGAAGTGATCAACCAGTATCAACGTCGCGCCGATTTAATCCCGAATCTGGTGAACACGGTCAAGGGATATGCGGCGCATGAAAAGGACACGTTGGAAGGAGTGGTGCAGGCGCGCGCCAAGGCCACCAGTGTGCAGATCACACCTGAGTTCCTCAAGGACGAAGCGGCCTTCAAGAGATTTCAAGAAGCGCAGCAGAGTTTGTCGAGTGCCTTGGGACGCTTGCTCGCACTAGCCGAGAATTATCCCAATCTCAAAGCGGATCAAGGATTCCGTGACCTTCAAAGCCAACTCGAAGGGACGGAGAATCGCATCACCGTCGCGCGCAAGCGATACATCGACAAGGTGGCGGAGTTCAACAAGATGGTCCGCTACTTTCCCACGAACCTGACTGCCAAGTTTCTTCTCCATATGGATGAGAAGGCCAACTTCACTGTGGCCGACGAAAAAGCTGTGACCAAGCCACCGGAAGTGAAGTTCTAACGTCCGATTCGTATCGAGGAGCAATTGCGATGCGGCTGATGGGCCGAGCAGCGCGAACTATCCTTGTCGGATGGCTATGGTTCACGCTGCTGTCGAGCCTCCCGGTCTTGGCCCTGGATGTACCTCCGCTCAGCGGCCGCGTGGTCGATCTCGCGCATGTCCTGCCGCCGGCCACCACGGCTCAATTGTCCGAGACACTCCAGGCGCATGAAGCAAAGACCTCCAATCAGGTTGTGGTGCTCATCGTTCCTTCTTTAGACGACGAGCCGCTCTTCGATTTCTCCCACCGGGTCGCAACAACCTGGAAATTAGGCGCCAAAGGCACCGACAATGGCGTCCTGCTCCTCATTGCGATCAAAGAACGCAAAATTCGTCTGGAAGTCGGATACGGATTGGAGGGGGTGTTGACGGATGCGCGTTCAGCCCAAATCATCCGCAATGAAATCGCCCCAAAATTCCGCGCCGGCGATGTGCCGGCCGGCGTCGCAGCCGGTGTGTTGGCCGTCCTGCACACCATCGAGGGAACCTACCAGGCGCCAGAGCGGCCGACGGCGTTTCATTCCGACGGTGAGATAATCGCCAATACGATTGTTGCTGTGATTCTGGGCTTAGTCATCGGTCTGTTCTTTTCTCGTGCGCACCGCGTAGTGGGTCCCGTGGTAGGAGGAGGCCTGTCGTTTTTCGTCGCACCCTGGGTGGTGCCGGCTCTCATCGCTGGAGCGGTCAGTGTGGGGCTGATCAGTTTGATAAGTGGGATTGGGCCAGCGACGGGAGAAAGGCGGCGAGGTAGGAGCGGTCCGTTCGATGACACCTGGTTCAGTTCTCGGCATGGGGGCTGGGGATCGGGTGGACTGGGCGAATCGTTCGGAGGATCGGGCGGTTTCTCCGGTGGCGGCGGTGATTTCGGAGGGGGAGGCGCCAGTGGCGACTGGTAGAACGACGGCTCTCACCGAAACTGAACGGGCGCAGATTGAGGCGGCGGTACAGGCAGCCGAACAGCAGACAAGCGCGGAGATCGTCCCCATGATCGTTGGGCGGTCAGGATGCTACCGCGAGGCGCATCATCGCACCGGACTTTTGAGTGCTATGCTCGCGTTGACGGCGTTGCTGACGATCGACACCGCGTGGTTTTCCTGGGGATGGCAGGCGTCGAATGCCGTGTGGTTGCTGGGGATCACAGCGCTGGCCTATTTCGCCGGAGCCTGGCTCGGAACCTGGCCGGCTGTCCTCCGCCTATTCACCTCCCGGGAACGCATGCGCCACAAAGTGCAGATGCGCGCTGAACGGGCCTTTGCCCAGCAGGGCCTCGCACACACCCGTGAACGAACCGGGTTGTTGCTGATGGTGTCATTGCTTGAGCGGCAAGTTTATGTGTTACCGGATCACGCCTTGCAGGTGCGCATTTCAAGTGACCATTGGCTGGAGGTTGTTGCGGTCGTGGTTGGGCGGCTGAAGGCCGGTGATCTCGCAGGCGGGCTGTGTCGTGGAATTGAAGCCAGCGGCGTGCTGCTCGCACGTGCCTGTCCCCCCCGTGACGGCGACAATCCCAATGAGTTGCCGAATGTCGTGATCCAGGATCTGTAACGGCTGGATTGTGCCGGACAATAGACGGCCTCGCTTCGTTCCGCTACAATCCCGGCAATGTCCGAGCCCGCCGCGTCTCCTGAACCATCTCAAAAAGCTGTGGATGAAACCCATTCCGTCGTCAAGGCGGCGGGTCTGATCGGCATCGCCACGTTTTCCAGCCGTATCCTCGGGTTTGTTCGGGACATGGTGTTGGCGAGGCTCTTCGGTGCGACTCCGGCCGCGGACGCATTTTTTGTCGCCTACCGCGTGCCCAATCTGCTTCGAGAATTGTTCGCAGAAGGCTCAATGTCCGCGGCCTTTATCCCGGTCTTTACGGAATACCACACCCTGAAAGCCAAGCGTGATGCCTGGGAACTCGCCAGCGCGACGTTCACGACGCTCCTCACCCTCGTCACCGCCGTCACGCTGATCGGTATACTGGCTGCCCCGGGCATCGTATGGCTTCTCGCGCCGGGGTTCCGCGAGAGCATGGACAAGCTGGCCCTCACGACGCTCCTGACCCAGCTGATGTTCCCCTATCTCATCTTCATCAGTCTGGCGGCTCTGGCGATGGGGATTCTGAATTCGTTGCGTGACTTCGCGGCGCCGGCCTTCTCGCCGGTCTTTTTCAATATTTTTACGATCGCCTGCATGCTGCTCCTCTCGCCGTGGTTATCCGAGCCGATCATTGCGGTGGCGATCGGTATCGTCGTCGGCGGATTGGCGCAATTTGCCATGCAGTTACCCGGGTTAAAGAGACGCGGCATGTTGTTCGGTCTGCGCTTCAATCCCGGTCATCCGGGAGTCAAGCGCATCGGACGCTTGATGGTGCCCTCACTGCTGGGATTGTCGGTGACGCAAATCAATATCACGGTGAGTACGATCCTCGCGTCCTACTTCGCGGGAGGACCGACCTATTTGTTTTACGGCATGCGGTTGATCCAGTTTCCACTCGGCATTTTCGGCGTGGCCCTCGCCACGGCTATCCTCCCGACGCTGTCGGCGCAGGCCGCGCGCGGAGCACTGGATGAACTGCGGACGACGATCGGGTTCGGCCTCAGGATGATTTTTTTCATCATCCTCCCCGCGATGGCCGGCCTGATTCTGCTGCGATACCCGATCGTCCATCTCGTCTTCGAGCACGGATCATTCACCAAAGCCGACACATTGGCGACGGCGACCGCGTTGCTTTGTTATGCCGTCGGACTGTGGGCGTTTGCGGGGGTACGTATTATCGTGTCTGCATTTTATTCGCTTCAGGATACGCGGACCCCGGCGATCACAGCGGGGATTGCCGTCGGGGCCAATATCGGCTTGTCTCTCTGGTTGATGACGATTCTGGACGCCGCAGGCTTGGCGCTGGCGACGGCGTTGGCTTCGATGCTGAACGGAAGTATTCTCGTAGCCGTGTTGCACCGGCGGTTGGGGCGCGTGGATTGGGGTGCTGTCGTGCGATCAGCCGGTCGGGTGCTGGTGGCCTCCATTCCGATGGCCGGCATCTGTCTGTGGGTGGCGAGTGCGCCCCTGTGGACGGAATCCGGTCAGTGGCTCGTGAAGTCCGTCATGCTCTTTGGTGGAATCGGGTTCAGCGTCATGGCGTATCTGGGCATGCACGTGATGTTGGGCTCGGACGAGCTGGATGTGGCCTTGGGATTGGTCAAGCGCAAACTCGAGCGGGTCGCGCGAAAATTCGGGGCGCCCTGACATGACACAAGCGAGCACGTTCAAGACAGCTTGGGGCTGGGTCACCGTCACGGCTTCTGCCAAAGGCGTGACATCCATCGACCTGTCGCCCACGGCTCGCGCTGCGCATCATGAGCCGCTGGGCGATGATGCCGCTACGTCCATTGTGAAAGAAGCGCAGGCCCAGCTCTTGTCCTATCTCGACGGCGACCGTCGAGATTTTTCTCTGCCTCTTGATTGGTCGGGCGGCACCTCGTTTCAGCGAAAGGTGTGGAAGGCGATCAAACGGATCCCCTACGGGCGCGTGCGATCCTATCAGTGGGTCGCCATGCGCGTGGGTGGGAAACAGTATGCCAGGGCTGTTGGCATGGCGCTGGGAGCGAATCCTATTCCCATCGTCGTGCCCTGTCACCGCATCATTGCGCATGACGGTTCCTTGGGCGGGTTTTCATGCGGGTTGCCGATGAAGCGGCGGCTGTTGAGTTTGGAAGGCACATTGACGCAATTGCGCAATGCCCGATAGCCCAAAACGATGGTGGCGAAGACAAGATGAAGGCGGTTCTCCAGCGTGTCACACGGGCTTCGGTCGAGGTGGAAGGGCAGGTCGTCGGTCGCATTGGCCTCGGACTTCTCATCTTGTTGGGCGTGGCCAAAGGCGATGACGAGCGCGATCTCTCCTATCTTGTGGAGAAGGTGCAAACCTTGCGGATTTTTAGCGACGATCAGGGCAAGATGAACCGCTCGCTGCGTGATGTCGGCGGAGCGCTGTTGGTCGTCTCGCAGTTTACGTTGTTGGGTGATACCGCGAAGGGACGACGGCCGGGGTTTGACCTAGCTGCTCCGCCGGAGGCTGCACGGGCATTGTATGAAGACACTGTCAGGAGACTAAGGAACGAAGGCCTGAAGGTGGAAACCGGCGTCTTCGGGGCGCACATGCAGGTTGAATTACTCAATGACGGGCCGGTGACGTTTGTTGTGGATAGCCGAAGGCAGGGAGAAAGCCCAGATCTCAAGTCTTGATCAGCGATACCGATAAGGAATCAGAGAGAAAGTCACCAGGGATTAAGCATGGTCTGCTATACTACGTTCACAGGGCAAGGATTGCCCGGGAGGTCGAGATGGGAAGTCCCGTGTCTCGCAGCCATCCGCTCCGGCAGCTCTTTGGAGCATTGACGGAGAAAAGTTTCACCGAACACCTCGGGTGGCCCGATCTGAACGTCACCGAGTACGTCTCCAACCTGCTCGTCGAATTCGCCCACACCGATCAACTCTATAAGATCCGGAATACCCAGGGCCGTCCGATCGATTCGGTCGTCGAGATGTTGTTCGAGTCCGAAGTCTTATTGGAGGCGCAGTCGTTCGAACGGGAGCGTGAGGTGCACCGGCATATCGGCGACTTTACCCTCTTTATGACCGGGCTTTTTCCGGAATATCTCCGCCGCCTCAAGAGCGTGGGGCGAATCTATCACAAGGATTTCTTAGTCGATTACGTCAAAACCGGGAAGCGGTCTTATGGCCTGGTGGCCGAATTCGGTCATTACGATCCCGAGCAGGATACTCCCTTGTTCCGCAAGCTGTCGGAGAACTTTGAGCTCTGTGTGACCGGACTGGGATTTGTCCGGTCTGACTTGGACCGCATGCAAGATCCTGCCTGCCGTCGCGTGAAAGATCTGCTCCTCAATTGAAACGCCTACGACCGGTTCTCCTCATTCACGGTGGCGCGGGATGCCGCGCCATGACCGACGCCCAACATGCCTGCGTTGAAGCTGCCTTGGTCGAAGGCCATCGTCTGCTCATGGCCGGGAGACCCGCATTATCGGTGGTCGAGGAAGCGGTCCGCCGCTTGGAAGACTCCGGTCTGTTTAATGCGGGACGCGGCTCCAATCGTCAACTCGACGGCGTGTGCCGGATGGATGCCTCCATCATGGAGGGCCGCGAACTTCGGGCCGGAGCCGTGGCCTCCATCGAAGGCATCATTCACCCCGTCACCGCCGCCAGGCTCGTCATGGAAAAAACCGCGCATGTGCTGCTCGTTGGGAAGTCAGCCACCCGTTTTGCCGAGTACTTCGGATTGGAGCGCGCTCCGCGTCCGAGGCGAAGCCTGGCGGCCCAGCCCAAACAATTGAGACCAGCGGCCGGAGTGAGCCGAACGTTGCGTCTGCACCGTGCGATTATGGCCAGCGGCCGCCTGCGAGCCAGGAGTCTGGGAAAAGAAACGGTCGGAGCGGTGGCCTTGGATATGACCGGAACGGTGGCCGCCGGGGCATCGACCGGGGGTGTCGATGTGATGTTGCCCGGTCGCGTGGGCGATACGCCGCTGATTGGTTGCGGGGTGTATGCCGACAATGACGCGGGAGCCGTGTCCATGACCGGATTGGGGGAGAGCATCATTCGGGTCGCGGTCGCGAAAGAAATTGCGGATGGGTTGGCGAGCGGCCTCAGTCCGGTCGCGGCAGCCAACCGCGTGCTGCGAAAAGTTGTGGAGCGCGTTCAAGGCGCCGCCGGAGTCTTGGTGCTCTCGCCGGATGGCCGGTGCACAATTCGCCACAGTACCCCGCATATGATCGCCGGGATCATCGGCCCGGACGGCCGCGCCATTGTGCGCGACCGGTTTGCCTAGCGCGGTCAGCGGCTGATACAGTGACACGAGGTTTCAGCCTATGCCGGCACTTTTTCATCTTGCCTTCCCTGTCCACGATTTGGCGGCTGCCAAACAATTCTACGTCGAAGGCCTCGGTTGTGTCCTGGGCCGGGAATCATCCACGGCCGTGACCTTTGGCCTCGCGGGGCATCAACTCGTTGCCCACCTCTCTGAGGACAAACTCGATCGACAGAAGGGCATTTATCCTCGCCATTTCGGGTTGGTCTTGACGCGAGCGGACGAATGGCAGGTGCTGGCCGATCGCGCGCAGGCCCATCACCTCAGGTTTTACCAGCAGCCACGCCGACGATTTCCCGGAACACGGATCGAGCATCACACGTTTTTTCTGGAGGACCCGTCAGGAAATTTGCTCGAATTTAAATATTACGTCCACGAGTCGGCGATTTTCGGAGAGCGGGATTACACCTCGGTCGGTGAATCCACATAGCGGGGGAGTTGTGCGTGGTGAGCGGCGAGCGGTCACTACTCCACGGGAACCACTTCGAGGCTCTCCGGCGGCAGTCGGTTGATCGAGGCGGCTTTCCGGCCGTTCCCTTTCTCCAGCCAACGAACGATGTGGCGTTGCCGTCGAGTAAGATAGGCGGTGTGCCGAATGGGGTCATAGCGTCGAGGAGAGGGAAGGATCGCTGCCAGCAGGGCCGCCTCCTCGATGGTGAGATCTTCCGCCGATTTCCCGAAATGGTGCCGCGCCGCCGCTTCTGCTCCAAAGACGCCCTGCCCCCATTCCGCGACATTCAAGTACAGTTCGAGAATCTGCTTCTTCGTCAAGTGGTGCTCCAGGGAACGGGTGATTAAGGCCTCACGGGCTTTGCGAAGCAGGGAGCGTTCGGACGAGAGGTACAGATTTTTGGCCAGCTGTTGAGTGATGGTACTGCCCCCGCGTTTGAATTCGCGGACCTCCAGATTATAGAGCGCCGCCTCCTTGATGCCTTCCCAGTCGAACCCTTCATGAGCGAAGAACGAGGCGTCTTCAGCGGCTACGACCGCACGCTGGAGCGCGGGTGCGATGCGGGAGAGAGGCACCCAGGTGAATTTGATGTGCAGCGGATGGCCTTGTTCCTTGGCCTGAGCCCGCCTGGCTTCCATAACCGCCGTTTCGGTGGGGTGATGTTTCGCGAGGCGCGAGACGTCGGGCAGCGTGGCCAACCAGTACAGCGCCAAGGCGGCCGCGGGCAAACCGATCAGCACGGTCATCCACAACAGTATCCGTCCGAACCGGCTGCCTGTTGACTTGCTCATTCCTACACTCTATTTATGAGCCTACGAGATGACTTACCCGCCCGCCCTGTGCGGTCGAAGGTAGCGTACATCCCGCATTGCTGCCTGACGCGATCATTATGAAACTACTCAGCGCCGAGTTTATCAAAAGTTCCGTGTCCCCAGAACAGTTTCCTGCCGACCGCTTACCCGAAATTGCATTCGTGGGACGATCGAATGTCGGCAAGTCGTCGCTCATCAATTCGCTCCTGCATCGGAAAAAACTGGCCAAGGTCAGTAAGACGCCGGGCAAAACACGCGCCGTCAATTTTTTTACGGTTCGGACCTCGGACCCGAAGCTTCCGCTCCTCTCATTGGTCGATCTGCCGGGATACGGTTATGCCAAGGTCTCCAAAACGATGCGTGCGCAATGGGGGCCGATGATCGAACAGTATCTGGAACAGCGGCAATCGCTGGGCGCCGTGGTGTTGCTGATCGAATCGCGCGTGTGGATGCCGCAAGATGTCCTGACGATCCAGTGGGTGCAGTCGCTGGGCTGTGGCCTCATCATCGTGCTGACCAAAGCCGATAAGTTGCGGCAGAGCGAGCGGAAGCCGACGCTGACAGAAGTACGCGTCGCCTGTGGATTGTCTGCGGAGGTGCCGGTGATTTTGTATTCGGCCGAGACGCATGAGGGACGGGACGCGTTGTGGGGCGAGATTCGCGCGCAGTTTAAAACTTGATCTCGATGTAGGCCTTGTTTTTCAGATCGGCCATCCAGATCTGGTATTGATCTTCGGTCTTCTGCTGAAACACGAGGGACTGGATTTCCGCCTTCACTTGTACGAACGGGCGAAACTGGCGCGGTTTTTTGTCATCGACGCGCACGATATGCAGCCCCTCCGCCGTTTCGACGATGCCCGTGACCTGCCCTACCGGCACTGAGGCCAGCGCCTGCTCCAGCGCTGGAATCAATTCCCCCTGCCGGACCAGTCCCAAGCGTCCACCGCGCGAGGCGTCCGCTCCATCGGAGAAACGCAGCGCCAGATCCTCGAAAGGTTCGCCTTGCTTGAGCGTCGCCAGGAGGGCTTCGGCCCGTCCTTGAGCGACGGAGAGACCGTCCGGCGTCCGTGGTTTGATCAAAATTTGGCTCAACTGATACTCCTCAGGATAGGCAAACCGATCCTGGTGCTCCTCGTAGTACCGCTTCATTTCCGAATCGGCGACCATAATCAGGCCCCGGACTTCCCGGTCCACGACACGCATCAACGTCAGCTGCTCCCGTATACTTCTGGTGGTGTTCGGGTCGGCCTGGTTGAGGGTTTCGCCCTGCTTCTTCATTTCCTGCACGGCCTGCGTGACTTCTTGGTCGGTCACCTCCACGCCCTTGTTCTTCGCCGCCTGGAGCTGCAGCTTCCGCTCAATCATCTTTGTGACGGCCATGGCCTCCGCGGTCTTGAGGCGGCGCTCGAGATCCTCGCCGGTGTACAGTTTGCGAAGGCGTTCCTGATCGGGAAGCAGGTCGCGCTTGAGCTCGGAAAGCATGATCAGGTCGGTATTCACGACTGCGACGATGCGGTCTTCCAATTTGGCGGCGTCGACGGGACCGGCAGGGAGAAGGCCCATCCAGAGGCACAGGCAGGCGACGCCCATGGCTCGCCGGCGGATGGAGTCAAGAGCGTATGGTCTCACGGCGCGGGCACAATGAGAAAGAAAAGACAATCGGGCGTTCATCACGGTAAGGGGATTGTACACAATCGAGACTTCAGAAAGGGAGCGATCTTGCGATGAAAACGATGGAGGTGTGAAGCCGGTATGAGGGCAGGAATCGGGTGCGCAGGAGGTTAGGGGCGCCCTGGTTCATCGGTCACATAACGGGCCGCGTCAGCCATGCGAATCGTCGCGCCGGTGCGGAGTTCGGCGAACACGTCGTCCAGTCGCTTCCGTCGCTTTTCGGCCAGCAGCTCTTGGCGCAGGCGTTCGCGGGTGGCCTGGTCGGCCTGTAAAATTTCCGGCTCGAGGGGGCTGACTTTCATCAAATAGTACCCCTTGTCGGTTTTGATCGGGTCGCTGATGAAGCCGGGGTGCAATGAAGGAATCAATGTGTCCAGTTCCGGTTCCAGCAGGCCTTTTCGATACGGGCCCAGGTCGCCGCCCTTGGCGCGACTGCGCTCGTCGATCGAATAGCGCAGGGCGAAGCGGGTGAAATTTCCACCGGCTTCCACCTGGCGCTTGAGATCCTTGGCCGCATAGACGTTGGGTAACAGCATGACCGAGACCTGCACCTTGGGATTCGCGAGGAGCTGGTTGGCGTGTTTTTCGAGATACGCATCCAGCTCTTCTTTGGACACTTCGACCTTGGTCTTGATCCGGTCTTTGAGGAGTTCATCCAGAATCAGTTGTTCGCGGTAGCGCAGGGTCTTCTCGCGGATGTCGTCCGATTGATCGATCCCCTGCTTGCGCGCCTCCTGCATCAGCAACTCGCGCATGATCAATTCATCAAGGAAGCGGCGTTTGCCGCCTTCTTTTTCATATCGGGCGCGGGTGGCCTGGGAGAGTTCGTCCCACCGGATGTCGAACTCAGCTTGGGTGATGGAGCGGCCGTTGATCATGGCGATCACCGGTTCCTCCTGCGGAGGTTCGGTACAGCCGGCCAATGAGCCTAGCGCACACAATGCGAGTGCGGCTCCGATCAGTCGTGCTCGCCAGCGGGATATGTCTGGTGGCTGCGGTCGCGTCATGCGGTCGGGGCGGAGCATCCTCTGGGAAGATCAGGTAGAGCCGGTCGGTGGCTCTTGATTGTTGGTATCACAGACGTGAAGGGTTTGCAAGGTTGCGTTGAGTTCTGGAAAGACCAAACTCCAGTCGTCATGCGGCATCTGGAGTTCAAATGACAAGGGCGAGAGAAAGCGCAGCCGTTTTTTGTGCCGATCCATGAGGGCTTGCACGGCGGTTTCCGAGACTTTCGCCTTGGGACCGAACGTGATGACGACCGCATGCGTCTGCTCGACCACCGAGCTCAACCGGAGTTGTTTGGCCAGTAAACGGATCTGCATCAGTTCGAACAATCGCTCGACGGGATCCGGCGGCGATCCATACCGGTCTTCAATTTCGCCATGCATGAGCGCGAGGTCCCCGAGTTGCCCGCAGGAGGATAGCCGCTTGTACAACGACAGGCGTTGGTGGCTGTCGACCACGTAGTCTTCTGAAATGTAGGCCGAGACGCTCAGACGCAGCTCAGGGTCCGGCTCTTCCTCCACGACCTGACCTCTCAGGCGCTGGACGGCTTGTTCCACCATTTGCAGATACAGATCGAGCCCGACGGCGGCGATATGCCCCGATTGTTGTTTGCCGAGCAGATTGCCCGCCCCGCGGATTTCCAAGTCCGCCGCTGCAATCCGGAACCCCGACCCCAATTCGGTAAATTGCTGGATGGCGGTCAGCCGCTTCTGCGCGTCGTCCGAGAGATTGCCTTCATCCGGCACCAGGAAATAAGCGTAGGCCTGTTCACCACCGCGACCCACCCGGCCGCGCAACTGATACAGCTGCGCGAGGCCGAACGTATCGGCGCGATTGACGATGATCGTGTTGGCGGTCGGCACGTCGATACCGGATTGGATGATCGCCGACGCGATGAGGATATCGGCTTCCCGGTGGAAAAATTTCAGCATCACCGCTTCCAAGGGTTTGGAATCCATTTGGCCGTGTGCCATGACAATGCGCGCTTCAGGGACTAGTTCCTG
>VOPT01000062.1 GCA_009594865.1 Nitrospira sp. | reverse complement strand
GGATAGACTCACGCCGACCGCGACGACGCTCCACAGCCGTAATGCCCAGGCCCAGCGCTTACGCGCGCGCACGTCTCTCATGATCGTTCTCCTTCGTGCCGAGCCCGGTCAAATCCCATAGGCCCTCCTTGGTGTTGAAGAGATCCTGCCATCCTGTCGGCTGCGCGGTGTGTCGACGGTCAGCCGGCGATGGCGTGTCCAACAGGTGGCGTTCTCGCCGCGCCTATGCTCCAGATCCGGACGCCGTGTGTCAAGAGGCAGAGAGCGGCGAAGCGAGCGCGCGCTGCCCAGACCTCTCGCGCTCATGGTCGTGCCGCGCGCTGCGAGAAGTACCGGTACACCCCCTCCACATTCTCCGGAAACCAGTCGGCGTAGCGTTGCCACTGTTCGTACTTGGGCAGTCGAACGGTCTGTTTGGTCTCTTCCAGGCTCAAGCCCTTCTTCAATGCCTCTTGTACCGCCGTGGTGAGAGCTTCGAGATAGCCGCGGAACATCTGCACATGCTCCTTTCTGCCGATCTTTCCGTGGCCGGGAACCAGGGTCTCGAAGTCCAACTGTTCCACCCGCTTGAGCGAGTCGATCCAGTCGTCGGGGTAGTCGCTGCTCATCGTGCGGTAGGCGACCGTCTCCACGGGAATGAAATCGACGGCGAAGAGCAGCTTGTGCTGGGGAAGCAAGACGACCAGACTGTTATCCGAGTGGTTCCGCCCGGTATAGATCAGTTCGACATGTTGTCCGCCCAAATCGATGGCCATGCGATCGGTGAAGGTCAGGGTCGGCGCGGGGGTGTTCGGGTCTGCCGCCGCGAGGATCTTCGGTCGGGCGGCCACATGGCTGACGAAGAGTGCCGTGTCGGCGAAGACGGCGCCTCCGGTGATGTGATCGTCGTGGTGATGGCTGTACACGACATAGCGCACCGGCTGGTCGGTCAGTGTCGTGAGCGCGGATTTCAGCCACCTTGCGGCGTCGGAGCTGATCGGATCGGTGACGATCACGCCCTGCGGTGTCGTGATGACAATGGACTGATGAAAGTGATGCCGGAATAGGTAGACATGCTCGGCCAGGTTGGTGATCTCGTCGTCGGGTCGGGACTGTTGGGCCGATGCCATCTGGCCGTACCCTAACAGACATCCGACGACCGTCAACAAACCGAACCATTTCGAAATAGACATGAGGCCCTCCCGTTCAGATGATTCGCCGTCTCGCCCGTACACGTTTCAGATCGCCTGCGCGATTCCAATCGAGTGACTGCCCGCCGTTCGGATGACGCTCTGGTGTGTTCCGACGAGGGCTTCCGTCACAGCATCCTCCTTCCAGAGGGCGTGTCCCGGCTTATGCGCCGATCGGCACGGTAGCCCCGTTGATTTGGTTCGCCTCGTCGGACGCGAGAAACAGCAGTGTCTCAGCGATGGATGCCGGTCTCGCCCAGGTCGCGGGATCGACGCCGGGCATGCCGGCCCGGTTGGCAGGGGTGTCGATCGTGGTGGGCAGCACCGCGTTGACGGTCACACCGGAACCGTTCAGTTCGAGCGCCAGCACGTTGATCAAGCCGAGCAGTCCTGACTTGGCCACGATATAGGCTGCGGCTCCTGGAAAGGGTTTGACCGCTGCCCAGGCTGCCACATGCACGAGACGACCGGTCCCGCGTTCCTTCATGTGGGGCAGCAGGGTCTTGGACAGCAGGAAGGCGGCGGTCAGGTTTGTCGTCAACATCCGCTGCCAGAGGGCCAGATCCGTGGTCTCCACACGGCCTGGCGCAAATCCCCCGACTAAGTTGACCAACACATCGATGCGGCCGACCGTCCGGATCACTTCATCCACGAGTCGGCGGACATCGGCTTCGTCCGTGACATCGGCCCGCAGGGCCAGGCGCCCGTCCGCGTGATCGGCGGACGGGCTTCGGTCGGCGGTGACGGCGCGCGCTCCTGCGGCCAGAAAGGCCGGGACGACCGTGCCGCCCAATGCCCCGGACCCTCCGGCGATCAACACGACCTTGCCGTCGACGCGCATCCTGCTCCTCCTCGGTGAATGACGGTCGGTACTGCTCAGGCCTTTGTCCCGGTATCATAATAAAACCGCTCGTGCACGATCTTCCCGTTCTTCCACTTCGCCACGGACACCTGTTCCATATGGACCGGCTGGCCGTTCGTGGCGATGAAGTCCATCGTGCACTCATAGAAGGTCACGTGGTCGCCGGCCGCGCTGGCCTTCACGTCGAAGCCCTTCCATTCTTTGACGCCGCTGAGGAACTGTTTCTCGCGTTCGATGTTGGCGGCCAACCCCTTCGTCGGAGGGTTGGCGTTGTCCTGCATGACGGTCTCGTGATCGTAGAACTCGTTCATGGCCTCGATGATCTTGCCGCCACGAATGTGATCCAGCAGGCCCTGAAGTCGTTGGTGAAGTGTGGTCGCGCTCATCGGTTCTGTTCCTTTCGTTCGATTCGGTTTGCGGTAGAGGGAATGTGTGGGGGCTACGCGCCCAGGCCGCACGGCGCTGACCAGCGACTCGTCGTTCCGGCCATCGCCCGTTACTGTACCTCTACGGTGATAGTGTCGCTGGCACCCACATGGTCGTGATCATGCGTCGCGGCTTGCACCGTGATCTCGTGCGCGCCCTTACTCAATCCCTTGAAGGTACCCGAGAATTTTTTCTGAGGTTGGCCGTCGAGATAGACGTGCGCATGTTCTGCTTTGGGCCCCTTGACCAGCTCATAGGTGAGATCAAAGGTGTCGCCGACCTTGGCGCCATGTTTCGGTGAGACGATCGTGATCTTCGAGCCATCGTCCATATCCGCGACGGCCGGATTGGTCGATGCCGCCATCGAGACGGCAGCGACGACAAGAGCAAGCCACAACAGTCGTTTCACGGGAACCTCCTTGGTTGAATGGGTCTGGATCGTGACGATTCAGACAGATGACGGCGCCGGCGATGCATGGATCGACACGCCCGCCGACGTCACTAGTGCGGGTACGGTCTGTGTCAGAATTGTACAGGGCCTGAACAGCACACGCTCCTTCCTTGTGAGAGACCGACGGCCCGAAAAAGGATTCAGATTTGTTGAGCCCGTGCCCGGGTGCGAGCCGTTCGTATCGAGCATTGCGTTCGTCCGGCAGTGCCGAGGCAGGGACTGGTGCGATTATCCCATCGCAACAATGATGCATTCGTCTCATTGTCGGAACGTGCGCCAGGACGTACGCTAAAAACATGAGGCCGTGTGAACCGAAGGAATGGATGCCATGTGGGTCATCAAGGATATTCGATGGACGGCGGGGGCGTTGCTGGTGTTGACGGGGGCGATGGTGATGGCGCTGGGCGGTCCCCTGCCGGCTCCCTCGCCCGAACCCGACTGGCTCGACGCGATGATGGAGGCCGTGCTCGCCGAGCAAGCCAACGAAGGGCCGTTTTGGGGGACGTTTGCCCCGTATGTCGCGCATCTGACGACGGTGCGGGCGTACCTCATCGACGGCGATAGGGATGCGGTGTATCGGGCCATGAATCGATTCATGGACATGCTTGAAGCGCGCGAGTTCGGGGTCTCGCCGGAGGTAGCGGACCGGCTGTTCGATTACTGCTATCTGGTGACACCGGCGAAGTATCACGACGTGTCCAGGCATATCGATAAGTTTATCGAGGATCAGTACGGAGGCAGCGCCGGGTGAGAGTCATGGTGGGCGGGAAGGGGGTGTGCCATGAGGACAAGAGGGAGAGATCCACGGAGGGATCCGATGTTCGTCCTGTTCTGTTCAATTGCCATGGCGTTAGGCCTGTTGTTGGGTCCGGGAAGGGGAGGGGCTGCTGTCGCTGCGACAGAAAAGGTCGTCCCAGAATCAACGATCCAGGTGACCATCAAAAAGATGGAGTTCCATGTGACCGGCTATGGGCGAGAAGGGAATCCGACCGCCATCGTGGTCCGCAATGAAGATGGCGTCACGCATGGATTCTACTCTCCCTTGTTCAAGGGCACAGCGGTCCGCTTGGAAGGCGATGGGTATCAGGTTGAGGGAAAGGATGGTCCAGCGTTCCGCGTGGATCCTGGGAAAACCATGACACTCCATTTCACGAAGGGATCGGCGGACGCCCCACTCACGATGATGAGTCCGCTCATGCGTCATGTCATCTGGTGCGACATGCATCCGGATGTGAAGGGGGAACTGTTCATCATCGAGCGCAAGGGATAATCGCGCCGAGGGAACGCGATCGAAAGGAGGTGAAGCGGTGCGGCGCCGGCAGTGAGTGTGCTGAGAACGGATAAGTATGGAGTGATTCACGCATCGAACGAAGGAGGAGCATCATGAAGATCAGAGGACACACCATGCGATTGCTGTCGATGACCGTGGCCTTCGCGGCCATGACGGTAGGGGCGGGGGTGGGCGCGGACCACGCCTGGGCCCAAGCGCCGGGGATGGGAGCGCCGCCGTCGAAGGTGGAAATCACCATCAAGGATCGGCAGCATGGGTATGAGACGGTGGGGTTAACCATGCCGTCGCATGAAACGACGGTCGTGGTGCGGAATCTGGATACGGTGACGCATGGGTTTGCGTCGAAGCTGTTTAAAGATATTCCCGTGCGGATGGAGGGCGGGGTCGAGGTGATCGGAAGGAACTTCAAATCCTATCACGTCGATCCGGGGAAAACGATGACCTTGCATTTCTCGACCGCCCCGTCGAAGTTCGATGCGGCGACCGGCATCGCCGAGAGCATGCGGCACGCGCTCTGGTGTGACATCCACCCCGAAGTGAAAGGGGAGCTGTATGTCATCGAAACCAGGGGTGAAATCGGCGGCGGCTGAACGCCCCGTTCGTCTGACAGCGGAAGGTCTCACCCTATGAAGCGTAAGAGACTATTCCATCTCGCGGGCGGGCTGATGACCGCAGCCCTGGTCGGTGCGCTGAGTCTGTGGAGTGCGGCCGGGGCTGCGGAGGTCCATTTCGTGGTCCGGGACGTCGGCGAGAAACGGGCCGTGTGGGTGCCGCAGGAAGTGGTGCTACATCGGAGCACGGAGATGGATGACGGCATTGCGTTCGTGTTGGAGAATCCCACGGACCGAACCCATGCCTTTGCGGCGTACGGGTTGTTCGAAGAAATCACGGGTGCGCAGGGAGACGTTCTCACCAAACCCTTACGGGTCAACGTCACTTCGGAGGATACGGTCCGGGTGCGGATCAGCACGGCGCAATTTGAAAGACGCACGGATGACGCGATCGAAGAATTTCCGTTTTTCTGTCCGCTCCACAAGGGGGATGCCCATCTGGGCGGGACGATCCGTGTGGTTCCCTAGACACGGCCATCGGGGGTATGAGGAAAGGATGAGGGCGAACGTGAACGACGTGCATCTTGGCGGTCGTCGGCGGGTAGCGAGGATGGTGCTCGCTCTGCTCTTGGTGGTCGGGGGGAGCGGTGTGATGCCCGCAATGAGCCTGGCCGGAACTTTCCATTTCGTCATTCATGATGTGGAGGGTGGCGCGGCGGCGTGGTTTCCGCGCGAGGTCGTCATTCACAAGCGCACCGATCTCGATGGAGGGCTGATCTTCATGCTGGAGAACCCAACACCTCGCACGCATGTGTTTGAAGCTCCGGGTCTGTTCGAGCAAATGAGGGGGGCCGAGGGACCCGAAGCCTCGACGGTGAAGCCGCTGCGGGTGTATGTCGCGCCAGGGGAGACTCTCCGGGTGGACGTGAGCACAGAACAGTTAACGATCGAGCCAGAGCCGGACGCGTCGGGATCTCAAATCTGTCCGTTCTTCTGCCCGCTGCACGGATCCGAGGAGGCCTTGCGAAGCACGATTCGGGTAGTGCCCTGACGACGAAAGGGGGACATCATGCAATCGATGATCACGTCACGCAAGGTGAGAGCCCTCCTCTGCTGCCTATTCGCCATCGCGCTGATCCCCTGGGCTGCCAGTGCCAGGTATACAGTCCCGGAGCAGTGGGCCGATCGGTCTCATAATGTCATATGGAGAGTGAACACGCTGGTTGCTATGTACACTGGGCCCGAAGGCTGGGAGCAGCAATTGACTGGGTTCGTCGTCGTACAAGAGGGAGTCGCCTCAGCCAATGGCGAGGCAGGCTCGTTCGATCCCTACGTCGGGCAGATTCTCCTTGTGCGAAGCCTCTATGATCGCGGCGATTGGAAGGGAACGTATCTGGCCATGAACCGCTTCATGGATATGTTGGAGGTCCGCGAGGGAGGTATCCCGGCCAAGGCGGCCGATGCGACATGGAACTTTTGCTACGAGGTGACTCCGCCTGCCTTGCACGACGTCAAGCGGCACAAGCAATGGTGGGACAGGACCGTGGAATGGGAGAAATTCTTCTGGGAGGAATAGGGTTGGCCAGAGCCGGATTTCCGAACGATCGTCGTGCAGTGGAGACGAGCCGCGGAATTCCTGGTGTGCGCGAGGAGGCGATCATGCGAATCATCGAAACCCTCAAGTGGGCGGCCGGATTGTGTCTGTTGTTGGCGAGCGTCGTCGTCGCGCCCGGTGGGCTGAGCCCAACTCTCGCCGGGGAACAGGACTGGCTCGATGCAATGACGCAGGCAGTCCTTGTCGAGCAGACGAAGGAGGGAACCGAGACAGGCCTTTTCTCGCCCTATGTCGCGCAACTGGCGAGGGTACGCGCCCACCTGCTCAACGGCGAGAGTGAGGCGGTATACCGGACGATGAATCGGTTCATGGAGATGCTGCAGGCGCGGGAGCAGGGGATTGCCGCTGACGTGGCGGATCGGCTGTTTGACTATTGCTATCTCGTGACGCCGGCGCGTTATCACGATGTGTCCCGGCATCTCCACCGCCTCAGCGGGTATCAGATCGGCGCGCCATCGGCCTGAGTCTGCCGCTGAGGAGTAGGCCGCCCGGCCGATCGTTGCGGTCGGAGGGGGTTGTGCGGGCTGTGGCTCCATGCAAGAATATGCGATATGTCGGCCGATGGCGAAGAAGCTGCACAACGCGAAGCACTGGAAGCCAGATTTCGCCGCTGGCGAGTGACCCATAGAACGCCAAGTACCGTGCTCGACGCCCACCGCGAGGTCATTCTGGAGCGTGTCTCTCAGTCCATGACCTTCGAGGGCGAACCCGTTACGGTCTCTCGCCTCAAAACTCTCCTGGAGCAATCTGACCCATGGTCCACGACCCCGGACACCTAGGTACTACGCGTTCATTCGAGACGACCCAGGGACACATGACCTATCCGGAGCTCTCGGAGCGGCTTGCTGTCGCGCTGGCGCGGATCCTCGACCGGATCTTGGCCACCTCCGTTCAGGACATCGTCATTACTCCGGACTGGTTGTGCGAGCGACACCGCGACTTGGCCGGCGATCTCTTCCCCGACTGGGCGG
Source organism: Nitrospira sp. (assembly GCA_009594865.1). Taxonomy (GTDB): domain Bacteria; phylum Nitrospirota; class Nitrospiria; order Nitrospirales; family Nitrospiraceae; genus Nitrospira_A. Next base: position 25,578 of record VOPT01000062.1, on the reverse strand, counting down.
GACGATTCCGGACGACCGACGTGAAGGTGGGCACCTTGGAGCCGCCTCCCTTTTATCAAGTACCGATGCTGGTACGGTCGTTTTGCGATGATTTGGCCGAGCGGCTGCGGCATCTCCCGGAGGACGACCTCACCCGCACTGCCGCATTGCTGGCCTGGGTGGACTGGCGCTTCCAGTGGATTCATCCCTTCAAGGACTTCAACGGCCGTATCGGCCGCATGGCGCTCGCTGCGCTCTTATACAAACTCGCCCTGCCGCCGGTCGAAACGGCGCCGACCGATCCTGATGGGCGCCGTGCCTATCTCGAAGGCCTGCGGGCCGCAGATGCGGGCGACCTCCTGCCGCTTCAACACCAGTGGATCGCCCGGCTCGCGGCGGCCATTTAAGGCGGACGGTCACAGGCTCACAAGTAGAGATACAACGCCGCCACGATCCCAAAAAACTCGGACGTGTTTCGTCCGCTCACGCTCATCCAAGGACCGGCCAACACACCGATGTGTTGGTTCCAGCTGTATTCCAACGCCGGCGCGATGGTGACCAGGTTGCTCGAACCTCGCCCTACGAGTGCCGGTCGGCCCTGGGCGTCGAAGCCGGGGTCGCCTGAAAAATGCGTGGCGTTGACGGTTTGGAATCCAATGTCGAGGGCCAGCACGAATTGATGGGTCAGGCTGTACTCACCGGCGATCGTGACAGTGGCGACCGATCCGGGCGTGACCCGGCCCGTTGTGCCGAAGCCTCCGCCGTAGGCGTTGAATCCCTGGACGGCGACCGATGAATAGAAGCCATACGTGGCGTTGAGCCGGTACCGCAAGACATGCTCTCCGCCAAAAGCGATTGCCTTTTGGAGGGCGATGCCGAACGCTGTGGCATAGGCGCCGCCTCCGGTCCGTTCCAGGTCCGCCGTCGCCGGGCTCAGGTCGGAATAGCGTCCGGTGGGAAAGATCTCCTGGACCCAAAGCCGAACATCCGGCACCCAGGACGCTGCGGGGCTGCGCCAGGCTTGCACCCCCAACTGGAGCGGAAGGTCGCCGAAGCCGCCGGAAGAATCGCCTCGCGCATGGTTGCCGACCCATTGGGGCGCAATTTCGATGTCGAGGGAGTCGGTGAGTCCATAAATGAAGTAGGTTTGTTGCGTGAGGCTCTGGGACGTGGTGGCCGATTGGAGACGCCAGTTGTCGTTGTACAAGCCGCCGTACCGTGTGTAGTACACGTAGGGCTCCACTACCGCGTGCCCCTTGCCCAGACTGGTGCCCCTCGTGGACAAGAGTGTCCCTGTAAACCAGGGCATGATTTGAGGCGCCTCGCCGGTCGTCTCCGCTCGAGCGACGTCAGTCCCGCAGATGAGGAGAAGGAACAGAAAGAGCCGCAGATTGTTTGAATGGCGACGCCGCGCGTGGATGGTCATGCCGATCGGAATACGGTCGTGAGTGGAGTCAGAGTTGAGTCCGCCCCATGCTACTCTGTTTTGAGGTGGGAAAGGGAGTTGAGCGCGGCACGGGGCCGGCGCGCATGGTCGAGCACCTGCTGAATGTGGACGTCGATTTGCCGCAACACCGACGGCGAGACGGCATAGCCGTCGCTTTCGTAGGTGAGAATCGGCATCCCCTGTTGAATGCTCAGCGGCTTAAGGATGGCCTCTGAAATCCGGAAGGGGAGACAGTTGAACGGGCCGATGAGAATTAATCCGTCATACCCCTCGCGTGCCGCGTCCAGCCCTTTGCCGATGGTGGGCAGCAGTTCGCCCCAGATCGTGTGCGACACGTGTTCGGCGCCCTTGTGAAACACGGTGGATGCGACGTTCGGCCCTGCCACCAGTAAGCCGGTCTTCTGGAACAGCCCGCGGTAATGTTCCTCGACTCCCTGCAGCATTTGATGGCCGACCCACTGTTGAAGATACTGTTTTCCTTCCGGCTCGAAAATCCTGGTGCAGGCCTTGGCCATGGCCAGGCCTCCGGGTTGCATTCCCCAATTTCTGGCGGTCCAGGCCATCTCGTCGTAGGCGAAATAGAGAAAGAGATCGCTCAGATCGACCGGCTTGAGGACGATGCCTCGTTCGGCATAGCGGTCGCGGACGCCGTCCATGAAGAAGGAACTGAATCGGGTAAAGAAATCGCCGGCCACGACGACACGGGGACAGGTCAGCGGATCTTTCGTGCGTGGAAGCCTGGCGAGAGCGTCGACGAATGCGGGCAAGTTGGCGTGAAAGTCGTCCAGCGTTCGCGTGCGCTCGGCAAACTGTTCCCATTCGGTGTGCAGACGTTCGACGCTCCCGGGGGCTCCCACCACACGAAGCACCTGATCGATTTCTATGAGCACATCCCCGAGCACAATGGCGGGCGAGAACGATTTCGTCAGGCGCTCCTTGTCGAATCCCAGGTAGCCATTCTCCTCACGGGGATCGAAGAGGAACAGGTCTGCCATCCGCTGCTCGGTGATAAACCGCTCCAAGTAGCCCATATACGAATCGCTCACGCAGGGGGCCCCGCCCCGCAGCATGTAAAAGCCGGCCACTTCGCCGGGGCGGCGTTGCTCGTGGAGGAGGAGCAGTTGGCCGATGCAGATTGGCAGGGGGAGGCATTCACGACCGGAGGTGTACTGCAGCCCCCGGTCCAGCTGCGCACGGTTCAATGGAAGGATGCTGCCCGGGTGCAGCCCAAGCCAGCGGCAGGCCATGGTGACGGCCTGGGTGTGAAAGGGAGAAAAGTTGGGGAAATAGATGGTGACCCGCGGATCCGTCAGGTGAACCTGCTCTCCGCTGGAGCGAATGATGTGCCCTCCGGAGATGAGGCGGCAGGGGGTAAAGGTGTCTGCGTTGCTGCGCTGGCTCTCCTGGTAATTGCCGATAATGTCCAGAAAGGCCTCCAACCTGGTCTGGACTCCCGCGTCGGCCGTGTGGGCATCGATCTCCAGGATCAGATAGGGCTTTGATCCCAGCTCAGATGCGAGCATGGAGTGGGTAAACGCGTCGATGGTGCAACTGAAGTTGCTGACGCTCAGCAGGAACAACTGCGGATGCTGTTTTGCGATGGCCACGGCATTCAGCACCTGGTTGGCGAAATGCCAGGAGGTGGGGCCTTCTCCGACAGGCAGCAGACAGTCGGCAGGAATGGCCGGGACTCCCATGCTCGATAGTTTCTTGCCGACCGATTGCGAGGCTTCCGGCGTGAAGGCGTTGTAGCTATGACCGGCGAGGAGGATGGCCGGCTTGCCTGATGCGATCGCCGCGTTCAGCGCCTGTGTCCCCAGCTCACGGAGTGTGCGTTCGGCGTCGGTCTGGGCCGTCACTGCCGCTGACCAGGCGGCCGCCGCCGCATCGCGCGTGACTCCGAGTTCCTGAACGGCCGTGTCGACCAGGGCCGTGCAGCCCTCATACCCATTGGTGAAATCCAGGACCGGTGAGAGCAGGCGGCTGTCGGGAAACGCCTTGGCCAGAAAGTAGGGTTCTGCTTGCGTGATCGGACAGAGGTACGATTCCCGGCAGTGGTTCGGATGGGGCATGCGCATCACATGCGGAATGAAGATCAAGGCCACGTTCCGACGTGTGAGATCCAGTACGGCGCCGTGCGCGATTTGTGCGGGAAAGCAAAAGCCGGAATTGGAGGTGAGGTCGCCTCGCGGGTCCACATCGGAGAGCACCACCTCCATGCCGAGGTGCGTAAAGAAGGTCGAGTAGAGTGGAAACAGCGAGTGGGTCGTCAGGGCTCTGGGAATGCCGATGCGGATATCGCCGGCCGGAGCGGCCACGGTTGGGTGCCCCAACGATTCACGCACGAAGGCTTTGGCCTGTTCGTAAGCGGGGCCGACCCCCCAGTGCTTGCGCGCAACCCGTTCATGTTTCGGTGTGGCTGCGGGCCGGCTTGGCGGCACCTGAAAGAGGACTTCGGCCCGTCGTTCGACGAGGTCCGTGACCCCGGCCGTGCGGGCCTTTCGTTTCCAGACATTTTCGTAGAGGCTACAGCGGCCGCCGAATGGAAAGCGGCGGCCCGCGACCATGAACCGGTCGATCGTGCAATACATCTTGCAGGCCCCGCATGTGAAGTGGCCGACGAGCTGCATCTCCGGCGAACCTAGTGTGCGCAGATCGACGGGAGACCCCAAGACGGATCCGGATCGTGTCAACGCGAGCAACGCGACTCCCAGGGAGCCTAAGAGTTCGGGGCTGGGGGGAATCACCACCGGTCGGCCCACGCTGTGGGCGAACGCATGCCCGACGGCGTGGTTCAAGGCGACACCACCCTGCAGGAAGACCTTCTTGCCGACGTAGCGAGGTCCCTTCACGCGGTTGAGATAGTTGGCCGCGATGGCATAGACCAATCCGGCCACGATGTTGTCGCGGGGATGTCCCTTCTGCTGGGCGAGACGGATATCGGAGTTGATGAAGGCCGCACAGGTCGCCTTGAACTGCACGGGAGCGGGTGCCGCGATGGCCAGGTCGGCGATGCCGGATACGGTGATTCCGAGGTCGCTCTGGGCGCTCTCTTCCAGGAAGGAACCCGTGCCGGCCGAGCAGGCGTTATTCATCGCATAGTCGATCGGGACACCATTGCGCAGATAGATGTACTTGGAGTCCTGTCCGCCGATTTCGAAGATCGTGTCCACCGTCGGGTCGAAATGCGTCGCGCCAGCCGCATGGGCGGAAATTTCGTTGTAGACATGTTCGGTGCCGAGATAGGCGCCGGCCAGTTCACGAGCGGAGCCGGTGGTGCCGATCAATCCAATCGGGCGGTTCCCCACCGCGTCGATGAGGGCGTGCAAGCATTCCCGTGTGGCCGCGACGGGATTCCCCTTGGTGCGCCCGTAATGGGAGGCCACTACCTTACGCGTCGACGGATCGAGCAGGACAGCTTTGGTCGTCGTCGAGCCGGCATCGACGCCGAGGACCAGCGGCCCCTCAGGCGGTGCTTGGAGGGGCGGGCTGTCGATGACCTGCACCTGTTCACCATAGGCATGGAGCGGCGGGAGGTGCCCCAGTTCGGGCGGTGCGGCAAAGGCGGGTGACCGATGGTGCGGATCGTCGCGCGTGAGGAGGGCGGTGCCCCAGGCTTCAAACCAGGGACTTTCCGGCAGGACGACAAATTCCGTGTCGGGCAATTTGTTCCGCAGCGCCGCCAGCATCGCGTCATTACGGGTTACCCCGCCGATCAGCAGCACCCGCTTGGGCGCACGCACGCCTTTCTCCAGCAGGGCGATCACCTTGTTGGCCATGCTGTCGTGGAGTGTATGCAGAATGTCTTCGGGGGTGGCTTCGTTGCGGTTGAGTTTGTGGGTGATGTCGGATTTGCAGTGGACCGAACAGCGCGAGGCCAACGGGACCACCTTTCCGTCGAATGACCGGCGGACCGCCTCCTCCATGCCGAGCCCCATCCGGCCGATTTGTTGCACGAAAAACTCCCCGCTTCCCGCTGCGCACTTGTTGTGCGACAGGACGTTGGTCAACTTGCCCTCGACCAGCAGGTACACCAAGAACGATTCGCCGCCGAGCGAGGCCACTGCGTCGAACGTGCCGCTCACGTCTTTGAGCGCCCGCTGAATCGCGGCCACCTCCGGCACCTGCCCGAGTTGACCTGAGACCCCGAAGTATTCCGCGTCGGCAAACTCCGGGCGGGCCAGCACCTCCTGGAGAATTTCGAGCGGTCGGCCTTGATGGGCTATGACGGTTGCAGTTCTTGCGTCACCACGAATGGTCGCGACTTTGACGGTGAGCGCGCCGATATTGATGCCGACATAGGACATGGACCCCTCCACCGCAGAAGAAACGCGGAGTTTCCTGCTCGCGTAGTCTCAGTGAACCCAGGCAGCAAGTCGCGTACCCCCACAGCGCCGGTGGGCGGCGATGTTGCGATGCAGGCCTGTCGCTCGATCTGGCCCTGCCACCTATGGTGACTAGGAAGAGATTGGGGGCAGATGCCTCAGCGGAGTGGCTTGTGCTGTCGCAAATAGGGACAACGGGAAGGCCGGTCATTTCATTGAGCGGGTAAGTCTTTAAACAGATCGTCCAGCATGTGGGTCCATAAGCGGCGGGCGATCTCATCGAAGGGGATGCGAAATTCACGGACATCCTCGCCGGCCAGCGTGGCTTCACCGGACGCTTCCCAGACGATATCCCCTGTCCTCGTGTCCCATAGCTGCAGGCTGAGGCGCAGCATCGTGACCCGAGTTTGGAGTACCCGCAAGCCGAAAAACGAGAAGCGTCCGGACATGGATTGGCTGAACGAGGCGAGGCTGGGCTGAAAGACATAGGCGGCTTGCAGCGCCATGCCGAGTTCCTGCAACCCTGCCCGGTTGAGGATGCCGGTTCTGGCATAGGCGGAAACCATGTCTGCATATGTCGGCGTCAACCCTCCGCGATTGATGCGATTCAGGGATTCGTGTGCCGGGAGCGCGATGATCTGGGCGGGGCGCTGTTCCAAGGCGCTCGACAGCGAACGTGAGACTTGATGGGCATAGCCTTCCAGTCCGAATCCCACGACCGCATTTAAGACCGCTGCCCGTTCCTGTTTGAGCGTGGCGGGGTCGAACGATGTCGTCTTGCGATGAAAGGCTGTTTCTTCTCCCCATTGCTGTAGGGGGCCGATGCAGCCCATGGAAAGCAGCATGCCGAACACTATCAACCTCCGACCTAGGGTCTGTACCACGCTGGTTCCTTTCACATCGGCAGCCCCCGTTGAGGCTTGTATGCAATGGCCAGTCCTGCGTCCACCGGGACCGATTGAGGAAATCCGCTACAAGCGCGCGGCGGTTGATGCTGCGGAAAAGCACAAGACCCCATCCAGTGTGGCAGGCAATCGGATCGGCGCGTCGGCGTGTTTCTCCCGAAAATCCCTTCGATCTCGGCATGTTTGTTCCGGAAATCACCGGTCGGGTTTACGTTGGCAACGGGGATGTGGGGCAGGCACCAGGATTGCTCACCCTGGTGTGTCACGCATAGGAGATTCCGTACGAGGAGTCACGGGTGGTCAAACGGAAAAATCGACACGGAGAAAAGGGTCTGCGTCTGGGTATCGTCGGATTCGGAATGGTGGGCCGGGCCAGTGCGGATGTTGTGCTCGAACGGAAGGATCTGACTCTTGCGGCCATCGTGCGACGCCTGGATAGTCTTGCGCAGCCCCTACCCGATGTTTTCAGCAAGGTGCCGGTGGTCTCTCATACCGCGCAGGTGGCGCACATGGATGGGGCGCTGCTCTGCGTGCCGGCGGCGCAGGTGTTTGAGGCGGCCCATGATTGTCTCCAGCATGGCGTCCCCATCGTCGAATCGTCCATCCTGCACGGGGAGGCGTTTCAGATTCACCGTGAGGCGATTCACCGGCTCGCCGTCCGGTTTGACGTTCCGGCCATTGTCGGTGCCGGATGGGATCCGGGGGCGCTGTCGCTCCTCCGCTCGCTGTTCGGCCTGCTGGTGCCGGAGGGCGAACTCGCGACCACGCATCGTGTGGCGGCCAGTTTGCACCATACGGCGATGGCACGTCAGGTCAGGGGTGTGAAGGAAGCGCTCTGTACCGAGCAGGTCGCGGCTGATGGAGCAAGGCAGCGCTATGTCTATGTCGAAGTGGAACCGGGCGTCGACGTTGCGCAGTTGAGCGCGGCTATTCGGGCTGATCCGCTCTTCCTCCACGACGAGACATTTGTGTTTCCGGTGGAGAGTATCGCGGCGCTGGAGCAGGAAGGGCGGGGCGTCGTCCTTGAGCGACGGAGCGGGTTGGGAAGCCAGGGGCATCAACGGTTGCTGTTTGAAGCGCGCTTCGATGACGCCATGATGACGGCACGTACGATGGTGGCCGCAGCCCGGGCATTACCCGGCTTGAGTCCCGGCGCCCATGCGCTCCTCGATCTGCCGTTGAGTGCCTTGTGGGGGGAGCAGGCATTCGATGCCGAACGGACCTGGTTGTAAATGCGTCAGCCCGGCATCGCCTGCTGCAGATTCTGCAGAGAAGAACCGGTGACGGAGGGGGGCGACATGCCGACGTTTGAACTGATCGCGGGGACGTTCAAGGAAGGGGAGACCATTCCGAAGCCGCATACCTGTGAGGGGGAGGACCGTTCGCCACCATTGCGCTGGAATCATCCTCCTGCGGGCACCCGCTGCTTTGCGTTGATCGCGGACGATCCCGACGCGCCAGGGGGAACCTGGGTGCATTGGGTGCTGTTTAACATTCCCATCGACGTGCGTGGGTTGGCCGAAGGGCTGCCCATGCAGGACGTGCTGCCGAATGATGCGCATCAGGGCATGAACGACTTCCATCGAGTCGGCTATGGCGGGCCCTGTCCCCCGCCCGGCAAGCCGCACCGGTACTACTTCAGGCTATACGCACTGGATCGTGAACTGCCGCTCAAACCGAAAGCGACCAAGGCGCAGGTGGTGGCGGCGATGAAGGACCATGTGCTGGCGGAAGCGCAGGTGATGGGGCGGTTCGGACGATAGGCCAGGGCGTATGTGATTCGGGGGGTGCGAAGGATCGACCCAGAAGCGCGATGCACATTGCATTGGCCGGCGACGTGATGCTCGGCCGCATGGTGAACGAGTCTGTGATCGAAAACCCTGCGGTACATCCAGAGGCCCTGTGGGGCGATCTGCTTCCCGTGATGCGGCGCGCCGACTGCCGATTGATCAATTTAGAATGTGTGATCAGTAATCGGGGCGCCCCGTGGCATCCGACGACAAAAGCCTTTCACTTTCGCGCCGGTCCCCGTGCGCTGGACGTTCTGCGGGCAGGCGGGATCAATGGGGTAACGCTCGCGAATAACCATGTGCTGGATTATGGCCAGAGCGCGCTCCAGGATTGCCTCGCGCGGCTCGACGGGGCCGGCCTGAAACGGGTCGGAGCCGGTGCGACCATGGATGAGGCGAAAGCTCCAGCCTTCTTCACACTCCCGGGAGGCTCGGTCGCCCTCGTGGCGCTGACGGACAATGAGCCGGAGTGGGAAGCGACGACCCACCAGCCGGGCGTCAATTATGTTGCGTACAACGTTCGCGGGATGGTGGCGTCCTATCGACAGCGTATCGCTCAGGTGTTGTCCTTGGCGCGGAGGCAGGCGGATGTGGTGATTGTCAGCGCGCATGTGGGGGCCAACTGGGGGGCGCCGTCACGCGCAATGCGGGTGCTGGCTCGGGATCTGCTCGACTTGGGGGCGGATCTCTATTGGGGGCATTCCAATCACACCCCGCAAGGAATCGAATCGTACCAGGGCAAAGCGATTCTCTATTCGACTGGCGACTTCGTAGATGACTACATGGTGGATAGTGCGGAGCGGAACGATCTCTCCTTCCTTTATCTCGTGGAGGTCGAGCGGAATCGAATCAAGAAGATTCTTCTCCACCCGATCCGGATTGAGGAGTGTCGCGTCAGGCGTGCCGATGAACAGGAGTGGATGTTCCTTGCGAGAACGATGCAGGCCAAGTGCGCGACATTCGGGACCTCCGTGCTGTTTCGGGAAGGGATCGGCACGGTGACGATCGGATGATGAAGAGCGGCGACTGGAGGCTGGTTGATGCTGGGGTGGTCAGCGCGGCAGGCTTGCCGAAGCGGAGGAAGTGAGAAGGGTTAGTACGGACTCTTGCTGGGAGCCGAGGCGCTTTGCCTGAGGGCGGCCAGATAGGCCAGAATGTCGATGATGTCTTGGTCACTCAGTGTCGAATCGGGAAACATGCCGCTTCCCGGATGCCCCTCTCGAATCGCGCGAAAGCGCGCCTTGTTGTCTTTGAGCGTTTGTACGGCGCGATTGCGCAGATCCGGTGCGGAAGCGGCGTGTTTCCCAATCGCGGCCACCGTCTCCGGCTTGAGTGAAGGTTTCTTGTCGATCACTCCGTCGACGCCGTGGCAGTAGTGGCAAATGCCCTTGCCGTTAAAGAGGCCCTGGCCTCGCATGGCGTCACCTTTCAGGGCAGTGTCCGTGCCGCCCGGGTCGGCCAGAGTCAGGCTGGGCGAGATGGACAAGAGAAGGGCCAGGATCAATCCAGAGCAACAGCGTCGTGTCAGCATCGCGTGGTGTCCTCCGGGAGGAATAAACAGTAGATCCAGTATGCCGCGACAACCACGGGAACACAATGCCACCGATCTGTGAAGAATCCAGGCCGGTGGCACCCGTCACGAGCGCGGCGACAACCACGGGAACACAATGCCGCCGATCTGTGAGGTGTGAGCGTTCATCCTCCGCCGGAATGCCTTGGTATACTGTCGGATGTGTTGGGGCGGCTGCGACGCTGCAAGACAAAAACCAAGCCACGATGAGGAGGACGACATGAAGGCACCAAAAGGCCTCTCGAAGACCAGCAAGATAAAGAAGCCGACCACGTCATCCAGCCCATTGGCGCGCAAAGCCCTGGCGGCCAAACGGCGACAGCAGAACGACGAGGTCACCGCCGCGATGGAGATCTCCCAGCGGAAAGGCGCGATGGAAAGCACGCCGAAGATTTCCGCCGCGTTGGTGCGCACCGTCGAGGCGGCGAAGCTGAACCGCAAAAAAACAGCGATCACAGCAGCCATGGAAGAAGCGCAGCGAGGTGGCGATCGTCGACGCACACCACAGTCGGAGGCCTTGGAGCGAACCGTGGCAGCCAATGAGCGTCTGCGCGCGAAAACAGCCGTCACGGCGGCGATGAAAGCCTCGCAACGCCGGTCGGCTTCCTGAGGGTTCGGAGAAACCGCATCCCTGTGGCGCGTAGCGTCGCGGCAACGTTCTTTCTGTCTATTCCGGTGGTGATCGGCAGAGGCGGGCGAGCCTGATGTCATATCGCGACGGTGCGTCGAAAGACAGGGGGCAAGCGAAAGCCATTCGCCCGGTCTGCTCAAGAGACGATGCCTTTATGCGAACATCTTCTCAGAGTAAGGCCGCTGTGCAATGGCGGAGTGCTGACCGAGTCGATTGCGTATCGCATGTCCCCAATTTCCCCAACATTTGCACTCGTGTTGTGGACAGTTGCCCCGCTTAAACATCACTGTGTCCATCCCCTCCTGACTCAAACCCTTGTTCGAACCGCCCTAACAATGGCTACGGCAACTGTTGAGTTTAAGTTGTCGTCCGGCAGTGAAATTGCTTCTGAGCAAGGGTAGCTGACGACATATGACAGGCCCGACGTGCTGCAGGTGGTTGTGCTCAGCACGCTCACCTTCCGGGCCTGCAGGAGGTTTCTATGAACAAGCAAACAAATTTGGTGAGCCCGATGTGGCTGGCGAATGCCATGTGCGGGATGGTGGCGCTGCTCTGTGCGTCGATCAGTCAGGGGCAAACCACGTCAATTACCTCTTCCGGGTTGAACACGCAGGTGGTCGCGGGGGGCATCGACCAGGCCGGTCGTCAGAACTACAACATTACTGGCGGAATTAGGCCAGGCAACGGCACCAATCTCTTCCATAGCTTTGGCGATTTCAGCGTCGGCACCAACAATGTCGCGCGCTTTCTCAACGATTCGGGGTTGGCCACGAATAATATTTTGAGTAGGGTGACGGGCGGCCATGTCTCGAACATCTTCGGCGAGATCAATACGGCAAGTTTTTCGAACGCAAATCTCTATCTCATCAATCCGGCGGGCGTAGTCTTTGGGGCGACGGCAAGCCTGAACGTCAGCGGGTCGGTCTATGTCTCAACCGCTGACCATTTGCGCCTGGCTGATGGTTTGCGCTTCAACGCGGTACCTGGTCCCCAAGATGCGATCCTGTCGCAAGCGCCGGTCGTTGCGTTTGGATTTTTAAATCCGCATCCAAGGCCCATTACTGTACAGGGAGCCACTTTGGAAACGAGGATGCCTCAGGCCTACGGGCCTGGGGTTCCACCTGATTACGGGAAAACATTGTCCCTCGTAGGGGGAGACATCAGGGTATCAGGCAGCACGTTGAAGGCTCCGAGCGGGCAGGTGCAGATGGTCAGTGTCAGCGCACGGGGAGAAGTCCAACCGAATTCAGCAGCCGGCCTGCAGCGAGCCGAAAAGGGTCATATTACTTTGAGAGATTCGGTTATTGAATCGAACCCCCAAGCCACCATCGGGGGCGGCGGAATCATAATCCGTGGGGGGCAGTTGGTCATGGACAGCTCCTCCATTCGGTCCATCGGTGAGTCTGTTCGTGGTAACGGAGGAAATATCACCGTTACTGTAAGTGACAAGGTCTATGCACAGGACAGCACCATTGCGAGTGGATCGGTTGAAGGCGCTGGTGGAGTGGTGTCACTGGTTGCCGGGCAAGCGATCCGGCTTGTGGATAGTACTGTCGAATCAAATGGAGCTAGCCCCTTCGGGCGCCCCGGGTCAGTAGAATTGTCCGCACCTACTATCACTGTCAATGCAAGCACTATAAGTGCCTCAGGTGTACGAGGTAGCCCGGGGGGATCCGGGCAGGAAGGTACCGTGACAGTTCAGGCTGATCGGCTTCGCATTGAGAATGGCTCACAGGTGAATGTCACAGCCGATTTTCGTCCGGGAAAAGTAGTCTTGAACGCAACGGATACTGTGACAATAGACAGCAGCACTATAGATGCGAGCCTGGGACGAGGCGGTAGAGAGACAGCAGGCAACATTTCCATTGCCGCGGGTAATACCGTGCGATTGGACAATACTCATCTACATGCCGACTTCACGGCCGATGCCACGAGCCATTCTGGTGGTAATGGCGGCAATATTGTCATAGATGCCGGCAAGACTATTGTCACTCAATTGGGCAGCATGACGGCGGCTTCTGGTGAGGGCAATGGCGGAAACATCGTCGTGCAGGCCGGTGAGAAGATCCAGATAAACGGGACGTTGATGGACGTGCGCGCATCGGGAGCAACCGGGAATGGCGGGACGATCACGCTGGAGGCGGCGGAGCAAGTTCGCCTCCATGACAACCTCGTTATGGCAAGTGCCGGAGGTGAGGGTACCGGGGGACGGATCGCATATGAATCGACGTCTGTGCAACTCCAGAACAGCCGCGCCATTTCGACGTCGGGAAGCGGCATTGGCGGCCCGATCGCCATTCATGCCGAGGACACAGCCTCTTTGATTGGGAGCTCCTTGGATGTCACAGCAGATGGTGACGTAGGTGGCCCTGGGCATCACGCCGGGAGTATCAACATCCAGGCCGGAAACGACATCCGCCTTCTCAGTACCAAGTTGACCGCGGAAAACACGGGGGCCGGCTATGGAGGCAGCATCGGGCTGTATGCAGGTCGTAACGTGCTCGTCGACCACAGCGAGATGAATGCGGAAGCAAGAGGCGGTGAATACGGGATCGTCACTATTTCAGCTTATGGGAGCGCGCGGATTCTGAACGGCAGTCTCCTGACGGTGAATAACAACGGCGTTGGCCCTGGCGGAGTGTTGACTATTGTGACCGGTCGGACCTTCGTGGGGGAGGATAGTTCATTCCTGGCACGGACCGGGGCAGGGCACGGTGGGTTCATTCGACTTTCAGCGCCGGAGAGGGTGCGTCTCACCAATAGTCTTGTCGATACGTCTGTCGGCGGTTCGGCGGCTTCGGTTGGAGGAAAGATACAACTCGCTTCGGACACCGTCCGGCTGGAGAACAGCCAGGTCAAAAGCAATGCAAGCAACGGGACTGGTGGGAGTGTCACGATCCAGACGAATCATTTGTTTCCAAGCGGACAGACCGTCGTGGAAGCGGTTTCGCATGGCGGTGGCACGAACGGGACGGTCGACATCAAACCGTGGCCGTAATGTTGAAGGTGCAGGGTCTCACGTTCGGCGTGAATCGGTGAAGCAGGCGAAACAGGACGTACCCTCGATACGACCCAGGTTATCAGAGTGGTTGGACGCGGGCCAGCCACGGCAGGTCTCGGTTTTGTTCTGTAAAAAAGACTGCTGAGGGGGCTGCTGGCGTATGGTAGGTGGGGACCGGTTCATATGGCGCATGGCCCGTCGTTTCTCGCGGCCTGATCTGCCGTCGTTCGCCTGCGTCGAACCTGAGGTGTCTTAGAGATCGCGCTGGTCAGAAAGAGGCCCTGGCCCGAGAAGGTTATGACGCGCCGGCGGTTGGCTTACTTCAGAAACGTCCTTCCGCTCGATGGGGGCCGCCACCCCTTTCGATGACGGTAGCAGCTCGAGACGTATTTCTTCATCTCGCATCGCCAAATCAAGCACGCGGTTGCTCTGCAGCCACCCGCTCCGCTTGGTCACTTCATGGTGGAGTCCGTGGGCCTATGCCTGTCGAACGTGGCGTTGCTGGGTATACATGATGACAGGCAGGATCAAGTTCAGAAAACATAAGGATTTCCGATTTCGATGCCCCTCATCCTATAGCCTGATTTTCGGAGTGGCGGTGCTATTAATCGGCGTGACGGCAGACCTGGGCTTTGGACAAATTGGGCTCCCTCCACCCATCGATCCATCCGGCCGCTCAGGCTTGCCACCGCCGGTGCAACGGGAACAACCGTTAGAACCGAAGGAGTCCCCTTCGGATGTCCTGCCGCCCATTCAACCCGCGCCCGAAGAGTTGCAAGAGAGAGGGCCTGTTTTACGGATTTTCGTCAGTAAAATTCAGGTCGTCGGTAGTACGGTGCTTTCGCAGGAGGAACTGAGTCAGCTTGCGGCGCCCTATGAGAATCGAGACGTTACCTCGGAAGACCTTGAGGACCTGCGCAGCCTTCTGACAATGGTCTACATCACCAAAGGGTATCCCAATTCAGGCGCTATCTTGCCGGATCAGGACCTTCTCGACGGAATCGTGACCCTGCAGGTGATTGAAGGGCGGCTCAGTGAGATCCGAATCGACGGGGCCCAGTGGTTTCGCCCATCCTATCTTCGACACCGGATCGAATTAGGAGCGACGTCGCCTCTGAATTCCACGCGCCTTCGTGATCGCTTGCAGCTGCTCCTGCAGGACGATCGGCTGCAAGAATTGCATGGGTCGCTCAAGCCTGGTGCCGAGCTCGGAGAGGCCATCCTTGAAGTCTCGATGGTCGAAGCGAAACCAGTGAAGGCATTTGTGGAATACAACAATTATATCAATCCAGGAGTTGGTGAAAATCAGCTCAGGGGAACAGTGATCCATCGCAACCTGACTGGCAACGGAGATTTGCTCAGCCTTGGTTTCGGAGCCTCCGCTCAAGCCACCCCATTTGTGGTTGGCGTGTTTCCTAGCGTGGATGCGCTGTATCAGATCCCTCTTAATAGATACGATACGACATTTTCAGCCGCGTACCGATACGTCAATTTTCAGGTGACGTCGGATCCTTTCAGGTCCCTCGACATCAAGAGCGAAACGCAAATCTGGACCCTGTCGCTACGCCATCCGGTGTACAGGACGCTGAACGATGAGATGGCACTCTCCATCGTCGGCGAGTACGAGCAGAATGCGAATACCCTTCTTGGCCTCCCCTTTGATTCCGTGGCTGGCATGAAGAACGGGTTTGGAAATATTGCCGCCCTACGTTTTATCCAGGAGTGGACGCACCGCACGGCAGAGTCGGTCTTTGCGGTGCGGTCCCGATTCTCGACGGGAATCGGCGTATTGGGCGCTACCGTAAACAGTGGTCCGGACTCTGCCGACGGACAATTTGTCTCCTGGCTCGGACAGCTCCAATGGTTGAAGCAGTTCGCGTCTACAGGCATTGAACTGCTGAACCTGGTCAATGTTCAGCTTGCCAACGATCGGCTCTTCCCGTTGGAACAAATGTCGGTTGGCGGGCGTTATAGCGTACGAGGATATCGAGAGAACACGCTTCTACGGGACAATGGCGCCGTCTATCAATTCGAGGTCCGGCTCCCCCTCTGGAGATCGAGCACGGGCCTTCCGCACCTTCAATTCTGTCCCTTTGCAGATGTCGGCCATTCCTGGTCGACCAAGACAAATGTTGGAGATGTGCACACCCTGGCCAGTGTCGGGGCCGGGCTTCGGTTCAACTTTAATTCACTGTCAAATCTCAGCGTATATTGGGGGAGACGTCTTGTGACAGCCAATGTATCTAACCCTCACAACAGCCTGCAAGACGAAGGTATACATGTACAGCTCGTGCTCAATCTCTGGTAATCCCGCTGGACGTCGCAGCGAGGTGGCGATCGTCGACGCACACCACAGTCGGAGGCCTTGGAGCGAACCGTGGCAGCCAATGAGCGTCTGCGCGCGAAAACAGCTGTCACGGCGGCGATGAAAGCCTCACAACGCTGGTCGGCCTCGTAGAGATTGTGGATCTGCCGCCCTTTTATCATTTGTACGAGTACGTAGGAAGAGCGGCGACATCTGTCAGGTTGTATCTGCGCTATAGTGCGCCCTGGGTGAGAAAAGCGTTAGGGATCGAATGAGGTACAGAGAATCCCATGCCGGAAGATCATCGTCAGCAGCGTAGGCCACGAGTACTTATTGCGGATGAGATGGCCCTTGTCGCGGCCGGAACTCGCGCCTTGCTGGAGCCCGGGTGCGATGTCGTGGGAACTGTTGCCGATGGACGCGCACTCCTTACCTGGGCAGACAATCTGCGACCGGACATCATTATCATGGAGGTCCTCCTTCCCTTGCTCAATGGCTTGGATGCGCTCCGTCCCCTCGCGAGAACAGTGCCTGGAAGTAAAATCGTCTTCTTGACTGCTCAGGAAAGCTCCTGGCATGTCGCTGGCGCGTTCAAGGGCGGGGCCTCGGCCTATGTCCTGAAACGTTCACAACCAGCCGAACTGACGCAGGCCATTCATGCCGTCTTGATGGGGCAATGGTACCTCACGCCGCTCATTGCCAAAACTGTGGTGAGGCAGGATGCGAGCGGGGCACAGGATAAGATGAAAAGTCCGACGTTGTCTTCTTTGACCCCTCGTCAGCGCGAAGTCTTGCAGTTGATCGCGGAAGGACGGGGTACGAAAGAGGTCGCCACGTTGCTCAACATCGCGGTCAAGACCGTCGAGTTCCACAAGTTCCGCATTATGGACCAGCTGAATCTCCACTCCACTGTCGCGTTGGCAAAACATGCCATCATTGAAGGACTTGTTCGACTGTAGGTTCTGATACGTGGCCCTTGTCCCTGTGCGGCCTCAGGTACACGTTAGACTCCTTCCAGAATGATGCAACGCGTTCGGCAAATGCGGAATCAACAGTATGAGTTGCTGAACCTTGTGTTCCATTCTTCGGCGCTGTTGGAAGGGTGTGGACCATTCGTGCGTTCCCGAGTGGGCGGTCATGTGGAGGCTCAAGACGTTTCTTCGTCAGGTTGTGACAGAAGGCATTGAATGCGTCCCCCTTTCAGCAGCCGCGCGAAGTTGCGTTCCTGCTGCGGTGGAGGCGGCAGTGACCCACAATTCCTCCTCTTTGATGACGGAGGAGTCGACTGCTGCGGTTCAAGGCTTCACGGAGGGTCGTCCCTATATGTAGCGGATGATCCCGTCAGGCTACTAATTCCTGTGTCAGTATACGTCTGGCATGAATCTGCGGAAAATTCGTAGTGTGAAGTCTTGATGAATCTGCTAGGGTTGGGGCGCATTTTCCGTTGACGGGTACATCGTCCGCCGCGATCCGGGGAGGTCTCTATGCGTAGTCCTCAACTTGATCCGACCATGGCACGGACCCTCACCTGCCTTCACATGCGACTCATCGATCGCATCCGTTGCGACGATGAGAACGAACCTCCTCGGTACCGCTGTCTTGAATGCGGGGCGGTCATTGAAGACCCGGAACCTCCCGCTCGGCCGTCCGCCTAAAAAAACCCTGCGCTCGCCGTTCCTGCTCTGCGCCCCTGCGGAACCTGGGTCAGTACTGCTTCGATTGCCTGCTCGGCGCGCCCGCGCCAGACGATCTGTATGCGCTGTACTCGCACCTCTGCCATGCATTCTTTCCGGCGAGAGTCTTTTAGATGGGGACTGTCGAGACGCGCTCTCTGAGTTCAAATTGTGATAAGCCTGATGTGCGGGAGGTGGCTTTCGCAACCAGGCAAGAAGGGGTGGCAGAGACGTCGCCGGCCGACCCCGCGGGCGGTTGCAGGACGGGGGATCATCCAGTAGAGTAACTCCATCCTTTTGTCAGTCTGATCGGGGGCTTTCCTTCCTGTACCATTTTACAAGGAGTCCTGCAGGTGAGTCACAACAAACTGATCTCAATCGGGCTTCTCCTCTGGTATCTGGCGGTGTCGATATGGATGGCACAGGCTCCGGTCGATCCTCAATTCTGGTTGCTGGCGAGCATCCTTCCGGCCCTTTTCGTCGTTCTCTTGGTGGTGACGCACCGGTTTTTTCCCCTGTCGCATACGTCTTACGCACTCATCACAGCCTTCCTCACCTTGCATACGATCGGTGTGCATTATACGTATGCCGAAGTGCCGGTCGGAGTATGGATGGACAAGGTGTTACATCTCGGGCGTAATCATTTCGATCGCGTCGTGCATTTCAGTTTCGGCTTCCTGCTCGCCTATCCGATGGAGGAACTGTTTCGGCTGAGCGCGAGCATCCGAGGGTGGGTGGTGTATTACCTCCCGGTGATGACCGTGTTGGGATTGAGCGGGCTGTGGGAAATCATCGAATCGTGGGTGGCTCGCGCAGTCCATCCGGAATTGGGCGTGACCTATTTAGGCTCCCAGGGGGATATCTGGGATGCGCAAAAGGATATGGCCGCGGCACTCTATGGCGCCCTCATTTCGATGACGGTGCTGCTGATCGTGCGTGCGCTCCGAGGGGCGGAGACCGCGCTGGAGTCTGAAGCGGCGTTTTCAGAGTAGCCCGGAGGATAAGCTGGGAGAAACGATTCCGCAACGGGGCACGATGCAGGTCGCCCATCGCCGGCCCGCGACGGGGCTCTTGCTCGGCTATGGCATCATCTGGATCTGGTTGGCCATCAACCCGGTCAGTCGCCAGGATTGGTTGTTGGAGAATCTGCTCGCCGTCGCGCTGGTGACGGTTCTTGTTCTGACCTACCGGCGGTTCGCATTTTCTGCCACATCCTACTGGCTCATTGCCGTATTCATGGTGCTCCATGCGATCGGCGCCCATTACACCTATGCGGAAGTCCCATTCGGCTTCTGGCTGAAAGACATGGGTGGATTAAGCCGGAATCCGTTCGATCGAATCGTCCATTTTGCCTACGGTCTCCTGCTGGTCTACCCCTTGCGTGAATTGTTGGTGCGCCTGGCGGGATTGCAGGGGAGCTGGTCCTATGTGATGCCGGTGAGCAGCATTCTTGCGCAGAGCGCGTTCTTTGAGGTGATTGAAGCGGTCGTGGCTATGATTGTCAGCCCGGAACTGGGGAGTTTGTACCTCGGAACCCAAGGTGATGAATGGGACGCTCAGAAAGACATGGCGGCAGCGTTTGGCGGCGCCATGGTCACCATGTGGATGACCGCCGCGCGATGCACACGTCACCACGCGCTGGAGCAACAGGCACCGCCCCGCTCTACGCCCGGCGTCGTCCACTAGGAGTGCTGGACGTAAGGCGCAGGCGTCATGCCGGAATGGCGCTTCTGTCGCAGCGCGGCCATTACGGCCAGTAGATTGCCCGGGCCTTCACATAGGCGAACACCACATCACGTCGTGCGACCATGCCGACCAGTTTGTGATCCTTCACCACCGGCACGCGAATCAGGTGCCGTTCCTGCAGCAGGTGAATCAGATTCATGATCGGCGTCTCTTCGGTGGTGGTCACGACGTCCTTGGTCATGATGTCCGACACGGCCACGGCCCGCAGATCTTTCCCCTGCTCGACGGCTTTCAGTAAATCAAATTCCGTGACGAGTCCGCGCAAGATCCCATCTTCATCGACCACGGGCAAGCTCCCGAAGCTCTGTTCACTCAAGAGCTCTGCCACACCCATGGCGCTTGATGCCGGGCTGGTCGTCACAACGGCGTCCTCCATGATTTGCCTCACGACCAAGGTGCTAGGGTCACAACCTCGAGCGAAATATTCTGTTGCCCTCATAGGATCCTCCTTCGGCTCTGTGGAAGTCAGATGATGGGACGCCAGGATTGAGGCACACCTTGCTGACGTAGACAAAGAGCAAGCCCGATGCCCCTGCTCATTTTCCCGCTCCGTCGAAAAAAATCAAAGCAGAAGCCGTATTCCGGAGTGATCGATGCCTCCGCTGTGGACATTCGCGCCAGATCCAGGTGCTTCCACTGCGGAAAATATCCGCAGTACTCCTTCGCCGAAGGCCGCTGGTTGGAGATCCTGTTCGATCTGCGGCGTTTCGCCGTGCATCGGTTCTGGCATGTCTGTTGCGCCCATCCTGGTGAGGACCCTTGACCGCTGCCTAGCGAGCAATGATGAAGTTGGGCAGAGGATCCAAGATGGACGAGGAGGAAGGAGAATGCCAGCCACAACCAGTATCACCTTAGGCCTTGCCACGGGACTGTTCTTCTCACTGGCCGCTTGTGCCCCGCCAACACCCAAGATACAACAGCGCCCGCCTGCAGCCCCGCAGAGCATCGAGCAAAGGCCACAGGGCCCCGTCCGCGAGGCGGATCGATCCTTTCGCCCGATGGTACAAGAAGGAAGCGTGACGCCGCCGGCTCACCATGGGTAAGCGTATTACCATTATCCAGGGACACCCTGACGGGCAGGCTCGTCATTTTTGCCATGCATTGGCCGACGAATATGCCAAGGGGTGCGAGGACGGTGGTCACACGGTCCGGCGAGTCGACGTTGCGATGTTGGAAATTCCTGTCCTACGAACAAAGGAGGACTTCGAGAGAGGGCAAGCGCCGGATTTCATCAGACCGGCAGAGGAGGCCATAAGCTGGGCGGATCATCTCGTGATTGTCTACCCGTTATGGCTGGGATCCATGCCGGCACTCCTCAAAGCCTTCTTCGAACAGGTGTTTCGCCCAGGCGTGGCCTTCCAGTATCAACCTGATGGAACCACGGCCAAAAAGTTCTTCGCCGGAAAGTCGGCGCGTGTCGTGGTGACGATGGGCATGCCGGCATGGGTGTATCGGTGGTGGTACCGCGCCCATAGCCTCAAAAGTCTACAACGGAACATCCTTCAATTCTGTGGCATCAAACCGGCAAAAGCCACGCTCATTGGCAATATCGAAAGTATGACTGCGCAACAGCGTGCTAGCTGGTTGGACGAGATGCGGGGATTCGGAGAGCGTGGTCAATAATCGCACCGGTCTCCTCTGGTTCGCTCGGTCTCATCGCATCTCGATGGCAGCCTCACTGAGGAGCAAGCGGCGGAGTTTTGCGTGATTTCGTCAGCGTCGGCTCGGCGAACATCTTGTCGCGGATCTGTGCGAGGATCTGCCCCAATGCGCGATTGAGTCGATCGCCGGGACGCACTTCTCCATTCGGCGTGCAATCCTCGTTAAGAGAAAAATGTCCGACGTACGAACCGATGACGTCTTCCGTTGGCTTAGGCCAGGTCAATATGAGATGGATGTCTCCATCCGTCTTAAAACTATTTACGCGGAAGAGGCTGGCGAGTTTGTTGGAATAGTAGAGGATGAACGTCCAGCGTTTCCTCCGGCCGTGTTCGAAAAACCGTTCGATACGCCCCGTGGGAATGAGATCTGGCACCGAATCGTAGGTGCTGACGTTTCGGAACACGCGCTGAGCCGCCAATTCCGCCGTCACCTGTCGAGTAATCGATTGCGTCAGTTGCGAGGGTGGTTTGTTCGTGTAGCCATCGGCCACCACGCCATAATTGAAATGTCCATAACGAAGGTCATCGGCGGCGACAAAGAGGTGCACCTCAACCGAGGCATCAATCGAGCGATCGAATGCCGCAGGAGGAAGGACCAGGTGCGGCTCATACGTCGTCGAGCGGTCCACCAGCAGCACGACCAGGACCCCTTGCAGCGCCTTGGGCATGAGTGAAGCCATGGTCCTATCGAATGCAGGGATGATGGCCTGGAGTAACCAGGCGAATCCTCGGTGCGACTGCGTGGAGGAAGGGACGTCATGATTTGAGGCATGGCTGCCTGTGTTGACAGAGAAATGCGCGTCGACGTAGCCTCTCACCGGGTTTCATTTCCACGAAAGGACTGCCATGGCCGGTCGCCAATTAGTTCCTGATCGACTTCTGCAAATCGGTTTCGGGTTTTGGAGTTCCAAGACCCTATTGACGGCGGTGGAGCTGGGCCTGTTCACCGAGTTGGCCAAGCGTCGGCTCGACGGAAAAGCTTTAGCTGCCAAGCTGCAACTGCATCCGCGAAGCGCGCGGGATTTTTTTGACGCATTGGTCGCGCTCAGCCTGCTGAAGCGGGCCGGGACACGTTATGCCAACACACCGGAAACCGCTCAGTTTCTCGATCGCGGCAAACCGTCTTATGTCGGCGGCATGCTGGAGATGTGTAATGCCCGGCTCTACGGATTCTGGGGGTCACTTACGGAAGCACTACGTACCGGCCAGCCGCAGAATGAAGTGAGGACCGGTGGAGATTTCTTCGGCACGCTCTACGCCGATCCGCAGCGGCTGGAGGGATTTCTCAAAGCCATGACCGGACTCAGCAAGGGCACGGCCCAATCTATTGCCGCGAAATTTCCCTGGAAACGATACCACTCGTTTGCCGACATCGGCTGCGCCCAAGGTGGCGTGGCGGTGCAAATCGCGCTGGCGCACCGGCATCTCGAGGGACAGGGCATGGATCTTCCCGTGGTGCGGCCGGTATTCGAGGCCTATGTCACAAGCAAAAGACTGCAGCGGCGCGTGACGTTTTGCGAGGGGGATTTTTTCAAGCAATCCTTGCCGAAGGTGGATGTGCTCATTATGGGGCACATCTTGCACGATTGGGACCTCAAAGAAAAAATGATGCTGTTGCGCAAGGCCTATGCAGCGTTGCCATCGGGAGGCGCTTTGATCGTTCATGAAGCCGTGATCGATGATGCCCGAAAGACCAATGCCTTCGGCTTGTTGATGAGTCTCAATATGCTTATCGAGACCAAGGGCGGATTCGATTTCACCGGCGCGGATTGCCGGCAGTGGATGAAGAAGGTCGGCTTCACACGCACGAAAGTGGAACCGCTGGCCGGGTCTGATTCCATGGTCATCGGCTTCAAATAGACTCGATGTCTCTCGGCAGGCTCGTCGTATAACCCCGCGTCTAGCCTGTCAGACGGAAGGAATACGTGCCATGCCGAATAGGCCCTACTGCGTACTTGACACATTGGAGGATCGTCGATTACGCTTCCCCGCGTGCGCACATAAGTGAGGCCAACGAGCGATCAGCTCTCGAGCCCGAATCTCCTAGCGGAGGTTCGGGCTTTTTTATTTTCACCGCCCTGGGTCGCCCCACCCTCGGTATGTCGATGAGGTCTTTCATGTCTCCACGACGACATCGCGGTTACCGTCTTCTGCTTTTCTGCTGCCTGGCATGGTGTCTCGCGGCAACTCACAGCTATGCGGAGT
Organism: Nitrospira sp.; assembly: GCA_009594865.1. Classification (GTDB taxonomy): domain Bacteria; phylum Nitrospirota; class Nitrospiria; order Nitrospirales; family Nitrospiraceae; genus Nitrospira_A. Next base: position 2,340 of record VOPT01000062.1, on the reverse strand, counting down.
ACGACATTATCGACGTCTCCGATGGCGGCACAGTCAAAGGTCGGGCGGTTTGGAAGGGCAGTATTCCGAAGTTGCCCCCGCTCAAAGTGTTCGCCGATCTCGATGCCTGCGGGACTCACGTGCCGTCACCGGCCCTGCGGATTGACCCGGCCACCAACGGCTTGCAGGAAGTCCTCGTGTATCTCGAGCGGGTGGAGCGCGGTAAGGCCGCAGCGGCTGCCTATCCGCTGCGCATGGGGAAAAGCGTGACGCATCCTGCGGGGCGGGTCTGTCAGTTTGAACAACAGATGATTCCCTTCGTCCGCACAGCAGACGTTGCGCTGATCAATTTCGAACCGATCCTCCACAATCCACATCTGTTCAGCGAGAAACAAAGCCTCTTTAACATTGCGATGCCCACGGCGAACCGAGAAATCGCGACCACGCTGAGCCGGGCACGCGGGGTCGGCTTGCGGCTGCAGTGTGATGTGCATGTGCATATGAACGCGTGGGCGGCAGCCCTCGATCATCCCTACTTTGCCGTGACGGATGAACAAGGACGATTCGAAATGTCCGGTATTCCACCCGGTTCCTACACCCTGGTCGCCTGGCATCCGGGATTCAACATCGTCAAGTTCAGCGCGTCCAGGCCTGTGTATGACGAACCCCATGTCATCCGGCAACCGCTGGAGGTGTCTCCGAAAGCCCAGGTCGAATCTCGATTTGAATTTCCCGTTCGCCCGGTGGACGTCGAGTGGAAAATCGCCGGCGGCGACGAACTTCCGCCTGAATAACTACCTAACAACACCGGTATGTGAATGGGAGGCTGACCCGATGAAGAACGCCACATTGCGTGCCAGGGCGATGATCGTCGCCATACTCGTCCTGGTGGCGCTGATCAGTTACGAATTGAGCGGGCTGGTGCAGAAGGCCGAGGCCATTCCGGCATTTGCCCGTAAATATGATTTTAAGTGCAACGTATGCCACGTTCCCGGTTTCCCTAAACTCAACGATTTCGGCAATCTCTTCCGGGACCGCGGCTACCAATTGGGGTCGGACGCGGATTCGCCGGTCTATGAGGGGATCGGCATGGGATTCTGGCCGGTCTCGATTCGGGCGACGGTCGGCTATCAGGCCGCGCAGGTGAGGACGGAAGGCAGCGGGGTGACGACCGGAGGATTCGGCTTCACCGGACTGGACCTCCTGAGTTTTGGCACGCTGCACCGCGATATCGCCTTCGGCGTGGTATACACGCCTGGGCTCGGCAGCGCCGGATTTGGGACGGGTGCCTCGGATGGAGATCTTGAAAGCGCGTTCGTGCGCCTCATGCGATTGGAGCGCTATTTCGGCGTGAAATCAGATCCCGGCAACTATTTGCTCAATCTGCGCGTCGGAAAGTTTGAGCTCGATCTTCCGTTCAGCGAGAAACGCAGTCCGACATTGAATACGCCGTTCGTCATGTACCACTACACGCCGGGTGTGCCGTACACCGCGACGATCGGCGGCACCTCGACCAGTTCCTATTTGAACCCCAACTCGTTCCTGCTGGGAGACAATCAGCCTGGTGGGGAACTCTCGGGCATCGTGAAAACCCCGTCTACGGAAGGGTACCTGCGCTATTCGTTGACTGCGCTGGCGACGAACTCGTTCTCAGGGTCGCTTGGCGGGTGCCCGCCCAATACCCCATGCGGAACCGGTGGTCGGAATGTGAATTTTTATGGTCACATCACACAATCGTTCGGCGGCTATGGAATCGTAACCGGCAATCGAGTAGGCATTTTCGGAGCCTACGGCCAAGCTCCCACAATGGTCAACGCCACCTGCCCGACCTGTCAGGGCGTGGCGGGCAGCGGAAAGCCGTTCACGAGAATCGGTGTCGACGTGAGCCTGACCTTCAACGGAGAATGGAACATCTTTGGCGCCATCATGCATGGACATGACAGCGCGCAATTGTTCGCGTCGCAAGGGATTCCCACGCCACAGAACGCGTCCTGGAACGGGGCGTTCGTCGAATTGGACTATGCGCCGGCCCTGTTCTTCGACATGCCGGACTGGTTTTTTGCGTATCGCTATGATGTGATTCGAAACGATCGGCATGGCGACGGTAACACGGATGTCTTCAAAGGCAACTACAATGACGTGGATTCCCATACGGTGTTGGCTCGGTATTTCATTCATCACTCCACGCGGACCGATTTGGCCCTGCACGCGGAATACAACAGTTATCGCACGCAAGCCGTCGGCCCGACGGGCGGTGATTTGAGAGGGCAAACCATGTTGGTGGGATTGGATTTTGCGTATTGAAAGTCGTCTGGCCAGAAGGAAGGTCGTAGACCTGTGAACCATCCGTTCAGTCGGTGT
>VOPT01000064.1 GCA_009594865.1 Nitrospira sp. | reverse complement strand
TTGTCAGCTCCTGATCGAGCACCACCCGCACGGCTTGCTCCCGGAACTCCTTCGTATACTTCTGTCGCGGTAACCGTTCCATCCCACACCTCCCAACCGCAAATGATAGGTTGAAGGCGTCCACTTTTTCGAGCCTAGCTCACATCCCCCCTCGACCACTTCAATCGTGCCCCAGCACTGTCCTCCCCGACCTCTCTATGGATGCCGGCCAATCTCGACAATAGAGGGTGTCAATGCATAGAGCCACGGCAACACGCTCATAATCTTGTCAGACTTCTCCAAGTTGCATTTGGCGCACAGGATTCGAACGTTCTGCGCAGAAAGACTGCTTCCACCCTTTGAATAGGGGATGTCATGATCGTAGTGAAGATTCTTCTGGAAGCCGCACTGGACACACTTGCCCTGATCTCGTTTCCAGACTTCGACTTTCACATGGGTCGGAATCAGTCGTGTGTGTGGCAGCTCAATGATACGGCCAAATGCCTTCTTTTCGACGGGCTTGAGGAAAAACTGGAAGACTTTTCTCTTTTCTCCCCGCAACGTAAAGTGTGCATCGAATAACTCAAAAAATCCCTTGTAGCACCATACTCCGACAGCAATTTTTTCGTAGACTTTCACCAACTCAGCTTTTTTTCTCAGACCGCGCTGGAAATCCATGGCCGCCTTAAAAAATCGGCCATTCTCCGTCCAAGTCCCCTTCGGCGTTGTGATCGGTTGATCTACCTCCTTGGGATTCGGACAATCTTGTGAGCGTGGCTGATCATGCCCTTCGTATACGAGTATCCCTGTTGCCTCATCAACGACATCTCGATACGGAGCATTCGTTCGCTGAGACATGAGTAGGATGGAATAGTCCTTTCCCACCTCAAAATTCATGCCTTTCTGAAGCATCAATTTCTCAGCGCCGACCAGTTCTCCATAGCTAATAATGTCATCGACATTCATATGACCCCCATGGACATACTATCAGGCTGCAGACCGTACTCTCTGATTAACCTACGGCAACGGGATTATATGCCAAGCTAGGCATCCGTCTCCATGTCATCGGACTGTCTATACGCGCCTATACTCAACACACAGGAGGATTGTGAAACAGTATTGGGGCCATCCTGCTATAGTGCCGTGGGGCAAAACGGGATCGATCTCAGCAGGTCGACCATATGCACACGGTCCACATCCCCATGCAGCAAATGGTGCCACTCACCAAGGAGGCTCTTCATGCACAAGTCATTGATCGTCGCCATTGCAGTCGCCGTCGGTCTCGGAGCAAGCTCTGTGGCGTCGCTGCTGCCATCAGCCCATGCCGATGGCCTGGTCGCAGAAGGCAAAGAAGCGATGAAGGGCACGGGCAAGTCGTTGACGGAAACCACTGGCAAACTCAAAACCGATGCGACACAAACGAAAGAAGAGGCCAAGAAGCTGGACATCGACAAGACCAAGCAAGGCGTCGGTCAGGTCAAGGGAGACGTCAAGGACATCAAGGAGGGTGCCAAGGGCGCGTTGACCAATCCCTTTGGCAAATAACGACCCCGGCTCCGGCCCCAGGCTTCCTTCCGACATTTACTGCCCTGTCTACCAGGGGCGTGCAGGCTAGATGCTCCCCAAACTGCGCGCGTCCAACGAGGGCCTTTAGGCCGCGCGTTGCGCGAGCAACGGGAACATCCGCCTGCACGCCCCCTCTTCCCCCCTTCTTGCCGCCACCCCTCTCCGACTGATAAAAGAAAGCGTTGCAACCCAGCGACGCCAGGCGGCCACACCACCCCCTGTCTCGTCGATATCCCTAACCACCAAGAGCACGTTATGTCCCTGCCGGTTGAAAAGTCCGCGTCCGACGATCTGCGGCGAGAAGTCTTGCGGCGACGCACCTTTGCCATCATTTCCCACCCGGACGCCGGGAAAACCACGTTGACGGAAAAATTGCTGCTCTATGCGGGCGCGGTCCATTTGGCCGGTGCCGTGCAGGCGCGGTCCACGCAGCGCCAGGCCAAGTCTGACTGGATGGAGCTGGAGCAGGCGCGCGGCATTTCGATTACCTCGACGATGCTGCAATTCGACTATCAAGGAGCGCGGGTCAATCTGCTCGACACCCCCGGCCACCAGGACTTTAGCGAAGATACCTATCGCACCCTCATGGCCGTAGATAGCGCCGTCATGGTGCTGGACGGCGCCAAGGGTATCGAGCCGCAAACCAAGAAGCTGTTTGCCGTGTGTCGCAAGCGCGGCATCCCGATCCTGACCTTCATCAACAAGATGGACCAACCGGGCCGACACCCCTTCGACCTGCTCGATGAGATCGAGCGTACGTTGGGTATGACGGCCGTCCCGTTCAATTGGCCGATCGGCGAGGGATCCGGCTTTCAAGGCGTGTACGATTTCCAGAACCACCAGGTCCTGTTCTTCCAGCGCACGTCGCACAACCAACGTCGCGCCCCGATGACGGTCGAGGCCTTCCCCAACCCGAAACTCGCCGAGACGCTGGGCGACGCCTATGGCCCGCTGCAGGAGGAAATCGGCCTCTTGACGGGGGCCGGCACCTCGTTCGATCGAGATCGTTTTCTGGCCGGCGAACTGACACCGGTGTTCTTCGGTAGCGCACTGACCAATTTCGGCGTCGGGCCGTTTCTCGACGCCTTTACGAAACTCGCACCGCCTCCCGGACCGCGACACAGTGCCCAGGGCCTGGTGCAGCCGACGGACGAGACCTTCTCCGGCTTCGTGTTCAAGATCCAGGCGAACATGGATCCGCAGCATCGCGACCGCATGGCCTTCCTCCGCATCTGCTCGGGCCGATTTGAAAAAGACATGATGGTCCATCACGCCCGGCTGGGCCGCAAGATCCGCATGACGCGCCCGCATCGGCTCTTCGGCCGCGACCGCGAAACGATCGATGAAGCCTACCCCGGCGACGTGGTGGGGCTGGTGAATCCAGGCCTGTTTACCATCGGCGATACGCTGACCTCCGATCCCTCACTGACCTTCGATCCCATTCCCCACTTTCCGCCGGAATGTTTCGGCCTCTTGCGGACGCAGGATATTTCCAAGCACAAGCAGTTTCAGAAGGGACTCAAGCAGCTGGAAGAAGAAGGGGTCATGCAGATTTTCTACTCCCCCGACCACGTGCGCCGTGAGCCGGTGCTGGCTGCGGTCGGTGAATTGCAGTTCGATGTGGTAATGTCCCGCCTGGAAAACGAATACGGCGTCAAAACGACCGTCGAGCGTATGCCCCATAGCCTGGCGCGCTGGATCATCGGTGATCCGACAGCCATTTCAGCCGTCTATTGGCCCTCCGATACCGTCCGCCTCGTGGATCAACAAGGCCGCGCGGTCATGTTGTTTACGACCGAACACCTGTTGGCCTACTGCGTCAAATCCAACCCGTCCATCAAGTTTCTCCTGCGGGAAGAAGTCGAGCAGGCAACCGCACAGTAATCTCTCCGCTCTGAGGAGGAAACGCGGCCCCGAGCCACTTGCCGCTGCACAGACATATGGGGAAATGTGTTATAACGAGATGACCGTCCATGAAGGCCGGTCGGGGCTTCCTGGTTGGATGAACGCGAGCACGAGCACACCTTTTGTTGCCCTTAGCGCCTCAGGCTAACTCGGCCTGGGTGACTTGCCCGCCTCCCTCATCAATTGAGACTCCGCCGTCCCCATGCCGATCTGGAATGGGTGCGTTGGGACGCGAGGCCGACCGCGACCGGCGCAGTCAGGCGATGACACGACCTGTGAACTGATACATGATGCGAGGAGAAGGACCATGCCCAAGGCAAGAAGCGCAAAAAACTGTTACTACTGCGAAGCCGAAGACCGGATTAAAATGACATTTATGCTCTGCGGTCTCTGTCATCGGCACTTCTGCAGTGCCCATGGCGTGCCCGACCTCGAGCAATGCACGAAGTGCCTGGAAGCTAGCGAAGAAACGGAGTAATCCTCACAGGATGCTGGAAAAGTCTATCAGCCGCGTTCTCGCATCACTCGGACCCTCAACGTACCCCTGAGGGTACCCCTCGGGCTTGTTCGCTGCGGCCTTGCTGAACAGCCGCTTTGAGCATCCTGTGTTCAGGTCATTCCTACGCGAGGACCCACGGGCTGACGATTCCTTAAGCAGTCGGCTTCTTCCGCCGTTTCTTTTCGATGCCCACCATCACCGATACCCGTGCCTGCTTGGATAAGGCTTGATCGATCCGGCTTTTGCCGTTGGTCGTCAGAATCACCAAGCCGTTGTGGTCTTCAATGCGCTGCAGCAGATGCGCCGCTCCGGCATTGGCATAGTGGCTCGCGCCGTCCTTGGCGGGCCGGTGTTTGCCGAACAAGGCATCGGCCCCGTCGAAGAACAAAATCGACCCGCTGCGTTCAGCGTCGTCGAAGACCCGGTTGATGTTTTTTTCCGTCTCGCCGACCCGCTGACTCACCACGGACGAGAGATTCACTTTCGATAAATCGAGCTGCAGCTCTTCCGCGACCAATTCGGCCGCCTTGTTCCTGCGCAAGGGCGTGGAACCGGATAAGACGACGACCACCACCGATGACTTTCCAGTCCGAGTAGCCGTGGCGCGGCGCGCCGGATCCGTATTCTGCTTGGTCACGGCTTTCTTCACCACCTTCTTCTTCGTTGTCTTCGCTGCCGCGCTCGCGGGCCGCTTCCTTGTATGTCCAGTCATGGTCCTTTTCCTCTCCAGCAATTCTTTCATACCATCCTGCGCTCACTGATTGGGCAGGATATGCTTACCATACTTTGACCGTTCAACGTTTTTTATCGAAGCCGGAATCCCGCCACTTTTCCAACAACGCAATCCGGCGTTCCAATTGAGGGATGGTCGCCTGATCGACGCGGCCGCCGGTCCGCTTGATCAGTTCCGCATTCAGTTGCCGATGATCCATCCCGCACTTTCTCGCCACGGCTCCCACAAGGAGCCGGTGTTTGTCACGCAATAGATTCTTCTGGTCATGCAGCGCCACGGCCGGTTCTGGTTGGCCCTTCCCTGCCAAGGAAGGCTCGCCCTCGTCCGCGCCGATCAAGGCATCCAGCCGCGCCACCCCATTGAGCGGAATATATTCTTTGAGCGACGTGGCGGCCGTCCCGAACAGCGTCCGCTGCACAGCCGGCATGATCTCCTCAAGCACGTGATCGCGCTCAACCTTGATCCGCTTGGCATAATGCACCAGCGTGGCGTCCTTCGGCAGGTAGAGCCAGGCCCGCTGCGGCTTCGGCACTTTATCCTGCATTCGCACAAAACGCCCGACGACCTGGCGGAAATACATTTCCGTCAACACGTTGGTCGCATACACTCCGACCCGGAGGCGCGGGATATCGACGCCTTCGCTCACCATATTCACCGCCACCAGCCATTGCTGCGTCTTGTGATGGGAAAAGGTTTCGATCGTCTTCGAGGCGGAGGGATCGTCGGAGACAGCGACCAGCGCGCGCGTGCCTGTGAGCCGATGCACCAGATCGGCCACTTGCCGCGCATGGTCTTGATTCATCGTCACGATCAGGCCGCCCGCGTCCGCCTGTTCCTGTTTTCTCAGACGCTGCAACTCGGCATGGGCATCACTCAATACCGGCCCCAGCCAGGTTTCCTGGAGCAACGCGGTTTTGAGACGCTCGCGCTGACGCTCGAAGGTCAAGCCGTCTTCGAACGTCGCCCGGTGCTCGCGCCCGTCGGATAACCAGGTCAGTTCGCCTTCGTAACTCGGGAACAGAATCGGACGACAGACCCCGTCACGAATCGAATGTGAATACCCATACGTAAAATCCGCCTGGCTTTCGCCCTGCTCATACCGCACATAGGGAATGGGATTGTTGTCGGACCGGAAGGGCGTACCCGAGAGAGCCAGGCGAAACACGGCCTCCCCGAACGATTCACGCAGCGCCTTGCCCCAGTCCTTGCCGTCTCCGGCATGGTGCAACTCGTCGAGAATCACCAGGGTTTTGCGATTGCGGCAGGCGCACCGGAACACATCCGGCGCCAGACAGACCTGCTGGTAGGTCACCACTGCGCCGTGATAGTCACGCGCCTCGCAGGCCTGCTCATTGGACAAAGCGGGATCCAATTGAATTCCGGCCTGCCCTGCCGCCGACGCCCACTGAGTGCGCAGATGATTCGTCGGACACACCACGAGCACGCGGCTCGCAGCGCGTTCCGCCAGATAATGATGGGCAATCCGCAGGGCAAAGCGCGTTTTCCCCGCAGCCGGCGTCGCCGTCACGAGATAATCTTCGCGCTTCTGCGCCAATACATCGGCCACCGCACGCGCCTGCCAGTCGCGCAACACGGCGGTCCACGGACGAACGTTCACTCGCGCCTCATTTCACACTGATCGTCTCGGCTACACATGGGAATGGCTATCAGACGTGTGGCACACGACTCGGCACAGGTTGGGCGGAAAGCGGCATCGCGATCTGTTCGAGTGATCGCCCCTCGGCCTTCACCCCTAACCACCACTCCACAATGGCACCGATCAGCATCATTCCGGCTCCCAGCAGATATCCATACATGACACTCTCGGCCGATGTTTCGATCAGCTTGCCGTACAGCCAAGGAGCCGCGATACCCGCGCCCTGGGCCACGACGAAAAAGAAGGCAATCGCCATGGCACGGATCTCCATGGGAAAGATCTCGCTGACGGTCAGATACGCCGCACTTGCCCCGGCCGACGCAAAAAAGAAAATGGCCGACCACGCCACGGTTTGCGTGACGGAGGTAAAGGCCCCCTGAAAAAACAAATAGCCGGTGGTCGCCAGCAAACAACCAGCAACGGCATATGTGAAACTGATCATTTGCTTGCGGCCGATGGTATCGAAAAAACGACCCAGCAACAAGGGGCCCAGAAAGTTCCCGATCGCAAACGGCACAATGTACAGGCCGATACTGTGGCTGGGCACGGCATAAAATTTCGTCAGCACAAACGGATAGGTGAACGACATCGCATTGTACATGAACGATTGCGTCACCATGAGCACAATTCCCAACGATGTGCGGCGCGGATAGGACGTGAACAGCTCCCGGGCCACGGTGGCCAGGGTCGCATGCGTCCGTCCATGGATGGTGATCGATCCTTCTGCTGACGGGAGCGTGGCCAGTTGTTCATCGCGCATGACCTGCGCTTCAATGCCGGAGACGATCCGCTCCGCTTCCTGCACACTGCCATGCGTCATGAGCCATCGCGGACTTTCCGGAACAACGCGTCGTACGAGCAGGATACTCACGCCGAGCACGGCCCCTAACCCGAAGCACAGCCGCCACCCCACATATTCCGGAATCAACAGAGGATTTAACAGCACGAGCGTCAACAACGCACCGGCCGCGCTGCCCAGCCACCAGCTGCCATTGATCGCCAGATCGGTATGTCCGCGACTGCGCGCGGGAATCAGTTCATCGATGGCGGAGTTGATCGCCGCATATTCCCCGCCGATCCCGGCACCCGTCAAGAAACGAAAGAACATGAAGCTCCAGAGATCCCAAGAGAAAGCCGTCATCACGGTCGCGGCCAGGTAGAGCATCAGCGTGAACATGAACCACTTCTTCCGCCCCTGCCGGTCGGTCAGGTAGGAGAAAACAATGGCACCCGCCACCGATCCGGCCAAATAGGCCGAAGCGGTGAGGCCGACTTCAGAAGCCGTCAAATGTAAGGTGCCACCATGTGTCAGGACCGGGCCGAGCGCCGCCACAATGGACACTTCCAGCCCATCCAGAATCCAGGTCACGCCAAGCGCCGTCACCACCAACCAGTGCCAGCGCGACCAGGGCAGGCGATCCATACGTTGGGGAATGCTCGTGGTCACGGGGCGTTCCAAGGCAAGCATGCGTGATCGTACCATTACCGGATGGCACCGACGCCTATTGAATTCCCTGGCGGCTGCGAAGTCGAGAGAGGAGCGAGGAGGTCAGGCGTATCGTCAACCAGAACGATGCACGGGAGAAGCGAGGAAGGTCGAGCAATTCAGCGGGGCTTGGTGTCGCAAGAGATTGGGCGCGTGTCACCGCTCACCGGAGGGCGAGACGACGAGCCTGGCCAGGGCATTCAATCTCGCGCACTGGCCGGGCTCATGTCGGAGGGGAATCTGTCAGTCTCGAAACAATCTGACCGCAACCTTTTGGCCTTTGATGCGCGTCCGGCCCAAGGCCTCAATGATCTGCCGAGCCGCTTCTTCCTGCACATCCACCAGAGAAAATCGCTCTTCAACTTCAATCGCGCCGATCATGCGGGACGGTACACCGGCTTCATTGGCAATGGCTCCGACCAGATCGCCTGGCCTGATGCCTGCCGCCCGCCCTGCCCCGACATACACACGCACGGTTCCGGCTGCTCGACCACCGCGACTCGGACCGCCCCGAGGCGCTCGCGCACGATCCCCTTGCGGAGCCGAACCATAAGGTGGACGTGATGCCCGATAAGGCTCCGGCGCTCGCATCTGCACGGCAGGAATCTCTTCTTCTTCCCGGTCGCCGCCGTGCGATCGATAGACCAACTTGATGGCCGCCGCCGCGATATCCGCCGGATCGGCCGATGCGGCCAACGCGTCCACGACACGGCGAAAATCTTCGAGTCCGCCCGCTTCCAGGGTTTCTTGAATCGAGGACTTCGTACGCTCCAGCCGTTTGGCCAACAGATCCCCGAGCGACGGCACGGGCGCGATCGTAATGCGCGCCTTGGTGTGTTGCTCGACCGCGCGCAATAACCGTTGCTCGCGCGGTTCGACAATGGTCATCGCCGCACCTTCGCGCCCGGCCCGGCCAGTACGCCCGATGCGATGCACGTACACTTCCAGGGAGGAGGGCAAATCGTAGTTGATGACATGCGACACAGATGGAATATCCAAGCCGCGAGCCGCCACGTCGGTCGCCACCAGCAGCTCGGTCTGTCCGGTGCGAAAGGCCTGCATGACGCGATCCCGCTGAACCTGGCTCATGCCGCCATGAATGGCCTCAGATCGGTACCCGCGGCTGTTCAATGCCGCCGTGACTTCATCGACCTCCAGCCGCGTCCGGCAAAACACCAGGGCCGATTTCGGCATCGCAATATCCAACACGCGCGCGAGGGCCGACACCTTGTGCTGGCGGGCCACCACGTAGGCGGTCTGTTGCACGCGCGGCGCGGCCCCGGCTTTTACCGGCTCACGCGCAATCGTGACTTCGATCGGATTCTTCAAATGCCGGCGGGCGATGGACGCAATCCGCGGCGGCATGGTCGCCGAAAACAGCGCGGTCTGTTTCGTCGCCGGGGTTTCCTCAAGAATGGCGTCGAGGTCGTCGGCGAAGCCCATATCGAGCATCTCGTCCGCCTCGTCCAACACCACGATCTGCAGATCAGCCAGCTTCAGGGTCTTGCGGCGGAGGTGATCCAGCGCCCGACCGGGTGTCGCGACAATGACTTCCACTCCGCGCCTGAGCGCCTGCAGTTGCGGACCCATCGCCTGGCCTCCGTACAGGGCCAGCACGGAGATCCGCAGCTCCTTGCCGTACCGCTGCACCGCTTCGCTGACCTGCACGGCCAGTTCGCGGGTCGGCACCAACACCAGCGCCGTCGGCCGCTGCCGTGGACCATGCGCAATCCGCTGCAGGAGCGGCAAGGCAAATGCCGCCGTTTTTCCGGTTCCTGTGGCGGCCTGCCCCAGCAGGTCTCGCCCCTCCAACAGCGGAGGAATGGCTTCACGTTGAATCGGGGTAGGCTCTTCGTAGCCCAGCGCTTCAAGCGTGGTCAACAGCGAGGCTTCTAATCCGAGCGCGGCAAATCCGGGGGAAAACCCCTTGGCGGCCGGCTCTGTCGGCGATGGCGTCGTGGTGTGTTTCATCAGGAGGGGCTAAACCTTTCTTCGTAAGACTAGCTATTCATACTGGCGGGCCACATAAATTCCAACTCGGGGAACTTGGCTTTGTAGTCGTCGTGGCTGGCGTGGATGACTTTGATGGCTTCGTCGCGACCGTACATGCTCGTAATCTCCACCTTGTTGTGTGCGGTGGAGCCCGGCGCCTGTTTATAGGTCAGGAAATAATGCTGCAACCGATCGAGGAGGGTCATGGGACATTCCTTGAGATCGGTCAACGTCCCATAAACGGCATCGTCCCGCATCACGGCGATGATCTTGTCGTCTGCCTCGCCGCCATCGGCCATGCTGAACCCGCCGATCGGGCGCGCCGTCAGCAAAATATCGCTGTGAGGAATCGCCTTTTCGGTCAGCACACAAATATCCAGGGGATCGCCATCGCCGATCATGTCCGGCCGTCCGGCGCGGGCGCCGAACAGCTTCGCCACTTGCTCGCCACAATAGGTTTGGGGGATGAGCCCGTAATACACGGGGCAGAAGTTTGAGAACCGCTGAGGACGGTCGACTTTGAGAAAACCCGTGGCCTTGTCTACTTCATACTTCACGGTATCGCTGGGCACGATTTCGATATAGGCCGTCACCAGATCCGGCGCCTGGTCTCCCATGGACACCCCGTGCCAGGGATGCGCTTTAAACATCAGGCTCATCAGTCGCCGCGCCGCATCGATTTCCTTCTTGCTCATCCTGCTTCAGTCCCCCTTGTGAACGCCTTCGGAAGTGACGGTCTCACGATCGTACGATCCGGCAAGGTCTGGATTAATTCGACGACACACCCGCAATACGGCAGGAGTATCAGGCTAGAGAAACAGACAGCTTATAACACATCGGGGGCGAAGGAAACAGGAGGACGCAAAAAGAAGCACGCGGCGATGGCGCGGAGCCGATTGGACACTGCTGGTGATGTGCTGACAACAGGCGACGGGGCCGGGCCGTCAGGATCGAAAGGACCGTCACTGACCGCCCGGCACAGGGTTTCAGAGGGAAGGCTACCGATTAAAACGTGTGGCGCACGCCGAAGAGCAGGCCCATCGAGGACCCGTCCCCGTCGGCGGAATTGCGCTTCCAGGCCGTTTCCATATTCAGCATCAAGCCTTTAGGCGCGCCCTGCAAGAGACTCGTCATGGGGTAATCCAACCCCGCGCCAAATCTCCACGCGAACGAATCCGCCTGGTCCTTCGTGTTGATATTCACGCCAATCCCGCTAGTGACATAGGGAATCAGGGCGCCGACATGTCCCGGCCGATACTCGAGGTTGACCGGCAGCAGGGTGATCGTATTGAGCGATCCATTCCGCGGCCCATCAATGCTATGGTTTTCCCATTCGAGCATCATCCCGAAGCGGAACCATTTGTTGATTCCATACATACCCTGAAAGTTAAGCGCCGGGCCGGTCGTGGCCAGGCCGGAACTTTGCGTCATGAAACTGGGCCCCACCCGGAACCCGAACGTCATCTTCCCTTCGTCGGCCATCCCTTCATGCACCCATTCAGCCGCCTGACAGATGGCGGGAGCCACACTTAACACCAGAGCCACCAGCAAGACTTTGCCCGACATTGCGCAATCACGAATTCTCCCCATACGGTCCTCCTATGATGAGAATAACGGATACACCGACTGCGCACTCTAGGCAAGTGGCTTCTCGATTTTCAACATGAACCGCACCGAAGACGAACCATAGAATGGCTCCAATCATTGTCGCGGCTTGAGGCGAATGACTGCGCCGAACTGACACGCAGACCGACGAGTAACTACGTAGTGCTGATGAGCGAACGGAGAGACATCCGGTCGGTGTCGAGACGTGAACCAAAGGCGGCCCGCGCGGATGATCCGCTGCGGGCCGCTTGAGTCCGGCCTCCGAAGGAGCACTGCACCGGCATACGCTGAGAGTCAGCCGTGTGGCCGCTTGTTATGCCTTAAAACTTGGCAGGAAATTGAGCCGCCAACGCCTGCGTCAGCGCATCCGCCACCACATAGATGTGCTGCTTCATCCCCTTCCAGGTCTCCGCCTCACGCGTATACTCCCCGTCCTTCAGTTGCTGAAATTGCGTGAGATGATGGGCCGCATGGGCCATCAGTAGCCCCATCACCGTATCCTTCGGCAGATTCGGATTGGCGCCGCTGAGGAAGGTGGCAATTTCAGCCGCATTAGCGGTCAGCGCCTTTACGGCCGCGTCCTGTTGGCTTGCCGATCCGGCGACGGTGGCATCCAGATGTTCGCGGATCCCCTGATAATGCCCCGCCAATAACGTAAAGAGTTGATCCGCCGCCGGCTTGCCATAGAACGGTTCGATCGACCGGGCAATCTGCTGCGCATTCGCCACCACATCGGCTTCAGCCGCACTCCGCGCCGCGGCATTTTTATCCATCGTCGCAACGGCGACGTTCCGGATCGACAGTATATGGCCCAACCAGAGATCACGAAGCGCCGCCTTCGTCTCCGCCACCTTGGCCTGGTGTCCCGCTGCGTGAGAGGCCGCAGGCGCCGGGGCATCCGTCGTATGGGCACAGGCCACGGTGGCCAGACTGAGCATGAGCACGGAACAGGCATGAATGAACTGACGCATGGCTTCTCTCCTTGTAAAAATAGTGAAGGCGCGACGGACAGCCGACATTGGCGGTCGCACTGGTAGGCAAGGATAGAGAACGGGAGCGGCCCTGTAAGTTAGCGGGATAACAGTGGGGAGAAAATCTGCCGGGTTAGAAGCCGGAGTCAGTGAGACGGGCGGATGATTGGGCCATGGAACCTAGGAAGCGGTCGAGTTCGGCTCGACGCAGGAGCAATCCGTCTTTCCGCGCATAGGTGATCAGCCCCTGGTCGCGCAACTGGTTCAGGAGGGTCGACACCACCTCGCGGCGCGCGCCGATCATCTGCGCCAGATCATCCTGGCGGAAATAGTGCGTGAGACGAATCCATTCGCCGTCCGCTTCGCCGAACTCATCGGCCAGCCGGCCCAGCGTACGCAGCAGACGCTCCATGGTGCTACTGAACGACAGGGTCTGGATCTGATCGTAGGCGGCCGACAATTGCTGGGCGACATTGGAGAGAAAGAGGAGAAACGCCGGTCTATTGCTTTGCAAATGGGAGATGAATTCATCGAAACTCAGTTCGACGATTTCACTGTCCTCCATCGCAATCGCCTGTTCGCGGCGTTCGCCGGTGCAATGACAGAGTTCGCCGAACACTTCGCCGGTCTGGTGCAGGCGCAAAATCAATTCACGCCCGTCTTCGGTGAGCGACGTCAATTTCACAAATCCCCGGCGAAGATAGAACACGCTCTGCGCCGGATCGCCCGGCCCGTAGATGCGCCCCCCCTTCGCCACGTGCTGCCCGGGCCGGTTCATCAATTGGTCGCAGAGCTTGCCCCGGAAGCACCCGGACAAGGCCAGGCAGTGGCGGTGGTCCGCCATATTCATCGCCGTATGGATCATATTTCTCATCGAGGGGCATTGTACCTGGATCACCAAGCGCCCACCAGCCCCCCAAAGGGTCCGGCCACGTTTCGCCATCGGTTCTAGTACTGCACCGTGATCATCAATTATGATGGAGTGAGCAGAGCTTGAAGACCACCTCATCCGGACAGCCACCATGCCTCCGTTCTTGCTCCCAGCAGTTCGACCGGGCCGCACTCGAATTGTGCTTACCGCGAGCCTCTGTCTGGCGATCTCAGTGATGGCCGGTTCACTCCTGTGGGCCGACTCCTCGTCCCCAGCCAAGCCGGGCAACGGGCCGCAGGATGCGGAGCAGGGCCGGGTGATCTTCAATGGCAAGGGCCTCTGCTCAACCTGCCATGGTGTCGATGGACACAAGGGGCAGCTGCCTCCACACCTGACCCAACACATCCGGGACAATATTGCACACCTCGATCCCGCCCCCGCCGACCTGAGGCAGACCACCGCGCTCACCCTCACCACCGACAAACAACGATTCGAGATCATCCGGCACGGGCATCTGCGCACCGCCATGTATCCACTTTCGAAAGAGACCCTGTCCGACGAAGACATTCTCGCCTTGCTTTCCTACCTTGCCTCCATCCGCGGGACAGTCCTGCCACCCGCTTCCCAGCCCCCATCAGGCTCTTCTTTACGAGGCGACGCAAGCAGCGGCCGGCAGCTGTATCACGAACTCGGCGGCTGCGCCATCTGCCATGGCATCGACGGACATCTGCAGTCACGGCCTCCGATGCCCGCCGATTTGGTTGCACGACTGAATGCGCTTCCCCACCCGCCGGCGAACTTGCGTGATCCGTCTACCCTGACCTCCCAGAATGACGAAGACCGCTATCGGTCCATCAAACTCGGCCATCCGGGCACGGCGATGTATCCGAAGAATTTGTTGCGCGACGAGGATATTCGAGATTTGATCGCCTATCTCACCCTTCTTCGTGAAGGAGGCCGATAGGCTCAGGATGAACGGGGACAGAGGAGTGAGGGGGGCAAGGAGGGAAGACGCGGGAACGGCTCTCGGAGGCAGCGACCACCTTACGCACAACTCACCGGCGGTCACCGCCCCCATGCCCTGAATATCCGGCAGACGGTAGTTAGCTGGGGCCGGGAGGATCTTCGTGGTCTTCTCCCGTGAGTGCTTCGGCCTCTTGCGCTTCAAGCCCCTGCAGGTCGGTCCGGATGCTTTGCAACACCTGGCGGCGCTGTTGCAGGCCTTTTTTCGGCATGTCCCGCGTCAAAGGCTCCTGCGCCGATTCAGGCAAATTCACGATCGCTTCGGCTTCTCCCAAGGTCGCGTATTTATAGGACTCCAGATACGGGTGGGAGCGGCCGAATATTCTGATGAGAATCGCTTCGGTCTCTTCATCAAAGGCATCAAACGTGGGATGGACAGCGGTCACATGAGCCAACCCCTCAAGTTTATCGATTTGTGCCTTGATGTCGTCGTGTCTCATTCGGGTCTGATACATGGAATTGACTTCGACCATGGCCTGTCTCCTCTCATCTGATAGTGTTGGTATACCCCCTCCTCATCGAGATGCCACCTAGGAATTCCCCGAGAATCGAGGCCGGCCGCACGGAGCCAGATCGCGCGTCAGTTCAATGTCTCTTCCGCCAGCCTGCGCACCAGATATCCCACGATAACGATGTTCACAGCCAATACCGCCAGCCCCGCCATCGACCACTCGCGAACGACGGCGTGAAACTCCCCGGGCAACAGGACACAGGTGGACACGACCGTCAGATAGGCAGCCCAGGAGGTTTCGCTCCAGAGCCCGAACCCTTCGGCAAACAACAGCGCCGCATAGCCGAGGCTGACGAGGCTCATCAACAACAGACTATGCCGAGGCAACGAATCCACCGTAATGGCGAGTGCGTGCAGCAGCCGGGTGTGGATATTCAAATGCAGGGCGTCGAGCACGGGGGAGAGACCGGAATCGATTTCAGGATCGATCCACCGGAGAAAGCCTGATCCTGCCAGCAAGACGAGCAGCCCCTTCAACAGCTTGAACAGGGCAATGGGAGCCAGACTCGTCTGCTGCGATATCGGCGCGCTCACAAGCATAGCGCCACGTCTT
Source organism: Nitrospira sp. (assembly GCA_009594865.1). Classification (GTDB taxonomy): domain Bacteria; phylum Nitrospirota; class Nitrospiria; order Nitrospirales; family Nitrospiraceae; genus Nitrospira_A. The sequence goes on along the minus strand of VOPT01000064.1, from coordinate 18,404 downwards.
CCAGCCGCCTGACGAGGATGGGCCCTTGCTCATCAAGTAGCCGTTCCCCTAGGCTAGTCACCACCAGAGGCTCTCAATGAAAGGTTCACGGTGATGAACGAACAGTTTGCACGAAGCCTGGCCGAGGCGTGGATCGGCGCCTGGAACCGGCACGACCTCGAGGCTATTCTCCACCATTATGCACCAGATGTGGAGTTTACCAGTCCGTTTGTGCCGGCGCTATCCGGGGATCCGTCCGGCACGCTCCACGGTCGCGAACGGTTGACCGCCTATTTCCGGAAAGGCCTTCAATCCTATCCCGACCTGCATTTCGACTTGTTACACGTTCTGACAGGAATCAACAGCCTGATGCTTTATTACCGCAGCGTCAACGGACTGCTGGCCGCTGAAATGATGACGGTGAACGCCGAGGGGTTGATCAACACCGTACGGGTCCATTATGTCAAAGAATAGCGGCTTGCAGGGAAGCACCTGGCGGCACTCGTCTCGCTAGCGTGCCAAGCCTTGTCTGATGCGGAGAATGATTTCATCGGGAGGGAGGGTAGCATCGACCACCAGCGCATCGGCCGGCTCCTCCAGGATCGCCAGCTGACTGTCCAGGAGTTCCGGCGGCATGAAATGCTCCCGGCGACCGGCGAGACGTTGGCGAATGACGTCAGCTCTGCCTTTCAGGTAGACCAATCGCACGCAGTGACCGCACCCCTCCTCTACTATCGTACGATAGGTCGCCTTTAACACGGAACAGGCCATCACAGCCGGCTGGTTCATGCGAACCTGATCGACAAGAGCCGCATGCAGCCGTTCAAGCCACGGACGGCGATCGGCATCGGTTAAGGGATGCCCACTTCGCATCTTCTCGATGTTGGCGGCCGGATGGAGATCGTCACCCTCCACAAACCTCCAGCCTAAGACTTCTGCCAGATGGCGACCGACCGTGGTCTTTCCTGCCCCTGAGACGCCCATGATCAGGACGACCAGCATGCGATGCCGTTCGCCACATGCCTCAGCCCCGCTCTCCGGAATGGCCACGCCAGGAGTTCTGCCGAAAGAAGGCCTCTCGCTCGATGTGTCGGCGGCCAGATGCGAGATGATCAAGGAAGCGTCGCTGACCGGATCGGTGGTAAACGGCGCCTGCTGGCGCCTGGTCACCGCGGTCGTGAGGCGTTCCGCGGCCTGCCTGACAGGAAGAGGAAACGTTCCCTGCTGCTGGATACGACGCAAATGCGCCATCGCATCGGCCTGCCCCTGCGGTTCACCGCGACTGGCCGACCAGGATTCGGTGGCGACCGCCACCGCTCGCCGTGCACAGACGCGCGCCTTCCCTTCGTTGCCGTCATGCCAAGCTTGCTTCGCGGCGGAAAGCTCTTGAACGATGAGTGATGGAGGCGACATGGACCGTTACGCTATGCGGCTGACGTTGAGACTGTCAATGAGGTCGACATGGCGATGCCACATACGTCTGCACCTTGGTTGAAGCGAAGACGGATCATCGCCTTCAGAATGGAGCATACACTGGAGCCGATCGTCACAGTGAGAATTTCCCCCTCTTTCAGGGAAACCCCTATTTCGCTGAGGAGCGTACGGCAGGCATACTGAGCGCGCATTGACGAGGATGGGACGACGACAGGCTACGAGCGACGACACATCAGGCCAGTTTTGACATCATGACGGCTCACCGGTTACGGAAATCCAGCATGTACCGTTTTCACGATTCAGCGCGCAAGGATCGCAAGTATCTGATCGTGGCGCTGGCCGCCGCACTCATGTTGGCAGCCATCCTTTCAAGCCTCGGATTGATCGTCCTGCCCACCTTTCCCAAATAGTCGCCTCTTCCAGTCCTTTCGGCTATGATCCCGTGACCCGGTGCAGATCCTGTTGGGCCGAAACCAGCCCTCTTGCGCAAGGCACCCGGCACACTACCCATGACGTGGATCGTCTATATTTTGGAATGCGCCGACGGCAGCCTGTACACCGGCATCACGACTGATTTGGAGCGTCGCATACGGTCGCATGCGAAAGGAACGGGGGCGAAATACACGAGACACCGGGGACCGTTTACCGTGCGCTATACCGAGTCACTAGCCAGCAAAGGAGCGGCGCTCCAGCGCGAGGCGGCCATCAAAGCCTTGGATCGGGCGGCGAAAGTGGCGTTGTTGGCTACTTCGTTATCTCACCCTCGCTTCTTATTCGCGACCTTCTTTTTCGGTGTCGCCGCCGGAGTGGTTTTTTTCTGAGCCGCCATTTTCTTCGCGGTCCCGCCCAACACGATGACCGGCTTTTCCGGCGAGAAGGCCTCTTCGATACGGCTCTTGCCATTGGTGGCCAGAATCACGAGCCCTTGATGCTGCTCGATGCACTGCAGGAGATACGAAACCTCGCTATTGGCATACCGATCGTGGGCCTCAGTGACCTGCGTCCGTTTCCCAAACAAGGCATCGGCCTCGTCAAAGAAGAGAATCGATCCGTGGCGATTGGCCATATCGAACACGCGCGTCACGTTTTTTTCGGTCTCACGGACATGCTTGCTCACCACGGCCGACAAATCCACTGCGGCAAGATGCAATTGGAGCTCCTCCGCCAGCACCTCAGCCGCCTTTTGCCGACGGAGCGGTGTGGCCCCCGACAACACAATCACCGCGCCGGATGGTTCAGCGGCACGTGCCTTCCTGATCTTCTTCGCAGGCTTGGTCGCTTGTTGTTGCGGCGTTTGCTTCGTTCGCCGGGTTCCTGTTGCACCTGCCATGTTCATCATCCCTTTCCGCGTCTAGGTTGGCCCCTGTCAGCACTTCGTCGGAGAACAGGCGCTGAGTATAACCGGTTCTTATTTTTGTCGCTGAATTTCTTCGTGTTCAAACGGAAACCGGTCTGTCCACGCAGCCAGGAGGTCGGCAAAGGAACGGCCGCGGCTCTCTTGACCTTGTGGCGACGCAGATGCAAAGGTACGCGACAGCTCAGGGTCCGGCATCGGCCTCTACGGCCTCATGGAGACGCAGCATGATCGGTTTCTGGTTCCTCTTGCTCTGGTGGCTTCCGGCTCAGGCCTGGGCCGCTCCACAAGGAGAGGTCACGCCTACCGCCTCGCCCAACCAGCTCTCAGGCCATGAATTGCTTCGTATCGGCGAGATCCATGACAAGCAGGAGCATTGGCCCGAAACGTTGACGTATTACCACCTCGCGCTGACGAAGTTCCGCGAGAAGAAACAGCAGCAGGGCATCGCCACGACCCTCATGAAGATTGCGCGCGTGCAGGAGCGGCAAGGCAAATTGCACGACGCCCATACATCCTTGCGGGAGGCTGAGCAATTATTCGCCCAGGCGGCCGATCGATCCGCCCATGCTGAAGCGCTGCTGGCCATGGGCCGCGTGGCCGCACAACTCGGGCAACGTGATGAGTCCCGCGATGCGCTGACAAAGGCCGCCGCCCTCTTTACCCGTATACGGAATGCGAGAGGATGGAACGAGACAATGGTGCAACTGGGACTATTGCAGGTCGTCGAAGGCTCGGCGGACGCCGGCCTCTCATCCTTGCGGCAGGCGGCAGACGAGGCGCGCACGCGACGCCATGTCGATCAGCAATTCACCGCCACCGTCGCCCTCGGAGACGCCCATTGGCTGCTGGGGCGAATGGAAGACGCACACGCGAACTACCTGGACGCGCTGGCACTGGCCCAGGCGGAGCATCACCTGCCGTTCGAAGGCATGTTGCATCTACGACTCGCGCGGCTCGATCGAGGCAAAGACACGCTGAATGATCGCCTCGCGCTGGGAAAACGCGCCATTCAAATCGCCCAAGCGATCCATGATACGGCCGCCGAGGCGGAAGCCTGGTCACTCCTCGCCGATCTGCACCGGCAGTTAGGGCAGCAACCGGAAGCGGACGCGGCGGAGACGCGGGCACTGGCGCTCTATCGCAACCGTGAACTCTTCGTGCACGGCGTGCAATAGACAGACACGCACCCCAGTCGGACGTCTTCCCAAGCCTAGTCGATGGATACTGTCACCGAGCGCGATCACCTCGCTCTCGTCACGCGCCAGGCCGTGCCCGCGCTGACCAGCAACAGCCCCGTCGAAAGGAGATAGGGCGCACCGGGCAAATTCCAGTCGGCATGCGGGCCGATGAAGAGGGCAAAGGTCTGCGTGAACAAAGTCGGGCCGATCAATCCGGCGATGCCGGTGAGGCTGGCAATCGCCCCTTGCAGTTGCCCCTGCTCGGACGCGCTCACCCGTCGCGTCATGAAGCCCTGCGCGGAAGGACCGGCGAGTCCCCAAAACGCCATCACCGGAATACCCAGGCAATACACAAACGGCGTGGGCGCAAGCCCGTAGATGGCAAAGCCGGTCGCGCCGCAGAGAAGGCCCGTGAGTAATGTCCGGCGTTCTCCCAGCTTCGCCGTGATGGGCCGCACCAGCGTGCCTTGGACGATCATGGCACATATTCCGACCGCCGCCAGCGTGAAGCCCACTGCCGATGGACCCCAGCCGTAGCGGTACCCTAAATACAAGACCGCCACGCTGGGCAGCACCCCGTGAGCCAGGTTCATGAGGAAATTTGCGGTGGCCAGACCGAACAATTCGTGATGAGAGCGCAGGAGGATCAAGGCGCCAGCCGGGTTGGCCCGCTGCCATCGGAACGGGGCCCGCTTGTCCAAGGGAAGTGATTCCGGCAACACGAAGAATCCATAACAGGCATTGAGCAGACTCGTCGCGGCAGCCCCCCAGAAGGGCCAGCGCGGATCAACGGCGCCCAGCAGCCCGCCGACCGCCGGGCCCAACACGAAACCCAACCCGAAGGACACGCCCATCAGGCCGAACGCAGCGGCGCGCTTCTCCGGCGCGGTCACATCCGCGATATACGCGCCGGCGGTGCTGAAACTCGATGACGCGATGCCGGAAATCACTCGACCGGCGAACAACCACGACAAACTGGGAGCCAGCGCCATCAGGATGAAATCGAGGCCGAGCCCCAGATTGGACAGGAGCACGACCGGACGACGCCCGAACCGATCCGACAATGCCCCCTGAATCGGGGAACAGACAAACTGCATCAGCGCCCAGGACGTGGTCATGAGACCATAAATTTCCGCGGCCTGCGCCGTGTCGCCGCCGAGAAATTCCTCGACCAGCTTCGGCAGGACGGGAATGATGATCCCGAACGACAACATGTCGAGCACGACGGTGACGAGGATAAAAAAGACCGCCGCTTGCCGCGGGGGCACTGATGGCTGCGCCTGGTTCATGAAGTACGCCATCGTACCAGGTCGCGCCGTCTCCGCACAGAAAAAGGCGGGATGCTTCGCGACGGGCGCGGCTCCTTTTGCCGGCGCGTTTCTGCTACGCTGCCACCGATGCCCGCCACGCTCCAAGCCTTCGTTGCCATTTTTGTTCTCGGCGCGTTGCTCCGTTCAACCGGCCTGCTTGGGAAAATGCATGCGGAGCGGCTCGCATCCTTCGTCTTTTCGATCAGCTTACCGGCAACGATTCTTGTCTCCCTGGATCATGTGACGTTCACCTCCACGGCCTGGCGACTGCCCCTGGCCGCATGCCTGGTCACCGTCTCCATGCTTTTCTGTGCCTGGCAACTTGCCCGCCGGCTGCATTTGCCTCGTCCGACGCAAGGCGCATTGTTACTCGGCACCGGCTGCATCAATTCCGTGTACTTCGCCTACCCCGTCGTCCTCGCCACCTTCGGCGAGCAAGGATTGGCGCGCGCCATCTTGTTTGACCTGGGGCAAACCACCCTGACCCTCACCCTCCTTTACGGCCTCGCCGTCGCTCATGGGGCCAAGAGCACGACGGCTCGCTCCGCGATGGTCCGGTTCTTGTCATCTCCGCCGCTGTGGGCGCTTTGCGGCAGCCTCCTGCTGTCACTGTTCGGGGTCCACCTTCACGCCGGCCTTCGCCATATCCTCACACCCCTTCACCTCACCACTATTCCTCTGGCCAGCCTTGTGCTGGGGCTTTCCATCAGTGTTGCTGTGACACGCCGCACCGTGGCGTTGGCACTGGTGGGCGTCGTGATGCGTATGGCAGGCGGACTGCTCCTCGGACTCGGTGCGGCCTTTATGCTCGACCTCACCGGAATCGAACGAACCATCGTCGTGCTCATCGCCGCGATGCCTTCCGCTGTCACCGCCGTGATCTTCGCCGCAGATACAGGATTGGATGAAGACCTCGTCACCTCCATCGTGGCGCTCTCGATTTGCGTGGGCATCACGACGCTTCCATGGCTCCCGCCACTGATCCGATTGTTGGAATAAGACTCTCCTTCATTCCAACGGCTGTGGGAACGGCATCACGCCTTGTGAGTTTTTTGCGACGGCAAAAATTGCCGGGCGCCCCGTGGCACAAAGCCACACGCCGTCGTAACCGCCGATCGTGGCCGATTTTCTACAGATTTGGCAGACGAGGGGATGAGCCTCAGGAAAACCGTCTACGGTATGGTGCTTGCTCTCTCCATCGGCAAACACAGACTGGAGGATTCATCATGCACGACCCCGCGCTCTGGGCCCGTTGGTATGTCTGGCTGCTGGCGGTTCCCGTTCTGGTGATCGGCACGCTCATTCGAGACTGGTTACACCGGCGCCATCCCATACGATTGCGCAAGCGGTCGTAAGGAACCGGATCGCCTTGGCGCCTCACCAAGCGAAGAAGTACCTGAGTCCGGCACGTTGCGGGAGGTTCCCAAGACTGGGAGAGACGGTTGTCATGATGACAACTTCGGACAGCGAAGAGAAACTTCGGGGCACGGACCGGCATCGACAATTCAGGCGGAGAAAAGCAACGGCACCTGCTGCAGGACTGCCAGCAACGCTCTCGCCTCGTTCAGAGGTGTACCCTCAGCGTGCGTACGATTCACCTCTTCACTCGCCGCGGTCATGCTGAACAATCATTTTCGCCCCCAAGGCGGGAGAGAAGCCCCCTACCGGCTGTCAGGAAGCTGCAACTTGATGGAGAGGGCCGTACGGTCATCGGTGATCTGCGCCACGATCTTGTCGCCGGTTTTTAATCGTCCGGCCACGACGCCCTCGATTTTCGTTTCAGGCGTCACCTTCAGACGCTCTTCGTGACCGGAAAATTCTTTGACAACCAGCTCGCCTTCTTCCCAATACAAGACGTCGGCCTTGATCACCAAGGCCGCGGTAGTCTGGGTGTTGTCAGCGGCTGCTGCGGAAATGACTGCGCAAAAGATGAGATAAACTGCGAGAAGAAGTGCCATCACGGATCCTCCCGTTTTTTTCTTAGCCTACCGATCATGGCAAGCGACTGTCAATCGATGGTGGGCGTCGTCCAACGAAAGACTTCCGAGGCCGCGCGTTGCACGAGGTGCGCGGCGCGACGAAGAAGGAGCATCACGTTTGCGCACTGGCCCGAGACGGTCAACGCCCAGTTCCCAAGGCTCCTTCCACTTACTCCCACTCCCCCGAGGGGTGGCGTGACTCGGTTCCCAACTGCGCACGTCGAACGAGGCCCTTCCTAGGGCGCGCGTTCCGTGAGCAAGGGAACGGCATCACGCCACCCCGCTCAACATTTCGATCCATCCATCCGGCACGCCTCCGCACGGTCGTTGAACCCCGAATTGCGTAGGCTTTCGTAGACATGCTGCTGCCGCTCCATTTCCCGATCGTAGGGAGTCCTTTCCCGCACATCGGACTGGTACCCGCCGCCTGAATTTCGCCTCGGCTGCCTCGCTGCAAGCACTTTGCGCACCTCGGTCTCATAGTAGCCGCGGGTTTGGGGATCGGGATCTTTCTGGTAGCAGGTGTTCAGAAGTTTGCGGCCTTCAGCGTCATGCCCCAAGGCGTAGTGGGCGAACCCAACGTTGCAGTAGGCATTCGGCGTGGCCGGATCGAGCTTCAGGACGATTTCAGAATCCTGCAAGGCCAGCTGAAAGTTTTCGTGGCGGCTGTAGATTTCGGCACGGGCTTTGTACGCGCCGACATGTTTGGGATCGAAGCGGATCGCGGCGGTGAAATCGTCGAGGGCTTCGCGGTCCTTGCCTTGATACTCCCGCACATAGGTCAAGCCGCGGCCATAGTGGGCTTCGGCACCGGGACGGAGACGAATCGATGTCGAATAGTCGTCCAACGCCTGCGGAATCTGCCCCAGCATTTTTCCGGCCTTGGCGCGAATGAGATAGCCATCGGCCTTGTTGGGCAGACGGCGAATCACTTCGGACGCATCTTGCAGCGCCAGCGCGTAAGACCCGAGAAAGTAAGAACACCGGGCGCGCGCGAGATACAAACCCGTCTGATTGCGTTTGTGTTCGAGGACGCGGGTGAGGAGTTCGAGGGTGTCTTGATTGCCTTTGCCGTTCGCTTCGCAGGTGGCGTCCACCGAGGCATCGCCACATGCTACCGCCAGGAGGAGGCCGCACAGCGCGACCATGCTGCCTACACAACGACCGGCCTGTCCCATGCCCGCCTCCCGAGACGGGCGCATTATCCGCTCGTAGAATAAACCACGTCAAGGCTGTCATTCGAACACCGAAGCCATATGGCCTTGCTTCCAACAACCTACGTGGCACCAGTCCCAGTTTCGCGCTTAGGAGCCAACTCAGCAGACGACCGATCCTCTAAAAGCCCAAGGATACGCCGACGGTTCCGAGCAAGGCCGCCCGCTCGGCAGGTCCGAGGAATTCAGTACCCAGGCCGCCATCCAGCACGACCCGCGAGGTGAGTTGGTGGCGCAAGCCGATTTCCAGACCGGTATGGTTTCGCTGTCCCTGCAAGTCAGACTGCCTGGTATAGAGGCTGGCGATCAACGTGTCGCGAAAACTCCCGGGATATCCCAGCGGATAACTGACGGCCGCCACCACGCGATAGGTGCCGGGACGCTCCTGCCCTTGTGGAGAGCCAAGCACGGTGTACCCGCCATTGAGATGCACACGCAGCCGCCCGAACGATCGGGTCAGAATGCCGGTCACTTGGGTATCGACGCCCTTCGAATTCACGCCGGTCGGCAGATCCGCCTCCACGCGTACTGCCATGGCCGGCAGGGTCAGAGTCTCGGTATTGAAGTTGTAGAGGAGGCCGAGGTGAAGATCCCCGGATTTGTTGGCTCCCACAATCGAATGCGGGTCGGCAAACAGATCGCCCTGAATTTCGATTTGCGTATTGGCGAACGCGCCATAAATGATTTGCGGCTGAAAGGTGACGTTGGTCCGCCCCTGGCGGCGGTCATTGAATCGCACGCCGCCTTCCAGGCCGATCTCTCCTTTGGGAATGGCATAGGCATCCTCCATGCCGATCGGGCGATTCGGGTCCAGGTTATCATGGTCTAACGCCAGAACGGGCAGGACCACCGCTGCCAGCCATGCGCAGAGCAACCACCGCACCGTTCCTGTGCCCGCCATGCTCAATGGTGATGCTCCCCATCCAACTGGACGATCATAGGATTCGTCCCATCCGCCGTCGCCAGATAATAGGTATTCACCACGCGATAGATTTCCGCCCGCTTCGCCTCCCAGGTCGGGAGCCGTTCGCTCGTCAGAATATCGCTGATATTGTCATGCAGCATGTGCAGGTTGTCGAAGATATGCGCGACTTCCGGATAGCGCGCAGCAAACTGCGGGCTCAGTTCCGCCGTCAGCGGCATAAACGTCCATTCCACGGGCGGCTGGTCGAGATACCGGCGATAGGTCGCGAGAATGGGGCGCACTGCGTGAGTCTTGGCGGCCAGGTCGCGAGCCGCCAGCAACGGATCGTATACCGCGACCTGCAGATAATGGTACGACCAGATGGTGGCGTTGAAAAGCGGGAACCGCTGCCGGAAGGCTTTGGAATAGGGAAACGAGTCCAGCCGGTGGTGGTCCAGTTGCTTGGACGTGATGGCGTAGGCGCTCTCTTTGTAATAGGCCAACACGTTCCGGATCGCGCGATCCTTGTCCGGCTCATCCGATACGGCAATGTCATAGGTGGCGCGGTGCAGGGCATGCGCTTCGTCGAAGGTGTTCTGCGCACGCCAGGCCAGCTTCATGTAGGTGGGGGCGATGGCTTCTTCGTTGGGATTCAACCGCGGTTTGGTCGCGATGAACGCGAGCGTCTCCTTACGCGCCCGATCTTCGATGGCCGAGACATCCTGACCGCCGGTCAGCAAGAGATTCTCATACAAATTGGAATGGCCGAAATCGACGCCATTAAACTCGCTGTCCAATTCGGCCAGATCTTCTCGCAACGAAAAATTCCACAAGGCGCGGTAATAGAACCGCTTGTCGCGAGGTTCGAACTGGTTACAGCCGGCCAGCGCGAGAGCGAGCGTGGCTGTCGCCACGATCGCCAAACACCGCAGTATGGTCCCGACAGGTCTCATGTGTAACGCTCCAAGGCCGCGAGTCTTAGTGGCAATGATGCCCATGCACCAACGCATGGCCCTTGCCCCGCGCGATCAACCAACGGTTGACGGGAAAGGCCGCGACTCCGGCAAGAAGCAGCGAGAAGACCAGACTGCCCCAGAACAGCAGATCAAACACCCCCGCGTCCATGGCGCCAGGAATGATCAACATGATGGCATTGTCCACTAGTTCCATGGTCGTCATCGACAACGTGTCCGATGCCAGGGTCAACCCAAGCGTTGTACCCCATGCCAGACCCGCCCGCCGCAACGGATACACGGTCATGGCATAGCCGAAGAAAAAAGCCAACGCAATAGCGAGGCTGATCGTGGGCCAGTTGCCCCAGCCCAACGCCGTGCCGATGGCCATCCCGAGCAGTTCACCGATCGTGCAACCGCTCAAGCAATGCAGGGTCGCCATGAGCGCCGTGCGGTCGAGCGACGCTGTTTGGTGCGTCTCTGCACGAGGCTCTTGATGATGGGCATGGCCATGAGGCTCGCGCCGACCGTCACGGTGTTCATGACGCTGGTGATGTTGATCGTGCCGACCTGACTCTGCCTGACGCAGTACTGATGCAGCCGACGAGTGATGATGGCTCATGAGCGCCCTCCTTGTGAATGGTGATGTGTGCTGTTCACCACTACAGACGGAACGAGGCGACAATCATTACAGTGGCAAGTGGAGCACCAGCGGGCAGAGGAGCCTGAACGAGGCTCCATTCTCATCGCTCTCTCTTCAATGATCGAATACGTGTATTTCTGATTCATTCTTCCCTTCCCACTGTTCGCTTTTGCGACAGCGGCGGAAAAAGTCTTGATCTCAACCTTGGAGACATGCTTGACTGAATCCTGTTCTGCATTCTTCGCTGTTTAATGGAGGGTTTGCATGCCCCGTGGAATTCATCGCACTCTCTGTAGCCTCGTCTTCCTCCTCACCCCACTCGTGACGCAAGCCGCCGACATCCCTGATACGAGCCTCACACCGCTCAAATTCCTGGTCGGCGAATGGAAGGGGGCGGATACGGATGGCAAGGCCCACAAGATCGCCTTCACCCTCAGCTCCGGCGGCACGACCCTCACCGAAATCCTGACCCCTCCCGACAGCCCCCCGATGACAACCATGTACTACAGCGACGGCGACCAACTCATGTTGACGCATTATTGCTCGCTCGATAACCAGCCGCGCATGCGCGCTGCCCCGATCAAAGACGGAGAGAAAACCATCACGTTTTCGTTCGTGGATGCGACGAATCTGAAGAATCCGACCGATGTGCACATGCATCAGCTTTCGATCGAGGTCAAAGACCACGACCACTTCTCCCAGACCTGGACGTTGAGCAAGGCGGGAAAGGACGTGCCGAAGGTGTTTGCCTTTGAGCGCGTGAAATAATCTCCGCCCCGTCGATTAACAAGGAGTCCGCCGATGCCCCCCCACACACCCGCAGCTGTGATCGAAGCCCAGCGACAGGATTGGAACCGCGTCGCCGCCGGTTGGGATAAATGGGATCAGTTTTTCAACCGCACGATGGCCTTTATCAACCACCGGCTGGTGGCCGATGCGCGCATCCGTCCGGGGCTTCGGGTGTTGGACTTGGGATCGGGGACCGGGTATCCGGCGATCCTGGCCGGTGAGGTGGTGGGGAGTGACGGAACGGTGGTCGGAATGGATCTCGCCGAATCCATGCTGGCCGTGGCGACACGCAAAGCGAAGACGCTCGGCCTGCAACAGGTCAGCTTCCGAACCGGGGACGTGACAGCCCTGCCGTTCGAGTCCGGTTCGATCGACTCGATCATCAGCCGGTTCTGTTTGATGTTCCTGCCGGAAATCCCCAAGGCGGCTGCGGAGATCGCCCGCGTGCTGAAGCCGGGAGGATATGTCGCCGCGGCCGTCTGGTCAAGCCCGGACAAAAATCCTTTCATCCGAATTCCGATGGATGTGATCAAGACCATCACGCCGCTGCCCCCGCCCGATCCCGAGGCGCCGGGGATTTTCCGGCTGGCGCGTCCAGGCGACCTGGCCGGCATATTCGAACGTGCCGGTCTCACCGTGCTGGATGATGAGGAATTTACGGCTGAAGTCACCTATTCGACTGCAGAAGAGTTTTTTCGCGGCCTGATGGATATCGCCGCACCGATTCAAAACCTCTTTGCAACCCTCACCCCGGCCCAACAAGCCGAGGCGGAACGCGGGATTATCAAGATGGTGAATGACTATCGCCGAGCGGAAGGCGTGTCCTTACCGATCGCCGTGCGGATCGTCAGCGCGCGGAAACCTCGCTGATCACGGACATGCCCGCCCCCCAGATGCCCGCAGCCTTCAATCACGCGGGCATCTGGAAGACTGCAGTTTAGTCCGTCACCTTTTCTTTGAGTTCCTTCGCTTTCCCCTTGGCCCGTTCTTTGATACCCTTCATTTTTCCCTTCGCTCGTTCGAACTCGGCCTTCGTATCATTCCCCTTCAATTCTTCTTTCATGGCCTTGGTTTCGCCCTTCATCTCTTCGACATTTCCCTTGATGTCACCTTTGGCCTTCTCCATCTTGGCTTTGGTCTCGCTCGCATCCACGGAGTAAACCATTCCTGCAGAGAAGCACAGCGCAAACGCCGCCACTGTCATGAATGTACGCATAACCGTCCTCCGAGTGTGGGTGAACCGACAGCATTAATCTGCGCGATCCATGTTCATCCCCCCACTAGAGAAGCCCCTAGTTCGACAAGCGACATCACCTCGACAGGCTCCCTAGGGATACCACTAGTTGAACCATCGCCCACGCAGCGACAGACTCGTTTCGACAGCCTGTGTCCTCATCTCTTTGAAAAGGAGAGTGCTCATGCGACAGCTCATCCTCAGCGGCCTCCTGGGTTTTGTGCTTCTTACGATCAGCGGATGCAGTTACCTGTACTATCCTCACGCCAAGGAGTTCACCGAAAAGGCGAGGGGCGGCAACACCGTTGAGACGTTGATCAATCTCACGAATATGATGGAAGCAACCGCCAAGGCCGGCCAACAAGGTCGAGGGAAAGACCAGGCGCTGGATGACCTGCACAATCAGCTGCACGCGTTTAAGGACACCATTTGCTGCGTCGACAAGAACAAACAAGAACTGCCGGCCTATGCCTTGGCGGTCACGCACAACAAGGAACTCTGGGCAGTTTTTAAGCGGGTCTGGAAATTCAAAGATGATCAACCCCAACGCGGCCAGCATCTAGAGCTGTTTGTCACGGAACTGCGCGAGCTTCGGGATTCGCTCCAGACATTGAAATGACATCCGGAATGTTGCACAGTGCGCCAGGGCGGGAGAGGCCGGCAAGGCCTCCCCGCCGATGGAACGGTTCACGACGCTCCCGCGGGACCCCGATGAGCCCTGTTGAGACGACAGGGCACCCGGTCCATGTCCACGCGGCGAGCGTCGAAAGGGTTTCTGGCGCATGCGTGCCGACAGTTTCAAAGATTTTGTCCTGGACCAGCTGGGCCAGGTCCCCCAGCTCATATGTAAAGCGATGTTTGGCGGCCATGGGTTGTACCAGCGGCAGACATTTTTCGGCATCATCCATAAAGGCCGGCTCTACTTGAAGACGAACGCCATCACACAAGCAACCTACAGGTCGCGCGGCATGCAGCCGTTTCGCCCCAATGGCAAGCAGCTCCTGAAACAGTATTACGAAGTACCAGTGGATATTCTGGAAGATACCGAGCAGTTGACGGAGTGGGCTCTTCGAGCCATCGCCCCGCCGACTGCACAATTGATTCTTCCGTTTCACGACGGGCCCTCGATCAAGGACGTTCTCACACGCATGTGATGAATCACCCACTCACCACGCCCTCTCCGCGGCTCTGGACCATCGGACACTCGACCCGGTCCAGCGACGAGTTTCTTGCCCTCCTGCAGGTTCACGACATCCAACGGCTCATTGATGTCCGTCGCTACGCTGGTTCACGGCGATATCCGCAGTTTCAGGCAGCTGCATTGGCCCAGAGTCTCTCGATGGCGGGGCTCTGGTATGAAGCACTGTCGGCCCTCGGCGGGCGTCGAACGGCACGACCCGACTCGCCCAATATGGGGTGGAAGAACGAGAGTTTTCGAGGGTACGCCGATTACATGCAGACGGAAGCATTTGACAGGGCACTCGACGAGCTGATGAGCCATGGCGAGAACGAACGGACAGCCATCATGTGCGCAGAGGCCGTGCCCTGGCGCTGCCATCGCTCCCTCGTCGCCGATGCGCTTGTCGCACGCGGGTGGGACGTCACCCATATTCTGGGCGCCGGGCAGGGAACGCCGCATCATCTCACAGCATTCGCGATGGTCCAGGCCGGGCGTCTGATCTATCCCGTCCCGTCAGATCAGCACACCACGCTCCGGATGTTTTAGACAGTTCGTCGCTCATTGTGTTCATCACAACGTTGCTGCACACTTTGGGCAATGTGGTACCGGACAGGCGCCGACATCGTCCTACTGTTGCATCTGTGTTTTATCGTGTTCGTGATCGCTGGCGGGTTTCTGTTATTGAAATGGCGAGGGCTGGTCTGGGTTCATCTGCCGGCCGTGGCCTGGGGCGCGCTGGTTGAATTCAGCGGGTGGGTCTGTCCATTGACGCCGCTGGAGCAGCACTTACGAAGCCTGGCCGGGGAATCGTCGGCGGAGGCAGACTTCATCGGCCGTTACCTTCCGCCCCTATTGTATCCGGCGGCACTAACGCGCGAGATTCAGCTCCTACTGGGCATGGTTGTCTTGCTGGTGAACCTGGCCTTCTACTGGCGGGTGTTCTTCAGACCTTCAGGAGAGAGCGCATAGCGATTGTCGCTGTCGGCCTACTATCGGATCGGTTCGTTCTTCGAGGAGGTCATCACCAGCGCCAGGCAACCCTGCTCACTGGAGGTGATGGGGTGGATGGTCCCTGCCTCCGCCCGATGATAATCCCCGACTTGCAGGAACTCCCCGGCGCAGATGCAACTGCCTTCCAGCACATAGAACTCCTCGACCTGCGGATGACGATGGCTAATCAACGTGCCGCCTGGCGCCAGCTTGAGCAGCATGGTCGTGCGTGCGCCCGCGGCATCATGAAACAACACTTTCATCGATAGCCCCGGTGCCAGTTCCTGCCATGCCACACTCTGGCTTCGGACAAAGGTGAAGCCTGCGTTTTCAGCCTGCTCCTGCGGTTCCTGTGCGATTCGCGCCATGAGCCGCTCCTTGAGGGAAGCCGGCGGTGCAATGGCAGGACCGCTGAACGCTAGCTCCTGCACCACATCTTGAAACGCCGCGACCTCGTCTTTCGTGGACGCAGAAGCCGTCTTCAACGAACGGGCAAACTGTCGCTGTGCATCGTCGCCAAGTGCTTCCAACGCATAGAGTGCCGCGAGTTCCGTCAGGTCTTGTTCGTGGCGAGGATCGGTCATGACAGCAACCCTTCCCCGTGAGGCGCGAGCGCTTCGCGCAACTTGATCATCCCCAGCCTGATCCGCGTCTTCACCGTCCCCAGCGGAAGCTTCAACTGCTCGGCTATTTCACTCTGACTCATGCCCCAGTAATACGCCAGCGCAATGGCCTGGCGCTGCTCCGAGGAGAGGGTCGCAAGGGCGTCCTGCACCAACCGTTGCCGTTCCAGTCCCGCGCTGTATTGCTCCGGCGTGTCACCGCATCCCGGCAATTCGGCGGCTTGCTCGAGCGGCACCTGCCGGCCCCGCTCCAAGTAGCTGCTGCGAAACCGGTCGATGGCGCGATGCTTTGCAAGCGTCATCAGCCAACTACCCGGCGTGCCCCGCTCCCCGTCATAAGTCGAGATTCGTCGCCAGACCTGCGTGTAGACATCCAGGGTCGTTTCTTCGGCCGCCGCGTGATCTCCGAGGATTTTCATCGCCAGACCGAAGACCTTGGCGCTACTGGCGTCATACAGTTCTGCCAGCGCCGATTGATCTCCAACGGCAATACGCGCGAGGAAGCCCGCCCATTCCTGCTCGTGAATCGATGGTTCCTTGGCCACAGTCTGGGTGTCACACATGGGTGTCCTCGTACAGTGCTACGAGTGCACCCGTTCCTTTGGATGTTGTGTCGGTATTTCAACCCGGCGAACTGTAGCACCGGGGCCCCCATGGCGCAACGGCACATTTTTTTGCGTGGCAGAGATCCAATCGCTCCGTTGCCGTCGTAATCACAGACAGAGCGGCCGGTTGACGCGAACAAGGACCCGGCCCGCGAAACAGATTCTTAACCAGGAGGAACGATCATGTCTCATCGTCTTGCATCGCTTGCCATGATTCTCGGTCTTGCGCTGACGGTCTCAGCGTGCAACAGCCTCGGCTCGCCGTCGGCTGGGACTACCGCGACGGAGAAATCCCTCTACGACCGCTTGGGCGGCAAGACCGCCATCACGGCCGTCGTCGATGATTTTGTCGGACGTGTGGCAGGCGACACTCGCATCAACGGCAAGTTCGCCAACGCCAACATTCCCCGCCTCAAATCGATGCTGGTGGATCAGATTTGCCAAGCGTCAGGTGGCCCCTGCACCTACACCGGACGCGACATGAAGAGCACCCACGCGGGCATGGGCGTCAGCAGCAGCGATTTCGATGCGCTCGTCAGCGACCTGGTGGCCACGCTGAACAAATTCAAGGTACCGGAACGGGAGAAGAACGAATTGCTGGGCGCGCTCGGCCCGATGAAGGGCGATATCGTCGAAAAGCCGATGGCCTCGATGCAGTAAGCGGTTGCGCTTTCTGCCTGACGATGGCGGGGTGACCCCAACGGTCGCCCCGCTCCGTCTTTACAGCGGATGCGATGAACAGGCCCGTGACACCACCGTCAAGCCGACTGGTGCGGCCTCTGCGCTCACGGCGTGATGGGGCGGTTTAACCGTCAATGAAGTAGTCACTGTCAATTTTCTTGGTTTCATACGAGATGACCGGCGTGACCCCAACATTGTGATCAATCATGAGGTGGGATAATTGGTCCCCGTCTATGAGGACGATCTTTGAGTTAATTTTCGCCACATACTCTTCAGCCTCGCGAGTGAAGCTGGAGGTCGTGATGAAGATTCCTTTGTTGGCGCGGTGTCCCTGCAAGGCCCCTGCGAATTTTTGGATTTCAGGACGGCCAATCGGAGCCTGCCAGCGCTTGGCCTGAATATAGATGACATCGAGGCCCAGACGGTCTTCGTTGATGATTCCATCAATGCCTTCGTCACCACTGCGACCGATGGCTCTCCCCGCTTCTTTACGAGAACCTCCATAGCCCATCTTCACGAGCACGTCGATGACCAGACGCTCGAAGAACGCCGGGGAACATTCTTTGGTGGTTTTCAGCAACTCTGCAGAGAGATCCTCCCGCAGCTTTTGATAAGCACTTTCGAGAAGTTCTCCCGGTGTCTGCAAGCTGTCGACTTCGACCTGCTCGGTGGCTTGTCCGGCATTCCGGTGTTTTGTCCGGAATTCAATGAATTCCGGAAACTGATCGAGGAATTTGACGTTGATCTCTACGGGGTTTTTCGATAGCACTTGCCGGCCTCGTGGAGTGATCCGAAAGTATCCACGACGTGGAGATTCCAGCAACGCCGCCTTATTCATATAGGTCCGAGCCCACCCGACGCGATTCGCGAACGTGAATTGCGACCCGCTGGGCAAGAGCTCTTTTCGTTCTTCCTCGGTGAGCTTGAACTGCTCAGCTAATACCTCAACGGTCTCGCGCAACGTATGGTCATGCCCATCGGAGGCCAGGCGAAGGAGTGGAAGCATCACGGATTGGTAATCAGGAATTGCCATGTGGGACTTGTTACATGCTACTGGCTAATACGAGGCCCATCTGTCGCGGAGCCGGATATAGCAATATTCCCTGCAATGACTGTCGCCCCTTCAATGGGCTGTGGAGGAACGGGCTATGCGTCACCGCGATGCATACGAATCTCGCAACTACCTCTTACGATCCTGAATGCGTCCCCAGCTGATTCACCATCGTCCCACGTTGGATGTCCGCACGCGTGGCCCTTCACCCGGAATAGGCGACTCAGGATGCTGCCTTCAAGTTCTTTGATCCGGACCATGGCTTAATCTTTGCCAACCTCGCACCCAACGCCCGCTCGG
>VOPT01000071.1 GCA_009594865.1 Nitrospira sp. | reverse complement strand
ATATTCGAGGGACAATTCAGAAAAAAATCACCGCTCCCACGAAGTTCAAGTCCTATATCGCCCGAGCTTCCAAGGAGGAGCCGCAATATTTCGTGAAAAGCGACAAGACTGGTCACCTGGCGATGCATAAAGGGACCGCACTGAGAAAACTTCCTGTGCGATCCGGCTAGACGAACCGATCACGATCTGTTGCGCCGGGGATGCGGCAGGTCTGAGCTTTCCCCATCAGCCGGTACCGGTGGCGCGCCACATAATCGTACAGGATGTCCCGTAACCCGCGCGGTATGAGCATCAAACCATACAGCAATGGCCACCAGCCAGACAGCTGTCTGGCAATCCTCAAGGCCGCGGTGGATTTGGTGAATACCTGCCCTCGCTCCAGCAGCAGAAACGTCTCGAAATCCTGGGTGGACAACCCTAACAGCTTCAGCAGCTCTTGCCCCTTGTCGGACTGCAGCGTCGCGAAGTGAAAGCGGCCATCGTCGCGCGCCATCGTAAAATCGACCCAGGCATTGCACCAGTTGCAAATGCCGTCGAAGAGAATGACCCGCTCAAGCGCCGCCCATTCATGTGTGGTGGGATCAATCTTCCTCATCGATCACTCTACGTTGACCATTCCATGCTGCTATTGTCAGTCGCCGGAGAAAAGAATTCCAGCGAAGATTCGAAGCCGGGTCGAAAATCGAGCCGATGAAAGGACAGACGTTGAAGGAAGTCGCAATACCGGCCGCCCTTGCGCGGCTGGAAAGCGCAGACTTCTTCCGCCGCCTGCAGTGCGATTTTCATTTGCCACGGGGAAAGAAGGAGTCGGTACGGAAAGGGCCCAAACGGTAGCCTGACGATTCCTGTCACCATGTCTGTGCATTATAGAGGTGGTGTGAGTCTCGGCGGTTAGGCCGCGGCCCCCTGTTCTTTGCCCCAGAGACTCCTATTGTCGATCACTACCGAAGGTAAGAGCAGAACGCCGAACATCACGATCTCGAGCGGCAAACGATTGCCCGGTCCTTGCGTAAGCAGCATGCAGGTGGCGTGTCCTGAATACAGATCGGAATCCTCTGCCTCGCTTCTGTGTCAGATTCTCGAAATGAAACGCCTCACAACGATCCCACCGGTCATCACCCACACATACGGCCAGGTCCCCCGTGTCATCGCAGGCTTTTGCCCAACTGGATAAGCGATCTTGGATCGCGTCGCATCGCCAGGCTATCGGTGCTGCTCGTTACGGCAAGCACTTTTCGCCATCTGCCGTTCAGACTACTGAGGGCTAGTCGGAGAATGAGGGCGAGAGGAAGGTGCGGGGAAGTAGCAGCAGGAATCCGATCGAACGGCTGTACAAAGCGCGCACAGTGCGACCTGTGCGAGTGCGCTCGATATTTCGGTGACACCGCCACAATACTGAAGAAATACGCAAGGCCTAGGCGGGCACATAGATTGCTTCGAAGGCGGCAGCTAGCGAGTGGTTTCTCGGTAGGTGGTGCTCATGGCTCACTCACGCCGCCCCTTTGCAATACTCCCTTATGTCGTCGTTCTGTTCGTGATCCTTCCTGTGCTCTGTGTCTGTCTTCTCGGCATTGTTGAGTTGATGCTCGATAGAGAGCATGCGAAGGAGTGGGTCGAACTGTCCAAGCAATCCAAACCATACTATTGGTGGCATTTCGTAACTCACGACGGGCGGGATCTTGGGTATGAGCACAAGGGACCCTTAAAACTCGCATTACATCCGTTTGCGATTTACTCCAATTTGCCGAATCAGCACTCCCATCACTTTTCAACCGACGATCACGGGTTCCGAGGGAGTGGACGTGATCGACCGCTCGGCATGCACGCGCGAGTGGTTTTGGTGGGAGGTTCCACGGCGTTCGGGACGGGCCTTGAGAGCGATAGAGAGACGGTTGCGTCTCAGCTTGCACAAAGGCTGAACGCAGAGGTCATCAATGCCGCCGTAATCGGCCACGCTTCCGGACAAGAACTCACCTACTTGCTGACCGAATTGGTGGATTGGCATCCTGATCTGGTCATCGCCTTGGACGGATGGAATGACTATTACAAACGCTTGGAGGTCAGCGATCCACGTCTACTTGGGATGAACGGGTTCGACGAGATCGAGGACCAGTTGGTCGCGTCGGCGCAACTAAGTGATTCCGCTTTGTTCACCCGCCTCTGCAGCGTTCCCAGGACGTTGTTCCCGAGACTCACGTCTCGCGTCCAACAGTCGCGAATCGGTCTTTGGATGGGATGGCTCGCGCGAAAGGAGTTGCAGCCACAATCTCTGGATTTGGCCGCCGCACGATATGCCGACAATCTCATCAAAATGCACAAGCTTGGCCGTGCGTTTGACTTTCAATTTCTTGCCGTCATGCAGCCTGATGTGAATCACGGGACTGACTATCAGCGGTTTCGTGCCAGGACCGAGTCTCTGTTGGCCCGTGACGGAGTCAGAGTTTTAAACCTGGGTGAGCGTCAGGAATTCGTTCCATCCATGTTCCTCGATACAATGCACCTTGACGGGATTGGACACGGTCTTATGGCGGACCTCATTGCTCGAACGATTCAGAGCGAATACCTGCTTGCGCGCGTGCATGGGCCAACGGTGCCAACAGCCGTTCGGCTATCAACCGGGGTGGAACCGATCCCGCAGTAAGACGTGACGCGTTCTCCCGTTCAATAGCCATCACGTCCTATAAGTACGCGTGTGCGTGGGTTGCGCATCCTGGATCACCAGTTCCGTTACGTTGTATACGTCCGCTTCACCCAGGCAGCACCACACCTCCGGCGCAGGTCACATCCTCATTGCGCCTGAGCCCGGCGCGACAGAGAGACGATATACGAGGCGGAGCGCGCGGCAATCATCGGATCGGCGGCTTCGATACCCGGGACCACCGCTCCCGGCATGAACAGCAATTTCTTCTCTGCGGCCTGGCTGTCAGCAACGGCTTTGGTGATGGTGATTGTGCCCAATTCGATTTGCTTCCGAGTGTCCGGCCAGGCGATCGAGGGATCATCGATCTTGCCGTCCTTCTCGGCTACCTGCAGGAGTAATTTGAACTCCGCGGGACTGCGACGCACTCGTTCGCGAATTTCACTGCTCAGATAATCGGGTGCCATGGTGCCGAGTTGTTCCTGCGTGAGGAACTGCTCGCCGGCCACGGGTCGGAGCTGATAGCGGCCGAAAGTGACGGCTCCTTTCGCATTCGTGAATTTGAATGAGTTGATCCCGAAATAGGGCAGGCTGGCATAACTCACCGGTTGTGGTGTCGGACGTTCCAGAAAATTTCTGGCGGCTGGATGAGTCTCGAGAAACGTGTCGATGGGAGTGGGTTTCGCTGCATCAGGTCCGCTCGCCGCCACGGCAAGCAGAAAGGCCCTGAATTCTTCTGCCGTGGCCACGGGGAATCCGTTGAAGGACAGAACCACAAGATCGGTCTTTGATCCGTCGGGCAGAGAAAATTTTACGGCCATGCCCCTCGGCATCTGGCTGGTGTCCGGAACGGATGGTTGTCCAGAACCGGCAGAGAATCGTACCATGATGGGAACCGGCGTCTTCCTTTTCTGCAGATGAGCAGCCTTACTCACTGAGGCTGCCGAAGCGCTTGGCGTGAACGTGCCTTCCAGCACAACCCCCTTCGGATGGTTCGCGCGCATGCCGGGATGAACGCCAAAGACGCCATTCAACGCATTGACGAGTTGTTCAGCCAGCGATGTCTGGCTCGTGGGGCCATCTTGAGCCACGACAGCAAGGGGGCTGAGTAGCGCAATGGTGATCGCAGCCGTGGCCAGGAGTGATTTCCACATAGCTGTATTCCTCCTAAAGGATTGGAGATACGTGATGCACAGCGGCATGCCATCTCACCAGCTCAGGACGGTCAATCGATAGGAAGAGGGTCGGAAGGGCAAGGAATCCCTACGCCTCCATACCGGCTGAGTCAATCGGCCAGCGAGGCTGAAGGGAATGGACGGGAAGAAAAAGGCGATCGCCCGATGGCCTGTGGTTGGATGGCTTCAGCGAGCTGGATGTTAACGCGAATGATCCCCTCGTTGAGATTCCGGTAGGGATAACGATCCGTAATAAGCGGCAGGTTATCAGCGACCTCCTGGGTCGTCACGACTGTTAGCGCGGGAACGTACCGGCCTGAGGCAATCTTGACGCCGATGATCTTGGCCCCCGGTTCGACGACGACGCGATCTCCCACTTCCGCACGAAAGACCAACGCCTGCATGCCGATGAAGGTATCATTGCCGACTCATGCCGGCCCATGCACTTGTGACTGGTGCGCAAGCGAGACGCGGTTGCCGATGTAAACGGAGTACTTCATGCCGTCGACTTCGACTTCATTTTCCGGGAGTTCGTGATCCCCCTCGAACGTTTCCAGGCCGTGGACGACCACGCCGTCCTGCACGTTGCTGTCATTGCCGATCCGGATATGCCGGCCCTCGTCACCCCGGACCGAGGCGGCCGGCGCCACGAACACGCGATCACCCGAAGTGACTGAGCCGATCACGATGCCGAGCGGGTGAATTCTGGTGTGGTTGCCAATGACCGGCCCTTCGACTTCCGGCATGAATGTCGTTTTCACACTCGGGCCGACATAGCCGGTGAGAAGGAAGGCGAGCAGGGTGACGTTCAGACACAGGGAAAGCTTCAAAGCGTGACACGTGGATGGGCGTCTCTCCTGTGAGGGGAATGTGAGGTGAAGCGACTGTGCCGGTTCCCCCAATTTCCTATTGGCAGTTCCATTTTGCGGGCGTGTAGCTGTGCTGTATTGCCAGGCTAGCGTTCTTACCTGCTTGCAGCAAGCATTTTTCTGCATCTGACGTGGCAGATCCGGAAGGGGTTCGGAGGACTGTGAGGTGGAGGCATGGACTCGCTGCGCTGACGGAGAGGGGGCGAGACTGGTCCTCACGCCCCGCTCTCCGTCCATTGCGGCGCCGCTCAGAAGAAGAGCTAGCCGAGTCCTGGCAACGTGCCCACACTAGTTTTGGCCTGCTGGCCTCCCTTCTCCAGAGTTCCCAGCAGATACACCTTGAACCCGCTATCCCATTTCACCTCAACCGTTATCTTGGACAATGTTTTGAGTGTGAGCAGCCAATGGTCCGCAGGAGGACTAAAGTTAAACGTGCTCTCCGTCCAGCCCTTACTCGTAGCCTGTTTGTCCCAATTGGTTTTGATCTCTTTAAACACTTTGGACTTATTCTTGGATTCTGCGATTGAAAGCGGCATCTCGCTTCTCCTCCTGTCGTGTCACGAACGAATGTGCACTGCGAAGTCTGTGAGGGCGCCCCATGCTCATGAAGGTGACCCTTCATTTGCTCTGTCAGCCTGACAGTGGCGCCATTTCCTGCAGATACCGTAATTGATGAACGCACTCTTTACCCGGTTCCTGGGAGCTCGCCAACGGTAGCTTTTGTCTGGCCACCATCCTGTGCCGTGCCGATCAGGTTTACCTTGAATCCGGCATTCCATTTCACCTCGACGGTGATTTTAGACAAGGTTTTGAGTCCGAGCAGCCAGTCGTCTTTGGGTGGCTTGAATTTAAAGGTAGCCTCCGTCCAGTTGTTGCTCGCGGCCTGTTTGTCCCAATTGGTTTTGACCTCATTGAACACTTTGGTCTTATTTTTGGACTCTGCGATTGAAAGCGGCATTCTGACACTCCTTGTGTCGTGTGACGGAGAGGGCGCTCTGCTCACGTCCGTAAAGCCGCCCACCCAGTCGGGGTGCTTATCCTTCTTTCTTGTCCGTGAGCCTGACAGTGGTACCATTTCCGGTGATACCGGAAATGTACATGGGTTTGGCAAACGATTTTTCCGGGACGCCGGCATCATGGATGACGGCTGTCAGTGTGATTTGTTTTTGAAGACAGTCGATGGGCTGAGGAACGGTCCATTTGATTCCCTTCGTGAGCTTCACGGTGGCCCGATCCGTACTGGCCTCACCTTCCGTCGCGCTACAAATGGCGCTGTTCCCTTGCTTCAGTTGGATGACCGTCAATCGATTCGGCACATCAGGCTCCTTTCTGTTTGAGGATGGTGGACAGGTGTCAGCTTAGTCCCATGTATCGTCTCTGCTCACAGCTACTGAAGTCCCAGCTTGACGCACTCGACCTCCCTCAGTGGCACAAAGGCCGTGACATCCGCGCTCATGATCCGGAGCGATTCGCCGCGACCTTTCGGGACCTCGCCCATCTTGGCCGTGCCGACATGGATGGCGCTTGTTGTGTCGGGTGAATCGTTCTCGCATTTCATGTACAGATGAGCGACCAATGTCGCGTCACCGCTCAACTCGATCGCAGACTGCAATGTCCCGCGGTACGAAAGGCCGAAACTCTTGGAATCGGGTTCTCCGATCAATCGGACCGTCGAGTTCAGGACTGTGACGTCTTCGGCGATCTCGATCTCATTATTGGTGAAGGTCTTGACGAAGGATGGTGTCTTGTCAGGCTCGTCGATTCGGAGCGCAAGCGACACGCATGTGATGCTGGCCAGCGGCACGAAGGCGGTCGCCTCTCCGATGGCCATCACCGCGCGAGCGGGCTGCGCAGGTTTGAGCACACCCAGGTCGACCGTGCCAACGGTAACGCGACTTCCGGGCTCCTGCCCGTCGCATTTGATGTACAGCGAGGCCACGAGCTTTTCCTTGCCGGTCAGGCTTGCGGAAGCGGTGAGGGTCCCATTGAATGAGACGCCGAACGTTTTTGAATCCGGTTCGCCGACCAAGCTGACCGTGCCACCGCCAAGTGGACTTGGTAGCGCGGTGCTTCCGTAAATGGATGAAAAGGATGCTACGACAAAAGGCGGTTTTACAGATGGGTCGGCAGGCACGTCCTGAGCGTGCCCTGACCCGAATGAGAGCACGACCGCCAATGTACCAACTGCCGCCAGCATCATGCGTACAATCATGGTTATTGCCTCTTGAAGAAGACCCAGAATTCGAGTGCTCTGACCTTGAACGATTTTGCGCTCTTTTTCTTCGCATAGTCGTTAGTGGTGATGTCGAGTCCACCGTCCAGCGTTAAGGTGATCTCGGAGGTGAAGCCCGGCCGATGTTCGTGCAACATCTTCGCATCGCTCTCTGTTCCCGGTTTGTATTCACGCAACAGGAACTGCACGATCTGATCGTCTTTGGCCTGCTCATCTAACGTGATTGTTTGCGAGCCCGCCGCGGCG
This sequence comes from Nitrospira sp., assembly GCA_009594865.1. Lineage (GTDB taxonomy): Bacteria > Nitrospirota > Nitrospiria > Nitrospirales > Nitrospiraceae > Nitrospira_A. Next base: position 29,566 of record VOPT01000071.1, on the reverse strand, counting down.
TTGTAGACCATCCGCCAGGAAATAGGTTGGTCGCTGACCCATTGCTTGGTTTTTGATCCGTCCTGTGCTTCTATTGGATATTTGCCGATTTGAAAAAAGTACTGAAAGCCACCCGGCGCGGTGATGAGATGTTTGCCTGAGTGCGTGAACTCAACATCCAGCGAGAGGCCCCTGTCGGTAGTGGCAATGTCGAGTGTTTTGAGTGCGATGCCGATGATGCGCGCGCCGATCACGCTCTCTGAATTCCCGCTCGTCTTCGCAAAGTCCTCGACGATCCTAAACGTGAATCGCCAGGTATCCGTGAGCTGCGTGAGCTGTGCGGGTTTCAACGTGCAGAGGTATCGGTTTTCCATGCTTGCTCTGACGCGTTGCAGGTCGTCGGTAATTTGCTGCCCGAGTTGTGCGAACTTGGCCTTGAAGACCGTTTCATAGATTTGGTTAAAATCGTTCTCTGCGAGCGTCTGGTCCAGCTGTCCGGCTGCCAGTTTGGCTTCCTCAAGTTGCTTGATCTTTTCGATCATGCTGGTTTGGAAAAAGTCTTGAGGGACCCGGCTCAACGTGTGATATTCGTACGACTTCACCACGTGGTACAGCGACTTTCTCAGGCGCTCCTCCGAACGCTGCCGGAGCGCGCGCGCGTACAGTTTCACTTCCAGATCCAAGGCGTTACCCATGGTCTGCATCTGGCGGCCGATGGCCGCGCTTTGCAGCAGACTTTTGGAGATGGTGGCACAGGATTCCGACAAGGTATGCTGGGCCCGTTCTACCCCCTCCATGAGTTGAGCCTTGTGAGTCCCAAGCTTGTCGAGCGAGTCCATCAGCCCCTGAAATTCCGCCTTGTACTGAGCACTCTCGGCGATTTTGTTCTTAATCGCCTGTACTTCCGGGGAGTTGCGGTCAACCGGCACGACGAGCTTCGTCAAACCGGCGGCCATGGTGCTCACCCCCTGGCCGATGCGTGCCGCATGCGTCATGGCCTCGCCGAGAAACTTCTGTTGATCCGCTTGTTTCTGCTTGAGCGCGGTAGAGTTCTTCGCGAGATCGTCCTTTTTCCCCTGAAGGGCGGCCACCTGCGTCAAGAGCCTATCCTTCGCATCTCGTTCCGCCTTGGTGAGGGCGTTTGTGTCGGCATCGGCAATTTGTTGACGCAGCCGTACTACTGCTTCATCGAGTTTTCGGTTCTTGTAGAGCGCCAGCTCTTCCTTGAATGAGAGGGCCTTGGCCTTCTTCTGTTTTTTCTTGGCTTCGTCTGTAATGGTCTTGGCTTCTTCCTCCAGAGTCGCGATCTCTTTTTCCAGGTTGGCCTTGTAGTCGCCGACCTTGCTATCGAATTCGGTTTCGATCTGACCGTTGATTGTGGAGATTTCCTCTTCCGTGGCGTTGAAGTTCCCCTCGATCCGTTCGAGCTTCTTGGTGAACGAGGTGTCGGAGGCTGCGAGGACATCATCTCGGTTGTTGGTCACGAAGGTCGTGATGCCTTCGCCGAGCCCTCCTGCGAATTTGAACGCCTCCTCCGCAGCATTCGGGTTCGAGAGATCGATCTGTGCGAGTGGTTGAAAGACCGCATCGCCGGCGGCGCCGAGAAACGGTTGGCCGACGGGAATGACCTTGCACAAGCCGGAGGCAATCCCGCAAATCCCGGTGAGAATGGCCTGTTCCTTCGCCTTGTCCTGAGCCTGTTTCGTGATCGTCTCATCCAGCGCTTTGATCCGGCGGCCGATTTCCTGTGCCTGTCCCTGCACGGTAGCCAGCTCCTTGCGGCTCGATTCGAGCAAGGCGAGACCTTCGCTGTAATTCGTTTTCGCCAGCGCAATGGCCGCAGACAGCGCTAGGCGGGTGCTCTTGAGCAACTGTGCATGGTTCTGGACCTGAGCCCAGGACTTCTCGAGTTTGTAGGCAAAATAGAGAAGGCTCACCGCATTTTTCTGGTCTTCGAGGAACAGTTGCAGATTCGACATCAGCGACAGGCGAGGCAGCCAGCCCGGTGGATTGCCGTAGTAGTCGAGATTGTCTTTGAGTTGCGTCAGGAGCAAGGCAATTTCGGTCGCCTGTCCGACCAGCGCCGCACTGCGCGCGTCTTCCGGAACCCACGCAATGACGTCGCGATAACATTCGAGCATCTCGCGCGCCTCATCCCGGTACCCGTTGAGATAGGCATCGCGCGCATACTGCAACGCCGGTTCTATAGCGAGATGATTCGGCCAACCGTTGGGGTAACGGTCCAGCAATTGTTTGCGCTGCTCAGGCGGGGTGTCGATGGGGTACGGATTCACCTCTAGATAGAATGGTTTGCGCGACCCGGGCTGTCCCCTCTGACCATTACGAGAGGGAGCCCCCTGGCCTGCAAGGATAGGGAACGGACACCGTTCAATCGAATGGGAGGGTTGAGTTTTGGACGTGAACAGCTCGTTCTGGGCTGTGACTTGGAGGGTCACGAAAGCCGGTGGCCTGCTCGAATCGGTTGTCGCATGTGGTCGACGAGCCGCTACTGCTGAGGCCATTCCTGGTTCACCGCTTTCGGTCTGCACATAAAGCGCTGTGCTCGCCGCGGTCTGCGTACCAGCAACGGCAACACCGTTTTTCGCCCAGAAGCACCGGAACATGCCTCCATCACCACCGTCTCCTGCTTTGCCTGAGGGAAACGCGCCTGGAACCCCACCCGGCCAGACGCGCTCTCCCTTCTCATACGAAAGCGCCTCAATTTTCCCAAGCAGGTCATCCATCATCACGACTTTGACATGTATGACGGAGTAGGACTTGTCGAGCAGGTCCCTCCATCCACTAGGCCAGTTCAATCGATGGCTATTCTTGAGGACATACTCGATATCCTTCGATTCCCAATACTTGAGAGACTCTTTGTCGCCCGCGTTTTTCCGTTGATTCTCTTTCGGCACATAATCCAGATAGCCGCCGCTCTCAGCATCCTGGCCTTTTCCGCCTACCGCGATGAATCGTGGCACCGGCGTGGGTGATGCAGGGACAACGATATTGGCACTTTCCGGCAGGCACAGCACGATATGGCCGCCGCGTGCTCCATTGAGGCCGTTCTTTGCCTCGATTTGGCCTTGCTCGTTCAACGGTCTGCCGCTGTTGTCGCGCTTCGTCGTATAGGCGGGAGGATGAGGAATCGGAGTTGTGGTGATACTGCCGTTCCCTTCAAAGACAAGTTTGCGCGTGCAGATCCAGAGATCGGTTTGCGGAAAGACTATCGGACTCCGGATGATGATTTCGTCCGCATACATCTCCAACGATTCGATGTCGTTGCTGCCGCTGTAGTTGAATAATTTGGTCGTCACCTCATCCGGGTTGCCGGTGGGATTGGTGTTTTCGTACTCATCCCAGATCAGCTTCACGCCGCAGACGCGGATCTTCCGCGTCGTCATGCCCGCAACGCCGTTGAATATCCGTTCCGTGTACCCCTGTGTCACGCTGACGGTGGTATAGCGTTCCTTCTTGGGGAGCTCTCCCTTTTGGCCGATCAGTAATGGCGCAGCAGTCTCTACCATAGTGCGTTCTCCCATCGAAGCGATATGTTCACGTGGTGCCATGCCGAGAGCCGGTTGACTGTGTCATGCCATCGGCGGTTCCCGACAGCGTCAGCCACGGTGTGGACGGCGGTGTGACGTCAAGAAGGTTCGTGAAGAGGTGCTCGTGCCGGTCGAAATCCTGACCGGAAAGGCCGGGATCATGCTCTGAAGCGGGGAGGGGGAGGAATTGCCGCCGCTGATTTCGGGGAGTGGTGTACCCATGGTCCAAGACCGCTGGGTCTACTGAGTGATGCCTGTGGCAGAAGGGGATCTCGGATCTTTTCATCCGCACCTCACGGCGATTACAGTGTAGCTGGTCACGCGAAGGTACGTACCCAAGCCGGAAACCCATCCGGCCGGGGGGCCACAAGATACTTAAAGCTCACTCTAATTGCAAGTATGTAAGTGAAATACAGGGCGTTGATGTGTTTTGTGTGGCCGCAAGGCGAAATGATCAGGGCATGGAGCCTTATCAGGAGTAGCACGGAGTACGTATGGAAGATGAGTAGAGTGGCTAAATGGCCTGACAAGTCATTCGGGGCGCCCCGCGACATCAGGCACTCGGACACAGGCGTTACGCTTTGGGCCAGATCATGGCGCGAATCGGTCTGGTGTCTTCCCCTGCTCCACGAGGACGCTCACTGCACCCTGGCGCAGCGATTTCGGCCCCTGCTTGTGCCAACGGACGAGCTGGGGTAGGGTCGAAGCCAGATCATGACCCGCATGCAGCCCAATGCCTTCTGGTGGCAATCAGCCATCGTCTATCAAATCTATCCCTGGTCCTTTCAGGATTCCAACGGGGATGGCATCGGCGATCTCCCGGGCATCATCAACCGACTCGATTATCTCAACGGGTCGGCTGACTCGCTCGGTGTGGATGCCATCTGGCTCTCTCCGATCTATCCGTCGCCCATGCATGACTTCGGCTATGACGTCAGCGACTACTGCGATATTGATCCGCGATTCGGCACGCTGGCGGACTTCGACCGCTTGACCGCGGAAGCGCATCGCCGCGGGATATGAGTCATCATGGATCTGGTCTTGAACCACACGTCGGACCAGCATCCCTGGTTCGTCGAATCGCGTTCGTCCCGCACCTCTGCGAAACGCGACTGGTACTACTGGGTTGACGGCAAAGGCGGCCGGCGGCCTCCCAATAATTGGGCGGCGCGGTTCGGCGGGTCGGCCTGGACGTATGACCCGCATACCGATCAGTATTACTTACATTCATTCCTGCCGGAACAGCCGGACCTGAACTGGACCAATCCCGCCGTGCGTGAAGCGGTCTTCGATGTCGTCCGGTTCTGGGTCGACCGCGGTGTCGACGGCTTTCGCTTGGATGCAATCAATTGGCTGGGGAAAGACACCAGCTGGCTGGATAATCCCTGGCGTTTCGCTTGGCGCAGCTACTATCGGCAAGTCCATCGGCACGACCGGGACCAGCTGAACACCCACGAGGCGCTGCGTGCACTCCGGGCCTCACTCAAGGATCGAGGCGACATTTTCCTTGTCGGGGAAGCGTCTTCGGATACCCCAGGCGGACCGGCGGCGTTTTACGGTGATGGATCGAATGAACTCCACGAGGTGTTCGATTTTCGCCTGCTTCGATCCCTCTGGCATCCGGAAGTATTTCGCCGGTTGATTGTCGAAAGCGACCGCGCGGTGCCACAGGGTGGCTGGCCGCCGGTGGTGTTCAGCAACCATGACCAGTCCCGGCACATCGATCGTTATGGCCCTGGCGGAGATCCCCTCCGGCGCGCCAGGGCCACAGCCCTGCTGCTGTTCACGCTTCGCGGCACGCCCTTCGTCTATTACGGAGAAGAATTGGGCCTCCGCAATGGCAGGCTTCGGCGAGCCGATCTACGCGACCCCTATACCATCCGCTACTGGCTGTGGAAGAGTGGCCGCGATCCGGCCAGAACTCCCATGCCCTGGGATGCAAGTGCGCAAGCCGGGTTCACAAGCGGCAAGCCGTGGCTGCCCCTCTCACAGGATTGGCGGCAGACCAACGTGGCCTGCGAGCAGCAGGATCCCAGGTCGATGCTGTCGCTCTACAAGCGACTGATCCGGATGAAGAAAGAATCGAAGGCTCTTGGTGCCGGAACTTATCAACAGATCGATGACGTCCCCAACGAGTGCCTGGTATTTAGGCGAGAGAGTCATGCGGGAGGTCGGGGAGAAGCCCTGTTGATCGCCGTCAACTTCAGCGCGCAGGCGCGGGAGATCTCGCTCCCGGGGGGGGCCATCTCAGCTTGCGCATAGCGGCAGGCTGATTCTCTCCACCGATCCACTGGGAGCCGAAGAAGGGGGCCGTGCCGACCGATTTCCTCTTGGCCCCGACGAAGGAATTGTGGTGAGCGTAGAATGAGCAACGGCTCAGCGAGCGTTTCTTCGGCAAGCGGCTACCAAACCAGGATATTGTAGGACATGCGGATTGCGACGTGGAACGTCAACTCATTGAAGGCGCGTCTCGAAAAGGTCCTGTGGTGGCTGGATCGGACGAAGCCGGACGTGTTGTTGATGCAGGAAACGAAGCTGGCGGATGCCGATGCGCCCGTCGATGCGTTCACACAGGCCGGCTATGAGTTGGCGCACCACGGTGAAGGTCGATGGAACGGCGTCGCGATTGCGAGCCGGTGCGGCATCGGTGGCGTGGTCACGAATTTCGGCGAGCCGTTGCGGCCGTCACGCTCGACGGATATGGGTGACGATGAGCCGCTGGCAGAGGCCAGGATGCTGGCGGCCGATTGCGGAGGCCTGCGCATGGTCTCCATCTACGCGCCGAACGGTCGCGAGGTCGATTCGCCCTTTTATCACGCGAAGCTGCTTTGGTTCGACAAGCTGGCGCGATGGATGACGCACACGAATGCCGCGCAGACACCCTGCGTCATCGGCGGCGATTTCAACGTGGCGCCTCAGGATATCGACGTGTGGGACCCGGCCGCCTGTCACGGCGGCACGCATGTGTCCGATCGCGAGCGGCGGGCGTTCGAACGGATTGTGAGCGAGGGATTCATCGATGCGTATCGAGTGCATCATCCGGAGCCAGGACGGTACACATGGTGGGACTACCGCGCCGGAAATTTTCACAAGAACATCGGTATGCGCATCGATCACCTGCTCGTGAGTGGACCATTGAGAGATCGCCTTGTCTGGGCCGAGATCGATCGCGAGGCGCGGAAGGGGAAGCCCTTGCCCTCGGATCACGCCCCGCTGGTCATCGATCTGGATACAGCCGGCCATCCGTTCGATGCAGGCTGGACCTCGGCGGAGTCACGCATTGCGGCTCGGACTGGAAAGAAAAAATGACGACGAGTCGGCAAGGCGCTCGTCTCAAGTGATCTGTCGAGCGGTTGATCCCGGAAGGCCTCTCTTGGCCGCAAGCGCTCTCATTTCTGCCGTGACGATCGAGGGCAGGGCAAGGACACCGAACATCAGGATGTCGAGCGGCAACATGTTACCAGGGTGTTGTGGCCGCAGCATCACGAGCGCTTGCCCGACAGAAGGTGCCGCTCCCCGGCGCCAGGGGTTGTTCGGTTCAAGGTCGCCTAGCAGGGCAGACAGCAGGAAGACCGCGGGCATCCCCGGCGTGAAATACAGATCTGAATCCCACGCCTCGCTCTGGTGAGAGCAGGTTGCCACCAACGTCCACGCGACGATTCCGCCAGTCACCGCCGTCACGAAAAGCCAGGTATCCCGCTTCATCACGTCCCTCGTTCAACGCGAGTGAGAGGCTCGTGCGATGTCGTTTCACCGCCAGGCTAGCGGGCTTACCTGCGAGCAGCAAGCACATTGCGCTATCCGGCCGGGCACTTCTTTCAGCGGGAGAGGGCCGCGAGGGCAGGGAGAAGAGGAGGGTTCGCAGGCTAACGCGATCCTGCTGACCGGCGCGACTCCATCGACGAGTGGCCGTCATACTAGTCGTCTCGCGTTAAGGGCAGTCCCGCTACCCCATCTCGCGTTTTCGCAAGCAGCGTTTGATATAGATTGAGCTTGCCTGTGGCAAAACCATGGGCGGCGCTGGCGAGATAGAGGCGCCATAATCGCCACGTGGATTCATCCATGCTGGAGTGTCGCGGCGGGACATTGCTCTCCAGGCGCCGTCTCCATCGCCGAAGCGTGAGGACACAATGCTCGCGCAAGCTTTCGACATCTCTCACCTCGAAGCCCGCGGTCTCAGCCAATCCGGTGGCAGTGGAGAGGGTGACCAGTTCGGCATCGGGAAAGACATATGTATTCACAAACGGCCCGAAGGCACAGCGTTCTCCCTGCCGAATCCCAATACCATGATTCAGAAACGTGCCGCCTGGCTTCAGCAGATTCCAGATATGGCGAAAATAGCCTGAGAGTTGAGCCGCCCCCACATGTTCGACCATGCCGACACTGACGATCTTGTCATACCGATTGGGAGTGCTCAGTTGTCGATAGTCGCGCAGTTCGACCCGGCAGCGATCCATGAGCCCGTGTTGTTGAATACAGGCGTCTGCAAATTCAGCCTGCTTTTCGCTCAAGGTAATGCCACAGGCCTGAACTCCATAGTGCCGGGCCGCGTGAAGGATGAGCGCGCCCCAGCCGCACCCAACATCAAGCAATCGGTCGCCACGTCGGAGACGGAGTTTTCTGCAGAGATAGTCGAGTTTTTGTACCTGCGCGGCATCGAGGTCTTCGGTGGAGGAAAAATAGGCGCAGGAGTAGACCATCTGTCGATCCAGCCAGGCGGCGTAGAACTCCGGGGGATGATCGTAGTGATAGGCGATAGCCTGTCTGTCTCGGTTCAATGAATGGTTGGGACCAGTGACTCGTGCGGCCAGACCATTGGAGAAATAGTCAAATGTTGTGTACGCCGAGAGGCTCAGGCGGCGATCTTCTGACGGCGCTCCTTCTGTACCGCTACTCCATTGTTGAATTGCACGCCGTGAATGATTCTGGCGATCAATTCGGCCCCCCGTAACTTCAACCAACGACGCTCGGCGCTCTTGGCGAGCATGAACACCATCGAGCGGATGCTCGTGCGCGAGACACAGCCGCGAGTTTTCGCCGTGCGCAGCCGCACACTGGCGAAGGTGGACTCGATCGGATTTGTGGTTCGGAGGTGATGCCAGTGCTCAGCCGGGAAGTCGTAAAAGGCGAGCAAGGCCTGCTGGTCCTTCGCGAGACAGTCGGCCGCCTTCGGGTACTTGGGCGCGTAGGCCGTGAGGAAGGCCGCGAACGCCCGGGACGCCTGCTCACGTGTCGGCGCCATCCAGATCTGCTGGAGATCGCTCTTGGCTTTGGATTGCAGGTGCTTCGGCAGCTTGTTCAGCACATTTCCCGTTTTGTGCACCCAGCAGCGCTGGGTGCGGGTGTGGCCATAGACCTGAGGCAAGGCCTTCCAGAAACCGAGCGCCCCATCGCCGATGGCGAGGTGGGGATCGATGGTCAGGCCACGGCGCTTCACGTCCCGCAACACCGTCTTCCAAGAGTCCTCGGATTCCCGGAATCCGTCGGTGAGTGCCAGCAGTTCCTTCTTGCCCTCGGCCGTGGCGCCAATGATGACGAGGATGCACTGGTTCGCTTCTTCCAGGCGCACGCCGAAGTGAATGCCCTCCACCCACAGATACACGTAGTGCTTGCTCCCCAGGTCACGCCGCTCCCAGCGTGCGTGTTCGTGTTGCCAGGCCGTCTTGAGCCGGCTGATCGTCCCGGCCGACAGTCCTGGCGCATCGTGGCCCACGAGCGCGGTGAGCGCCTCGCCGAACTCGCCCGTGGAGATGCCCTTGAGATACAGCCACGGCAGCAGTGCCTCGATCGTCTTGGTGCGCCGCAGATACGGCGGCAAAATCGAGGAAGTGAACCGAATCTCGCTCGCCCGATCACGCACCCGTGGAGCGTTCACCGGCACGGCCCCAATGCCGGTCTGGATCAAACGGGGCGGGAGGTAGCCATTGCGCACGATGCGCCGTCGGCCCCCCCTCGTCGCGCGTCTCGCGATACCGCGCCAGAAACTCCGCCACTTCGGTTTCAATCGCCTGGGTTAACAACTGGTGGGCTCCCTGGCGCAACACGTCCGTGAGCGCATCTCGGACCTCGCCGGAAACCCCTGGATTCTTCCACTCCACTCCCGTATCGTTGTGCATGCGGCGTAGTCACTCCTTGCAAAAGGTGGATGATCGTGGTTGACCATCAAGAATACGCCGCCCTTTTCTCTCCTGCCATACACAACTTTTGATCATAACTCCGGAGCACTCCTGTGACTCCTACTGTGCCCGTCGAACGAGGTCCTTCTAAGGGCGCGCGTTCCGGGAGCAAGGGAGTCACAGGAGTGTCCCGCCTCCACCTCTTGACCCTGTTTCTCCCAGGCCCGTACAATGACGCGATTCCTGAGCCTCATTCACGATCTCAACAGGACCTTCGGCCCCGTCTTCGGGGTTGAGTCATAGATACATGCGGGTTGAGTATACAAAGGGCGAACGGGCGTCGCGCGAGCTGATCATGCTCCAGCGCCAATCGTCTGAGGCTGCCGCCGGCCGGAAGATGAAGGTCATGCTCATCTTTCCGCCCGACTGGTTTCCGTCCGAACCCTATCTGAGTCTTCCGTCCCTCACCGCCGTCCTCCGCCAAGCCGGGCATCAGGTCGTTCAAAAAGACATCAATCTCGAGATGTGGGATTGGTACTTCAGCGAGGACTTTCTGAAGAAGGTCTTGCGCAAGGTGCCGCAACAGCTCGATCGCCTCCGGAAGCTGGCGAAGAAGCGCGAGTTGGAAGATTGGGAGCAGGATCTCCAGCTTCAACTGTGCGAGGTGAGCCGCCAGCGGATCGACGAGCTGATCAAGAAGGCGGAAAAGGCCAAGTCGATCATTCGCGGAGAAGTCTTCTACGAAATCGATCAGTTAGAGTGGGCTATTCAAGTGTTTCGTGAAGTCACGACCGTGATCTCGCTGGTCTATGCGCCGGCGCGGGTCTGCATGCCGCCCATGGAGACCAACCTCTCCTATAAGGTGTTCGTGTCGAGCGAAGTGATCGAGGCGGTGAACGACACTCAGGTGAACATCTACCGCGATGTGTTCGATCAGCTGGTGAAGCCGGCCATCGAGGCGGAGCAGCCGGACGTGATCGGCATCTCGATCGTGTTACAGCAGCAGATGTTTTCCTCGATGACGTTTTGCGCGCTCATCAAGCAGCACTTCCCCCACATTCATGTGACGATCGGCGGCAACACGGTCACGCGTTTGCGCGACGTGCTTCCGCTGTCGCCGCTGTTCCAATACTTCGACAGCGCCGTGGTGTATGAAGGGGAGACGGCGTTCGTGCAACTCGTCTCGGCGGTGGGTGCGAAACAGAGCCTGGCCGATGTGCCGAACACCATCTATAAGGATGCGAGCGGCGTGCATGTCTCCGCGACGAGTTTCGCCGAAGACATGCAGACTTTACCGCCACCGGACTTCGACGGGCTGCCGCTGGAGAAATATTTCGTCCCTACGAAGATTCTGCCGTACCTGGCGACGCGCGGCTGTTATTGGGGGCGCTGCGAGTTTTGCGATCACGGCGAAGGCTACACGGCGGGGTATCGCTCGAAGAAGATTCAAGACGTGTTGGCGGAGATCACGTATCTGCGCGACAAGTACGGGGCCCGGCATTTTCATTTCACCGATGAATCCTATCCGCCGGCCCTCTTCCGGAAACTCGCGCGCGGCTTAATCGACAGCAACATGGGGATCGTCTGGACGACTCATATGCGATTCGAGAAGAGTTTGCTGGAAGATCAGGTCTGGCAGGATGCAAAGCAGTCCGGCTGCAAGTATCTCCACTTTGGCTACGAGTCGGGCAACGAGCGGGTGCTGAAGCTCATGGACAAGGCCACGACGACGGCCATCATGACCGAGCATCTCAAACGCACGGCCGAAGCCGGTATCTGGAATCACTGCATGGGGTTCTTCGGATTTCCCGGTGAAACGCGTGAGGAGGCCTGGTCGTCCGTCCAGTTCCTGGAGCAGAACAAGGAGCACGTCCATTCGCTGGGTTTCGGCACGTTCGATCTGGGCCGGCACAATCCCGTGGCAAAGAATCCGGAGAAGTTCGGCGTGACGGCGTACAAGAATCCTGAGTGGGACCTGGCGCTGGACTATTACTTCACGGTGAAGCAGGGCTTGAGCATCGAAGAGGCGGAGCGCGTGTTTGAAGAGTTCGAGCGGAACCACAACCCGGGTTGGGATCTGCGACTGTTCATCCGCGAATATATTTTCCTCTACATCGCGCGCTTCGGATTGCAGAAGCTGCCGGATCTGCAATATCGGTCGACGAAAATCATCGGAGCGTCGCCGACGCTGGCGGGGAAGATGTGATGGTCAGGACATTGAAAACAGTCTGCGGCTGCGTTCTCGCTTCGGTCAACGACTCGAGGTACTGCGGTGAGTACGCCTCGTCCTTTCCCTCGCTGCAGCCTTGTCGGAGATCCTTTTTGAACATGTTGAAGGATAACGTGCAGGTGACCGACCATGAGTAGTAATGGTCTCGTCCAGATCGACGGCCTGACGCCGATCAAGAAAGAAGAACGCAAGCAGTCGAAGGTCATGTTGCTGTTTCCGCCCGAATGGGTGCCGACGGCGCCGTACCTTGCCCTGCCGATGTTGACGGCCGTGCTGCGCGAAGCCGGGCATACCGTCGTGCAGCGCGACATCAACATCGAGATGTACGACCACTTCTTCAGCATGGAGTTTCTGATCTGGGTGAAGGGCCGCCTGGGCATGCACCTCAAGCCGCTCCAGGATAAGGAGAAGGCGGGGACGCTGACCGAGCAGGAAGCCAGCCAGAAAGCGGTGCTGGAAGACGCCTACGCTGTCGACGTGTTCGACCTCGCGGAGCGGGCCGAAGATGCCAAGCTGGTCGTGCGCGGGGAGCGGTTCTATGAAGCCGAAAAACTTGAGCGCGCCCTGAATACGTTTCGTGAGGCCATGCAGTATATCTCTGCCGCCTACTATCCGGCCTCGCTGGTGTTTTACCCGATGGAAAGCAACCTGGGTTATCGTCCAGGCGTGTCGAAGGAAGTGTTCGCCTGCCTCGACGATGAGCAGGTGAACGTCTACCGCGACATCTGTAATCAACTGGTGCTGCCCAGTGTGAGCAAGGAAAAGCCGGCGGTGATCGGGATCTCCATCGGCACGCAAATGCAGCTGATGGCCGGCCTGACGTTCTGCAAGATGATCAAGGAAAGTTTTCCGGAGATTCGCGTCGTCGTCGGCGGGAACGTCGTGACACGATTGCAGGAAGAATGGGCGCACCATGAGCGGTTCTTCACCGAAGTGTTCGACGCGGCCATCTTGTACGAAGGCGAACATGCGCTGCTCTGGTACCTGGAGGCCGTGAACGGCCAGCGGGCGATGGAGCAGGTGCCCAATCTCATGTATCGCGATGCGGAGGGCGTGAAGCAGAGCAAGGAAGTCTACACGGAGAAAACCACCGCGCTGCCGCTGCCGGATTTCGACGGGTTGCCGCTCGATAATTATTTCGTGCCCGAGCGGATCATTCCGTACCTCGCCACGCGCGGCTGCTACTGGGGCCGGTGCACGTTCTGCGATCACGGACAAGGTTATTTCGACCAGTATCGCGGAATGAGTGCCCAGCATGTGGTCGACCAGGTGACCGCACTGCGGGACAAGTACAACTGCCGCCACTTCCTGTTTTCTGACGAGTCCTATCCGCCCGCGTTGTTCAAGAAGGTGTCGCAGTTGCTCGTGGACCGAAATGTCGGCATCAAGTGGACGACGTTGATCCGCTTCGAAGAGACCTTACAGGATCAGGCGATCTGGGACCTCGCGGCGAAGGCTGGTTGCTGCACCTTGTACTACGGGATGGAGTCGGCGAACGAGCGCGTCCTGAATCTCATGGACAAACATGCGCGGAAGAGCGTCATCCAGAACAATTTACATCAGGCGTCCAAGGCGGGGATCTGGAATCACGTGATGGCCTTCTACGGGTTCCCCGGCGAAACGCGCGACGAGGCGCTGGAGACGCGGCAGTTCGTCATCGACAATCAGCCGGTGATCCATTCGGTCGAACTCTTTTATTTCGTGGCCTACCGCCACACGCCGATGGTGCGCAATCCGGACAAGTTCGGCATCACGATCCATAAGCAGGAGGAGTACGACCTCCCGCTGGATTACTATTACACGCTGAATGAGCCGGTCGGCATCTCTTGTCTCGACGCGATGCAGCTCTGCGAAGAGTTTTATAAGAACGACTTTCAGCCCTGGGCGGTGCGGGTCAATAGCCGCGAACACGTCTTCCTGTATATCTCCAAGTTCGGCACGAACAAGTTGCCGCAGATCTACGCGGCGACGAAAGACGGAGCGGCGACGGAAGGCGTCTCAGGTCTCGTCACCTGGCCGATGGCCGTGGCCGAAGGGGCGGGAGAGAAGGATGGGGAGACGTCGTTGTCACGGGTGGTCTCCCACGGCGTTGAGTAACACGGATGATGAAAACGCCATCTCACGGCGTTCTCGGTCGGATGTCTCCCTGCGACGTACCGCAAGGGTACGCCTCAGTCGCCATCCTCCCTGCGGCCTTGTGACCTGACGTTTTGATCATCCGGGGGGAGTGAGTGCTCGAAGCGTATCTCGCGATATACGAAAGACGAGCGACGAGCGACAGTGTTCTCAGGGGACGTCGTCGGGAACGATTAACTCCACAAGCAGGGCGTACGAGGCTTCCACCAGGCGGGTCATCTCCTCGGCTTTCGTATAAGCCTGCATGTATTTCTTGGGGTTGTTCGTGAGATTGGCAAAGCGCTGAGGGGCCCAGGTGTGGAGAAGGGCGTCGCGCTGTTGATTGAGTTGTTTGAGGGTATAAGGCTTCGAGAGTGCGAAGAGCGCGAGAGCCTGAGCCAGCCGGTCGTCGGTCATAGTGGAAGTTTCCCGGTTTGACCATGACATTGTCAATGGAGCCTTTGTCGTCCGAGTGTCGATAGGCAAGGGATGTCACCTGTGGCCACCACTCTCCCGATATTTCAGCCGACTCCCATCTTCAAGGATCGCACCGACTATCGGCAGGTGCTCATCAGGGAGATGGACGCGGGGAAAATTCCCCTGAGTCTCGGCCGGGACTGTCCGGTTAAATGCGAGTTCTGCTATGAGCTCGACCACTCCTACCGCGAAACGCTTGACCCCCCGAAAACCAGCGATGAGGATTGGAAGTTTATCCTCGAGTACATCAGCCGGAAACCGACTGACCCCACACAGTTCTGGTGTCTCGGCGGCAACGAGTTCATGGAATGGACCGATCTCTTCCTTCACCCCAAGGCGATGGAGTGGGTCGAAGACTTTCTGAAATACACCGACAAGAGCATCCAGTTTTTCACCGTCGGCTTTGTCCATGTGCCGAAGATCCATCAATTGGCGGCACAGTATCCGGGCCGGATCAACTTTGAATTGTCGGTCATCACGCTCAGCGACTACCGGCAGCGATTAATGCCGCATGCACCGTCCATCAAACATCTCATGAAGGTGTTGGATGGTCCCGCCGTGTCGTCCGCAAACTTCTACGCGTTCGACCAGCACACGATGTCGAAGGACGCGGCGACGATTTCCGCGATCAACCAGCACTGTGTGCTGTGGATGGGGACGCTCACGCCTGTGCGGGGGCTGAAGGAGGAGACGGCCTCGCTCATGCGGCAAGGACGAAAATTCCTGCCTGACGAAGCGACGAAGATCTATCACTTGGGCTTGCCGAATCTCCAGACCATCCACACCGAGTCCTACACCACGGCGTTCTTGAGCCGACGCCGTATCGTCAGCCTGTTCGATTCGTTGGAATTGGAGAAGAAGGATACGGTCGTCATGGCGGGCAGCGTCCATAAAATTCTGACCATGTTCCGGAAGAATCGCGCGAAATTTCTCTATGTACCCAATGCCTTGCTCAGCGGCGATTCGGATTGCACGGTGCTGTTGACCTTCGACGATATCGCGCGGCGGTTGACGAAGGAGAAAGTCATCCACGTGCCCAAATGCATCATGCAATCGGGGCGCGGCCCCTATACCGATATCACCGGGGTAAGCCTGGAGCAGTTCACGAAGAAGACCGGTGTGCGTGTCAAGGTGCTGCACAAGATCGATACGCGCTTTGCCAATCAACAGCTCTACCGCCACGGCTCGTTGCAGAACTTTGTCGAGCAATACCTCAACAATCCGTTGAGGAGTGCGTATGAGGCCATCCCCCGACCCGTTTGACAGGCTGCTGAAAACGGCCTCTGCCGGCGTTCTCGGTCGGGTGTCTCCTTGCGACGTACCCAAAGGATACGCCTCAGGCATCACCCTCCCTGCGGCCTGGGACATGCCATTTTGACCAACCTGTGGTTCCGATTCGCTGGAACGCCTCGGCTTCCCTGCGGCCTAGTAGGATGCCCTGTTCAGCGCCGTGCGACCATCAATCCGCGTGAGTGGAATGTAGTCCTTGGTGCTACTCACTTAATTCCTACTGCCGACCTGTAGAGCGCTCTCGCCACTTGCAAAAAATGCTGGCTCGGGGCAACATGCCGCCAGCATCTTCTCGAGGAATCTATGGCCGGGGAACGGCGACTGCAGTTTTATCAAGCCGACGTTTTTACTGATGAACCCTTCGGTGGAAACCCCGTGGCGGTGTTTCCGGATGCCGACGGGTTGACCGACGTCGAACTGCAGCAGATCGCCCGCGAGATGAACCTCTCCGAAACCGTGTTTGTGTTTCCTCCCACCGACCAGGCCGCAGTCGTCAAGATGCGCATCTTCACGCCGACGCAGGAAATTCCCTTCGCCGGCCATCCGGTCATCGGGACCTTCTTCGTGTTGGGCACCTTGGATCGCCTCGCGCTTCGGGAGCCGGTCACCAGGGTGCTGCAAGAATGTAATCTGGGGCTGTTCCCCGTCGATATCCATTCGCATGACGGCGTGATCGAACGGGTGGTGATGGCGCAACCGAGCCCGGAGTTTCTGGATGTGATCGAGGAGCCGGAGGCGTTGTTCGCCATTGCCCGCTCTTTGGGTATCACCAAATCTGCGATCACCGAAAGCCGCTTTCCCGTGCAGGTGGTCTCGACGGGGCTTCCGGTCATTATCGTGCCCGTGCGCACGCTGACGGCGGTGCGATCAATCGTGCCTGATGTCGCGGCCATCGCCGAGTTGTCCCAGCAATATGGCGCCAACGGCATGATGGTCTTCAGCACGATGACGGTCGAGCAATCCTCCACTGTGCATACCCGCATGTTCGCGCCGTTGATCGGCATCGTGGAAGATCCGGCGACCGGCAGCGCCAGCGGCGCATTGGGGGCGTATCTCGTGCAACATGGAGTGGTGGACATCAGGCCGGAGACTGAGATCACCGCTGAACAGGGCTATGAGATCGATCGCCCGTCACGCATTTTGATCCAGGTGAATTCTGACGACGACGCGATTCAGGGGGTGATGGTCGGGGGAGAGGCGGTCATGGTGGTGGAGGGAGTGCTCACTTTCTAGCAGGATGATGAAAACGCCATCTCACGGCGTTCTCAGTCGTACGACTCCCTGCGACGTACCAAGCGTACGCCTTAGTCGCCGCACTCCCTGCGGCCTTGTGACACGGCGTGTTGATCATCCTGTGAGGAATGGGGCTAGAGCGAACATGTAGTCACGAATCGCGTAAGGCAGATGAACTGAACCCTGCGCGCTTCCTATCCGTGAACTGAGGACGCACAACTCAACACTCAATTAGGTTGTTGTCTACACTGAGGTGTTATGAACGCGGTGGTGTTTCACGAACATGGCGGGCCGGGAAAGCTCCAGTATCAGGAGATGCCGATGCCGACGATCGGCGTCGACGAAGTGCTCGTGCAGGTGAAGGCCTGCGCGTTGAACCATCTGGACATTTGGATCCGCCAGGGGAGTCCGGCCTATCCGATGCCGCTCCCGCACATTCCGGGCTCGGACATCGCCGGGGTCGTGCAGCAGATCGGCTCTCACGTGGAAGGGGTCGCCGAAGGCGAACGGGTCTTCGTGTCGCCGGGTGTCGGGTGTGGTCGATGCGAGCAATGTGTGGGCGGTCGTGACAATATGTGCCGCTCCTACGGGCTGATCGGGGCCATGTGCCATGGCGGGTACGCGGAGTATGTGAAGGTGCCCGCGAGAAACGTGCATCCGATTCCGGGGCCCTTGTCCTTCGAGCAGGCCGCGGCATTTCCGCTGGTGTCCGTGACTGCGTGGCACATGTTGTTCGGACTTGCCGACGTGCGACCGGGCGAAGACGTGCTGATCATGGGGGCGGGCAGCGGAGTCGGCCATATGGCGATTCAGATGGCGAAACTGGCCGGCGCGCGTGTCTTGACCACGGTCGGGAGCGAGGAGAAAGTCGCGAAGGCGAAGGCGCTGGGCGCCGACGAAGTCATCATCCACAGCCGGGAGCAGGTCAATCAGCGGGTGCGGGACCTGACGCAGCGCCGCGGTGTGGATGTGGTGATTGAGC
Source organism: Nitrospira sp. (assembly GCA_009594865.1). Taxonomy (GTDB): domain Bacteria; phylum Nitrospirota; class Nitrospiria; order Nitrospirales; family Nitrospiraceae; genus Nitrospira_A. The sequence goes on along the minus strand of VOPT01000071.1, from coordinate 11,596 downwards.
ACATCGGTCCGGACGTGTGGACGCAGTGCATCGATTCGTTGGCGAAGGGTGGGCGGCTCGTCACCTGCGGCGCGACAACCGGCGCGGAGGTTAAGCTTGATTTACGCTACGTGTATTCACGGCAACTCACGATCAAAGGATCGTACATGGGTTCGCAGAGTGAGTTGTTGAAAGCGGCTCATCTCGTTGGCGAAGGCAAGTTGCGGCCCGTGATCGATCGCACCTTTCCGCTGTCCGAGGCGAAAGGTGCGCAAGAATATCTTTTGAATCGGAAGTTTTTTGGTAAAATCGTGATGACTGTTTTGTAATCGGCCTCATTATCGGCTCTCTTGTCCCAACGGGCAGAAAGGTATGTGACATGGCGACTGTTGCGCAAATCATGAACAAGAAACCTCAGAGTGTCGGTCCGACGACCTCCATTCGCGGTGCGGCGAAGAAGATGCGCACCCTGCGGGTCAGCTCCCTCTTGATCAAGAAGGGGAAGAATCATGTGGGGATCGTGACGGACACGGATCTGGTTCGGAAGGGATTGGCCACCAATCAGGATGTGGGCAAGTTGACCGTCGAACAGGTGATGACCTCTCCGTTGTGCACCATTGAGAGCAATCAAGCTGTCGATGATGCCCAGGATATGATGGGCGATCTCGGCGTGCGCCATCTGGCGGTGACCAAGGGCGGATCGATCGTTGGCGTTGTCTCGGTTCGCGACCTGTTGATGCACTACAAGCGGTATGCGCAGTCGAGATTGGCGGATAAGCAGACGTATTCGGAACCAAAGATCAGCCAAGACTAAAGGATGTTGAAAACGGCTTCCAGCAGCGTTCTCGGCTCATCAAAATCCTCAACGTACCCCCGAGGGTACGCCTCCGGTTTTGCTTCGCCTGCGGCCTTGCTGGAAAGCCGTTTTGAACATCCTTCTTCATACGGATGCTAAACACGGTCTTCAGCAGCGTTCTCGGTCGCACGGCTCCCTGCGACGTATCGCAAGGATACGCCTCAGTCGCCCTGCTTCCTGCGGCCTTGCTGGACGGCCATTTTGAACATCCTTCACTGGGCGGATGCTGAAAACGGTTCCCAACTTCGTTCTCGGTCGCACGGCTCCCTGCGACGTACCACAAGGGTACGCCTCAGACGCGGTGTTCCCTGCGGCCTTGTTGGATGGCCGGTTCGAGCAGCCTTGATGTGACAGATGCTAAGAACGGCCTCGAGCAGCGCTCTTGGTCGCGCAGCTTCCGGGAGCCTGGTTAGAGCACCGTTCTGAACAGCCTCCATCAGATAAGCCGACCGGGGTAACGCCGCGAGTGACCAACACACAGCATCACCTCGCAGCATTCAGTTCTGGCAACTCCAAAACCTGCAGGCTGATTGCTGAACGCTGACGACGTACTACTTCGTGAGTTCTTTGACGAGGTGACCGAGTTCGGGGAGGATAAGCTTTTCCATCGCCAGGCGTACGGCGTTTTCTGAGCCCGGAGTGGAGAAGAGTATGCGGCCTTTGATGATGCCCGCGCTGGCCCGGCTCATGATGGCCGGTGAGCCGATCTCTTGATAGGTCAGGTAGCGGAACACTTCACCGAATCCATCCAGCCGTTTTTCCAGCATCGCATCGACAGCTTCAAACGTGGAGTCTCGCCGGGAGATTCCTGTTCCGCCATTGATGATGATGGCTTGCACAGCGTCGTTCGCGATGCCCTCGGTGATCCGCGCCTTGATCTCAGCCGGTTCGTCCTTGACGACGTGGTAGGCGGCTATCTTGTGCCCCTTCTCCGTAAGCAGCTTCTGGATTAATTGGCCGCTGGTATCGGTGTCAGGTGTGCGGGTATCGCTGCAGGTGATAATCATGCAACCGACGGAGCGGGGAGCATGGTGTTTGTGTTCTTTGTGGCTTGGGGTGCTCATAACAAGCGGATGATGAAAACGCCTTCCAGCGTCGCTCTCAGCTTCTCACACTCCTCAACGTACCCCTGAGGGTACGCTTCCGGGTGTGAGTCGCCTGCGGCCTCGCTGGAAGGGCATGTTGATCATCCGTGAAGAAACGATGATTCTGCGCTACTTCCAGATGCTATCTGGGTTCAGCTTTTCGGCCGGTTTGCCACCCTTGATGTGTTCATCCAGGATGGTCGCGACATCGGCTTCCGTGACTTTGGAATACCAGGTGCCTTCGGGATAGACGACCACGGTCGGTCCCTGTTCGCACGGGCCCAGGCAGGAAGAACCGGTGACCAACACCTCGCCCGGCATGATCCCGCGTTGCATCAAGCCCATGTTGAAATTCATGAGCAGCTGCGCGGAACCTTGGCCGCCGCAGGACGGCTTCGGGTGACCCGGCGGTCGGGCGTTGGTGCAGACAAGGATATGATGTTTTGGCTTTGGCATCGTGACCTCAATGTATGGGTAAGTGACGATCTGTGGCGTTGATCAGGCCGGCTTATACGCTTTCCACTGCTCGCTGCATTCTTCCGGCAACTTCCATTGCTTGATGCCCTTGAGCACCCAGTCGATATAATGTTCCTTTGGTTTGAACTTGCCGATGGGATTGGCCGCATGGGTCGTGACCAATAGCTTTTCACCCTCTTCGGTGATCACCGTGACCGGCAGGTGTCGGTATGCGCCTTGCGGCACATCGTCTTCAAACTCGTCGAGGATCTTGAGATCTTCGTCGGTGATTTCAAAGACGGCTCCCCAGACCTTCTCTCCCGGCGACGGGACGACGCTTGCCAGGCCGCAGCGCCACTGCGTCGACCAGCGGCAGAACTGCACGCTATGGTCGGGCAGATAGGCCGCGAAGAGAAACTTGTGTTCCGGGGCACGGCGCTTGAGTTGGGACGGGTTCAAATTGTCCGCGTAAAAGAAGAACTTCATTGAACGGTGAGGCTCCCATGGTGTCTTGTAGGTTGACCGGTACTTGTACCACAGCGCTGCGCGGCCTTGTCAAGCGCGACGAGGATGCGGCGCGTCTCAGTTGATTCACGTCCTACGAGTTCGTGAGCGATTGACAGTATAATCACCTGCCACATATAGTGATCAGTTCCTTCATCGTGCATCGAGGGTGATCGTCACAGCTTATGAGTAAAGTCATTCATTACGCGGTGCTCCTGCTTCTCGTCGTCGGGGGGCTGGTCTATTGGTGGATGAAGCCTCCCGGCATCAACCCGATCACCGATCCGCGTGCGGCGGAGGCGCTGGCGCTGGTGCAAACGCACCGCGCTGCCGGCTATCCCACAATCCTTCAGGCGTTCAACGAACGAGTGCGAATTTTAGCGGACCGCAAACTGGGACTGCGACTAGGGGAATGGCAAGTGATCAAGCAGGATGAGCAGCGATACGAAGTTCGCATTTACATGCGCGAGCAGGGGACGACGCAGTGGTTCGAGCGTGATTTTATTTGGCACGTGGATCTGGGCACGAAGCGCGTCAATGCGGCCTCCTTGCCCGCGGATGGATTGATGCCCGAAGGGCCGGACAGCGGACGTGCAGGAACACCTCCCGCCGGTGCGCCTCCGTTCCCTCCTACAATGTAAGCGGCACTTTCACCTGCACATTGGTCCCTTCTACACGCACTTCCACACAGGGAACACGGATTTCCTGATTTTCCGGCCGCTCGCCCGTGCGAACATTGAATCGCCACCCGTGCCAGGGACATTCGATCACGTCACCTTCCAGGCAGCCTTCACCCAGCGGTCCGCCTGCGTGCGGGCAGGTGTTGTCCACGGCGCGAAACGTTCCATCGACATTGCACAGCGCGAGGAAGATGCCGTCGACTTCCACGGTGCGACAGGTGCCCGGTGGCACCTCGTCGACCTGTGCCACGGTCACATAACCGGTGTGAGCATCCATGCGGTCCTTCTGTGTGTTACAGTTCGGTAGAGATTGGTGTGCGACGGAGTACCATTGTGCGAGTAGAGCCTAAGCGCTTGATTTCATTAGTGGCGTATGGCATAGATGAAGCGGGAACCATTCAGAGAAGGGTCATCACCGCGCCGTCATTTGCTATGCTGTAAATAGTGTTCTCATAGGAGACCGCCGGAGCCACTATGGAAATGACCTTGTTGCTCAACTCCACCTATGAACCGCTGCGTGTCCTGCATTGGCAAAAGGCCATTACCTTGCTCTGGCAGGGGAAGGTCGAAGTCCTCGAAGTTTACGACCGTCAAATCCACGGCATCTCGATCTCGATCAAGCTCCCCTCCGTGATGCGGCTCTTGAAGCTGGTTAAGCTCAAGGATAGTCATCGCGCCGTCAAATTCTCCCGCATCAACATTTTCACGCGGGACGGCTACTGCTGCCAATATTGCAAACACAAATTTCGCACCGAGGAACTGACCTTCGACCACGTTGTGCCCATCGCAAAAGGCGGGCGCAAGACCTGGGAAAACATCGTGACGGCCTGTTGGCGATGCAACAACCGGAAGAGCGGGCGGACGCCGGAAGAAGCCAACATGCGCCTGATCAAAAAACCCGTGAAGCCGCGCTGGAGCCCCACGGTGACCATTACCATCGGGATTCGCAACACGCCGGAAAGCTGGCGGGACTATCTGTATTGGAACCTGGAACTGGACGCCGACTCGTCGGAGACATAATGGTCTCAGTTGTGAGAGCTGAGTTGTAAGCGTGTGAGTTGAAGCAGCCCCCGCAACTGAACATTCACCGCTCACCACCTTCCTGCTTAGTACACTTTGTCGATGGTGATGTTCACGTCCTTCCCGCCCGGTAGTGTTGGATTCTTCGGATAGCGCCCTTCGATATCACCCGGCTGCGGTGGCCCGGCTTGGCCATCGCGATCCAGGCGCGCAATCACATCGACCATTCCTTTCAGTTCGCTGCCCTTCACCATTACGTCGTCGTTCGTGATCTCGAACTGCACCGGAAATTTCGGGCCGTCGAATCGTTTGGCTGCGATGGGGCGCGGAGGGCCGGTCGGACGGCGCACGATCACGAACAACACATCGGTCGGTTTGACTTGGTCGGCCAGATTGGGCGCGATTTGCACCTGTCCGGCGATCGATCCTCCGCCCTGATCCGGCTCCCCGATGTGGGCGATACCGAAATAGGCTGCCACAGCCGCGAGGCCGATGATCCCGCCGGCCATCGCGAGGGACCGTCCTGTATATCCAGCCACAATACACTCCTTTGTTGGCGCGAGCGCGTGACGCGTTCCGTCTTGAACTGCGGGCGCATTATACCCAGCTCGCGGCGGAAAGGGGAATGGGATGGACGGTTTACCCTGCGAAATCCCCTGTTGTATGATACGCGCTCATGTTGTTGTCGGCTTGTTGGAGGAAGATCAATCATGGCTGCAAATTCCGGGTTTCAAATTTCATTGGATGTGCGCGGGTGGCCGGTCCTCGTCATCGGCGGCAATGAAGAAGCGGCTGACAAGGTGCAGCGGCTGCTGGATGCCGGCGCCAAGGTAACGGTCGTCAGTCCTACGCTCCACGAACTACTCCGCAAACTCGCGGCGTCCGCCAAGATCATTCATCGCGGAAGACATTTTCGCGCCAATGATTTGGAGAGCGTCATTCTTGTCTTGAACACCTTGCGCGACGATCGCGAGCTCGCGCACTCGCTGATTCGATTGGCTCGTGAACAGAAATTCCTGCTGTGGTCGGTGGACCAGCCCGATGTCTCAAACGTCGTCATGCCCGCCGTCGTCAGTTCGGGCCACGTTCGTGTGGCGATCAGCTCGAGCGGGCAAGCGCCGGCCTTGTCCGGATTCATGAAAGAAGATCTGGAACGGATTCTCGATAGTGAATTCGCCGCCTTCGTGGATTGGCTGGCCCAGCTTCGCGAGCAGGCGAAGGCGAATGAGCCGGATGCCGAAAAGCGGCGCGCACTCCTGCGTGAAGCGTTGGACGGGTTCCGCCTCTTGGGAAAGGTGCAGTACCCGAAGGTGTGGCAGGAACAGCGCGCCACTCAGCAGGCGCCCGCGGCCCCGGCAACTACGACGTAGGGAGGACAACCGGATCATGGTGTTATTGGAATTCAGCATGTCGCCGCTGGGTAAGGGCGAAAGTGTCAGTAAATATGTCGCGCGCTCGCTGGACATCATCGACAAGAGTGGAGTGGATTACCGGTTGAATCCGATGGGTACGGTGCTGGAAGGGGAGTGGGACGAGGTGATGGCGGTCGTCAAAAAATGCTACCTGCGCATGCGCAAGGATTGTAATCGCGTCTCGTGCAGCATCAAGATCGACTATCGCAAGGGACCGAAGGGGCGGCTGGCCGGCAAAGTGTCGAGCGTCGAAACACAGCTCAAGCGGAAGCTCAAGGTCTAAACCCCTTCACGGCGCGGCGACGTCTGGACGGGCATCGTAGCGCAGCGTGCCTTCTGTCTTAAATCGTACGGAGAGACTCGTGGGCTGTACCGCGAGGTCTTCCAGCGACAACTGGCTGACCGTTCCGCGCAACCGTCCCCCGGTGAGCTCGCGGTTGAGCCCCTTCTCAAGCGCCTGCCGCATGAGATCCAGTTCCTCACGAATCGGCAAGGACAGTCTGCCAGCCAGCTCTTCCCGCAGTGGTTCGTGCAGCCATTCTTCGGCCAAGTCCGTGGCGGGGGTGCGTTCCTTGATGGTGTAATCGACCCCCCGGAACAAAATACGCCCCGAGGATTCGTCATAGGCCGGTGTCCCCTTGAGGCGAAGGGTTAGCGGCAGCAAGCCTCGCAGGACCAATTCGACTCCCACCTGATTGCCCAATGGATAGAGCGTCGCGTTGACGATCTTGATCGTCCCGACGCCCAGCGACCATTCTTGGCCGATGACGGCCTCACGCAGCCGTTGATTCGCTTCTTCGATCGGCACTTGCAGCGCGAAATCGACATGAAACCCGTCGTCACGGAAGTGATCCTGGGGTTCAGGGAGCGGCAGATGGCGCGACGTGGGTTTAGTGCCGCGTACGACCGTCGGCCGTGCGGTGACACCATACCCGGCTGCGGGACTGCCGGATAGCGGCGCGACTCCGGCCGCGGCGGTGGTGTCAGGGTTCAGCATGAGCCACAGTTGCTCTGTTTCATCCAGCAGCAAAGGCTCTTGAAGATCGTTCCAGATTTTGGTGACTGCCGGTTTGATGGGGAGGAGGCCGGCCGCTTTCCGATCAACCGCAGGCAGGACCTCCAGCAAGTCGCTTCGATAGACTTGCATCATCAATGGGCTAGCGTCCACGCCTTGTTCAGACAGCACGCAGGACTGGGTGGACTGCACGGCGTTGACCTGGCTGGCGGGGAGCACCGTATAGCTGCGACCCTGCTTAAACATCGTCGCCACGGTGACCGAAAGCCGTCCCGTTCCGGTGGCCGCCTCGCGCTGTCCGCAGTCGGCGATTTTGGTGATGGACCCTTTGATCTGTTTCGCATATTCCACCCCGAACGGCACGGTGCTCTGGGACAGCAGCCGGTCGCCCGCTGTGGTCGAGCTCTGTTCGTCAGGCCACAGCCGATACTTGAGAAACGCGCTGCCGCTTCCCAATGTGATCCATTCGCGTCCGCGGCTGCGATGTGTCGCCAGTTGCTGATTGACGTTCCCGTACAGCTCTGCGAGCGGAGTGACCGGAATCGGAATGTGGATGGTCATGGCGGAGGGTGTTGTGTTCGCCGGCGGCGCTGCTTCCGTGCCTGCAGCCATCGCCGTTGTGATCGGGGTGACAAGCAGGATGAAGGTGCACCATCGAATCAGGCGGCGCTGCGGCAGCGGGATCCAGGAAGTCATGTTCATACCCTCATGCCATATGCGAGGTGGATTGTGATCAGCGTATGCGTGTGCGGCTACGTATCGACTATGAGGGAACCGGGGTAGGGAAGGCAAGCGGACGCCGAGCCGCCACGCGACAAAGTCCTGTGCTCAGTATCGAAGCTGTCAGCTGGTTCAGGATGCTTTATCCGTCGGAGCTATGAGTGGCGATATCGACGCGGCACGCGGGGACCGATGGCACAGAGAATCTCGTAGGGAATGGTCTGTTGCCAGGCGGCCAGGTCGGCAGCGGTGATGCGCTCCATCCCCTGTTGTCCGATGAGGATTGCCTCCTGTCCAACTTGGACGGCTCGCACGTCCGTGACGTCGACCATCGTCATATCCATGCAGACTCGTCCGATGACCGGCACTCGTCGGCCTCCGATCAATACCTGCCCACGATTCGAGAGGAGCCGATTATACCCATCGGCATACCCAACCGGCAGCACCGCCACATGCGTTGTCCGCGCCGCGATGAAGGTCCGGTTGTAACTGACACTGCTACCCGGTGGAATTGTATGCATATGCGCGATGGTGGTCTTCCAGGTGAGGATCGGTTGCAATTCATGACCCTGCGTGTGATTCGCGAGAGTATGGTAGCCATACAGCATGATTCCTGGGCGCACGAGCGAGTGGAGGCTCTTGGGATATTTGATGATGCCTGCGCTGTTGGCCACGTGAATCAGCGGAATCGCGAGGCCGCGTTCCTGTATCTGGTTGAGGACCTGCTGAAATCGCGCGAGTTGTTCTTCCGTCTGTCCGGCATCCGGATTGTCGGCGTCGGCCAGATGGGTCATGAGGCCTTCAAGCCGCAGAGGCGCGCGAAGTTCCGATCTGGAAAGGAGTTCGGGCAGTTCGTGTGGCAGCACACCCAAGCGGCCCATTCCGGTTTCGACTTTGATGTGGATGGGGTAGGGCGCGATACCGGTCTCGACCGCTGCGGCAAAGGCTTGGACCAAGTCTGCACGATAGAGGACGGGAGTCAGCCGATGGGCAACCAGATCCGAAAATTGAGCCGGCATGGTCGCGCCTAAGACGACGATGTCATCACGGATACCGGCCTGGCGGAGTGCGACGCCTTCATCCACCGTAGCGACGCCGAACCGGCGAACGGCCAATTGTTGCAAAGCGCCGGTGATCTCGATGGCGCCATGTCCGTATGCGTTGGCCTTGACGACGGCCAGCACATCGGCATGTGGGGCCAATCGCCGCACGAGGGCGACATTCTGAGCAAGGGCGGTCAGATCAACGGAGGCGGAGGTTGGGGAGGATTCGGACGGCTGGTACACGCAGTGTCTGACAACAGAATTGGAGCGCTACACTTCCAGAATTTCGCCTTCTTTTTTCTTCATCATGTCGTCAATCTTCTGCACATACTGGTCGGTAAATTTTTGAATCTCTGTTTCGGACTTTCGCAGTTCATCTTCGGTCAGCTTGGCGTCCTTCTGCAGCTTTTTCAGCTCTTCATTGCCGTCCCGTCGAAAGCCACGAATCTGGACCTTCATTTCTTCGCCGTGTTTCTTACAGACCTTGATGAGGTCCTTGCGCCGCTCTTCGGTCAGCGGAGGCAGCGGAATGCGAATCATCTTGCCGTCGTTCGACGGCGTCAGTCCAAGATCGGACATTTGAATCGCTTTTTCGACTTCCCGGATCAGGTTCTGTTCCCACGGCTGAATCGTAATAAGGCGAGCTTCCGGTGTGGCGACGTTGGCCACCTGCTTCAAGGGCGTCAGCGTACCGTAATAGTCGACTTTGATGCCGTCGAGTAAGGCGACTGAAGCGCGACCGGTGCGGATTCCCGCCAAGTCGCGCTTCAAATGCTCGATCGCATGGTCCATTTTTTCGGTGACACGCTGTTTGACTTCCTGCGCCGTCGACATCTGGCTCTCCCTTAGCGGCTTTCCACGGTGACCAGGGTTCCGATCGGATCACCCTGGACGACACGTTTGAAATTACCCTTTTCTTTCAAGTTGAAGACGATCAACGGCAGTCGGTTGTCCATGCACAGGCTGATGGCGGTCGAGTCCATGACTTTGAGATTCTGGGTGAGAATCGAGAGAAACGGAATCTCATTGTACTTTTTGGCTTGCGGATTTTTGATCGGATCGCTGTCGTAAATGCCGTCGACCTTGGTGCCCTTCATGATGACCTGTGCGCCGATTTCCATCGCCCTAAGCGACGCGGCGGTATCGGTGGAGAAATAGGGGTTGCCCGTTCCTCCGGCAAAGATCACGACACGTTTCTTCTCCAAGTGGCGGATGGCGCGTCGCCTGATGTAACCCTCAGCGAGTTGACGCATCTCAATGGCGGATTGAACACGGGTACTGATGCCGCGGCCTTCCAGCGCATTCTGAAGCGCGAGCGCATTCAGCACGGTGGCCAGCATGCCCATGTAATCGGCCGATGCCCGCTCCATTCCGCGGGCGCTGGCAGCCAGGCCGCGGAAAATGTTGCCGCCGCCGATCACGACGGCGACTTCCACGTCCATCGCGACGACGTCGGCAATTTCTTCCGCCAGCCCTTCGAGAATCGAGGGTTGGATGCCATAGCCCTGCTCACCGGCCAGCATTTCTCCGCTGACTTTCAGCAGGATGCGGCGGTAGTGGGCAGAACTCATGCTTGGCCTAACTGGAATCGTGTAAACCGGCGGATGTTCATATTCTCGCCGATCTTGGCAATCTGTTGCGCCAGGAGATCCTTGATCACGACGGAAGGATCCTTGATGAACCCCTGTTCAAGGAGGCAATTCTCTTGGTAGAACTTTTCGAGTTTGCCCTCGACGATTTTCGGCCAGGCGGCCGGCGGCTTCCCGAGTTCCTTGGCTTGCCCTTCGTAAATGCTCCGTTCCTTGGCGACCACATCGGCCGCGATTTCTTCCCGTCGCACGTAGGATGGGCTCGCAGCGGCCACCTGCAGGGCGAGGTCGTTGACGAAGGATTTAAATTGCTCGTTGCGCGCCACGAAATCGGTTTCGCAGTTCACTTCGATGAGCACACCGATTTTTCCTCCGGCATGGATGTACGCGTGAATCAGACCCTGGTTGGTTTCCCGTCCGGCCTTTTTCTGCGCTGCCGCCAACCCCTTCTGTCGAAGGTAGTCGATCGCTTTATCGATGCTGTTTCCGTTTTCGGTTAAGGCCTTCTGACAATCCAGAATGCCGGCCCCGGTTTTTTCCCGCAACTCTTTGACTAACTCACTCAAACTTGCCATGGCTTCCTCAGTTAATCGAATACAACAATGTCGTCTGCGACCTGCGGCCCTTAGGAGGCAGACACGCCGGCCAATTTTGCCGCCGGTTTGCCAGCGCCGCCGGCCGGTGCCGATGCAAACTCCGTCTCTTCCCGTTGGGTACGGAGATGAGCGCCTTCGAGGCAGGCGTCCGCAATCCGGGAGATGATCAGCTTGATGGAGCGAATCGCGTCGTCGTTGCCGGGAATAGGATATTGAATGTGATCCGGATCACAGTTCGAATCAACGATGGCAATGACAGGAATTTCCAGCCGGCTGGCCTCAAGGATGGCGATGTGCTCGATGCGCGTATCCAGAATAAATACCGCGCCGGGGAGGGCGCGCATATTGCGAATGCCCGACAAGTTCTTCTGCAGTTTGACGACTTCCTTCTGCATCTGTCCGAGTTCTTTTTTTGTGTGGCCCTGATGGGTCGGATCCGCGAGGGTCGCTTCCATTTTTTTCATTTTGTCGATACTGCGGCGAATGGTCTGGAAATTGGTCAGCATGCCGCCCAGCCAGCGTTGATTGATGTAGAACTGGTTGGCCCGCTTGGACTCTTCTTCCAGAATTTCGGCCGCTTGGCGCTTCGTACCGACGAACAGGACGGAGTCACCGGCTGCCACGGTGTCGCGCGCGAAGGT
>VOPT01000050.1 GCA_009594865.1 Nitrospira sp. | reverse complement strand
AATAGGCATCCAACCGCTCCTGCGAGGTGAATGAACTCACGCGATATTCGACGCGGTAGACATTCTCCTTGAGCTGCTCGACCTCATCCTTGTCGGCACCAGTCAGTGGTCTGTACTGCCCGGTGGCGCAACCGATTGCCGAAAGGGTGATACACAAAATGACGCCGGCATTCCAAAGTTTACGCATTGAACATTGTCGCCAAATAGCCCGCGACCTCAGACTGACCCTAGACGCAATCTGGCGAACATCCCTTGCCTAGCAACGATGGCATGCATACTAGCCAGGGAAGCCCATCAGATCAACAATCTCATTTTACACATTCCCCCTAAATGCCGGAGTCCGTATACAGCGCAGCATGGGTGGTTTTCTGTGCGCGCGTCCAACGAGGTCCTTCCGAGGGCGCGCGTTGCGCGAGCACAGAAAGCCACCCATGCTGCCACCGATCTTTCCTGTCTCCCCAGCAGCCGGGAGTGCTGACTCCCCCACCCACAGGCCATGCCGAATGACCAAGGGCGGTCGGGCAGTTTCGAAACTGCGCGCATCGAACGTGCACGGCCTCATCGTGCGCGTTCTGCGAGCACTCGAAACTACCCGACCGCCCTACACCACTAGATGTTGCCTAACCTGCTCATGTGTCAACTCACCCGCACGCCCCGCTGCCACCACCGCCCCTTTAGCCATCACCACATAACTGTCCGCCAGCCGTGCGGCAAAGTGCAGCCCCTGCTCAACGAGCACGATCGCAAACCGGCGAGCCGATTTGAATCCGATGATCACATCTTCAATCTGATCGACGATCGATGGCTGAATGCCTTCCGTCGGCTCATCGAGCAACAATACTTTCGGGCTCGACAGGATCGCCCGGCCGATGGCCAGTTGCTGTTGCTCACCACCACTCAGCACCCCTCCCGGCCGCTCCAGGATTTGCGTGAGCTTGGGGAAAAGGGTGTACACTTCGTCGAAGGCGGATTGTTCCGTCATGCCGTTTGACCCCTTTCCCCGCGCCCAATATCCCAGCTTCAGGTTTTCCCGCACCGACAAATGGGGAATAATTTCCCTTCCCTGGGGCACATAGGCGAGACCTCGCTTGGCGCGGCGGTCAGTGGCATCCTTCGTGATGTCCACGCCGTCGAAGAACACTTGCCCGCTGCGCACAGGCAACAAACCCATGATGGCCTTGAGCGTGGTCGACTTGCCGACACCGTTGCGGCCCATTACGCAAGCCACTTGCCCCGCTTCGATGTGAAACGACACGTTCCGAAGGATATGGCTTTCGCCGTAGTACACGTTGACGTTTTCAAGTCGTAGCATGCTGTTCTTTCGTTACCTTGGCAGAATGTTCAAAAGGGGCTCCAGCAAGGCCACAGGTGAGACAAGGCCGGAGGCGTACCCTTTGGGGTACGTTGAGGACCTTGTCGAACCGAGAACGCCGCTGGTTCAACATTCTGCTATCCATGCGCCACTTTCTGGCGCCCAAGATAAATCTCTCGCACCCGGTCATCGGCCTGTACCTTCTCCACCGTCCCTTCACAAATCACGGTGCCTTCATGCAACACGGTGACGATCCGGGCAATCTGCCGCACAAACTCCATGTCATGCTCAATCACGATGATGGCGTGTTTCTCGGCCAGCGATTGAAGCAAGCGCCCGGTCTGTTCTGTTTCCTCGTCGGTCATCCCAGCCACCGGTTCATCCACCAGCAACAACTCCGGATCCTGCAAGATGACCATGCCGATCTCGAGCCATTGTTTCTGCCCGTGCGACAAGGAGCCAGCCCGCTTGCGTACCTGTTCCTGCAACCCAATGGTCTCCAACGTCCGATCGATTTCTTCCCGCTCGGCCGCCGTCGATATGCCCCTCAGCGTAGCGAATATGCCTTTGCTGGGGCGGCTCAATGACAGGTCCAAATTCTCCCAGACGCTCAGATTCCCATAGATCGACGGCGCTTGAAATTTCCGGCCGATCCCGAGTTGGGTAATTTCATACTCGCGCATCCCCATCAGATCCCGGTCTTTGCCGAAAATCACGCGCCCGGCCGCCGGTTTCGTCTTGCCGGAAATCACGTCGAGGAGAGTCGTCTTTCCGGCGCCATTCGGCCCGATCACGACGCGCAACTCGCGGTGATTGACGATGAAGTTCAGATTGTTTAGCGCTTTGAACCCGTCATAATCGACGGTGACACCTTCCAGGTAAATGATGGAGCCATGTTCGGTCATGTCTGCTCCCCTTCCACCGCCTGAGATTTGGGTAACCGGGCGGCCCTCTCCGCGAACTTGCCACGGACTTGCCTCGCCATCCCCATGACCCCGTCCGGGAAGAGCAGCACAACCACCACGAAGAGTCCGCCGAGAAAAAACGGCCACAACTCGGGGAAAGAGTTGGTGAGAACACTGCGCCCGAGATTGACACCCACCGCGCCGACGATGGCGCCCACGAGCGTGGCACGCCCTCCGACCGCGACCCACACCACCATTTCCAACGACGGCAGGACACCCATCTGTGCCGGAGTGATGATGCCGACCTGCGGCACATAGAGAATGCCGGCGAGTCCTGCCAGCATCGCCGACACCACGAAGACAAATAGTTTGTACGTGGCCGGCGAGTAGCCGGAGAACAACACACGCTGCTCGCTATCACGAATGGCGATCAAGACCCGGCCTGCGCGCGAGGCAATAATCCAGCGACACATGGCATACGCTCCGCCGAGACAGAGCACCGTCACCACATAGAGCGCGAGCTGCGTGCCCGGGTCGGATAGGCGAAATCCGAGAAGCGTTTTGAAGTCGGTCAGGCCGTTCGTGCCGCCCAGATTCGTTTCGTTGCGATTGAAGACCAACCAGGCCATGAGCGCCAAGGCCTGCGTGATGATGGCAAAATAGACACCCTTGATCCGGCTGCGGAACGCGAGAAACCCGAAGATGAGCGCGAAACAGGCCGGAACCAAGAGCCCGGCCAGTACGGCGGCAGAAAAGCTATAAAAGGGCTTCCAGAAGAACGGTAATTCCGTCACCTGATTCCAGACCATGAAATCCGGTAACGCACTGCCGTAGACGCTTTGGCTTCCGATGGTGAGCATGAGGTGCATGCCCATGCAATAGGCCCCGATCCCGAAAAACACACCCTGTCCGAGACTCAGAATACCCGCATAACCCCAGATCAAATCCAACCCCAGCGCCAGAATGGCGAAGGCCAGAAACTTGCCAAACCGGTTGAGCGCGAAATCTGACACATGGAGCCAGGAATCTTCCGCCGGCAAGACATTGAGTATCGGCAAAACAAATAACAGCACGAACCCGACAAGCCAGAACATGGTTCCTTCGTGTCGTTCTGCGCTCGATGGTGGTGGCCCTGATTCTCCCATGCTTTCTGCCCGATCCCTCCTCTACTCGTTAGCCTTCGGCGTGCCGGCCCTTGACCGCAAATAACCCGGATGGCCGCCGCTGCAGGAACAAAATGACCAACACCAGGATCAACACCTTGCCGTACACCGCGCCGAAGCTCGGCTCCATCAGCTTATTCAGCCCCCCGATCCCGAGCGAGGCAATGATCGTCCCCGCAAGTTTGCCGACCCCTCCTGTGACCACCACCATAAAAGAGTCCACGATATAGTTCTGGCCCAGACCCGGTTCGACATTGCCCACCAGCGTTAATGCCCAGCCGGCGATGCCCGCCAGGCCGGAGCCGAAGGCGAAGGTGTAGGCATCCACCTTTCTCGTGAGAATCCCCAAGCAGGCGCTCATGCTGCGGTTCTGTGTGACGGCCCGTACCCGAAGTCCGATCCTGGAACGAAACAGCAGGGCATAAATCCCCATGACGCTGAGAATGGAGAGGCCGATGATGAAGAGCCGATTGAAGGGCAGGAACACGCCCACCAGGACTTGGGCACCGCCGTTCAGCCACGACGGCGCGGTAATGGCCGTCAAATCCCCAAAGTACATGCGTGCGCCCTGAATCAAAATGAGGCTGACGCCCCAGGTGGCCAACATCGTTTCCAACGGGCGGCCATAGAGGAAACGAATGACGGTGGCTTCCAGGATGAGCCCGAATAGAGCCGAGGCCAGAAAGGCAGCGGGAAGCGCGGCCAGATAATAGGAATCGAACCAGCTCTCGGGTGCATACAATTTAAAACATTCCTGCATGACAAATGTCGCGTAGGCGCCGATCATCATGAGCTCGCCATGCGCCATGTTGATGACGCCCATCAACCCGAACACAATCGCGAGCCCCAAGGACATGATGAGGAGAATGGAACTCAGACTAATGCCGCGGAACAGCGTCTCGATTGTGCTGGACCAGACGTTCCAGGATTCGATCCGTTCGATCGCGGCCGTGGCCCTCTGCGCGAGAGCTTTCTGCTCTGCGGTCGCCGACTCGCCGCCACCCGCCTGAACCAACGCTTGTAGTGCCGGCACGGCGTTCTGGCTGCGCATCTCGCCCAGCTTGGCCGCGGCCTGCTGCTTGACCGCCGGATCGTCGGAGGCAAGCTTCAACAACAGGGCCGATTCCTCCATCGCGTACCGGGCCCACCGATGCGATTCATTTGCCGCCGCCGTCTCGAGCCAGGAAATAGCCGAAACGCGCCCATTCATGCCCAGATCCGTGGCGGCCGTGCGGCGCGTCTCAGCATCCGGGCTGGCCAAGTTCGCACGATGGCGCCAGGTGTCGATGACCGGTTTGATCGCCATGCGCAGGCTGCGATCCGCATTGGCGCGCAGTTCCTCCATTCGCGGCAGCAGCGAAGCATCCCCTTGCTCGATGAGGAGACGAACCGCCTGCTCTCGCGTGCCGTCCACCTCACTCGACAAATCGGCCAGCGCCTGCTCAAGTGGAGGTGACGGAGACACATTCGTCTGCGCCTCCGCCACCACACTTCCCAATACGAACCACCCCAGGTACGCTACACACACACCGATCCCGATGAGTCGCTTCATACGATGATGACTTTCATCCATTCTCCCTTCCAGCGCCTCCCCACTCAGGCCTTCTTATAGGTGCCCTGATGGGTCACCCAGTCACAACCTTTGTCAGGATTCGTGTATTCACTCCAGGGCTCGGGCTTGACCAATCCCTTGGATCGCCAGACGACTTTGAACTGGCCGTCTTTCAGGATCTCGCCGATCAACACCGGCTTGTGCGTGTGGTGGTTGGCCTCATCCATCATGATCTCTCCACCCGGCGCGAGGAATTTCTGCCCGTAGACCGCCTTGCGCACCGCGTTCACTTCCGTGGTCCCCGCCTTCTCGACGGCTTGCTTCCAGACATGCACGCCGAAATAGGCCGCCTCGATCGGATCGTCCGTCACACGTTTCTCGCCGTCCGGAAGATTGTTCTTTTTGCAGTACGTCTTGAAATTGGCCACAAACTGTTTGTTCTGCGGCGTATCGACGCTCTGGTAATAGTTCCAGGCCGCCAGATGGCCGACCAGCGCGGTCTTGTCCATTCCACGCAGCTCATCCTCCGCGACGCTGAACGCCATGATCGGCGCGTCTTCGGCACGCAGGCCCTGATTGGCAAACTCTTTGTAGAATGGCACGTTGCTGTCGCCGTTGATCGTGCTGATGACACAGGCGCCGCCGCCGGCGGCGAACTTCTTAATCTTGCCGACAATCGTCTGGTAGTCCTGGTGGTGGAACGGCGTGTACTCTTCCATGATATTGGCGGCGGGTACCTTCTTCGCCAGCAACATGGCGCGCAAAATTTTGTTCGTTGTTTTGGGATAGACGTAGTCGGTTCCCAGGAGATAGAACTTTTTGTACCCGCCGCCCTCTTTGCTCATCAGGTATTCAACCGCCGGCACCGCCTGCTGGTTGACCGCCGCCCCGGTATAGAATACGTTCTTCGAACATTCCTCGCCCTCATACTGCACGGGATAGAAGAGCAGGCCGTTATGTTCCTCGAAGATCGGCAAGACCGATTTCCGACTGACTGAGGTCCAGCAGCCGAACACCACCGCCACCTTCTCCTGCACCAGCAGTTGTTTGGCCTTTTCCGCAAACAGATCCCAGTTCGAAGCGGGGTCCACCACGACGAGTTTCAACTGGCGCCCCAATACGCCGCCCTTCGCGTTGATTTCCTGTACTGCCATGGACACGACATCCTTCAAGGACACTTCGCTGATGGCCATGGTACCGCTCAACGAATGCAACACGCCGACCTTGATGGGCTCATTGTCGGCTCCCCAAGACAAGGCCCACGTGCCTAGGTTGCCCAGGACTGCCGCGATCCCGATACCAGCTGCCGTGCGTGAGCTCTGCACGAGGAAATCCCGGCGCGACGGAAGGTGGTCGTTGGGCCTCATTGAGGACTGTATCTCGTCACCATGTGATTTCTGTGTGTTCATCATTCGGCTCCTTTCGCCGGCAGGTCTGGGCTAAAAGTTGTACCAAGTCGACAGCATGAAGTTGTCCCCGGCGAAATGCTCCCTCGTGGACCATTCGGTCATGAGGTGGTTCCATTCCAGAGATGCGTACAAGTCGCCCCAAATGTGGCGAACGGCCGTCAGGTAGGTCCGGTGATTCAACACGTATTGCGTATCGGCGCCGGCGCTCGTGCCATTGAGATCGGAGTTCAACGGATTGTCGAACCCATACCCGGCAATGAGCGTGAGCCGATGGTCGTAGGCGTAATCCAATTCACCCCAGCCCACCACCGTTCTGATTGCTTTCCCCGTCCCCAGGTTGCGCTCCTGCCCGAATCGGAAGAACTCCACACCGAGCGCTTGGCCATAGGCAATTTCGCCGGTGAACTTCAGTCTGTTGGTAATGGGCACAGCCAATTCCGCCCCGACAAGATAAGAATTGATGTCCTGACCGGACGGAATTCCGCCCGCTGTAGGTGCGGATCGGTAGTGACGGAAAGCGGCATTCAGCGCCACCATGAAGCCTGCCTGGTCACCCGTTCCCGTGTAGGCGAAGCGAGTGCCGACGTACGGCATTTGCACTGGATCATTAAAGGCGTTTTCTGAGCAGGCAAATCCGCTGCTGCCGCAGCTGCCCGGCGCTGCCGCTGCCGCGCCAGCCCCTTGGAAGGTCCGCCGTTGTGTCTGCGGCTGAATGGCGGACAATCCGCGCTCGAATCGCATGACGGTCAACAGGCCGTTGACGTTCTCGGTGAACTGATGTTTCACGGTGACCTGCGGAAGGCGCTGCCACAGGTTACCGTTGTAGCCCATGATGGAAAAGTCGATCAGGTTCGGATGGGAGGACATGATCGGCGTCCAATCCATGCCTGCCGTGATGGTCGTCCGGCTGTTGTTCGGAGAGTATTTGACGTTCGCCAACCGCAAGCGAGGGGAGATGTTTCCCGCGTTGTCGGTTTGGCTGTAGAAGTCGGCTTCCACGACACCCGTGAGGGAGTGGGTGCCGTCGGTTCGATCCGCGCGTAACCCGAAGACGCTGTAGCGAGGATTGAGAGTCGATGAGGCGTTGCTGCTCTTTCCAGCTGCCGTGGCGTAGCCGTTGAACTGTCCCGGATCGAGCGGGTTGGTATTCCGATTGCTATAAATGCCGTCTAATTCGATACGGCCGTACGGAACGATGCTGCCCTTGCCCTCGCCGGCAAAGGTGGGCGTCACACAGCCACCACAAATCACTGCTGGTGGAGTTTCCACTTCCCGCGATAGTCGCCCGGCCCCTGCCGCCTCTCCAACACTCTGCTCTTCTGCTCCCGCGGGCGCCGTGATGGCGATGACCATCAGCAGGCTCGCGCAGAGCGCAATGTGTCTTCGCCTCCCTCTCTTCATCCTGAAAGCCCTCCTGGTTCGGAACGATGTGACTGTCACCGGACCGGATGGGCTTGCAGGCAATAAAAAACGCCCTTCCGGTCCAACCGTTGGACCAAAAGGACGTCATTGTCCTCTGCCTATGTGCTGCCTGCGAAAATTCGGGACGTCGTTGTCCTGCGTTCATCGCATACGGGAGAGCTCTATACGCCTCCTTCCATCATCTTGTCAAGCATCCCTCCTCCGCCGTTCCTCCCCCTTCGTGAAGAGATCCTGTGATACACTGCACCGCATGCAGGTTGCTGTACGATGAACATCCTGTCCATGAGCCATCGCTATGCGTCGGCTGTATGTGCCGTGCTGTGTGTATTCCTCTCGGCTTGCGCCGGCAGCTCTCAACTCGATGTGACCATTCAGCAATCGGCCCGGAGCGGGGTCTATCTCGAGCGGATCCCGACGCGTCAGTTTCAGGCCACGCACCCCATCCGACTTGCTCCGGAACTCATCGCCAAAAGCTTACAAGGCGTTCAGATCGAGGAAGGCAAGGGCCTCCTGCAATCGTTGAGCGCACAGCAGAACCGGAGGCTCTCCGTCTTTTCCCAGGACGACATTGCCCTGCTGACTCCTGCCATCGCGGATGGATTGAGTCAAGCTGCGCCCGATCAGCAGGTGGGGTTTCACATTGTGCAGAAAGAACACTTCGAGGGACGTGATAGAACCGGTGCCGGCGTTGGATCAGGGAACGCTCCGCAACGGAATCAGGAGAGCACGACGAGCGGCAAGCTGTTTGTCTATGGACGTTCGTTGTACCTGACGATTCAGCAGTTCCGCCATCACACGGAATCACCCGACACCATCAACATGCCGAATCGCCGGCTTCCCGAGCCGACTGGATTGCGAAACCGCACAGTCCTGTTTGTGCCGGAATCGGCACTCCGCCCGGACATCTATGCGCCGCCCTTTGCCGCGGGAGAAGGGCTGACCACGCTTGTCATCGACTATGACACCCTGGCGAAAGCGCCCACTGTCGCAGTTCCACCGACTCCGTCTGCTCCTGCGCCGACTCCTGCCGTCGCACCCGCCGCCATACCGTCCACCACACCACCACTTCACGACGACGTACAGCAGATCAAAGACCAGATGAAGCAGAAGGAACGAGAGGTAGAGGAGCTGCGAAAGGAATTGGAGGACATCAAGCGACAGCTGGGCAACCAGCCGACCAAAGGCGGCCAGAGCCCCTCAAGCAAGCCGTAACGACAGAACAACGGCGAATGTGGTCCGCTTATCCCCGGTTTTTGTCGGCCCGGTCTTCAATCTCACCCGCCAGCAAAATCGCTTCGGCAATCTCGCGCATGGACTTGCGGAGATCCATGCTCTGTCGCTGAATCAGCTTGAAGGCATCTTCTTCCGACAGACGTTTCGACCGCATGAGATAGCCTTTGGCCCGATCGAGCAACTTGCGTACCTGCAAGGCTTCCTGCATTTCGAACGACTTTTCCAACAGCGTCGTATGCTCGATGGATATGGCCGCTTGATTGGCGATGGCCTGCATGAGCTTCACATCCTCGGACGTGAAGGTATGGGGCTTGGAGGTATAGGTGTTGATGACACCGATGGCTTTTTCACGCACCAGCATGGGCACGCAGAGGAGTGAACACAGCCCTTCTTTCGCGGCCATGTCCGGATACATGTAGGAGCCTTCTTTGGTGACATCCGGGACAATGATCGGACGGCGATCCTGGACCGCACGCCCACTGATGCTTTGACCGATCTTCACATTGGGCTTACGCCGGTACTGCTCACTCAAACTTTGCGTGGCGGCAATCCGCAATTCACCGGTCGGCTGATCCAAGAGGATAATGGAACAAATTTTCGACCCCATCATTTGCGCCGTCATCGTCACAATCAGCTGCAAGACATCTTCCATCAAACGATTTGAAGAGACGGTCTCCGACACTTGAGATAAGGTGTCGAGTTGCAACGCCTTGCGGGTCATCTGATCGTAGAGCCTGGCGTTCTCGATGGCACCGCCGACTTGTGTGGCAATCGTCGACAGCAGTGCGAGCTCGTCAGGGCGATATCGCCGCGACCGTTTGTGCTGGACGTTGATAACCCCCACGACCTCCTGCTTGGTCGTGATGGGCACGGAGACAAACGCCTGATAGCGATCTTCCGGCAAGTTATGAAAAAACTTGAACCGAGAATCGTCGCTCGCACTGTTCGGAATCACCACGCGAGTTCTCTCCCGCGCAACCCACCCGGTGATGCCCTCCCCCAATCCGATCGTGATGCGCCCGATGAGCTTCGGATGAGGGTTCTTGGAGGCTCGAAGAATGAGCTCGTCCCGGTTATCGGACAGGAGATACAAGAGACAGGCATCGGCTTTGGTGGCTTCAACCACCACATCGACAATATGCCGAAGGACGGACTCCAGATCGAGCGTGCTGCTGATCGATTCGCTGATACGGTGCAGGACATCGACTTCGCGTGTTTTTTCACGCAACGCCTGTTCCAATTGAGGGACTGTTCGCTTCGATGCCATTACGCTCCTACCGTGACGGCTTCTTGCCCGGAACTCGTTGCCGGGATCCTGTGTCGCGAGTACTGACGCTCTCGTACCAGGCGCGAGTGGGCGCCTTCGCTAACGGAACAATTCGCACCGATCCAATTCGTTCCGGGACCACACAGTACACGGTCCCTGCAGACACCTTTTTATCCTGCTGCATCGCATCCCATAGCGCGCGAAACGGCACATTCGGCAATGTCACAGGCAAGCCGGCCGCCGAAAGGAGCGCACGCAGGCGAGTCACAACGCCTGGCTCGCAATACCCGAGATGCCGGGCCAGATCCGCTTCGTAGACCATCCCCACGGCGACTGCTTCGCCATGAATCAGGCCACGATACCCGCCAAGGGATTCCAACGCATGGCCGATCGTATGCCCGAAATTCAGGACGCGGCGGCGGTCGGCTTCGCGCTCATCCTCGGCAACCACCTGCGCTTTGATTTCACAGGAACGCTTCACGATGTGCGCCACCGGCGCATCACTCAGCGTCAGAATCGGCGCGATCTGTTGCTCGAGATACTCGAAAAACGACGCATCCTCAATGACCCCGTATTTGATCACCTCTGCCAACCCGGCGATCCATTCCCGCTCAGGCAAGGTACGGAGCGTGGCCGGATCGATCAAGACGGCTCGCGGCTGATTAAATGCGCCGATCAGATTCTTGCCTTTGGGATGATCCACCCCGGTTTTTCCGCCGACGCTGGAATCTACCTGCGCCACGAGACTGGTGGGGACCTGCACAAAAGGAATCCCACGCTGATAAATGGCCGCGGCAAATCCCGTAATATCGCCGATCACGCCGCCGCCTAAGGCCAGCAGCGTCGAACTGCGTTCAAAACGGGCGTTCACCAGCGCATCCATCACCATTCCGATCGATCGTAGCGTTTTGGTTCGTTCACCCGGCGGCAGCACGATGGGAACCACCGTATATCCGGCAGCCTTGAGTACACGTGTCACCGGCTTGAGATAGTGCCCGGCCAGATTGCGGTCGGTCACGACACCCACCTTGCCGGCACATCGGAGTCGCGTCAATTCAACGCCGATCTCCTTGAGCAGACCGCGCCCGATATGGATGTCATAACTCCGGGCCCCTAATTCCAGATGGATGGTTTCCCGGAGCCTGTCAGAATTGGCTGGTGCCATGCAAAGGTTTCCAGTGACTTGGAATGGAGCCTCTTCGTCGGCCTCGCATCGCGCGAGCGTCTCCACGCGGCCGCCCAGGCTATTGAGTCACCCTGAAGGCGACGGGTGGCCGCTGACTGAGCTGCGGGCGGTACGATCTAAAGGAAGAAAAGCCCGGAAGAATCGCCATCGACAATGGGGAGGAGACACGTTCCATGGGATTCGCCCCCATTGAGACAGCGTACCATCCTCAATGGGGGCGATTATTAACGTGTCGAGCGGGGACCTGTCAAGTTGCGGAGCGCACGATCGTCGGAGTCAGGAAGATCAACAGTTCCTGCTTCGAGACGTTCTCGGTCTTATTCTTAAACAACCAGCCCAGCACGGGGACGCGGGACAGGTACGGGATCCCCGCGACGTTGTTCGATTGCGTATCGACGAACACGCCGCCGATGACCATGGTTTCCCCGTCACGCACCAGCACCTGGGTGGTCGCTTCCCGACGATCGATGCTCGGACCGGCCGGGTTGCTTCGCGCACCGACCGCATTTCTCGTCGCCCGAACCTTCATCAAAATCTGCTTGCCGATTTCTTTCGGATCGCGGGACGTAATCTGCGGCGTCACGTTCAATTCCAGGTTCGCGTCCACAAAGGTGGTCTGCGTTCCCTGCAAGGAAGTCGTCTGGAACGGGATCGATTCACCTTGCGCGATCTTCGCATCCCGCTTGTCCAACGTCGTAATCTTCGGCGCGGCGATGACCTTCGTCAACCCGAGCAACTCTCCAGCCGACAACCGCACATCCAGCATCGCGCCATCGGTTTTGCCAATCGAGAACCCGGCGCCGGGCACGGATGGCAATCCCGGGTTGGCCGGCAGATTGATCAGGAAGTCCGAAACCTGCTTACCGAACGCTCCCGTCGTCCCAGTTTTGAATGCAGAAATAGGATCACTTGCTGAGGGCCCCAATTGGTTGACGTTCTGAATGCCCCACTGCACACCCAGCGATCGGGTATACGTCGTGTCGGCTTGAACGATGCGCGCTTCGATCTGCACTTGCGGCACCTCAAGATCGACGCCGTCCAGCAACTGCCGGAGGACTTCCAGTTTGGACTCCGTGTCGCTGATGATCAACGCGTTGCTCGCGGCGCTGACGGTCATGGTGCCGCGCGGGCTCAGGTTCTGCCGCAAGGAGGTTTGCACTTCCGTCGCATTGAGATTGCGGATATAGAATACCCGGGTCACGATGGGCTCGGCCTTCGCTCTGGAATCCTTCGCGCGCGCCTCTTCGTCCTGCTGCTTGGCAATATTCTGCAGCGTATCGACCCACACGATATTGCCCTGGCGAATCATGCCCAGCGCGTTCATCTTCAGCAGCATGTCGAGGGCCTGATCCCACGGCACATTGGCCAGCTTCATGGTGACTTTGTTCTTCACGCCTTCGCCGACCACGATATTGAATCCGCTGACTTCCGCGATTAAACGCAGCACATTGCTGATGTCTGCTTGCTGAAAATCGAGAGAGATCCGCCGTCCGATAAAGCGCGATGGTCCGTTGACCACTTCATTGCTTTCGGGCTTGCGGTCTTCCTTTTGGACCGACTCCGCCGTCAATTGAATCGGCTGGACACGGAACAACGCATGGGGCGTCTTATGAGAGACCACCATCGATCGCGCCGCAACCTGGTCAGCCAATGGCGCGACATCGCCTTCGGCCGCCTTCGGATCATTGACGGGTGCCACAGACTTCGGTTCAAGCGTGAGAACCAGACGACCGTCGATGGACGTGACGCTATGCTCGGCCGGCTGAGCAAGATCAAGAACCAATCGCACCTTGTCAGCGTGGTACCCGAATCGCACTTTCGACAGCAACGCATGGCCGACCGCCAATTGTGACTGGCGTCCCTGCGATTGAATGTGCGGCATATCGAGCACCATGCGGCGGTCACCGACCATTTTCACCGTGTGGTCGAAGACCCCGTTACCGGTCAGGATCAGTGCCACCCGCCCACCCTCAGGCTTAGCTTCCACACTCGTCAGCAATGTTGCGGACGAAGTGCCCCCGGTCGGGAGTTCCTCCTTCGCTGCGGCATGCTCGGTAGAACCCGCGACACGCTGATCCGTAGCCTGCGTGAATCCGGCGAGTCCGGTTGTTTCGCCCGGCGCAGCGGCATGCGCATACCCGGCAAGCCCCACCAGTCCGGCCATCACAGTGAGACTCAGCAGTGGATGTACACCAACCTGTGTGTGTTTCATTCTGTGCCCTCTTTCGGGTGCAGGAGCTTGACGTACTCACGCTCCTGTTTATTCCCGTACACGTCCGTGAACCGCTCTTGAACGATGATGCCTCGTTCGGTGATTGAACTGACTACACCATTGTTAGGCCCGATTCGTGTTCCGCGACGGATGCTGTATCCCTTGCCATCCGGCGTTTGAACCATGGCCGTGTACCCGTAATTCCCCCACAACACACCAATCAAACTCAGCTCGGTGAGGCCGACACGCTGCAGGGGGGGGAGACTCGCGTCTTGTTCCACCTGCTGACCAAGCTGCACCATCGGCAGGAAGGGATCTCGACGCCCGGAGGGATCGTAGGAGGTCCCGGAAAATTCCATCGAGAGTGAATCACCTGGTTGCGAGACCGCCCCCTCGACACGAGGAGCCGGCGATTCGATCGCGGGAACCGGCTTCTGCCCCTCGGGCAACGGCATGACCTTCAGAGAATCGGCAGGCCGCATGGAGGCAATCTGGCGCAAATGCGTCAGGGGTTTCGACTCCACCGGCATGGAGATGCCTCCGACCACCAGCATCACGGCTCCGATGCTGAGCGGCCGTCTCCACCTATTCCAGCAAACTCGGATGTTCACAGTACGTCCTCTTACATTAGGCATGAGCGGGGCTCCATTCCTCACTTCGGCTTCGCCGCAGGCACTGGCGCAGCAACGGGTTTCTTCTCCTGCGGAGCGGCATAGGCGACCAGATCGAAGACTGTTTGCGTCACCACACGGCCTTGGTCGACCCGGGCGGCGCCGATTCGGACATCCTGAACGGTCACGATGCGGGACAGCTTACTGATCCGATCGAAGAAGATGGCGGCTGTATGATATCCGCCGGCCACTTCGACGTTGATGGGCATGCGAATGAACAACTTGGACGGATCCTCGGCTTGCGTGCCCGGCTTCCACAACTTCACATCCAGGCCCAACCGCAGTCCGAGATCGGAGACTTGCTTCAGCAGCATCACCGCTTCCTCTTCCGGCGGGAGACGTTCCTTCTTCGCCGCCAATTCGATCTCCAGCTGTTTATTGGCCGCGACCAGCTCATCCAAATGTTTGACCTTGAGCGTCAGATTCTGGATTTCCATGTCCAACTGGGCCACTTGCCCTTGCACGGCTTCCAGTTCGACGGTCTTGGGGTCGACCACGTAGAAGTAGAATCCGACCAACATTCCGGCCACCAGGAGACCGAGGAGCGCAACCTTTTGGCCTGTCGGAATGCTGCGGAGGCTGTCTAAGCTGATCGCATTCAGACTCATGTTAGCCTTTCATCGACAGGTCAAGTCGGAATTGATAAGTATTCATCTTGTTGTCCAGCCCCGCCCGGCTCTCCATCAATTTGATGGCGCCGAACTGATCGGTCCGCCGGAGGTTGTTGACAAATTCGACGACGTCATCGTTGGTTAAGGCGCGGCCTTCAAGCTCGACGCTGTTACCCTTGAGATTCAGCCGTACCAGCCAGACCTTCAGGGGGTTCAGGCTCTGGCTGACATGGTCCAGCACTTTGACCGGACCTGTCCGGCTCTTCTCCAACTGATCGATGATGCGGTTCTTGGCTTCGAGCTGCTTTTTCTTCTCCTCGAAGTCCTGGACCGCCTTCACCTGCTCCTTCAACTGCGCCACTTGTTTGTCCTTGAGCTGCTTTTCGGCCTGCTTGGCCTGAATGTCTTCGTCGAGCGAGGAGGCGTAGAACCAACACCCGGTCAACGTGATCAGCAACACCCCGACGCCGATTAATGCCTCGGCCCGTACATCCCACTTCGGCTTGGCTTTCCTGGACCGAGGTCCAGTTGCGAGCAAGTTGATTCTAATCATCGGTCCCCCACCGTCCGCAGTGCGAGGCCGACCCCCACTGCCGCCAGCGACCCTATCTCCGCCAATTGTTCAGGATCGACGTTGCACTGTGAGGTGTCGATCTCATTAAAGGGATTCGCGATTTCCACATCGACATGCATGCGATCGCGAAGCTGTTGAGCCAACCCCTTCACCTTCGCTCCCCCCCCGAACAGTAACACCCGCGAAATTTCGCTCTCCGCGGACGTGGTCTTGAAATAATCGATCGTACGCGCAATTTCTGAGGCCACTTCGGCGTTGACGCTTTCCATCACGGCCGTAAGTGTATGATCGTCATCTCCATCGTTTTTCTTGAGTTGCTCCGCTTCTTCATATGAGACTCCCATTTCGCGCTGGACCGCTTCGGAGTAACGATTTCCTCCCAGGGGGATGTCCCGAGTAAAGAGCGACACCCCGCCGCCCACGATGTTCACATTCATGACGCTGGCGCCGATGTTGACCAGAATCGTGGTGTCCTCTTGCGTGGAGGGAGAGGTGACGCCGTACATGTTTTCCACGGCAAACGCATCCACATCCATGACAATAGGCACCAGGCCGGCCGCCTTGACCAGTTCCGTCAGCTCGTTGATTTTGTCTTTCTTCGCCGCAACCAGCACGATCGACATTTCGCTCTGCTCATCCGGGTTCTCCGAGGGCGGCAGGACGTAGAAATCGAGATTGACTTCATTGATATCGAACGGAATGTATTGCTCCGCCGCGAGCTTCACCTGAGCATCAAGTTCTTCGTCGGGCATCGGCGGCAGAGTGATCTTTTTGACGATGACTGCGTGGCCGGAAATCGACACGGCCACTTGCTTCAATTTGACGTTGTGCTCCGCTAATAATTCCTTGATGGCGGAGACGACCCGCCCTTCGTCCATCACCGTGCCGTCCACAATCACCTCGGGCTCCAGTTCCTTCACCCCAAACTTCTGCAAGGTGTACCGCCCACGGTGCTCCTTGATCTGCACCAGTTTGATGCTGCTCGATCCGATGTCCAGCCCCAACAGCTGCCGCTGGGGAGAAAACATCGACAGAAAATCCATGTCCGTGAGGTGTTTCAGTGAAGCCAGCATGCCTTTGCCCTCTCTACGCAACGTCTTTGCGCCCACCACTCATCACATGCTTGATCTGTTCGACATTTTCGGCCGTATAGAGACGCCAGTTGCGCCAATCTCTCGGCGGCCCGGTAATCAGCCCTTCGCGCTCCCAACGAAACAACGTCGCGCGCGAGATGTCGAACATCTCGCAGACCTCGTTGGTCTTGTAGAGTTTCTTTTTGGGCCCCTCATTCACTTTCTTCACACACCGCCTCAAACGCCGCTATTCATCGCATAATTCGAGCTCACGAAATTAAGTATAGTTGATATAGTCCACCTGTCAAGAAAGTGGCCTCCGTGAGAGGAGACAGGAGAAATACGGAGAAAAAGCGCTCTGGGACTAGGATTTCTGCAGGTCGCGGTTGGTCACGGACACGTCGTAACCGAGGGCGGCAAATTGTTCCTGCAGGCGCAATGCCAGGGTCACCGACCGATGGCGCCCACCGGTACAACCGATGCCGATACTGAGGTAGCTGCGTTGATCCCGCTCATAGAGGGGAATCAAAAAGGCAAAGAGCGTTTGCAAATGTTCGAGAAACTGTCCGGCGGTCGGATCGCCAAATACGTATTGCTGAACCCTGCCATCCTCCCCGGTCAAGGCTTTCAACTCGGGAACAAAGAAGGGATTGCGGATGAAGCGAACGTCAAACAGCAGATCGATATCGTAGGGGACGCCGAATTTGTATCCGAATGTGACCAGCGAGATGGTCATCCGCCGGGCGGTAGTCTCCTGACGAAACTGCCGGATCAACAAGTCGCGCAGCTCGTGCACCGTCAGCGTGGAGGTGTCGATCACTCGATCGGCATGTTTACGGAGTTCGCTCAGACGCTCGCATTCGAACCGCACCCCTTCCACCACGGGCATATGCGGCAGCAGCGGATGCGGCCGGCGACTCTCTGAGAATCGACGAACCAATACCTCCTCGCGGGCTTCCAGAAACACGAGCTGCAAGGCATGTCCCTGGGCCTTCAATTCACTCAGGACTTTTGCCAGGTCTCCGAAAAAGACCCGTTCGCGAATATCGATTCCAAGGGCGACATTCTTAATCTCACCGCCCTGTTGATGGCACAATTCAACGAATGTCGGAAGGAGGGCCGGCGGAAGGTTGTCGACGCAGAAATAGCCTGCGTCTTCGAAGGCTTTGAGCGCATGGCTCTTTCCGGACCCGGAAAGACCACTGATGACGACGAGATTAAGCGCGGCCATGAGCGACGCGAGCCCGGTCGCTCGCAGGATCAATCAAAGACAGTCTTCCGTTGGGCAGCCGTTGGAGCACCTGAATAGAACCGGACAGCGCATTGACAAACATCAACAGAGCCAGCTTCTCCGCATTGAGCGTCTCGACCGCCTCCTCGACGGTCAGGGCTTCGAGCTTTGGACGAACCACTTCCATGCCGTGATCTTCAGCGCGAGGGGTCTTGCGAGCCACCGCGCGGACGCGCGGCTGATCGCCGAATTTGTGATTGACCTTGCGCTCCTTCAACTTCCGCAATTGCGCGCCGAGCTTATCCACGACGTCATCAATCGACGCGTACATTTCTTCGGTCGAGGTCTTCGCTTGCAACCGGCGGCCCTGCACGACACCGACCACCTCCGCCACATGGTGAAATTTTTCCACGCTCAGCAGAATTTGGAGCGTGCCCAGCTTCAACCCGTACCGGTCGAGCCGCTCCATGCGGAGCTCAATGTACTCCCGCAAGGCCGGGGTAATCGCCACATGCCGTCCCGTAATCATCAAACGCATGCCACCCTCGTTTCTCGGGCCCTGGACGCCACTCTGCGTTCAAGCCCGTCGCGACGATTGTTGAACCGCCATAGAGCGCGCTCTATGGTGCCGGACTTCGCGCACCTCAAAAAAACTTCCGCCGTTGCGTGGCAGAGGGAATATTGTCCTCGGCCCGATATTTGGCTACGGTCCGGCGGGCAATCAACACTTGTTGGGTCTTCAGCCGCGCGGCAATCTCTTCATCCTTGAGCGGTTTGCGGGCATCCTCGGCCGCAACCATTTGCCGGATCATTTCCCGTACGGTCAGGGATGACAGCATATCCGTCGGTTGATCGGCGCGTTGAAGTCCGGCATTAAAGAAGAATTTCAGCTCCAACATTCCCTGCGGGCAATACATATACTTATTGGCCGTCACCCGGCTGATGGTGGATTCATGCATGCCGATATCTTCAGCGACCTGCTTGAGAACCAAAGGCTTCAGGTGCTGAATGCCATGCTCGAAGAAGCCTTCCTGAAATTTCACGATGCTGGAGACGACTTTCACGATCGTCTTATTACGCTGCTCGATGCTCCGGATCACCCACTGCGCGGCGCGGAGCTTGTCATCCAGATACGCCTTGGTTTCCGCCGAGCCCGACTGGCCTGACGACATCAATTGTTTATAGTACGGGCTGATCCGCATGCGCGGCAGGCCGTCG
Source organism: Nitrospira sp. (assembly GCA_009594865.1). Lineage (GTDB taxonomy): Bacteria > Nitrospirota > Nitrospiria > Nitrospirales > Nitrospiraceae > Nitrospira_A. Next base: position 18,955 of record VOPT01000050.1, on the reverse strand, counting down.
TCGTTGAGCAAGACTTCCCACTCCCCTTCGTTCTTGACGACGAACACGTCCGGCACAATGGCGTAATTCTGGGTGTTGGAGAAGGGCCGCCCAGGCTTCGGCTCCAAGCCTTCAATAATGCGAGTCGCCTCAAAGACATCATCCATGGAAATGTTCAAGGCCTTGGCGATACGATTATATTGTTTCTTTTCGAGATCCTTCAGATGATGCAGGACGATGGCTTCAAGCACGGACCCCTTCAGCACGCCAGGCCGCGACCCCAAAGAGCCCAGCTGGCTCCGCCCTAAAAACTTGAGTTGAAGCAGCAGGCATTCGGACAGGTCCCTCGCCGCCACGCCGTTGGGATCGAACCCCTGCACGTCTTTCAGTACCGATTCAGCTTCTGCCACAGAATAGCCGGATCCCGCCACCAGTTCGTCCAGCGTCATCCGGAGATAGCCGTCGTCGTCCAAATTGCCGATGATCAGGCGGCCAATGGCCTTTTCGCGATCGGATAAGCCTGACAAAGACAACTGCCAGACAAGATGGTCTTCGAGCGACGTCGACTTGGCGACAGTTTGCTCATAGGAGGGAAATTCTTCTTTGGACGAGGAGCTGTACTCCGTTTCACCGCGGCGCATGTCTGTATCGAAATAGTCTTCCCAGGTAGAGGCGGAAAACTCTTCGGCATTTTCTCCGCTCTCCGCCGGCTTGTCGTCGCCTTCCCCGCGTGTCTCAGCGGCCGCCGTCGTTGTGGTATCAGGTTGTTCTCGCTCAGTGGCCGCAGTCTCCTCGCTCTCTTCGGTCTCCGCCACCAATTCGTCCAACAAGGGATTTTCCATCAGATGCTGCTGCAGACTTTGCTGAAGCTCCAAGCGAGATAATTGCAGCAACTTGATCGCCTGCTGCAATTGCGGCGTCATGATCAATTTCTGACTAAGCCGAAGATCCAGTCGCAACTTCATCGCCCTACTCCCTGCCTACTACAGGCGAAATCCTTCGCCCAAATACACCGCCCGAGCCATTTCACTTTTCTCGATGACGCCGGGAGGACCGGCCTCCAGAATCGTACCTTCATTGATGATATAGGCCCGATCCGTAATCGAGAGGGTTTCCCTCACATTGTGATCGGTGATCAACACCCCGATCTGCCGTTGTTTCAATCGGATGATGATTTGCTGAATATCCGCGACCGCAATCGGATCGATGCCGGCAAAGGGTTCGTCCAACAGCATGAAGAGCGGACTCGTTGCCAGTGCGCGTGTAATTTCCAGCCGCCTCCGTTCCCCTCCCGATAAGGCATAGGCCTTACTTTTCCGAATATGCACCAGATCAAGCTCTTTGAGCAACGTTTCCACCCGCTCCATCCGTTCACTTCTCGAATAGCCTAGCATCTCGAGAATCGCAAGGATATTGTGTTCCACCGACAGTCGCCGAAAGACCGACGATTCTTGAGGCAGGTAACCAATCCCTCGCCGAGCCCGCTTATACATGGGTAGATCGGTAATGTCGTTGCCGCTCAGCGCAATCTGCCCTTCATCCGGCTGACAGAGGCCCACCATCATATCGAAGATGGTGGTCTTTCCGGCGCCGTTCGGCCCCAATAGTCCGACCACCTCACCGGCCTGCACGTCGAGGGATACGCCCTTAACCACCTTGCGTCCGCGAAAACTCTTCACCAACCCACTCGCCGCCAGGCGATCCGCTTGCCCCGATGGCGCTGCCACGCCTGCTTGTGGCGCCTGGTCGATGATGGGCTTGGTCTCAATCACCGCTTGCCCCCGCCTTCACCTTCGATAATGACCTGGGAATCGCCTTCCACCACACTCCGGTCTTCGTCCAGAAACATAATGATCCGTTTTCCTGACACACGGGTGCCCTTCTGCCAGGCCACCGGCTCGCCCGTGAGGACGATTTTTTTCTGGTCCTCATAATACACGGCCTTCTGGCAGGTGGCTTGGCCGTCTTCTTTTTTGATGTTCACTCGACCGGTCGCTTCGACCATGCGAATGCTGCGTTCGGACACGGCGGGCGCCGCATCTCGTTCCTTCGAGTCTGGCGTCGTGGAGCCGGTGAGACGCTTTGATTTGGTCGCCCCTCCGGAGTCTTTATGATCAGCGCCGTTACGGCTCGGGTGAAAAGACACCACCATGTGGTCTGAATGCACCACCAGCAGGCCGCGTGTCAGGACGACGGCTCCATCGAAGATCGCCGTGTTTTCTTGATTGTTGACGGTCATCGTTCGAGACGTGATCGTGGTAGGGGCGGAATTGGCTGGAGGCTCTTTACTGGCACGCGTTTCTATCGCGTAGACATCATGGATGCCCGACACCGCCTCGCCACTAAGAAGCAGGCACGACATCCACATGCACGTCATCAAGGATTTGGAATTCCTCCGTATCCATCTTCCCCAGCAACCCTTTTCCCGTGACTTGCAATCCATGCCCCTGAATCGTGACATGGTCCGGAGTTTGAATTTCATGCCGTGCATCAGTCCATACAAGGTGATTTGTCTGAATGGTATAGCCACTTTGCGTCTCAACTACAATCGGCGTGGATCTGTTCGACAATTGAAAATTCTTTGTTTGCGTATCCAGCGTCCCTTCATCTCCGGATAAGGTCAGCTCTTTGCCTTGCATTCCGTACAGGGTAACCTGAACGTTGCTGAGAATGGCGCGGCTCTCCTTTTCGTAGAGGCGAGCCTGTTCGGCCTGCACTTTCCACTGAACGAGATCGCCTTTAGTCTGGGTAAAGGTGAAGTCCTGAATACGCGCATCGGCAGATTCGGCCTCAACCGGGGCGACCGATCGCGACGAAGAGCCAGGATTGGAGCGTGTAATGAGCAAATACCCAAGAAATGCCGCAAGAACCACGCTGAGAGCTAAAAGACCTCGTCGAACCCAACGTTCCCACATGGAAAAAGCCCCTATTTTAAAGAGCTTCCCAGGTCAGACCCTGGTGGCATGATAGTAGCATTCCACCGAAGCCAAGTAAACAAAAGCGACGGCGTATGGACTGAGAAAATGCTGTGAGTAGCAATGAAATAAACGGCAGGAGGAAAACCGAAGGCCACGACGACCGTCATAGTCGTCGTGGCCTTCTTTTCGTTAGCTTTCTGCTGGCGAGGAACTTTTGTCCGTCGACTCTTTCTTCTCCGCCGCCGCCGTGTCAGCGGCAGGCACCGCCTTAGGCTTTTCCTGGCGGGTGACCAATTCTATCGCAACCATCTCAGCCGCATCCCCGATCCGCCGGCGGGTTCGGATGATACGCGTATAGCCTCCCGGACGGTTTTGGAACCGTGACGCAACGTCGGTGAATAACTTCGACACTACGGCCTTGCTCCGCAAGAAGCTCAATGCGCGACGACGAGCAGGCAGCGTCCCTTCTTTACCAAGGGAGATCATTCGGTCGGTGAACCCACGAATTTCCTTCGCCTTCGCTTCCGTCGTTTCGATACGCTCCTGCTCCAGCAATGAAGTCACGAGACTTCTGAACAGAGCCCATCGGTGTTTGGTTTGACGTCCGAGCTGTCGACCCTTCTTTTTGTGGCGCACGGTAGTCCTGTTCCTTTCTTACTCTGAACGCACGCCCGCGTCGCCTGACGGCAAGGCGTCGACTTTCATTCCAAGGCTCAGTCCCATTTCGGTCAGGATTTCCTTGATTTCGTTGAGCGACTTCTTCCCGAAATTCTTCGTCTTCAACATCTCTGCTTCAGTCTTTTGAACCAAGTCCGCAATGGTCTTGATATTGGCATTCTTGAGGCAATTTGCCGCACGAACGGACAATTCCAGTTCATTGACGCTTCGATAGAGATTCTTATTCACTTCGTCAGACAAATCTTCGCCACCAGCCGATGGCTTCGCATCTGAACGCTCTTCAGGATTGATAAAGATGTCCAGATGTTCACGAAGAATCCCCGCCGCATTGGACAACGCATCTCGGGGGGAAATGGTCCCGTCCGTCCAAATTTCCAGCGTTAATTTATCGTAATCCGTCATTCGACCAACGCGAGCATTCTCGACGTGGAAATTGACCCGCTTGATGGGAGAGAAGATCGAGTCGATGGCAATCACACCAATCGGCAATCCTTCTTCCTTGTTGCGCTCAGCCGGAACAAACCCGCGACCATGCTTGATGGTCATTTCCATATCAAGTGCGGCATCCTTATCCAGCGTCGCGATATGTAGATCTGGCGTGAGAATCGTCACGTCGCCATCATGCGTAATATCGGACCCCTTGGCTTCCCCTGGGCCCTTCTTCTTCAGGCGGATGGTCTTCGGCTTATCGCCCTGCAGCGCCAAGCGGAGGCTCTTCACATTCAAAATGATCGACGTGACGTCTTCGGTCACACCGGGAATCGTGGAGAACTCATGTAACACGCCCTCGATCTTGACGGTGGTCACCGCAGCCCCAGTCAAGGAGGACAGCAATACACGGCGTAACGAATTTCCTACCGTGGTGCCGAATCCTCGCTCAAATGCTTCAGTCGTAAATCTTCCGAATGTCGGGGAAAGAGTGTCCTTATCGACTTCCACCCGCATGGGGATCTGAAAGTCTTTCATCGCTTTAATCATGACTCCCCCTTCATTAACTCGTGTGTGCCCATATATCGTTCAACCATGATGAGGTCCAACCACGGGAGCCTTCAACCATGCATGTTTAGCGCGAATACAATTCGACGACCATCTGCTCGTTTACAGGCAACACAATATGTTCCTTGGTCGGCAAGGATCGAATCGTCCCCTTATAGGCCGCTCTATCCAACTCCAACCATTCAGGAATGCCACGACCGTCCACCGCCGCAAGTGCACCTTGAATCGGAATCAATTCACGACTCTTTTGCCGGACCTCAATGGAATCACCAGCTTTGACGAGAGCACCGGGCGCCTTCACTTTCCGGCCATTGATCATCAAGTGACCATGATTGACCAACTGCCTGGCCTCTTTTCGTGAGGCACCGAAGCCGAGCCGATACACCACATTGTCCAAGCGACATTCCAGGAGGCGCAGCAACGTATCGCCCGTCACGCCGGCTTGGCGTTCCGCTCGCTCGAAAATGCCGCGGAATTGACATTCCTGGAGACCGTAAATCCTCTTGAGTTTCTGCTTTTCACGCAACTGCAAGCTGTAGTCCGACGTCCGTTGACGGGCCTGACCGTGTTGTCCAGGAGGATAACTCCGGCGCTCGATCGCGCATTTTTCGGTCATGCAACGAGACCCCTTCAAGAAGAGTTTCTCGCCCTCTCTCCGGCACAAGCGGCAGACAGGTCCACTATATTTTGCCACGCTACTACCCCTCCTCTACCTCAACAACTCAAGTACAACCGAATCAGATATTTCGTTACTACGAAGATGCCCCGGATCTCTCCTACACCCGCCGACGTTTCGGCGGCCGGCATCCGTTGTGAGGAATGGGCGTCACGTCGCGGATCAAATTGATGCGCAGTCCGGCACTTTGCAAGGAGCGAATGGCAGACTCTCGTCCAGCACCCGGCCCGTTGACATACACATCAACCTGGCGCATGCCGTTTTCCATGGCTTTTCTGGCTGCGGCTTCGCCCGCACGCTGCGCGGCAAAGGGGGTGCTTTTGCGTGACCCCTTAAAACCCTGGTTGCCTGAACTAGCCCACACGACGGTGTTGCCGCTCATATCCGTAATGGTCACGATCGTATTATTGAACGATGCCTGCACGTGAGCCACTCCGCTCTGGACAATTTTCCGTTCCTTCTTTTTGCCCTTCTTCACACTCATAGAATCTCCCTCAGCGCATGGCGCCTGCTCGGTCTAATCTCTTATGCCCGGGAACCAGCGGGCTTCTGCGGTTTGCTGCCCACACCCGAGCGTCTTCCTTTACGGGTGCGCGCATTGGTCTTCGTCCGCTGTCCGCGAACAGGCAACCCTTTGCGATGCCGAAGCCCACGAAATGTCCCGGTATCCACCAAACGCTTGATATTCATCGACACTTCTTTGCGCAAGTCACCTTCTACGCGGTAATCCCGTTCGATGACCTCGCGGATCTTGACGATCTTGTCTTCACTGACATCTTTCACACGAATGGAGCCATCAACTCCGGCCTTTTTGAGAATCGCCTGCGCGGCGACGCGACCGATCCCGAACACATAGGTCAAACCAATTTCGATGCGTTTGTCTTTTGGCAAATCAACGCCAGCAATACGTGCCATAATTACCCCCTAGTTCCTATTCTTGCTCGCCTGATGAGCTGGCTCAGCAGCGCTCCAGGAATCCCCCTGCCACTGTGGTGCAGATGATTCGGTCCTGACACTGACGCATGCCATGCTAAGGCAACCCACCGTCGGTTATCCCTGCCGTTGTTTATGACGGGGATTGGCGCATAAGACGCGAACGACCCCACGCCGACGGACGACTTTACATTTCGCACAAATCGGCTTAACTGACGACTTGACCTTCATAGCAATTCCATTTCTCCACTACTTGAATCGATAAGTAATCCGTCCCCTAGTTAAATCATAGGGCGATAATTGAATCGTGACCTTGTCGCCGGGAAGGATCCGAATAAAATGCATGCGCATTTTTCCGGAAATATGAGCCAAAATTCGGTGCCCGTTTTCTAACTCTACGCGAAACATCGCATTGGGGAGAGTCTCAGCCACTGTGCCGGTCACTTCTATGACATCTTCTTTTGGCACGTATCGGTACGCCTCCCCGTTTTAGTGTGACAATTGTGAAAGAATCTTGGCCTGGCCACTCGCTTGAATGGCGATGGTGTGCTCAAAATGAGCAGACCATCTGCCATCTTGAGTGACCGCCGTCCACCGATCTTCTAGTATACGAACGGCGCTACCCCCCATATTTACCATTGGTTCGATGGCCAAGACCATGCCGACCTGGAGCCGCGGACCCTGTCCAGGCTTGCCGTAGTTTGGCACTTGCGGTTCCTCGTGAAGCTGCCTTCCTATACCATGACCGACAAATTCCGTCACGACAGTAAAACCGGCTTGTTCGACATGGGTCTGTATAGCATGAGAGACGTCCGAAAGGCGATTCCCGACTACCGCCTTCGCAATTCCTCTATACATCGCTTCCTCGGTGACCTGTATCAGACGTAACGCCTCTGCACTGGCCGATCCAACCGGCACGGTCACGGCGGAGTCGCCATAAAACCCGGAGACAATGGCACCCAAGTCAAGTCCGATAATGTCGCCCTCTTTGAGTTTGCGTTTCGACGGAATTCCGTGAACGACCTGTTCATTAACAGATGCGCAGAGGGTTTTCGGGTAATTCCGATATCCTTTGAAGGCTGGGATGGCTCCGCGACCACGAATAGCCTCTTCAGCCATTCGGTCTAAATCCTCAGTCGTGATGCCAGGTTCGACTTTTCGTTTCAACAGCGCTAAGACTTCTGCCACCACACGGGAAGCCTGCGCCATCAACGTCACCTCAGCCGGCGTTTTGAAGACGATCATTGAGCGCCGAGCCCGAGCAGCATGGCGGAAAGCCTGCTGTAGACAGCGGCCATTTCGCCAGACCCCTCCAGATCGCTCAGGAGGTTTTTCGACTCGTAATAGGCTATAAGCGGGGCGGTTTGCTCATCATACACCTTTAGTCGAGCTTCAATCGTTTCAGGCTTATCGTCACTTCTCTGTACGAGCGTCGTCCCGCACCGATCACACTGACCCTCGATTTTCGGAGGAGCAAACGAGATGTGAAACACGCTCTGACACTTTGGGCAGCTCCGTCGCCCACTAAGTCGGGTGACCACATCAGGCCGGGAGACGCGAAAGTTGATGACCCGATCAAGTGAGAGGCCTCGACCGGTTAAGATAGCCTGTAATTCCGCAGCTTGCGGAACCGTCCGCGGAAAACCGTCCAGCACGAATCCATTCTGACATGAAGGCGCGGCCAAGGTTTCCCGCACCATGCCGATCACCACGCTATCCGGAACTAATTTTCCGGCATCCATGCTTTTCTTGGCTTCAATCCCGAGTGCAGTTTGATTGCGGACGGCTTCTCGCAACAGATCACCGGTAGAGATCTTCGGCCATCCAAATTGAGCCGTGACCCGATCTGCCTGAGTACCCTTGCCAACGCCTGGTGCGCCGAGAAAAACGAGTCGCATGAGATGATCCTAGGATGTCCTACCTCGAAGTTTTCCTTTTTGAAGGAATCCATCGTAGTTACGATTTAAGAGATGGGACTCGATCTGCTGTGCCGTATCCAAACCAACCCCGATCACGATCAACAGGGAGGTACCGCCAAAATAAAACGGCATATTCAATTTATAGATGAGGAATTCCGGGATGACACATACGACTGCCAAGTAAATGGCGCCCGCAAAGGTGATCTTCGTGAGAACGGAGTAAATATAGTCCGAGGTTCGCTGTCCCGGGCGAATACCAGGAACAAACCCCCCATATTTTTTGAGGTTATCTGCCATATCCACCGGATTCATGACCACTGCCGTATAGAAGAAACAAAAAAATACGATCAATCCGACATACATGAGTGTGTAGAGGAGTGATCCAGGGGCGAGTTGCGATCCGATGGCTTTAATCCAGGGTGTTTCAAAAAATCCGGCAATGGTCGCCGGAAAAGCGATAATGGACGATGCAAAAATCGGAGGAATAACCCCGGCAGTGTTAATCTTCAAGGGGATATGGGTACTTTGCCCCCCATACACCCTTCTTCCAATCACACGCTTCGCGTATTGAACAGGCACCTTCCTGCGCCCGCTTTCGAGGAAGACGATTGCGGCGACCACCCCGAACATGACTACCGCCAGCACGACCAGTAGCGGAAAGCTTAATTGCCCAACCTTGTAGAGATCGAACGTTTGCGCAACAGCCGCAGGAAGTCGCGCGACAATGCCCGCGAAGATAATCAATGAAATACCGTTGCCAATGCCGCGCTCGGTGATCTGCTCGCCAAGCCACATGAGAAACCCGGTGCCAGCGCAGAGCGTAATCACCGTCATAAAGCGGAAACCCCATCCAGGAGTCAGGACGAACGCACCCTGATTCATCTGCTCGAGGCCAACGGCGATCCCAAATCCCTGAATCAAGGCAATCACAATGGTTCCAAAACGCGTGTATTGGATGATCTTTTTTCGTCCGCGTTCCCCTTCTTTCGCCAATTTCGAGAGGTGCGGGATGACGACGGTGAGTAACTGAAGAATAATCGACGCACTGATGTAGGGCATGATGCCCAAGGCAAAAATGGTCAGACGCGAAAGCGACCCACCGGAGAAGATGTCCAAAAATCCCAGAAGCGCGCCACCTTGCTTCTGCAGAAATTCGGATAAGGCTTCACCGTTGATACCAGGCGTCGGGATATGGGCGCCGACACGATAGACGATCAGCATACCCAGCGTGAACAACACGCGAGTCCGCAACTCAGGTATCTTGAAGATGTTTTGGAAGCTGGTCAGCAAACGCTCAAACACAGGGAATGACCTCGGCCCTCCCCCCTGCTGCCTGAATCTTTGCCTCGGCTGATTTGCTGAACTTGTGAGCCTGGACCACGAGAGGTTTCGTCAACTCTCCCTGGGCGAGGATCTTAATCAGCTCTCCTTTGCGTCGAACAAGGCCTTCATTCATCAAGAGTTGGGGCGTAATGGCTTCTGTCGTTTCCAGACCAGCCAGACTTTTTAAATTAATGATCGTGTATTCAGTTCGAAATTGGTTCGTAAATCCATACTTGGGAACACGGCGGATCAACGGCATCTGGCCGCCTTCGAATCCGGGGCGTTTTCCACCACCAGAACGAGCTTTCAGACCCTTATGACCCTTCGTCGCCGTCTTACCATGGCCAGAACCAGGACCACGGCCGATCCGCTTTGGTTTGTGTTTCGCTCCTCGAGAAGGAGCCAGATCATGCAACTTCATTGGGGACTCACTTCCAGTAAATAGCCGACCTTGGCGATCATGCCCTTGACCTGATCGCTGGCCGGACGCAACACAGTGGCGTTAAGTTTCCGCAGCCCTAAGCCTCTGAGAACTAGTCGGTGCTTCTGCGGGGTTCCGATCGGACTCCGTTTCAGCGTAATTCGAAGGCTGCCTTGAGCAGTTGTTGTTTTCTTTTCAGTAGCCATGTTGTCCCTACGCTTCGCTACCAACAGCCCGACGTAATCGCATAATTTCCTGCGGATCGCACAGCTGCTGAAGTCCATTAAGAGTGGCCCTGACCGCGTTGAACGGATTCCCGCGGCCCAAAGTTTTCGCGATAATGTTGTGCGCACCGGCCAATTCGACAACCGCTCGCACAGCACCGCCTGCAATGATGCCGGTACCGTCAGCGGCAGGCTTTAGAAGCACGTGCTCGGCACCGAAGAGACCGTGAACTTCGTGAGGAATGGTCCCACCTTTGATGGGAACGCGAACAAGATGCTTTTTGGCCTGTTCGACAGCCTTAGAAATGGCCACCGGTACTTCTGCAGCTTTTCCTTTGCCGACCCCAACATAGCCCTGCCCGTCACCGACAACCACCAGAGCGCAAAAGTTAAATCGTTTGCCACCCTTGACAACTTTGGCGACGCGGTTGATGAACACTACCTTGTCTTTTAGACTCAATTCTTCGGGATTGACTCGCACAACGTCATTCTCCTTTAGGTCGTCTCATTTCTCTTGCGACAAGCGGTGCCATCCCGCATGCCCCATTCCTAAAACTGTAAGCCGCCCTCGCGGGATGCGTCAGCCAAGGCCTTCACGCGTCCATGATATTGCCGGCCCCCACGATCAAACACGACCATCGATACCTTGGCAGCCTTCGCCCGTTCGGCAATAAGTTTACCGACGGCTTTTGCGCCTTCGATACTACCCGATGATTTCACGGCTTTCCGCAAGGATTCATCCAAAGTGGACGCCGCCGCCACCGTATGGCCACGAAGATCATCGATAATTTGGGCATAGATGTGAGAGCGACTTCGGAAGACGTTCAATCGTGGTCGATCACTTGTCCCGACTACTGATTTTCGTACCCGCTGTTTACGTCTTGCTAATTTTCGATTTTTTTCTTGGGTGTTCATCAAATGCCTCTACTTGCCGGTTTTGCCCGCCTTCTTCCTCAACACTTCGCCGGCGTATCGAATTCCTTTTTGCTTATAGACATCAGGGGGTTTAATGGAACGAATGTTGGCTGCGACTTGACCAACCAATCGCTTATCGATACCTTTAATCGATATCAGCGTTTGCTTGTCGACTTTCACATCAATACCCTGAGGCACGGTATAGGTAACCGGATTGATATAGCCCACATTGAAACTCATCTCGCGCCCCTGAAGTTGAGCTTTGTAGCCCACGCCCGTTATTTCCAACGACTTCTCATAGCCTTTGGTGACGCCTTGGATAATGTTGCTTAATTCGGCACGAACCAACCCATGCATGGCACGTATCTCGCGCGCATCACCCGACCGATTGACAACAAGCTGTCCATCAGCAACTGCCACGCTTAGGCCGTCAGTCAACTTCCAATCAAGTTTGCCCATGGGCCCCTTGACTGATACGAGACAACCAGCGACCTTCACATCAACGCCGCTAGGAACTGATATTGGTTTCCGCCCAATCCTCGACATACGAACCCCGTTACATTACAGCGATCTCGGTTATACTGCGTCTCAGCCGACTCTTCTTACCAGACAGAACAAAGCACTTCACCGCCCAATCCCGCCCGCCTGGAATCACTGTCAGTCATAAGACCTTTCGAGGTTGAAATGACAGCCACGCCGATTCCGTTTCTCACCTTGGGCACATCATCTCTCCCGACATACACACGGCGCCCTGGCTTGCTGATTCGACGCATCCCCGTGATCATTGGGCGCGCCTCTTCGACATAGCGAAGCTGGACAGAGAAAATTGGGTGCCCATCTTCTTGTGTTTCCCCGTAACCGAGGATGAATCCTTCTTTGCCAAGGATATTCAGAATCTGTCGCTTTACTTTTGAAACGGGAACTTTCACGACATCCTGGCGGCGGCGAGCGGCGTTCCCCAGTCGAACCAACAAATCAGCGATAGGATCAGTAATCATGCATTCCTCTTCTATGCCCGCAGATGCAGGTTTCTCCCTGGCGACTACCAGCTTGACTTACGCACTCCAGGAATCTCTCCCTTGAGGCTCAGAGATCTGAAACAGATACGGCACATACGAAATCGACGCAAAAACCCTCGCACGCGACCGCATAACCCGCAGCGATGATAGTCGCGGCACGAGAATTTGGATTTCACTGCCGCCTTATTTTTGAGCGCTAATCTTGACACGCGATCCCCCTTTACTCCACATAGCCAGGAAAGCCAACCCGCCCTCTCTCGAAGCTTATTTTAGGCCCGGAATGGCATGCCGAGATGTTTGAGCAGGGCCTTGCCTTCATCATTCGTACGCGCAGTGGTGACGATGGTGATATCCATGCCATGAATCGACGCGACACTATCGTATTCAATCTCAGGAAAAATCAATTGTTCCTTAAGCCCAAGGGTATAGTTGCCACGTCCGTCAAACGCCTTGGGGGAGATACCCCGAAAATCTCGAATCCTGGGGAGCGCCAAGGAAATCAAGCGATCCAAAAACTCCCACATCCTTCGACTACGCAAGGTCACCTTAGCGCCGATCGGCATCCCCTGTCTCAATTTGAAACCGGCGATCGCCTTTTTGGCTCGAGTCGTTACCGGCTTCTGCCCGGTAATAATGCCCAATTCATTAGCCGCGCTCTCCAGCAACTTCACATTTTGAATTGCCTCGCCCATACCGACATTCAGGACAATTCTCTCAAGACGCGGCACTTGCATCAAATTGCCATAGCCGAATTCTTTCATTAAAGCCGGGACGACCTGATCACGATAGGTATCCCTTAATCTCGGGGCAAATTGATGTTCAGTACCTGCCTCCTGTGAAACTTCAGGCACTGCCGCTTCTTTCTTACCTGAGGTGCGAGGGGTTGCCCCCTTGCCGCCCTTACCCTTCTCTACTTTTGCCATGAACGTCTTTCCTGTTCCGACTATTCAACAGTTTCTTTTGATTTTTTACTCAGTCTAGTCCGGCGCCCATCTTCCTGGCGCTTGACGCCTAACCGAGTCGGCTTCTTCGTCACTGGGCACAAGAACATGACATTGGAAATGGCAAGAGGAGCCTCACGCTCAAGAATGCCTCCCTGCCGAAGTTTCTGATTCGGCTTGGTGTGGCGCTTGATCATGTTGAGCTTCTCTACTAAAACCTTTCCCGTTACGGTATCGACAGACAACACTTTGCCTGATTTACCACGCTCACGCCCAGTCATCACCACAACAGTGTCGCCCTTGCGAATTTTCGTTTTGATTCGTGCCATCCCTACCAGAACCTTTCTTCCTTCGACTACAAGACTTCCGGCGCAAGCGAAATAATCTTCATGAACTTTTTCCAGCGAAGTTCACGAGCGACTGGGCCGAAAATTCGAGTCCCAACTGGCTCCCCCTGAGCATTAATCAGGACGCAGGCGTTCCGGTCGAATTTGATATAGGAACCATCGTCACGCCGGACTTCCTTGGTCGTACGCACAATAACCGCTCGGCTCACGTCACCCTTTTTGACGCCTGCTTGAGGAATTGCCTCCTTAACGGCAACCACCACAATGTCGCCGAGCGATCCATACCGACGCCGAGTACCGCCGAGAACATGAAAGCACATGACCTGCTTCGCGCCGGAATTATCGGCCACATCCATGTATGTGTAATTCTGAATCATACCCCGCCCTACTCACCGCCAAAAGGATCTCGCCCTTCAGCTCTTCAGGTGTGTTCCGTAGTTACTTTTCAGGTTGCCCCTTGACCATGACGCGGACTACGCGCCAATGCTTGTCCTTGCTGATGGGACGCGTCTCGCTCAGCTGAACTCGATCCCCAACCTTACACACATTTCCCTCGTCATGGGCTTTAAGCTTGGTGACCCGGCGAAGAACTTTTTTGTAAATTGGATGAATGACTGATCGTTCAACCGCCACGACAACCGTTTTATTCATCTTGTTGCTGACGACGTTGCCGTACCACTCACGTCGATGTTGTTGGCCTTCCTTCATACGCCCCTTCTCTCTTACTTACCGACCGACTGGCCGGCCTGAGTCTGCAGCAATTCCAATTGACGCCTGACCGTTTTCAGGCGGGCAATGTCGCGCTTGGTACTTCGAACCTGCATTGGGTTTTCTAGGCGACCAATGCCGAGCTGGAATCGGAAATTAAACAACTCCTGGCGTAACTGTTTTTCCTTTGCGACCAACTCATCTAGCGAGAGCCCGCTGAGATCCTTCACATCCATCACATCACCACTCAACACGCGCTACAGGTTACTGAAACTCGCCGCGGACCACGAACTTCGTGGCAATAGGCAACTTATAGGAAGCAAGCTTTAACGCCTGCTTGGCTACATCGGGAGCGACTCCACCCATCTCGTACATGATCCGTCCAGGCTTGACCACGGCTACCCAATACTCTGGATTGCCCTTACCTTTACCCATGCGGGTTTCAGCAGGCTTCTTCGTAATGGGCTTGTCCGGGAAAATTCTTGTCCATACCTGGCCGCCTCGTTTCACAAAACGGGTAATAGCAATACGGGCCGCCTCGATTTGCCGGCTAGTAATCCAGCCCGGCTCAAGGGCTTTCAAGCCGAACTCTCCAAGGGTAATGGCTCCCCCGCGATAGGCTTTTCCTCGCATCCGCCCCTTCTGCATCTTTCTAAACTTAACTTTCTTTGGCGCTAACACAGACCCACCTTTTCCTTATCGAAGTTCTTAGCCAAGTCGTCCGAGCGTAGAATCAGGTTTCAACTGAAGCGCTGGCAACAACTCACCCTTATAGATCCAGGTCTTAACCCCAATCTGGCCCATGGTCGTATGAGCTTCCGCAAACCCATAATCAACCTCTGCGCGCAAGGTATGCAGGGGGACACGCCCTTCACGGTACCATTCCGTTCGAGCGATTTCCGCTCCGCCCAAACGCCCGGCTACCATGATTTTGATGCCCTGCGCCCCGAGGCGAAGCGCCGACTGCACACTACGCTTCATCGCACGACGGAATGCGACCCGCTTCTCCAACTGCGTGGCGACGTTCTCACTCACCAGCTGGGCATCCAATTCGGGCTTTTTAATTTCCTTGACGGTAATGTAGGCTTGACCAGAATATTCTTTTTCAAGGGCCGCCTTTAACTTATCGACTTCAGCGCCCTTTCGGCCGATGATAATTCCAGGTCTGGCGGTGTGAATGATCACACGAGTTTGATCACCAGATCGTTCAATTTCAACCTTGGCCACCCCGGCGTGGTACAGCTTGGCTTTCACCATCTTCCGAATCTTGATGTCTTGGTGAAGCAATCGCGCATAATCTTTATCCGCGTACCAGCGCGAGCTCCAAGTGTAGTTGTAGCCGATACGATAGCCAATTGGATGTGTCTTCTGACCCATGAAGAATAACCCTCAGTCTAATGGTAAAAGCGTTAGCTGCTGTGAGCCGCAGTCGGAGCAGCAACTGCGATCGTAATATGGCTAGTCCGCTTCTGAATGGAGTTGGCTCGCCCCATCGATCGCGCCCGAAAACGCTTATAAATAGGCCCGCAGTTCACTACCGCCTGCGACACCCACATCTCGTCGCTGTCGCCCAATTCCTTCTGCTCGGCATTTGCCACTGCAGATCGAAGAAGCTTCTCAATGACTCGCGCGGCATGCTTGGGAGTATGCCGAAGCATGGCTAAGGCCATGGGCACCTGCTGGCCGCGGATCATATCGATGACAACTCTCGCCTTCCTAGGCGTTACTCTCACGAATCGTAAATTTGCTTTTGCCTCTGCCATAGCTGACCCCACCCCACCATGCCGGCCCATCGGTGAACCAACAATTACTTAAGCGCCACTGCCTTTTCGGTCTTTGCTTGTCCATGCCCTTTGAAAAAGCGCGTTGGAGCAAATTCTCCCAGCTTATGGCCGACCATATTTTCGGTCACAAATACGGGAATGAATTTCTTCCCGTTATGAACCGCGAACGTGTGTCCGATCATGTCAGGAATAACGGTTGATCGGCGCGACCAGGTCTTGATTAATTTGCGATCCTTCGTCTGGTTCATCTGCTCAACTTTCTTGACCAGATGATCATCGACGAATGGTCCTTTCGTAATTGAACGAGGCATTATCCGCTCCTACTTTTTCCTACGCGCGATAATAAATTTATCCGTCGACTTATTCTTCCGAGTCTTGTATCCCTTCGCCGGAGTACCCCATGGCGACACTGGATGCGGATTACCTTGCCCTGACTTCCCTTCACCGCCGCCATGCGGGTGATCGACAGGATTCATCACCACACCGCGAACATGTGGACGCTTTCCCTTCCATCGAGTACGTCCCGCCTTGCCGACCACGACGTTTTCATGATCCACGTTTCCGACCTGACCGACCGTGGCCATACAACTCGAGAGCACCTTTCGCATCTCTCCAGACTTGAGGCGAATTTGCACATAGGCCCCATCTCGCCCCATGACCTGGGCGGAGCCGCCGGCGCTGCGGATTAATTGACCACCCTTACCAGGCTTCAACTCAATGTTGTGGATGGTGGTACCAAGCGGCATATTGACGAGCGGGAGAGCATTTCCCGGCCGCACTTCTGCGCCTTCCCCTGACTGAACCATATCACCCACCGACAGACCAACAGGAGCCAAGATATACCGCTTCTCACCATCACGGTAGTGCAGCAGAGCAATCCTTGATGAGCGATTTGGATCGTATTCAATGGCGGCAACCTTTGCAGGCACACTGGCCTTGTCACGACGGAAATCAATCTGACGGTAGAGGCGCTTGTGCCCTCCCCCACGGAATCGGATAGTCAGACGTCCATCATTATTCCGACCACCAGTGCGAAGATGAAACCCCGTTAAAGACTTTTCAGGCTTTTTCTTGGTAAGTTTTTCACCCTGGATCGCTGTCATCCCACGACGGCCTGGCGTTGTTGGCTTGTAAACTTTTAATGCCATAGCTAGATCTCACTCAATCGAAAAACTCGCGCTTAGACGGTTTCGTACAGCTCGAGCTTCTCGCCCTCTTTCAACGTGACAAATGCTTTCTTCCAATCAGATCGTTTTCCGACAAAGCGCCCTAAACGTTTAATCTTGCCGCGAATATTGACCACATTGACGCGCGACACCTTAACCTTCAAAAGCGATTCGACAGCCTGCTTGATCTGAATTTTATTGGCGTCCGGATGAACAAGAAAACCCACGGTGTTACTTTGCTCACGCAAGGCCGTAATTTTCTCGGTGAGCAATGGCTGAATCAATACCTGATGAAGATCGCCTTTCATGACCACACCTCTTTCACTCGCCCCAACTCACCCTGCGGAATGACGAGGGAGTGGCAACGCAGCACGTCGTAGACGTTCAATTCTTCAGGTCGTAGCACGGTCACGTTCGAAAGGTTTTTTCCAGCCTGCATCACATGAGAATTTTGATCGGCGACGACGAGCAAGGCAGTGCCAGAAATTCCAAGTTGAGCTAATACATTTGCCAGCAATTTTGTCTTTGCCTCTGCAATAGAAAGCTCAGACAGTACAACAATGTTGCCCTCGGACAATTTGGCCGAAAGCACACTCTGAAGGGCGGCCCGATACTTCTTCTTGGGCATTCCAAACGCATAGTTTCTCGGCTTTGGACCAAACACCGTCCCTCCATGCCGCCAGACAGGAGACCGCAATGAACCGGCGCGGGCACGGCCAGTGTGCTTTTGCTTCCACGGCTTCTTTCCCGATCCGCTCACCTCGCCCCGGCGCAGCGTCGAAGCAGTGCCTTGACGATCGCAGGCTCTCTGCATCACCACGGCCTCGTGCACAAGCGAACCATGCGGCTTGCAGCCGAATACTGCGTCTGGCAGGTCAACGCTACCAACCTTCTTCTTTTTCGAATCAACCACATCAACGATCGGCATAGCTCAACTCTTTTTTGACTTCCGCACAACCAGCAGCCCATTTGCACCACCAGGCACTGCTCCGCGGACGAACAACAGGTTTTCATCTGGACGAGCGTCAATCACTTTCAAGCGCTGCACCGTCACACGCTCATCCCCCATATGGCCCGGCAAGGCCTTATTTTTCCAAACGCGAGATGGATAGGAACTGGCACCGATGGAACCTGGAGCGCGATGGAACATGGAACCGTGCGTCTCTGGACCACCGGCATAATTGTGTCGCCTCACGACGCCCTGAAAGCCCTTCCCCTTTGAAACGCCAACAACATCAACCCAATCACCCTTCTTGAACATGTCGACCTTCACTGTCGCGCCGACAGCAGCTTCTCCCGTTTTAGGGAATTCGCGCAGCCATCGACTAGGAGGGGCCTGATGCTTCTTCAAATGACCGAGTTCCCCACTCGAGAGGCTTCGCTCTTTCACTTCACCAAAGGACAATTGAACGGCTTCATAGCCGTCACGCTCCTTGGTCTTAATGGCAACCACTCGGCACGGGCCAGCCTCGATGACCGTCACCGGCTCCAGAACACTCTCATCATAAATTTGGGTCATCCCCAATTTTTTACCCAACAATCCGTTTGTCATGGCCTTCCTGTCAGCTCAGATAAGGTCGATACCTTCAACCCTCAGAGCTTAATCTCCACGTCTACACCAGCCGCCAAATTGAGTTTCATCAACGAGTCCATGGTCTCCGGCGTAGGCTCCATGATATCCAACAGACGCTTGTGCGTACGAATTTCAAATTGCTCGCGGGACTTCTTATCCACATGAGTCGAACGCTGGACTGTGAATTTCTCAATTCGAGTCGGCAATGGAATAGGCCCGACAACCCGCGCGCCGCTACGCCTGACCGTCTCCACAATCTCCACTACCGATTGATCAAGCACGCGATAATCAAAACCACGCAACCTGATACGAATTCTTTGATCGACTTTCACGCTCAACTCCTCACATGCCGGCCAACAGACCAGGACATCCTAAGCTAGAATTTCCGTAACGACGCCCGAGCCGACAGTCTTGCCGCCTTCGCGGACGGCGAAC
>VOPT01000006.1 GCA_009594865.1 Nitrospira sp. | reverse complement strand
CCTGCTGATCACCGGATGCGCGTTTTTGCTGACGTTTTTCGGGCGTGGCGGGCTGCGGATTACCCAACGGGTCTCGCAACTACACTACCGAACCTTTCACTGGCTGCAGGACATCGGTATCAACCGGCTCCATTTCAAATCCACGGACAGCTTGCCGCTCCTCCTCAAGAAAACCGATACCCTCGTTCAAGCCTATGTACTCGCACGAAAGACGCGATCGGATATTCTGAGCGGCGCCCAGTATCAGAGCACGGTAGTGTTTCAAGCCTTTGCGCACAGCGGCATGATCGGCTTGGGCGGCTGGCTGCTGTCGGTCGGCGATATTACCCTGGGCCAATTCGTCGCAGCAGAAGTCATTGTCGGCACCCTGCTGCTGAACCTCGACACTGTCGCTCGGCGTATGTACGCGGCTATCTATGTCGCCACCTCGCTCCAGGAACTCTCCACGCTGTTCGACATGCCGAAAGAAGAGGTGTCCGGACCGATCGCCTCGTGGCTGCCCGACCCCTGCGAGCATGGGGTTCGCCTTACCTGCAAAGACGTTTCCTTCGCCGCGCCGGACGGACAGCTGCTCTTCAACCATTTCAGCCTGGAAGTCCTGCCAGGGGAAAAGATCAGCGTGCTTTCCGGCACCAGTCGGAGCAAGACGTCACTCGCACTGCTTCTTGCCGGCCTGTACCATCCCACCGAGGGGGTCATCCGCTACAATGACATCGATCTTCGCGATGTCTCCCTCACCTATGTGAATCGCTGTCGCGGTCTCATGCTGGACTCCCATCCCACCCTGTTCGACGGTACCCTGGAAGAAAATGTGACGCTCCAGCGTCCGTCAATTCAGTTCGAAGATCTGAGCTGGGCGCTTCGCTTTACGGAACTCGAAGAGGAAATCGATGCGTTCCCCCAGGGCTTGGAAACGCTGGTGCACGGGAACGGCTCCAACCTGACGCGTAGTCAGGTCCTGCGCATTCTCCTGGCACGCATGATCGTCACCCGGCCGCAACTCTTGATCTTCAACGGCAGCCTCCACAACATCGAGCCGGCACTGCGACTGACGCTGTTGCGCCGCCTGTGTTCCAAAGAGGAACCCTGGTCGGTGGTGTTCGTCTCCAACGACCCGGAAGTCAGCCAGTTGGTCGAACGGCGTGTCGTGCTCGACTGACCGCCGCGTCCAAGAAATCCACCTCGACTTCTTTCCTGGGAGACGATCTGCTAGACTACGCGCAAGGGTTCCTGAAGCTCATCACCGCCTCCGGTTGACGAAGAGGACGCTCGTGTCACTGGCATCTCGCCTCAGGTTCACGTTTCCCGGAACCAATCAACTGATCATCAGCATCCTGATCGCGGGATTGGGATGGGTGAGCGGCCAGGCACTCAGCCATATCGATCAGGACCTCCGCATCATGTACACCGAGTACACACTGGGTGCGGCGGACCTCGCGCATATCTCCGCCGATGTCATCCGCTATCGCAACACGATCATTCGATCGTTGGAGGCCGAAAACCAGAACACCTTCGAACGGATCACGGAATCCCTGCCGGCGCAGCGGGCGCGAATCCAGCATGCAGTGGATCGATACGCCGCAGCCGGTCTGCGCGTGTCGAGAAGCGGACGGAGCGAAGAAAAGGATATTCAAGCGGTTCGCGAAAGCCTTGACCAATACTTCCACGTGGCCAGCAAAACAGTCGATCTACTGTCTCAGGAGTGGCGGGCAGGATCGGTGGCGGAAGCGGCGGAACTCCGGCGAAAAGCCGAAATCCATGCCGCCGACAACGGCGGACCGAAGGTGATGCAAGTGAGCCTAGCCCTGGATCGGCTGCTCGAAACCGTGGCGGATGTCGCCAAAGACATGCGCGAGGCAGGAACCAAAACCATTGTATCCACGAGTTATTGGATCGTGGGCGGGAGCTTCTTTATTGCGTTGTTAAATCTGTTTCTGAGCCGGACACCGACGGCACCGCCGCTGCCCTCCGCTAGACCCGGCGAGACCACGCATTCCGGTGCACCCCTGGGCCTGCCCGGCGAGGGCT
Organism: Nitrospira sp.; assembly: GCA_009594865.1. Taxonomy (GTDB): domain Bacteria; phylum Nitrospirota; class Nitrospiria; order Nitrospirales; family Nitrospiraceae; genus Nitrospira_A. Next base: position 36,489 of record VOPT01000006.1, on the reverse strand, counting down.
CGAACCCGGCCCTCCGCGCCGACTGAACACGCACGGCACACGCCGGTTACTGCGCCGACTCGTCCGATCGGCCAAGCGCCTGAAAGAGTCGCTCACGCTCCTCCGCACTCAGATCTGTCCACTGCCCCGCATGCAGCCCCTCCACGGTGATGTGCATGATGCGCACACGATGCAACGAGACGACTCGATACCCGAGCGCCTGGCACATACGCCGGATCTGACGGTTGCGTCCCTCCGTCAGGATGATCCGAAATCGGCGGGGCCCGAGGCGCGTCGTCGTGCAGGGACGTGTGCGTGCACCCAAAATGACCACGCCCTCGCCCATGCGGGTGAGAAACGTCTCATCGAACTCCCGATCCACTTCGACTCGATATTCCCGTTCATGCCCATGCTCGACCCGTAGGATCTCATTCACAATATCGCCGTCGTTGGTCAGCAGGATGAGACCGGACGAATCTTTATCGAGCCGGCCGATGGGAAAAATGCGTTCAGGGTGCCGGATCTCGGAGATGATATTTCGCGGAATGTGCAATTCCGTGGTGGTCGTCACCCCGACAGGTTTGTGATATTTGATGTAGACGGAACGATTCCCTCGCTGCAGCACGACACCGTCGCGCGCCACGAGGTCCTGCGGCAACACCTGATCCCCGAGCTTGGCCACCACCCCGTTGATGGTGACACGTCCCTCGGCGATCAGTCGATCAGCCTCTCTCCGCGAACACAGTCCCTGCTCGGTAAAAAATTTATTGATGCGCATAGGCCGGCAACCCCGTCCTCGACCTCACCGGGCAGCCATGGCTCGAACGACGGCCGGTCCTCCGTAGGACCACCGGTTGAATGCGGCAGGAACACCACTGCACGATGGTCAAGAAGTTGCTAGTGCACACGCCGGCCGGCACGAATTCGTCCCAACATGCGGTAGATCAACCGGGCAATGCTGAATTGCGGAGCGACGAATCCCTCGATCGGGGCGATCTCGCTGATGTCCATCCCCACAATCCCCGGTCCATTCGCCAACGCGGTCACCAACGCGAGCGTATCGTACCACCCCAGTCCCCCCGGTTCAGGGGTTCCCAACGCCGGCACAAGCGAGGCATCGAGCCCATCGCAATCGAAGGTGAGGTACACAGGGCCGGTGCACGCGGTCAGCACCTCAGGAATCCAGCGCGCAGCCCGTCCTTCATAGGGCCCGGATGGATCCAAAATCGACGCGGCAAAAAAGGTCTTGATCCGAGGCGTGTTGTCGATGAGCTCGATTTCCTCCGGACTGATCGACCGGATGCCGACTTGCACGAGCGGCAACCCGTCCTGAACCACGCGCGCCATCACGCTGGCATGGCTGTAGGGATTGTCCTGGTAGGCCTGCCGAAGGTCACCATGGGCATCGATCTGCACCACACACATCCCCGGATACTTTTGCGCATGGGCACGAATGGCGCCTAATGCGCCGGTATGTTCTCCGGTCAACGTCACGAGGAACTTTCCTCTGCCCACATGCGGCTGCACAAAGTCCTGAATGGCCTGCACAGCTTGTCCGTCGACACGCCCGTCGAGATTCAACGTTGCCGCCGTCGCGACACCGCCCCATTCGCGATAGGGTTCCTGGCGCAACGTTTCATCGAACAGTTCGACTTGCTGGGAGGCTTCAATGATGGCGGAGGGGCCTCGGTCAGACCCGAGGATATAACTCGACGTATGTTCGTACGGAGCCGGCAGCACGTAGACCCCGGCCCGATCAGGATGGCACCAGGGTTCGTCGATCCCGAGGAAATTGTCGGCTTGCCCAAGCCACCCGGACGGGAGCGACATGGGAGACGCTAGGCCTTGTTCCGAAGACTCTTGGGAATGTTTTCCGTGGGGATAAACACTGCCAAGGCGATGACGCAGGTCCACCGATTCGGCCGACCGACTGCGGACTGCGTGATGTTGAGGGTTCGGACGATTTTTCCGCCCATCTTGAACACCTGCTCGCGTTCTTTCCACGCCACATCAGGATCGAACTCGATCCCCTGGGTTGTGGCGAGCATCTGTGCCGCCAGGTCTTCCGTGTATTCCCCCGATTCTTCATCCGTTTCGCCGTACGCATGGTGCTCGGAGAGATAGCCGTAGGTATCGCGGTCGGTCGGAATCGCCAAACCAATTGAGGCGGAGATCAGCCGGTTCCGTTCGTTCGTCTCGGACCGGGCCATGACACAAAATGTGATTTCACCCGGATTGAGCAATTTCTCGCCACGCTTCCGAGGAAGGATTTTGCAATTGGGGGGAAGAATCGACGAGACGCTGACGAGGTTACAGTAGGCCACGCCGGCGCTCCGCAAGGCCTGCTCGAACGCAGCCAACTTTTCCTTGTGCACTCCGACGCCCCTCGTCAAAAACATGTGTGTGGGTACCATGTCGCTCTCCCTCTCCATCCTGCGTCGAAATCACTCCGCGCTGAGTGTTCGAATCTTGTCGAAAGCCTGACGCCACGCACGAAATCACGGGGCGATACGCGCGATCGTTGTATCAAGTTTGCCGCGCATCCGCAATACGGCGACCGGGTTTTTTTGTCGCTCGGCCTGCGCCTTCACGGTCGGCGAAGATTCATGACCAACAATTTGGGCTCGGTCATGTCCTCGATCGCGTAGCGGAGCCCTTCACGGCCGATTCCGGAATCCTTGACGCCGCCGTAGGGCATGTGGTCAGCGCGGAAGGTGGGAATTTCATTCACCAGCACCCCGCCGACCTCCAACTGCTCGAAGGCTTGGAAAATACGCCCGATGTTATTGGTAAAAATGCCGGCCTGCAGCCCATAGTCCGACTCATTCACTGCTCGCAAGGCTGCCTCAAATTCACGATACGGTGTGATCGTCACCAACGGGCCGAACACCTCCTGGCAGCTCACTTTCATCGTCGCGGTCACCTGGGACAACACCGTCGGACGCACCACCGAACCCACCCGTGACCCGCCGGCCAGCAGACGCGCTCCCTGGGCGACGGCCTCTCCTATCCACCCCTCAACCCGCTGTGCCGCCCCCGCATCGATCAACGGCCCCACCACCGTGGCCTCGTCGCCCGGATCTCCACTGGCCAATGCCTGGACACGAGCCACCAGGCTCTCGGTGAATGCCGCGGCCACCGACTCATGCACGAAAATCCGCTGGACTGAAATGCAGGTTTGACCGGCATAGGTAAATCCGCCGGTAACACACCGATGCACCGCATAGTCCAGATCTGCATCCGGCTCAATGATCACAGCCGCATTGCCGCCCAGTTCCAACACCACCTTCTTCTTGCCGCACTTGGCCTTCAACATCCATCCAACGGGTGCGCTTCCGGTAAAACTCAGCAACTTGAATCGAGGATCGATCACCAACCGTTCCGCAACCTGGTTGTCGCACGGCAGCACATTGAGCCCTCCCGGAGGCACGCCCGCCTGCAACAGCAGGTCGCCTAACAACAACGACGTCAGCGGAGTCTGAGGGGCCGGTTTGATCAGAATGGAATTGCCCGCGGCCAGGGCGGGCGCCACTTTGTGGACGACGAGATTGAGGGGAAAATTGAAGGGCGTAATACCGAGGATCGGACCGATCGGAAACCGCCTGGTCACCCCCCAGTAGGTCTCCATGCCAGGCGACCAATCGAGCGGCACCACCTCGCCGCCGATCCGTTTGGCCTCCTCTGCGGCAATCGCAAACGTCTGAATGGCTCGCCCGACCTCCCGCCGCGCATCGGTGACGGGTTTGCCGGACTCGGCCATCATCATACGAGCGAACTCTTCCTGACGCACCTGCAAGGATTGGGCAGCCTTCTGCAACAGGGTCGATCGCGCATAGCCCGACAACCGGCGCATGGCTGCCGCACCGTCGACCGCAGACTGCATGGCCAGTTCCGCTTCAGCCGGACCAGCCTGGCAGACATGGGCAATCGTCTCGCCGGTGTAGGGATTGCGTACAGGAACAGCGGTAGTGGACTGAGACCACCGGCCGCCGATTAGAAAGGGACGTCCATTTTCCAACGGACCAACTCCAGGAGAGGGGACTCGCTACGGCACTGACTCCACCGGGGGCGTGGCAGCAGCCGCAGCACTCGCAGCTTCTTCCGCCTGCTGAGCGGTGACTGCTTTTGCGATCAATTCTTCGGTGCCCCAATCCTGCACCGCCGACAGGGCAAACGCTTCATAGGTCGAGACCCCGTGACAGGTCGGACAGGCCGGCATGGGAACCTTCCGGCAGAACACCTCACTCAAACAGGACATGCACACCCACAAATCCGGCTCCCCGTCTTTGGCAGGCACAGACCAAAAGGCTTGTTTCGACCCCATAGTGCAGTTCCCTCTTTCCTGGCTAAACGATCATTCTCGCCGCGAGACGGCCCCCTGCGGGCTCGCGCCTGACAAGGCCCTACTTCGACTTCTCTCCTTGCGATGCGAGGAGCTTCTCAATTTCCTCCTCGAACGCTTCGAACGGGAAGGCACCCGGAATGGCAAGCGCCGGATTCTTGGCCGTCGGCTGCTGCGTCGTCCGCATCAAAATAAAACCGGGCGTACCATGAAACCCCCAGGCGTTGGCTTCGTCCCGGTCTTGAAAAATGGCTTTCATGTGTGGAGCATCGCGGAGGCATTGCCGGAACTGCGCCTGGTCGAGGCCGATGGCCTTGGCATGCTGGGAGTAACTATCCACGTCCAGTCGTCCGTCGGCGGCAAACAAGCGGTCATGCATGGGCCAGTACGTCCCCTGGTCTCCCGCACAGCGGGCCGCCAGAGCCGCTGTCACGCCGGGCCCCTGGTCTGCGCGGGGATAGTCTTTATAGAGGAACCGCACTTTGCCGGTCTCGACGTACCGCGCCTGAATCTTGGGCCAGGTTTCTTTGAAAAACTTGAGGCAGTACCCGCAGGTGAAATCCGAATACTCGATCAGGGTCAGGGGGGCGTCCATCTTGCCGCGCATCCGGTTATCCACCACCGGCGAGCTGGCCGCCAAAACCCCGCCGGCCATCAGCAGAAGCAGGGCCAATGACGCGCCGCCCCTGCGTATCCATGTGCCTACGCGGGTCATGACACGGCACTCTTCGCGCGACGACGTTCCAGCAGTCCCACCATGAGCAGCGGCCAGACCATGGTCGCGTCACTGAGCACCTCGGCAAACCGACCCCCTTCGGCCGGCGGCACGAACTTACCCCAGGAAATGCCCTCCTGGTACGTACAGCCGCTCAAGCCGCCCCAATAGTCAGGCTCAGGGCAGATCCGGACACCGTAGTGAAACCGCGGCGGTTGCACGTTGAGCCCCAAGCGGGTGTTGCTGATCTCGATGTACGGAGCGACCTGCTGCGCCCAATTTCTGGGAACCCCGCCGCCGATGGTGAAAATCCCGAGCCGTGACGATCCCAACATTTCTTCTGCGTAGTGATTGAGATCGAGGTACGGATTGAAGACCGGGTAGACCTCGTGCAGCGCGCGCAAAACCGCGACATCGTCCCCGTCCTTGATTTGGCTGCGGGTAAAATCGATTTTTTTGCCCATCGCCCACGTCCCGACATCCAGCCCCATTTCGGAATCGGTAAAGGCCGGGATATAGACCGGGACGTTTTTCAGATAGGCACTCTTGAGAATGCCGGCCCCCTCAAACTCTTCCGCCAATGTCTTGCCGAGTTCGCGGGTCAACAGGTGCGACGACAGGGGCTGATCCGTATTGAGACGCTTCAAGGTCTGGGATACGACGTGCTCGACATAGTTGAGATTTGATTCCATCTCAAGCGTGTCATACACGCGATTGTAGCCCTTCTGAAACAATTCCTCGTCACTGTGGGAGGGCTCATGCCGGTAATGCAGCTTGCCGACCGACTCGCTCAACCCATGCGCCACCAGCGCGCCGGTCGACACGATGGCCTGCACCATTCCGTGATCGATCATGGTGCTGATGATTTTGCCCATCTTGGCGATCGTCATGGCGCCGGACAACGTCAACACGACTTTGCAGTCGGGATCGTCGATCATTGCCGCAAGCGTCTCGTAGGCTTCGCCCAGGCGACGGCCACCGAACGCGGTCTTCCGCATCGCTTCGAGTAATTCAGAACACGAGTGGATTTTCTCGGGATCCAGAGGCTCCAGTGCCTCTAAGCCATCGCTGGCACCGTCGTGAAATTCCCGTCCTGCCATGATGCACGCCTCCCGACAACAATCGACCATGAATGAATCAGGCCATTTTATACACAACCGACTGTCGCGGGGTCAATTGAAGGGCCGACCGGAAGGAGCGTCGTCCTCGTCAGCTGCGAACGCCGCTGACCAACGTGAGCAGCATGGCCGTGAGATACATGATCGCAATTCCCGCGAACATGCCCGCGGCCACCTGCACCCGACGCGTCGCGGTGTAGGACATCGCCGTCAGCGACAACACCACATACAACAACGAACCGGCTGCCAGCGAATAAAAGCAGATGGAGAAATAAGAAGACACTCCCTGCCCACTGAGAAAGGTCCCGACGCAGGTCGGGAGGCCGGCGATCAGCCCCAACAGCAACACATCCCGCCCCGACATCGGCTGCTTCCCGGCCGCGCCGACGATCCCGAATCCCTCGGTCCCGTTGTGCAAACCAAACCCGGCAACGAGCAGGAGGCTGAGTGTATATTCACCGCTGGCGTAACTGGCGCCGATTGCCAGGCCCTCCCCGAGATTGTGTAATCCCATCCCGACCGCGATCATCGTCGGGAGCGACAACCACCGGCTTCCCGCACGAGCCCCGAACACCTGGCTGGACTCCAGCGCAACCAAGCCGACGAAGCTGATCCCAAGGCTCCCCAGAAACACCAACCATGAGACGGGATCGCGCGCGCCGGTCTGCTCGGTCGCTTCATGCATGAGATCGAAAAAGAGATAGACCAATACTCCGTTGGCAACCCCGATGAGCCCACCCTCCCAGGTGCGCGGCATCACCTTTCCTAGAAACAGGGCCGAGAGAATGCCGAGATAGACCGGAATCAGTCCGGCGACGGCACCCAATGCAATGAGACTTAGCATGTCAGACTTCTACCAGAACCATCGGCGAGGAAGAAAGATCGTTCTCGAGGTTTCGGCATGCCTCGTTCCGTTACGATATGACTACCACGGCCGTACACAGCACCCGTGCTGCGGCAGGGAGCGACTGCGATTGCACGCCCTGACAGGACGTGGACCACTTCGCCAGAAACCAGGCCCATACTGAAACCCCTACCTGGGCCTCACATTTCTCGATCGCCGCAGCGCGCTGATACATCTCTTCGACCAGATGATTCAGCGAAATAAAGTCCTGGAGATCGACGCGGGCATCCACATCCTTGGGCTGCTCACGAGACATCACCCACTCGCTGGTGAACCGGAGACGTGCGGGAAGCATCAGAACATCCTGCAATGCGATCTTCTCTAGGGTCTCGCACGCCCGTGACGCCCGCACCTTGATGAACGTCCGACGTTCGTAACTGTGGGCCGGCAGGTAATGCCTACCGGAGACTTGCAGCAATCGGCCGGACGCATCCCGCGTAGGAAACTGATACGTCCACGCGTCGTCGGGAAACACCTTCCCTGTCGCGAATGATTCGGCCCGATAGCGAGGAGTTCTGCGCGAGGGTGAGTCGTCGAGGTCAGCTTCGTCACACTGTTGTGAAATTACCGAATCGCCAACTGAGACCGGCGCTCGAGTGCACTTTCGTACTTAACACGCACTCTCGCGAGAGCGGCGCACACTATCGGCCAGAATTCGACTCCTTACCCGGACGCTGGCAATGTTCACAGACCGTCTGAAACCACCATAGATCTGCAGGACTGACGTGGTGCTGTTCCATCGCCGCACGCTCCTCCATCCAGCACGCTCGGAAAGACTCTTCCGTCGTGGCAGGATTCACCCGTTGGCAGAGCTTGCAGCGTAACCACACCGGGCGGCCGAACAAGGCAATCAGACAATCACTCCGGCTCATGGCCACGTCTCTTGTCGTCTGGCATGCACTGATAATCTCTTGCGATGGCGCTGGAAGCGCGCCGATTGGTTGTAGTGCACCCCGCCGGAGCAGGGAACTCGTAAAGCCCGATAGTTTGGGAGAGAAGATTACGAGGTCGCGGAAGAGACGATGGCCCTGGACAAGCATCAGAATGAGCTAGGAAGAAGCAATGAATCCGTGTGTTAACGCATACTTAATCAATTCAGCCGTCGTATGGAGATTCAGGTGCTCCATGAGCTGGGCCTTATGAAACTCGACGGTCCGCGTGGAAATCTTGAGCCGGAGGGCAATGTCTTTGGCCGTTCGCCCCTCGGCCAACAACTGCAGCACTTCACGCTGACGAAAGGTGAGAGCTGTCTTCTGCCGCCCCGGTCCTGGTCCCCTGGTGAGCAACACGTCGAGCAGATCCTTGGCAATCAAGGGCGTGATATAGGTATGCCCGGCCCACACCGCCCGAATCGCGTGCTCTAATTCATCGACCGCCGATCGCTTTAACAAATACCCCGAGGCCCCAGCCTCAAATGCTGATCGAACATAGTCGGTATCGGCATGCATCGTGACAAAAATGACTTTGATTGAGGGATGTGTCTTCTTCAGCTGCGTGGCGGCATCGATGCCATTCAACAACGGCATCGACACGTCAAGAATGACGATGTCAGGATGGACTCGGGCTGCCACTTCCAGCAATGCGCGGCCGTCCTCGACCATCCCCACCAACTCGCATTGGTCATCGAGAATGCGACGAAACCCCTCCAGCACCAAGGAATGGTCGTCGGCCAACAGTACTCGCGGCTTAGGCATGCGCGCCACCTGGAAGCGGGACACAGATTTCAAGATGGGTGCCGCAGCCGGGGGCCGTTGACACTGTCAATGTGCCTCGCACTAACCGCACCCGCTCTTTCATACTTAGCAACCCTAACCGCCCCAGGCCCTGCGACGCCTGCTGCGAGTCAAACCCAACGCCGTTGTCTCGAATCGAAAGCGTAATGACCTCGTCGTCACAGATCAACTCAACTTCCACTTCCGTGGCCTGCGCATGCCGGGCAACGTTATTTAAGCCTTCTTGCGCAATCCGGTACACGCAAGTGGCCAATTCGGTCGGCACCGGACTCACGGGATCATGATAGACATACACCGCCTCAATCATGGTCGTTGCAGAAAAATCATCCACCAGCCGGCGCACCGCTTTGACAAGCCCTAAGTCGTCCAGAATAGACGGATGGAACCGGTAGGCCATCTGGCGGACATCATCCGAAACCGTGGTCAGGCGACGGGTGATCGATCGTACCAGTCCCTCAATGGCAGCCCGGTCACCCACCTCCCCTTTCTCAATCCGCCGAAGGTCCATGGCCAACATGGCCAACCGTTGGTTGACATCGTCATGCAAATCCCGCGCAATACGGCGGCGCTCCCCCTCCTGTGCCGTCAACAGTTGTCCGGCCAGCGCCCGGAGTTCTTCTCGACTGTGCTGCAACTCCTCCTGACTCACTTTCAAGGAGGACTCGCTTTCTCGGAGGGACCGCTCCGTCTCCATGCGTTCGCCGATCTCTTCGACGAGCGCCTGGTTCACCAATGCCAATTCACGCGTCCGTTCGCCCACACGCACTTCCAGTTCATCATGGGCGCTGCGTAGCGCTTCCTCGATTTTTCGACGCTGGAACGCATAGATCACCGGAAACCAGATCGCCGTCAGACTGAACAGACGATTGCTCAGCCCCATCCAGAGCGGCACATTGGGAAAGGTGACACCCAGAAACACATCCGATAGAGCCAATACCGAGCAGGTGCTGGCGACAAGAATCGGAGTCGTACGATCCGGAAACGCCAGGGACAGCACCACGAGTCCTCCATAGAGCACTCCGTTGCCGATTCCCAGCGGGAGATACAAATCGAGGGTATACAGACCAATGCCAAAGGCACCAATTGCGAACAGCAACAGTCTGTGTGAGGGCTGTGTCGTCACAGGGCCGTCATTATCCTACCCTCGGCCTAGAGGCTTCAAGCCAACGCCTCACAAGAGACACGGAGAACGTTTCCGGAACAGAATAGCGAGGAACAGAACGCAAGGGGGCAGGGCCGAACCCGACAGGGTGAGGGAGAACACCCTGGCGGGCCTGACCTATGTCGTCAGGTCCGCCAAGACTATTATACTCTACGCGGAAATAAGGAGAGATCAGCAGGCAATCACGGTCGATCGGGAATCTGAGCGACCATTGCGCGGCCACTCACAGCATCCTGAAGCGCCTTGACCACCGCCACGGACGACGTCTCACCGGCGTGAACCAGCACCTGATATTGTTGCTGCGTCATGGCGAAAAAGGCCGGGTGCTGCTCGGCCGGGATACCCAGTAACGTGGCCAAGGCCGCAAGATGCTCCCCGCCGCCCCGCGCCATATCTTCAGACAGCGTATCAAAGGTGCTCGCAACGAACAGATTCGTCTGCTGCCCAGCCATGACCTTGCCGTCGTTGGTGCAGCCGGACGTCCCAAAGCTGATCCCGAACGTCTGGCTACCGAATGTGGCATTAGTGGTCGCCATCATGACCTGCGGCGCAATGTTCTTCGGCGTCTTGTAATCAGACCAGGCCAGTTTCCCCAGTCCGCATCCGGGACCGTTATCCGGATTCACGGCGAAGGCCGTGCCACCGTGAAGCCCGACCAGAATGCCCGCACATGCGATGAGCCATCGTCCCTTCATGTGATCGTCCTCCTGTTCTCGCTTGTCGCCTCCTCGCGAGGCATGCCGGATGGTGCTCGTGCACAACCATCCCTACCTTAGCCGCCTTTTTCCCCCTGTCAATTGAAGCACCCCTTTCTTACTGAACACACCACGCACTCCGCCATATCAGGAGGTCATGAACGGGACAGACCTCCGATGAAGAGTTTTCTATTTCGTAACACCAGGCACAACTTTGGATAACGCCGCGCCACTAGACTATCCCCTCTCGTCATAAAGGAGGCCGTCATGCCCTGTGTGCGCTGTGCCGGACTACTGGTCAGAGATCAATATTTGGGGCTGGAAGGTGAGTTGACCATCCTGCGATGTCTCAACTGCGGCGCGGTTCGAGAATCACGCATGGACGTTCAACACACGAGGCCGGTGAGAGAGAAGCGCAAAGAGCCGCGCCAAACTACTGGCCTGCGCCGTCACTCGCTACTCGTTCGATGAAGGATAGGGCCTGGCCTTCTCCTGGTCGATCCGGACGATGCCGACCCACACGCGCCCCGACTACCACAACACCGCATCGTGACAGATCCGCGCCGACAATGTATCCGATGGATACGTGACTCCTGAAGAATTCACGCATGCCCGCTTGTCCTTAGGGTTGACTCAGCACGCCTTGGCCGACCAGCTCAAACGGAAGCGTCTGGCCATCGTTCGGTATGAATCCGGCGCGCGGAGAATTCCCGGTGTCGTCGAAGTCGTCCTGCAGTCCTTGGGGTCGCTCTCCTTCGTGCCACTCGTCTGGATTGTGGCCGCCGAGGATCCCATCGAGCTCATCCTCCAGGCGGAGCAAGTCGAGGTCCCTCGCAGCATGATGGGAACGGGCGACACGGTTGCGCTTCGCATCAAAGAAGGGGGCCACGTCGGCATGCCGCTCAGCTTCGCCCGTCGCCTCTGCCCTTCGTTGCATGTCCGACCTCCGGACCCTCCTCGCGCGGAAGCAGCCGATGCGTCGCTACGTACCGTCATCCGGCGGTATGCCCCGACCTGGGAGCCAGTGACCGAAAATCCGAAACGTAGGCCACAGGTGACTTGAGGAAACGGTCGGCGGCGTGGTCTTCTTCACCCCAAGGAGGACCCGACGATGACACGACGACGTGGGCATACGGAAGAGCAGATACCGGCCGCCTTGCGCCAGGCCGAGAGTGAAACGACGGTCCTGGAAGTCTGGCGCGAGGTAGGCCTTAGCGAACTGCGAGAACTCCGGCAGTTCCGCAAGAAAACACCAAGCTGAAACGCTTGGCGGCGGACCTCTCGCTGGATCGCCACATGTTCCAGGAGATCGTACAAAAAAAGCTCTACGGCCTCGGGACCGGCAGGCCCTCACCCGCTGGGCGCAGCTAGAAACTACGTATACGAAGCCTGTTTTGTCCTATGGATTGTCCTATGAGAGGCAAACCACTCCTGAGCCAGAAATCAGGAAGGTCGCCAACTTATCGGAAGATCAGGGGAAAGGTTGGTGGTCCCAACGGGATTTGAACCCGTGTCTGAGCCTTGAGAGTCTGATCTAAGCGGTTTTAACACTGGCTTGATTTTGCGAAGGTTTCCCCGTTTTTACTTCTAAATTCAGCAGTTAACAGCGTTCTATGGATTCGACTGGTTTGAACGAATATGAGCGGTTTTGAAAATTTCTAGCACAAATTTAGCACAATGTGAGAAGAGCGGTTCCTCGACAGTTGGCTGATACTCTTCCGTGATGCAATTGATGAAGAGTCGTCTTTTACACCGTGTCATCCCATAGGCAAGCAGATTCGCTGCGAAAAAAATAAACGTCAAGAGGCTCCCAGCCAGATCGCTGAGTCCGTTGATCTCTGAGTCTTCGAGCCGCAGCTTGTATGGTTTGATTTGAAGCGTTTTCGGGGTCGCCATGGAGCCCCACATAGAGAGTTGAAAGGCGTCGGTTTCGAGCGATGGAATCAAGTATATGCCGATCTGTGTCACCGAGGCTGTGACCGAATATGACTAGTTTGCCTGTCAGTCCTCCGAATTTGTCTAAGCAATTTGAGAGATATGGGCTTCGATGAATCTGACTCAACTTATTCTCAGCCGATGATTCGGCTACGAATACCGGATACTGCCCTTGACTAAGGCTCTCGCGTATTAAGTCCGTAAGACAGAGCCCATCAGTTCCCGACCGATGTTTACATAGCCTTCCTTCCTGTAAATATAGATGTAACGCACCGTGTAAGTAATACATCCTTTTGTCTCTAGAATAGAAGGAGTACACAAGACTATCCAAATCATCTGGATCATTACGAAACCCATCGTCGAATAGCGGAGGATTGCCGTTCATGGTAATCCAATACAGCAGGAGGTCATAATTCGTGGTAAAAACCATTGCATATTGCCTCAACCATTCAACCGCTCGCTCCCTTCGGTGCTCCTGAATTTCTCCAGGATGGGACAAATGAGAATTCCCAATAGCACGGATGAGAGCATCCTTTATAATCTCTAAATCAGTCAGCATTCCCGATTGCTCACCTAGCCTAACTAGATCGTAGGTGGTGGCTACCCAATGCGACATCTCTAGCAACCCCATCACGCCCTCAAAGTTATTTGAACCCAGACGTTGGAAAACTTTCTTTGCACGCTCACTTAGACCTGCTTCCACCGCCGCTTGATATAGACTCCTATAGGTGAATATTGGGTCACAGGCGATACTGAACCCATTACCAAGAAGGATGGATGGCCGCCTACCTTCAATTCCTAGGAGAACATCCTCATAAGTAAGAATTGAACTGTTATTCTGAATCCCTCGGTTTCCTGGCATGGGCCTCCATTGCTACAAAGATTGCGCTATATAGACGACATAGACGATTTCAAGCCTAGACATAGCGAACTGTACAAGAATGTTCCTTATCCTCGAAATCGAAGCAATTGACTAACATCCTAGCCAAACATATACTGCGACACCTCTTAGCTGGGCACGTGCTTAATAAAAACACGGGCTCTATGCCTGGCGTATAGCCGGGCTGAAGCGTATTGAACGGGATTCTTGGGGCCTTCCTTACGGACGGCGTCCCTCGAAGCCCATGACGGGACGTCGTCCGTAAGGAAGGCCCCCGCTCGAAGTAAGAGGGTTTTTTCACTGAGTGAGCCATCCTTTCGTCCATCCTGCGGCAGAATCCCTACTCCAAAGGGTGGCTCACCTTTTTTCATCAAGAAAAGCATTTCTACGTAAAGATAGGCACATAGTATTCGTTTGTGGGGGACCAATTCAGCATGGCCCTCCTCAAGGAACAGCTACGCCAAGCCCACATCCTCCCCAATCATCGCAGAGTATAGGCCAAACCTCCCGAGCTGCATCACTTAGAAGTCAGTTTCTGGATTACGCAGACAAGCAACTCATCAACTTTCGTTTCTTCCTAGCTGAGAGGGCAAGCATCGACTTATTGGCTCACAGTGAGCCTCAGTTCCTAGATCTTGCGGCTTTCGAGTTGCTGATAAGTGAAATAGCTGACTGTATAGTTTTGTTTCCCGAAAGTGCTGGGTCAATTGCAGAATTGGGGTTCTTTTCAAATAGCAAGGATGTAAGAAAAAAAATACTTCTAGTAAATGACCAGCAGTATCAGGGCAGCGAATCGTTCATCAATCTCGGCCCTGTTAATCTAATAAATACATGGTCTAATTTCAGGCCTTCAATAGTTCTGGATTTTCAATCCAGAACTATAGATTTCTCGCCGGTGCGTGAAAAACTTACCCGATTAATTCGCAGCAGCAATCGAAAAGCTTTCGTTTATAAGCCCGTCAGACAAATGAATTCGTTTGAAAAGGTTTCTGTTGTTCTTGAGCTTATCAACATCTTCCAGGTAGTCACACTTGAACATTTGCTCCGCATCCTGGAATCCGCATTTGAGGCCGATGAAGCCGATCATGGCCCAGATGAGGTTCCCACCATCATCTCATTTCTTATCGCTCTTCAATTAATTGAACGAAAGGGAGATGGCGAACAATACTTCGTGATGGGCAAGAACGTTGAGTCATTTATTGATTTCGACAATATTACTATTGACGATATTAAGGCTGAAATCCTTTTGTACTATAGAGAGCACGAACCAGAAACTTTGGGTTCTCTATCAAGGCTCATAAGGTGATCTTAGAAGAGATAGCGGCAAAAACCGGCCTACGGAAAGAGTACCTGGCTCGAATAGCTGGGTCAGCCAGCCATCGTTACAAAACATACCGCATTCCTAAACGTAAAGGAGGTTATCGAACAATCCATCATCCATCGAGGCAACTGAAATTTATTCAAGGATGGTTGGTCGACAATTTGTTTAAATATTTCCCGATTCACGATGCCGTTTACTCCTACCGACTGGGGCGTGGAATTAAGGATCTGGCGACCCTTCATCTCCGTAACAACTATTTGCTTCGAGTGGACTTTCAAGACTTTTTCCCATCGCTCCTAAACTCTGACGTCATAAGATTACTAACATCCAACAACAATCGTTTCCCCATAAGACTTTCGGAGGAAGACTACGTAATTATTGCCAGTCTCGTCTGCAGAAACAGTCAACTAACAATTGGGTCCCCCTGTTCTCCCATCCTATCGAATGCAATCTTGCACGATTTTGACACGCACTGGTTCGAACAGGCCCGCCAAACCGGTGTGACATATTCACGATATGCAGATGATCTTTATTTTTCCACAAACGCACCCAATGTATTGCAAGGCATACTGCGCGATTTACACTCTGACCTTCAACAGCGGGGATCTCCGAGGCTAAAAATAAACGAGGCAAAAACCGTTTTTACATCCAGAAAGCGAAAACGACTGGTTACCGGCCTAATTCTCACATCCACAAACCAAATTTCTGTCGGGAGAGAACGAAAGAGGCATCTAAAGAGCCTCGTCTACAAATTCGCCCAAAATCGCCTCGAAGTGGAGAAGGTGACTTACATCCGGGGATTCCTATCTTATATTCAAGGTGTGGAGCCTTCTTTCTTAAAACGTCTCACCGAGAAGTATGGCGCTGAGGTTTTGGATCGGCTAAGCGCCACCAGTGTGGGTTTCGACCAACATCGCAAAAGGTAATTGCGAGCATCAACATAAGCAATTCCAGAAGAATACCCTTTCGAGCGTCTTCTACCTTTCAAAACTCATACACCATTTACCGCCCTGAACCCTCCGCTTGACTGTACGCATGATATATTATAATCTATACTATATACTTAACCAGGAGAACGCCGTGAGATCTGATGACACCAAAACCGAAACGCTCCAATTTAAGACAACCGAACTAGAGCGCAAGCTCATTGAGCGATGCGCAGCAGAAGAAGGGACGACCGTTTCCAAGTATGTGCGGGGCGCCGTCCTCATGAGCATGGTCATGGATGGCAAGACCGAGGCGATCAAGATCGTGGCAAGAGAGGTCGGAGAAAAAGCCTTTTGTGTCGTCCGACAGAAGCTTGTCAGATCGGCACAGGAAGGACGCTGAAAAGAGTGCTATCCGTCACACTATCGGGAGGCGAAGCCGGTCCGCGCCGCATGCCGAGAGGCTGCGGGGCGGAGCGGAATGGCCCCCGTCTTGGTAACACGGGGGCGCTACCCACAGCGCTCCGTACAGGAGTTCGATAGATTCTATGGATTCGAGCTTCACCCTCACCATTGATTGGTTGGCCTTTACGGTCTTAGCCAGTAACCCTCAAGAGACCATGAAGGTGTTGGGCGGGGACTGGAGCAAGGCCAAGGGCGGCTTTCGAGGGTATCCCTTGTCCTGGATGAGGGCAGACGGTCTGCGCGGGGTCGGCAAATTGGGCACGAACGCCCCTCGTCGTCCGAATGAAATCCATGTGGATCTGTCGGGCGGCCTCGCGTCCGCCCTGACACTGGATCAGATCCGTACCCTGCTCAAGTGGGTGCACGGCCAACAGGGACATGTCACACGGATCGACTGTGCGCTCGATGACCGGGCGGGCACAGTGCCGGTGGCAACCATCCGTGAAGCGGTCTCGGCAGGCCAATGTGTCACGCGTGCGGCTCAGGTCCGTCATATCGTCTCCAACCTCACGCATGGGACCGGAGCGACGACGGGTGAGACGATGTACTTCGGCAGTCCGCAGAGTCAGACCTTGTTGCGTATCTATGACAAGCGGCTCGAATTGCAGAGCAAAGGACAAGAGAACTGGCAGGAGTACGGGACTCGCTGGGAATTGGAACTCAAGAAGGATCGGGCCGAACAGTGTGCCCGAGCATTGGCCACGTTAGACGAAGCCGATTGGAAGGAGTTGGTGATCGGCTTGCTTCGATCGTATGTGGATTTCCGGCAGATCCCGAAGGATGCCGAGGATGAAGAACGGTACCGGGCTCCAGTCTTGGAGTGGTACGCCCTCCTGACGGAGGGATTTCAGAAGGGGCGATTGGCCCAGGAGCAGCAGGTGCAGACCCTGCAGAACGTGAAACGATGGGTGAGTGACACCCTGACGCCGATGTTGGCGGTCATTTGTGCCACCCCAGGAGGGGAAGAATGGCTACTGAACGAAATTGTCAGGGGCATTGCTCGGTGGAACGACCGACACCGCAATTTGCTCAAGCAACCCAATCGGTTTCACCGGACTGCCGGCGGTCACGCGGGCAGCCCATGGTAGGGGGACTGGGGGTGTCGTCAGACTCCCCCGGTGTATCTGCAGATGCTTACCGTCAAAGAGCTTTCGGCTTGGCTCAATATCAAGCCGTCCACACTCTACCTCTGGGTCTCAGAGAACAAAATTCCTTGCCGTCGCATTCATGGCCTCGTCCGCTTTGAACCTGAGGCCATCCAGGCGTGGCTACATGGCTTTGAGAACAGTCATGGCAAGCCATTCATACTGCCGACTCGCCTCGACACCCGCGACGTGGAGCAGCTCATTGAAGCGGCCAAATCCGAGGTCTATACTCGCGGCGGGGAAACCATCACACCGAGCCCACGCACGAAGGAGGAGCAGCATGGGGCTCGTTAAACGGAACAATATCTGGTGGATGTCATTTACGTTTCAAGGGCAGCAGGTGCGACGATCGACCGAAACCTCGGACAAAAGGTTGGCCGAAGCCATCCTCAGCAAAGTCAGAGTGCAGATTGTGGAAGGGAAGTACTTTGACAAGCCCAAAGAGGGAGCCAGGACATTCCGAGAGTTGATGGATCGGTATTTGCGCGAGCATGCTAGCCGACGGTCGGGCTACCGTCGCTATGTGAACATGGTCACGAATCTGACCGCGTATTTTGGTAATCCCAAGTTGGACCACGTGACACCCAAAACAATTGTCGCCTATAAGAACAAACGGTACGCGGATGGGGTCACCCCGGCCACGATCAATCGCGAATTGGCGCTCATGAAGAAGGCCTTCAATTTGGCGTGTCGCGAATGGGAATGGACGAAGGACAATCCGGTGTGCCGGGTGTCCATGGAACGGGAAAACAATACGCGGGATCGATGGCTGACATGTGAGGAGGAACGACGCCTCCTTGCGGCTTCAGCACCGTGGTTACAGGAGCTGATTGTGTTCGCGATCCATACCGGGATGCGATGTGGGGAAATTCTCCACCTCACATGGGCCGGTGTGGACCTCAATCGACGAACCGCCACGGTGTTTAAATCGAAGAACGGGGAGCGGCGGACGATTCCGCTCAGTCAGACCCTCGTGCAGGCCCTTCAGAACAAGGCCAGTAGCCGCCGCATGGATTCGGAATTAGTGTTTACGAGCGCGGTACGCACACCCTTGGATGCTCCGAACCTACGACGGAGTTTCCGGTTAGCGCTCAAGCACGGACAAGTGTCCGATTTCCGGTTTCATGACCTGCGCCATACCTGTGCGACTCGCATGGTGCAGGCGGGTGTGGACTTGTACAAGGTCCAACGGATTCTGGGGCATAAGTCGCCGATGATGACGCAGCGATATGCGCATCATTATCCGGAAAGTTTGCGGGATGGAGTGGCGATTTTCGATGCGGGAAGGCCGTTTAGCACAAATTAGCACAAGCGGGGATTCGGCCAGAGCAGGTTTCGCTAACTTGTTGAAAAATTGGTGCCCCCGACACGAATTGAACGTGCGACCCGCGGTTTAGGAAACCGCTGCTCTATCCAACTGAGCTACGGGGGCGTTGTCGTACGATACTGAAAGCCGGTGAGATTGTCTACAGCATGGCGTGCCCCCGAAGGGAGGTGACCACCTTCGGAGGCGCGGCAAGTATCAAATCGAAATGTCGGATTATCGCTGATTGGCCTGATCGCGCTTGCAGCTCTCTTCAGCCAGCATCCGCTGACCCACCGACCCGTCTTTCGGGATGCGAGCCATACAGGCTTCCAAACTATCGCCGGCGGCACCGGCCGCGGCGCGGTTCCCGCTCTTCGCGGCGGCGTTGCCTGCGATGGTTTGACGAAGCGTCTCATCCCTGCGACAGCTTTCTTCTGCGATCATGCGATTCCCCGCCGTGCCTGAGGATGGGATTCGGTCCAGGCAGGACTGGAGCGAGTCGTAGGCTTGGGGGGCGGCTTTCATCGACCCACTCGCAGAGGCAGCGTGCGTCGATCCACTGCTAGTCATCGTTTCTTCCGTCGCACAGGCACTGAGCACAAGCAGAGATAAGGACAGGACAACGGCACCGTGGGAACGCGAGTACATCATTGAAGGATCCTCCTTGATCAAGAGCGATGGGCGCACAGTAGCATAATCGTCCTCTTCCTGGAAACACCTCTGGTCGCGGGTTAAGGCGGTGTGGCTGGACCGCTCGCGAGCAGGGCCAATCGGGAAGGGATCTGGGTCAGTAGGTCGGGGCGGACCTGGAATACGCCCGGTATCCGTTGACCGATGGCATAGAGGAGGCCTCCCGATTGATTGCCGAGGGCCAGGCGTCCGGCCACGTGACCGTCTTTTCCGGTGGCGACAAATTCGGCGACCGGCGCGACGAGTCCATAGGGCGCCAGCGGGCCGACTTGCTTGAGCACGCGTTCTTCGGCCGGGAGATTCACGATTCGGCTGACGAGCAGATCGGCGACGTCTTGCCGCAGTTTTTCATTTGGCTGATCCTCCAGCATCCATCCGTCGCGGTCGTGAACCAGGGTGTACTGCTCTTCTCGAGTCTTAATGGAGAGCAGGGCAATGTCGCTGGTTTCTGCTCCGAGTAGCCGTTTGTCTTGGAACGCGAACAGGTCTTTCGTCAATTCTTTAATGACAGAGGGACTGATTTTATAAATGGGGCCGTCCGGGGCGGTTTGCGCAAAGGCTTCGCCACTGGTCGGATCGGGCTGGAAGAGGCGAACGACCTGGTCAGTCCCAGCGGCATGCACGGTGACTTTTATCTTCGGCTTAGTCAGCAATGGCGCGAGCTTCTCCCGCTCAGGTCCTGGATCGACGATGGCCAAGGCTTTGAGGTCTTCCAACCGAAAGAGCAGGGCTTGGACTTCCGTGCGATCTGCTTCAGCCTCGATGGGGTAACGGATTTTCCACTTCTTCTTCGGTTTCTCCTCAATCCCATACAGCACGATTTCCGTGGTTGGGTAGGTGAGCCGGAGTTGCTCAGTTTCCTGTTGGTTGAACTGCAACAACTCTTTGCGCCGGAAGGAGAGCAGGGTGCGATTCAGAAAGTCTTTCGGCGCCAGGTCGGTCAGAAGGACCGCCTCATCCGATGCTCGCAGCACATAGAGGGTGGATGAGAGGGGGCCGGCGTCTCCAATGGAGAGCGTTTCGCTGCGATCACCAGCCATCACGGTCACGACGGTGGAGGGATGATCCAGGCCGAAGGGCGTCAATGAGGCCGGATGGGTTTCGACAAGTCGGGAGACCTTCCCCGTGACGAGCGCGCGGAGCAGCGCCTGAACCTGTCGTTGATCGGCGTCGGTTTGAATCGGTGCGGTAATGCCCCAGGGATGGCCAGGGTTCTGGCTCAGCACCACTTCGCCAGAGTGGCTGCGGACTCGCAACGCCGTGATCTGGGCTTGCTCAAACGGCAGGATTTGTTTGGCCTGGGTTGCGGTGACGAGTTCCGTGCGTTGTTCGGGCAGTTCGACGAAGTAGAGGTACAGGCCAAGCCCTGCGAGGATGCCTGCCATGAGAACTGTCGGCCAATAGCGCGCCATGGCCTACAAACGACGCCGTTTCCGCCAGACCAGGAGGCCGCAGAGCACGGTCATGGCTGGAAGGAAAATCACCTGGACATAGAGCAGAATTCGCTCCTGGAGCGGATTCGGCGTAAACGGTCGAACCGCGGGGTCCTTCGGCGTGAGGGAAATCAAATCACGTTCTTCCGAGAGCCATCCCACGGTGCGCTGAAAGAAATCACTGTTGCCGACGAAGTTAATGAACCCGTTGCTGGCAAAGGCGGAATTGCCGACGACGACGACGGCAGGGCGAGGCTTGCCTTCCTCAGGGGCCTGTTTGGGGGTCAACGCGGCGGCGAGCGCCAACGGCCCTTGCACATCTTCTTTTTCGTCATAGCTGACGACGCGACCTTTCATATCCGTTTCGGCCCAGCTGCGTGGCGACGTGCGCGCCAAGGGCACATAGTCCCAGTCTTTGCCCTGTTCTTCGTGAAAGATCAGGTGGCGAGCCAACGGGAACAGCACCGCAGCGGTCAATTCGTGGGTGATTTCGTGGTCGGTGAACGTGCGCACCAGCAGGGCTGTCAGGTCGCCCTGTGCGAGCCGGTCTTGCAAATCGACAAGTACGCCCGATCCCAGTTCCAGCCCCCAGACCTTCAGGAGGTTATCCATGCTTGCTTGGCTGTCCGGATCCAGCAGAACGAGGAGGTGGCCGCCTTTTGCGACGTAGGCCTGAATGCGTTCCTGTTCTTCCTTGGTAATGGCGCGTCGAGGCCCGGCAATCACTAAGACGTCTGTGTTGCTTGGTACAGCCGGCTCTTGCAGCAAGGTGACGGTGCCGATCTCGTAACCTTGTTTTTCCAGCACATCCTTGGTGAGTGCCATTCCGCCGCGGTCTTTGTCCTCCAAACTGCGTTCACCATGGCCTTCCAAAAACACCACCCGCTTTTTGCTGTCTTTGGACACCCGCACCAGTGCGCCGGTGATCTCCACTTCTGCCGGCGACGTGATGCGAACCGATTGCGGACCACTTTCGAAGATCGCCACATCGGTGCGGGTGATGCCGTAATTTTGCGCGACTTTTGGCTGGCGTTCCGGATCGATGAACTGCACGGTCAGCTTGGGGCTGGCTTGCCGATAGCTGTCGAAGCGCTCCTTGTAGCCCTGGTAACCAGGATCCTTTTCCCGCGTAAACACCGTCACGTTGACGTCTCGTGTGAGATTGCGCAGAACGCGGTAGGTTTCCGGTGCGAGCGTATAGTTCTGATTCTCTGAGAAGTCCCAGCGGATCGAATGTCTGGCGGCGAGGAAATTCACGATGGCTAAGATTGCTAGAAACAGTGCGACCATCAGCGCGCTGTTCGCGCCCATTCGCGTGGATCGCTGAGAGGAGAAGCGTTTGACCTGATCAAAATGGGTGGCAAACGCCCAGATGAAGCAGGCAAGCGCCAGTCCTTCAAGGAGCGTGACCAGCCATAGCTTGTCGGGAACCAGGGAATAGGCAATGACGCCGGCGATGGCCAGGCCGGTTCCGATGGCACCAATGGGGAGCGGATGACGCGTCATTTCCATCGCGATGAATCCACAATGCGGTGAGCAAGGAACAGCATCAATACGGTTCCGCTCAGGTAATACACCAGGTCTCTCGTATCGATCAGACCGCGCACCAGATGGTCGTAGTGTTCCATGAATGAGAGGTAGGAGATCACCTGTCCGGCAGGGGTGTCTCCCAACAGGGAGCCGAGTCCGGCCAACAACCACGACATGAGGAGGAGCCCAAAGCTGGTGAAGGCCGCCACAATCTGATTTTCGGTGATGGAGGAGGCAAAAAGCCCGACGGCTAAGAATAACCCACCAAGGAGTGTCAACCCGAGATAGCCGGTCAGCACTGGATACCAGTCGAAATCGCTGAAGAGCGCCAGCGTGAGCGGCACCAAGGTCGTCAACAGCAGCATGCCCATAAACACGAGGTAGACGCTGATAAACTTTCCCACGATGATTTCGCTGACTCGTATCGGTGCAGTCATCAGAAATTCAAAGGTCCGAAGCTTGCGCTCCTCGGCCAGCAGTCGCATGGTGAGGATGGGCAGGATCAAGAGGAGGACGAACCGCATGCTGGCAAACAGATTGCGAAACACCAGATCGTTGAGATTGATCTGCGCCGGGCCGCCCTGCATTTGCGTCAGCTGGATGGCCTGGGCCCCGGTAAACACGATATAGAGGTACGCGAGAAAGCCAAACGTCAGGAGGAAGACTCCGCCCACGACATAGACGATGGGCGAAACGAAATACGAACGTAACTCTTTCCTGATGATCGCTTGGACGGGTGGCATCGCTTACTGTTGCTCGCCCACGGTAGTGTCGTTCGACTTTGGCAGTTCCTCTTCCCGCTGGGTCAGTTTCAGGAAGACATCTTCAAGCGTCATTGAAACGGGTTTCATTTCCAATAGCCCCCAATTTTGTCCGACAGCGAAGCGCGCCACGTCTTCCCGGATATCGCGGCCCAGTGCGCATTCGATCAGGACCGTTTTGGGGTCGGACGTGGCCAAGACATGTTCTACTCCTGGGACCTCTCGAAGTCGCTCGGCCACATTGGCGGGCGGAGCTTTGAGCGTGATGCTGATCTTTTCCGACTTCCGCAGCCGTGCGGAGAGTTGATCGGGAGTATCTTCGGCGACGATCCGACCCCCGTTGATGATCACGACACGCTGACAGACCGCGGTGGCTTCCGGCAGGATGTGTGTGCTCAGAATCACGGAGTGCGAGCCGGCCAGGCTTTTAATCAATTCACGGATTTCAATGATCTGCTTCGGGTCGAGACCAACTGTGGGTTCGTCTAGGATAAGCACGGGAGGATCGTGAATGAGGGCTTGGGCCAGCCCAACGCGTTGACGATAGCCCCGTGACAGGTTGGCGATCAGCCGCTGCCGGACAGTCCCCAAGGACAGGCGTTCCGTGACCCGATCCAACGCCTGCGTCAGACTTGCTCCACTCAACCCCCGGAGCTTTCCCACAAAACCTAAGTACTCGGCGACCGTGAGTTCTTGGTAGACAGGCGGAGTTTCGGGCAAATATCCAATCCGTTTCTTCACCTCGTCCGGTTGCTCTGCGCAATCGAAACCCGCGATCTGTGCGGTTCCTTCCGTGGCGGGAATAAAGGAGGTAAGGATGCGCATGGTCGTGGTTTTCCCGGCGCCATTGGGGCCGAGGAATGCCAGCACCTCTCCTTTCTCCACGCGAAAGGTCACGCGGTCAATCGCGGTGAGGTGGCCGTAGCGTTTGGTGATGTTACAAACTTCGATCATGCAGTCGGGATTGACGGCTAGCTGGGTGTGATCCTGCTGTTCGTTGATACGGCACGTGGTGTGGCAAATCGGGCGTGATCTTACCGACCATGTGGGATGCAGTCAAGAGAAGTATACGCCGCGCAGGTGAGGAGGCAGAAAAGCGTGAGTCCGTCTTTACAGCGTGATCCGTAACTGCTACAGTTCCGCGACTTTAGCCACCAGGCAGCCAGGTGGAATGCCTGATGAAGAGGTCTCTGCTGAATGAAGAGTGACATGAATCAACCGAGGCCGAGTCTGCTCGGCGTCCTAGTCATTGGCGCCGCGCTGTGTGTGGCCCTTGCCGGACTCGGGAGCTTCCTGACATCAGTGTATGCCGCCAGTAATACTGTCCATGAGATCAAGGGAACGGTTGAAAACGTCATTGGCAGTGAGGATCCCCCGGTTATCGTGGTCAAGGGGCAGTATGGATCGAGTGAGGCGATCGTGGTCGGCGCTGTGATCAAGCAAGGTGCCACCATTATGCGTGGGAAGAAACGGATCACGCTCGACCAGATCCATGTCGGCGATAAGGTGACATTGAAGTATGTGAAGACTCGTGATGGGTTGACGGTTCGATCGATCGTTCTCCATCGCAATTGATTTGACTTGCTCGTAATCGTGAAGGTGTGTTTCTCACACGGAGGTAGAGAGATTTTATGATTCGACAGCATGTGGTGTCGGGGATATCTGCGCCGGTAGCCGTCGGGTTGCTGCTCCTGATGGGCTGCTCCGGAAAAGGCGACATTATTCCCATGAATTTGACCCCCAAGGCCAAGGAAATGACCAACGCCTCTTCAGCCGTGAAGCCGATGGCGGGGCCGAAAGTGGTTGTCATTCCGTTTGAAGACGCGCGGGCCGATCATGCGAAGGTGGGAAGCCGAAGCTCGATGTGGGGTGGTGAAACGGACTTTCAGGTCTCGAGCGGCAGTACCGGCGAAGAAACCGGCCAAGCATTGGCGGATTATTTAAAACGCAAGGGCTGGCTGGCGCAATATCAAAAGGTTGCCCCTGCGGAATCAGAACATGGTCCGAGTATCGTGCTGTCTGGGAAAATTCTCGATTTGACGGTCGAGGCGAAGCGTGGGTTTCTTATGACCGATATCGAGGCTCGCAGTAAGCTGGTGATCCAGGCGAACAATCGCGAAGATGGCAGTTCGATCGTTCGAAGCGATACGCATTCCGGCAGTCACGACAATGTATTCTGGTTCGAACCTCAGGACGGGGAAGAACTGCTTGCCGAGGTGCTGGAAAAGAATTTTGAGCGCTTCGTTCTGAACACGAAGCTGGAAGATCGTTCGATTCGTTTCCGCTAAAGACCGATCCTGACCCGGGATCTCCTCGAGTCCGGAGCAGTGTGGGTTTTGCCTGAGTCAGCCTCGGGCTCTGAAGACAGTGATTTTGTGAACTGTCCTGCGTTGTGGATTGCAGAATTTTGACAATTTCAGGCAATTTGAAGGCATTGCGGCGTTCTAGCGCATGTCGGTATGGCAAAAGTGCGGTCTGTTCAGTGGGTGTGATTCTTTGTCCGTTTGTAGGGGGCCGTGCTACCCAGACGGTATTGTCGCCAAGGGGAATCTCCCGTAGCCTGAAATCACTTTTGAGGAGCTGTTTCATCGGACAGTGAGTTCAGGCTTTCACACGAGGTGCTTCTATGGTCAGGGATTTCCGGAACCGTTCTCGTTGTAAGACGGGATATGCTGTCGTTCCCATGGTTTCCTGCCTCCTTCTCCTCAGTGCCTGTTCCTCCATTCCCAAAGGCGAACTCTCTCTGGATCTCGGTATCAAAGATCGAGGTGTTGCGTCATGGTATGGGAAGGAATTTCACGGAAAACTCGCAGCGAATGGAGAGGTCTTCGACATGACCGCCTATACGGCTGCTCATCGTAAATTGCCGCTTGGCAGTCTCGTGCGAGTCGTCAACCTGGCCAATGGAAAGTCCGTGCAGGTTCGAATTAACGATCGAGGTCCGTATGTAGCTGGCCGAATGTTGGATCTTTCGCAAGCTGCGGCTCGTGAACTGGGTATGCTGGAATCCGGTACCAGCCCTGTGCAGATAGAAGTGATCGGTAATCATCGTCCTGTGGCACCCATACCATCCTCATTGATCGCCTCTGTGGCGGGTATGCTGCTGAATACCGATACCGGAGTCGTGAAGAGGCCTACGCGCCAGGAAGAAGGCGTCGAAGTGCCTGCCGTCCCACCTCGCATGATGCCTCAGGAAGCCTTGTATGTTCGCCGTGAACGGCGGATCGGCAGCATGTTAGCTGCCGATCATTCGGCGCACAACACCGTTCCCGGTCTCATCGTCTCCTAAAGCGAGCCATTGACATTCCGTTAGTTGACACCTCCTCCTGCACTTGATTAGACTGCCCGATCTAGATTGGCATGCCGAGCGTGCCGTTCTTTTTGTTTATCTCGATCTTAATTGTTGGAGGTTGAAGTTGCATGGCAAAGAAACCGACCGGTGAATCAGACGAAGTTCGACTGAAGAAGAAAATCGCCGCGAACACAAAAGATGAGAGTAAATCGGGTGATCCCGCTATGCGGTCTTTGCGTAAACGACTCAAGCGGGTGCAGCGTAAGCGACGGGCGCTTTCGTTAAGGAAAAAGCATGCAGCAGGGAAACAGGCTGAAGCAAAATCCTGATGACGTGCGGCATCAAAGCATCTGACCCAAATCCAACCCTCCTGCGGAATAAGGATTCTTGATATGGAACATACTGGCGAGAAAAAAGAACAAGCACAGGCTGTTTCCCCTATCGGCCAAGTTGCGGATGAGGCTTTGACAGATCAAGTCTCGGACCAACTGGCAGCATCCTTAGACCCCTCAGTGGGGGAGCAGGAGCTTACCGAGCCAATGCAGGAAGTGGTGTTGGAAGAGGAAAAGGTCAAGGATGAAATCGATATCCAGATTGACCTTCTCAAAGATCCTGATTGGGTGGTGAGACGGGAAGCGGCAATCACGCTGGGCGAAATGGCGGATGAACGTTGCGTCGAACCGCTCGCGGCGGCCCTTCGTGACGGTGACTGGCAGGTGCGAGAGGTCGCGATTGAGGGCATCGGGCAAATCGGATCTCCTGCGGTTGACGTGCTGCTCAAGCTGTTGCGCGACTGGGATGTGCGGAAGTCCGCGATCGTGGCCTTGGGAAAGATTCGCGATGAGCGGGTGTTGGACCCCCTGATGCAGCAGCTTCGGAACGATGAATTCATGGAAGATGCGACCGACGCACTGGTCAATCTTGGCGAGCCGGCTTTACCCGGTCTGATTAAGGCCTTAAAGGACAAAGAGGAATTAGTGCGGAAGCAAGCCGTGATTGCGCTGGGCCGCATTAAATCGCCTGAAGCCATCGATCCGTTGATCGAGATGTTGCAGAACAAAGATTGGTTTACACGGTTAACGGCGGCGGCAGCACTCGAAGCTATCGGAGATGAACGGGGGCGCGAAGCGATCAAGCCCTTGCTGAAGGATACGGATATGGTCGTCAAGATGCGGGTCGAGCGCATTCTTGCCAAATGGAAGAAGCAACCAGCCCCTGTTTCATAGAGCCTTTATAACTCAGGGGTGGGGGAGATAAAGAGTGTTTCTTAGCTCGCGTCCTTTTTAGCCATCCATTCGGTGGGCCCGAGGGCTCAAGACGGAGTTCTTTGCTGTTTCCGTCAGCGCTTCATACCGCCCCAAGCTACGACTTGTGCTCGCAACACAGAATTCAGTGAGCGCACAGCTTCCGGTATTTTAGGCGGCGTCCACCAGAAGTTCGTTTCGATTTCTACCCTTTTCCTGCGCGATTCCCGCCTTGCTCATCCAGTTGTGGCCTCTGTGAACCATCCCCAAATCCCAGTGTACTGTCTCCTGCTTGGATTCAGAACGTTTGACCCTCCTGCTCGGGACCCATCGTTGGTCTTGTTGTACGCATACCCGAGGACTAGCGAAAGGATGGGAGGCCACCCAGCCTGGTGAGGCCGAGCATGTCTGCTCACCCTTTGCGGTTGCTGACCTTGTCTTTTCGAGAGAGGATGCGGAGAAGGCTTCCTGCAGAAGTAATCCGGACGGCGGCATCAGAGTCCTGTAAGCCGATTTTAGCGGCGGGAATGAGCGATTTTAACGGGGATTTCCCCAGGGCGCGGGCGGCCATGAGCCGAGGAAGCGGTTGCTGGTCTCGGAGCAGGTTTTCCAGGATAGGGAGAGCGTTGGAAGTGGTCGCAAGTGCAAGCGCGTGGGCGGTATCGCCGCGTATGGATGGATCGGGATGCCGCGCGAGAGCGGCCGCGTTCAAAACAGCACCGGTATCGCCTAACCGGAGCAATGATTCCACTGCGCTAATGCGTACGTGTTCGTCTGAGTCCCTCAACAGCGGCTGAACGACGCTTCGGGATTCCGCGACTCCCAGTCGGCCCAGACTAGAGGCGGCCACGCTGCGGACGCGCGGATCTTCATCGCCCAGGGCATGAGTCAGTGGCGCGATGCCTTCGACACTGCCGAATTCTCCCAAGGCCCCTGCGGCAAAAGCACGTACGGCAGGATGGGGATCGTACACGGCCTGACTGAGGATCGACAGGCTTGCCGGACGTTTCAGGCGCCCCAATACCCCCAAGGCCGCCATGCGCACTTCCGGGTCGGGTAGGGTAACCGCACTGGAAATATCCGTCAGCACATCTGTGCGGCCGAGTTTGTACAGGCCCGCAAAAGCAAAGATGGATTCCGGCCCCTCATCGACCCGGGCAATTTCCGTGAGTTGATCGGCAATGCCCGACACCTTGGCATCGCTGAGGGCATTAATCGCGGCGATACGCACACCGGGCGCTTCATCACGAAGCGCACGTTTGAGCGCGGCTGAACGTCCTGCCTGTCCGCTCCGCCCAATGGCTTCCGCAGCCCTGGCTCGAACGAGAGCCGACGAATCCAACAACCCGTCTTCAAGAAGCGGGAGGGTCTCGCTTTCGCCCATCTCTGCGAGTGCGGTGTAGGCCGCGATGCGGATATGTTCCTGTGGGTCACGGACTCGGGACACGATGAATGCCCGCGCGACTTCCCGTAAGACTGCCTGATCATCGGGACGATCCCCCGCGGTAAGCTTGGGGTACAGTTTCCATGCCTCTTCAGGTTTTCCCAGCTTCACGTAACTGAGGATGGCGTAGCGAATGGCTTCCAGGCTCGGTTCCTGGCCGGTTGGCGGATGCTGCACCAGGTCGATGACACGGCTGTATTCTGCCGCCCGATACAACGTCACGGCGTCGCGTTCCAGCGACGGTGGCGAGGTTTTTAGCGTGGGAGTAACAGCCGTTGCCGGGATGGGGCTTGCCCAAACGATCAACAGGAGTCCTGCAGGAACTGCCCAGGAAGTGATGGCGCGGCCTGGCATGGAGGGCGAGCTATTTCCTATTACCATTTGCTTGGCGTATGGGCGGTCGCCGGTGCATACAACTGACGCATGTATTCCTTGACCATCCGTTTGGTGCAAAAGCGCGGGGCCACGGTTTTGATGCTCTCTTTGACAATGTGCAGCCATCCGCGCGGGATGCCGTCGAGATCGCGCTGATAGAACAGTGGCACGACTTCTTGCTCCAGGAGACGAAAGAGTTGTTCGGCATCATGCGCGTCTTGCGCTTGAGTGTCCGATCCTTCGGGGAGGGGCTGAATGCCCCAGCCATTGGCGCCGTTGTAGCCTTCCTGCCACCACCCGTCCAGCACACTGAGGTTAATCACGCCGTTCAGCGCAGCTTTTTGACCACTGGTGCCGCTGGCTTCCAATGGCGCACGAGGCGTATTGAGCCAGACATCAACGCCTTGAACTAAATACTTGGCCATGTGCATGTCATAGTCCTCGAGAAAGGCGATATGCCCCCCGAGTTTGTGATCGTTACAGAAGTTCAGGACCTCGTGGATAAAGTACCGGCCCGGCTCGTCGGCCGGATGGGCTTTGCCCGCGAAGACGATTTGGACAGGCCGCCAGCGGTTATGGAGCAATTGTTTCAGACGCTCCAGGTCACGAAACAGGAGCGTCGCCCGCTTATAGGTGGCGAACCGTCTGGCAAAACCAATGGTGAGCGCCTCCGGGTCCAACAGTGTTCCTCTGGCGATGGCTTGCATTGGCTGAAGATGTCCCCGAATCCATCCATCCCGCGCGCGCTCACGAATGAATCGCATGAGTTTCCGTCTGGTGGTTTGCCGAACCGCCCATAACGCGTCATCCGGCAGATCTGTGACCCGTTGCCAGAGAGTGGGGTCGTCGATGCGCTCCGCCCAGTCCGGGCTGAGATATTTGGCATAAAGGGTATTTGATTCCGGAGAGATCCAGGTTGGCGCGTGAATGCCGTTGGTGAGACTCCGGATGGGAACAAGATCCTGTGCGAGACCTGGCCACAAGTGTTGCCACATTTGACGGGAAACGCGCCCGTGCTCGCGGCTCACTCCATTCACGTGGGCCGACAACCGCATGGCGAGCGCTGTCATGTTAAAGCCGTGGCCGGCGCTTTCAGGCGTTTCTCCGAGCCGTAAAAACTCTTCCCTGGATAGTCCGAGCTGGCCCCAGTAATTGTGGAAATACCGGTCCATCAGATGAAAGGGGAAGATATCGTGTCCGGCAGGGACAGGGGTATGCGTGGTGAACACGGTGCTTTGGCGAATCAGGTCGCTCGCTTCGGCATGACTGTGCCCCTTGCTGACGAACTCGCGGATCCGTTCCACGGTGAGGAAGGCGGAGTGGCCTTCATTGCAATGCCAGACAGCCGGACTGATGCCGAGGGCGCGAAGGATGCGGACGCCGCCGATGCCGAGAAGAAATTCCTGGCACAGTCTGGTTTCCTGGTCACCACCATACAGTCTCGCCGAAAGGGCGCGATCTTCCGGAGTGTTTTCAGGCACATCGGTGTCAATGAGGTAGAGGGACATTCGTCCGTTACGTACCTGCCAGACAAGGACGGTCACCTGACGATGGCCGATTTCAACTTTGATGGTGCAGGGGACGCCGGCCGGGGTCAGCGCTTGGTGAATCGGCGAATCGTATCTGTTGAAGGGCACATAGGTCGCTTCCTGCCATCCCTCAGGATTGATCCGTTGTTTGAAGTATCCCTGCGGATACATGAAGCCGAGCCCGACGAGTGGAATCCCTAAGTCGCTGGCTTCCTTGCAATGGTCCCCGGCCAGGATGCCGAGGCCACCGCTGTAAATCGGAATCGAAATGTGGAGTCCGAACTCCGCCGAGAAATAGGCAATCGGGGAATTCTGGAGGGCGGGGAATTCCGTGGCCGCCCACGTGTTCTTGCTGCTCATGTATTCGTCAAAGCTGCGCAGGACAGCGGAGTATTGTCGCGCGAAGGTCGGGTCGCTGGCCAGCGTGGCGAATCGTTCCGGTTTCACTCCGGCGAGCAATTGGACGGGATTGTGGTGGGTCAGAAACCACAAGGTGGGGTCGATGGACTCAAAGAGCTGCCGTGCCGGTTGGTTCCAGCTCCACCATAAGTTGCGGGCGAGCTCGCCGAGTCGATGCAGGCTTTGCGGAACCATATCCTGAGGGGGCTGTATGTGGTCAGGTGCTTGCACGACGCCTCCGTGGAATGTGATCGATGGGTAGGAAGGGCCGGTATGGTCCCGCTTCCAGAATGCTGTGTCAGGCGTGTCCGGCTTTGTGCCAGGATGCCCACTGGTCAGAAAAGGCGACGGTGGCGTAGCGCTCTCCGAGAATCTTGGCGACTCGATTCATAGTGGCCGTTAGTTGTTTGGCCTCCTCTTGGGTCAAATCTTGACGAAAACGCGGATGGAGTCCCCATCGCGTCTCAACCTCTTCGCCTTTAATGCTCGACATCACGCTCACAAGCTTAATATCGGCCCCGGTGGCTCCACGCGGACTGCTGTTTGCAGCGCCTGGGTGTGAGTTGGCTGCGACGTCCGCAGGAACTTGCGGGGTCTGCCCTTCAAAGATCCCGATCAGGGCGGGAATTACGGCGGCGATACAGAGTGTGGCTGCGGCAGTGACCTTTGGATTTCCCGGCGCGTTGACCGCACGGGCCACCCGGTCGCTGAAATCCCGATACAAATCGTTCTTCGCGGGGCTGTCTTCCGTAACCAGGAACCGATAGCGTTCGTATGTTTGACGGCTTTCAGCCACCGCCGCGCCGATCGTCATGACGATTTCCATTTGGTCGTCTCCGGCTCCGAATGCCGGTTCCAGGACTTTTTTGAGCTGGTCGATGACCGTATCGGTCAGTTCGTCCATAAACTGCGGTTGTTCCCTGAGGGGGATGTGGAGTGCCGACACGCGATCGGTCAGATTGAACATCGCCCGTAAAAATTCGAGGTAAATGCCCCATTCGTCCTGGTGCTTGAGTTTCAAGGCCTGTTCCGGAGCCGCCCGTTTAATGACCGAAACGGATTCACCCGACACGGCGAGCATCAGTTCTGCCACGGTGCGCATCTGCTGAGCGAACGAATGTGATTTAGTCGTCATAGCGGCCCCCTGATGGTCCGGCATTATATACAACTCACTATGAAGCTCCAAGTGTTGATCTCGTTCGGTTGATCCGGGAAGGTGGGGAGCCTGCTGTCGTTGCAAGGCACGGGGTGGTATGTTATACAGCGCGACCGCTCGCGTCATGAACCTCACCGCCGAACCGGATGCCAACATGGATCGAGACTCCAAACCCTACATTTTGAAGCGGACTCCGGATCAGGACATGGTCCAGAAGTTTTCGTTGGATTATGCCAAAGAGCTGAATCCGCAGCAGTATGCGGCGGTGACGGCGGCGGATGGCCCGGCACTTGTCATTGCCGGTGCGGGGAGCGGAAAGACGCGAACCCTCGTCCATCGTGTCGCCTATTTGATCGATTCCGGTGTCGATCCTTCCCAGATCCTGCTGTTGACCTTCACCCGCAAGTCCGCAGAAGAAATGCTCGAGCGAGTGGGTGCCTTGATCGGCTCGCGCAGTCAACGGGTCTGCGGCGGCACGTTTCATTCGGTGGCGAACATGCTGCTGCGGCGCCACGGTCGTGTGCTAGGGATCGAGCCAAGTTTTACCATTATGGATCGCGGGGATGCCGAGGATCTCATCGCCCTCTTGCGCGCGCAGCTCGGGCTCAATGAAAAAGATAAGCGGTTCCCGCGCAAGGGCACGATTGCGGAAATCTACAGCAAGTGTGAGAACACCTTGCGAGGATTGGAAGAAATCGTGCTCGATGAGTTTCCGCACTTTGCCGATCACCTTGATGCCCTCGGCAAACTGCGACGCGCCTATCAGCTGGCCAAGCGGCAGCGCCAACTGCTCGACTATGATGACCTGCTTGTCTTGTTGCGCGACCTCATGACGCAGGATGAGGCCAGCCGGCAGGCTATTTCACGGCAATTCCGCTACATCTTGGTGGATGAGTATCAAGATACGAACCGGCTGCAGGCGGAACTCATCCGGAAGTTGGCGGCAACCCATGACAATGTCATGGTCGTCGGCGATGATTCTCAATCGATCTACGCCTTTCGCGGCGCGACGTTCCGCAACATCATGGAATTCCCCTCCTGGTTTCCCGGCGCGACCATTTACAAACTTGAAGAAAACTATCGCAGCACGCAGCCGGTCCTCAGTCTGGCGAACGAGATTATTCAGGAGGCGCCTGAGAAATATACGAAGTATCTGTTCACGCGGAAGCTGGACGGACCGTTGCCGGCGCTGGTCGAAGCTGCCGGGGAGAATGCTCAGTCCCGATTCGTCGCGCAAAAAATTCTGGAGTTGCGGGAGGAAGGCGTGCCGCTAAATGAGATTGCGGTGCTGTTTCGCTCCAGCTTTCACTCCTTCGATTTAGAAATCGAGTTGTCACGCTGCGGCGTACCGTTTGTCAAACGGGGCGGCATCAAGTTCATCGAGGCGGCGCATGTGAAGGATGTGTTGGCCCATTTGCGCGTCGTGGTGAATCCGCACGACGCGGTGAGCTGGCACCGCGTACTCATGCTGGTCGAAGGGGTGGGGCCGAAAAAAGCGCAGGATCTCGTGGCAGCCATGGTGCGGGTGAATGATCCGTGTCAGGTGTTGCGAGACAGTGGAGGACGGTCGGGGAAAGGGTTGAAGGAACTCGCGGTGGTGCTCGAGAATCTTTCGAAAAGCGACGATCTGAGCCCGACCGAGCAGGTCAATCGGGTGTATGAGTATTACCTGCCGATTCTCAAGGACCACCATGACGACTATCCCAAGCGCATTCGAGACCTCGATCATTTGCATACGATCGCCGAAAGTTATCCTGGCCTCACTGAATTTCTGGCGGACTTGGCGCTGGCTCCGCCGGATGGCAGTGCGGTTGGGGTGGAGCCGTCAGGGTCGGACGACGAGCAGGTGGTGCTGTCCACCATTCATTCCGCCAAAGGGCTTGAGTGGCAATGCGTGTTTCTGCTGTGGGTGGTGGACGGGAAGTTTCCGTCGGTCTTTTCGTTCAACACCGATGAGGATCTGGAAGAGGAGCGGCGATTGCTGTATGTCGCCGTCACGCGGGCGAAGCGTTATCTGTTTCTGACTTACCCGATCAATGTCTATGACAGAAGTTCGGGTATGTTGTTGTCCAAACCTTCCCGGTTTCTTGACCACGTGTCCCCTCTCTTATTTGAATCGCTGGCGCTGGTCGAGGAAGGTCACGGCCATGATCGGGATCGTTACGTCTAGGGTCCTCGCTGCTTCATGCAGAAAAACCTTCCGCGACTCCGTTTCCAATTCGAGGCCATCATGCGGTGTGTTCGTTCGTCTCTGGGGCATGTGCAAGGCATGGCAGCAGTCTTGGTATGGGTAGTTCTGCTGGGGCTGCTGCTTTGCGCGTCCACCCAGGCTGAGACCCAGGCAACCCAGCCTGATTCCTCTCGCCTCTGGCATGGCTTGGTGGCGGAAGCAAAAGCTCTCAAGCTGCCCACTCACTTCCTTGAGCAGGTGCCGGCACACTTTGTGACATTCGAATTTGAGGATCTGCACGCCTTTGCCGCGGAGTATCACCCGGCGGACCACCGCATGGTGCTTGATCGATCGCTGTCACTGAATGCGGCAGGCCGCACGTTGCGACCCTTGGGACGGTTGACGCACAAAGAACTGGAAACTCTGTATCACGAACTGTTCCATGTCTATATGGACTTTCTCGAGCAGGAATCTGCACCGTCGGCGGCACATGCCTCCTTGATGGCGTTTGCCCGTGAGCAGCAACGCTGCCGCTATCAGCAGGTGCTTATCACGCCGGTGCTCCAGAAGAGGGCGCTCAAGGAAGAGCGATTTCTGAGTGAGACGGAATCGTGGGAAGCGCTCAATGAAACCTGGGCAGTGTTTATCGGCTGGGCTATATGGACGCAGTTGGAAGTCGATACCAAGCCACGGCGTGACTCTCGAGAATCTGCCAATGTATCCGGTTGGGTAACGCGTCTGGATCAGGCAGAGCAAGACGCGGCGTTGATTGGGTACTACGAGCCTGAGGATCCGAACGAGAAACGTATGGCTCGCAAGCGATTTCTGGCGCCTGAGTATCGCCTGTCGCCCCCGGAGGTCATGCGGTTGATGAACGATGTGCTGGGAAGCCAGCCGAACATCATTCGTCAAGCCACTCAGGTACTTCAGCGTTCGAGGCCTGTCCCTAGTACGCGTGGGGCCTGTGCAGCATCAATGAAGCCGTAGAATTGTTCCTGCATAGAGCATACCCCCTTGACAATAGAACGCATCACAAATAAAATCGGCTGCTTTCGAAGCCAGATCGGCCCTCACGTTATCAGCGCTCCAGCCCTGTCGTCTTGCTGGAGAGCTGTGCATGGTGGGGCTTACTTCATTGTCTGATCCAGAAAATGAAACGCTCTGGTGTTTGTTTTCTTTGAATTGATTTGTTGCGCGCCGACGTTTGGAAATAGGTATCTCGCGGGCAGGTACCCAAGTGGACAAAGGGGGCAGACTGTAAATCTGCTGCCTTATGGCTTCCAAGGTTCGAATCCTTGCCTGCCCACCAAACTGAGCCGGTTCAATCCGTGGGGTGTGTTGCGGATTGAAATAGATGACTGGACGCAGGGTGATTCAAGGTCCGAATGTGCAGGGCCTTCGCTGCAAGGTATTAAAATATTATTGATGTGTTGGTAGGTTCGCCGTGGGCGGGCGTAGCTCAGTGGTAGAGTTCCAGCCTTCCAAGCTGGCTGTCGTGGGTTCAAATCCCATCGCCCGCTCCAAATTCAGCGTACTCGGCCACGGGTGCGGACAGAGGGTGCGCGAGCGGATACAGGCTGTGCAGGAAAGGCCCACGTAGCTCAGTTGGCAGAGCACGTCCTTGGTAAGGACGAGGTCACGCGTTCGATTCGCGTCGTGGGCTCCATAGCAGGCTTGTCTGGGTAGGATGCCTGTCTGTTCCTGAGGGTGACCTGAATATACGGTTGGGTTCTGGGAAAACAGAGTTCTGAGAAAAGGAGTGAATCATGGCGAAGGCGAAATTTGAGCGACGAAAGCCCCACGTGAACATCGGGACGATCGGGCACGTGGACCATGGCAA
>VOPT01000070.1 GCA_009594865.1 Nitrospira sp. | reverse complement strand
CCCAGGAGAACGCGCGTCTGGAAGTGGCGATCCAGGCCGCGCATGTGCGCACCCGGCAGACCTATGGGCCGGAACGTCTCCAGGCGGAATTGCGTGCCGACGGGTTCCCTGCTGGAATCGGGCGGATCAAGCGGCTACGCAAGAAACTGAGACTCCGTTGCAAACAGGTGCGCCGGTTCACAACCACGACGGATTCGAAGCACGCGCTGCCGGTGGCGGAGAATATCTTGGCCCAAACGTTTGCCGCCACGCGTCCGAACGAGACGTGGGTGACCAACATTACGTATCTCCCCACAGCGGAAGGCTGGTTGTATCTCGCTGGCATCAAGGATTTGTTCACCTGCGAGGTCGTCGGTCATGCAATGGGGGCCCGGATGACGACGACGCTGGTCAGCCAGGCACTGGGAGCGGCAGTGTGGGCGAAGCGCCCCCGTCCGGGACTGATCCATCACTCCGATCGTGGCTCGCAGTATTGTGCTCAGGCCTATCAAGATCAGCTGCGACAGTTCGGCCTGACCGCGTCCATGAGTCGGAAAGGCAACTGGTATGATAACGCACCGATGGAGAGTTTCTGGGGCACGTTGAAGAATGAGCTCGTGCACCATCGGCGCTACGACACGCGCGAGCAGGCCCGGCGTGAGATCACAGAGTACATCGAAATATTCTACAACCGTCAGCGGCGACATTCTCGGCTGGGAAATTGCTCGCCCGCGGCATTTGCTCAGCAGTGGGCCCGTCAGCAGCCCGCGGCGTGAGACTGCAACTCATGGCGTCCACTATTGACAACCGAGGTCACTTAGCAATCGGACCGTCTATATAGACAGTAGGGTTCTTACTAGCACGTGTGTTGCCAGGCACTCTTCACGCTAAAGTCAGAACGTGAGCACCTTGTCAGCCTCCACCACCCACTGGGCCAACTGGCTCATCGTGCTGACTTCTATACCGTCCGTAAGAGGGAGTTTCTCTAGCCCGCGCGCCTCTACACAGGACCCGCAAGCTTTGACCTGTCCCTGTTTATTGATCACCGCTTTGAGCATCCGTTCGATGTTGTAGTAGCCTTGAGGCGTGGTCTCATTCGGCACTCCTGCGGTCACGACGTCTGCCATAAGAAAGACTCGCACTTCCACTCCCGCGTGCTCCTGCTGCATCTTCATGGCTAGGCGCAACGCGTTATAGACGTTCTCGGAGCCGTAGGGGGCGTCATTGAGAATAAAAAGGACCTTCATGGATCACCTCATGGGTTAAAGATAGCGGGAGGCGCGCCCGGAGCCCGTTCCCCTCGCCTGGCACTGAGCACGACGAAGGCTCCGTTGTGAAAGCCGTCGCGAACGTTCAATTCGCTGAGGCCACCACACAGAGTCTGGCACCACTGCATCGCATCGAAGCCGGCTTCCTTGACCCAGGCCGCAACTTCTTCTCCTGAATAGAACTTCGCATCCCGGCAAAAAGCGCTCGTCTCTTTTCGAGACTGGTACAAGCGCCCACGCTCACTGTTTCGGTTGATGAATCCAATGACGAGATGCCCGGCTTGCCGCAGCACCCGGTTCAATTCGCGGAGCAGGGCTGGCACATGATCCACGAAGCAGATCACTGTAACAAGCAGCACAACGTCGAACTGTTCGTTGCGGAAGGGCAACTGCTCGCCGACGGCCTGGCAAACTCTGAGGCCATGCTGCCGAGCGATGGCCAGCATGCCTCGACTCGGACCGATACCGAACCGGATGCCAAGCGGCACCGCAAACCACCCGGTTCCGATACCCACTTCCAGGCTCAGTCCCTCACCGGGAATGAACTTCCGGCGCGCGGCGACTTCGGCTTGATAGACCGGCTCGTGCCGATCGAACCACTGATCGTATTCCTTCGCACGGGGCTCAAAGGCTGTCCAACTCATAGCATGGACGGAAGCAGGAAAAGGGGAGCAATCTACTCCTCTGATCAGTCGGTTTCTGCTCGCTGGCCGAGAAATCTCTCCAGACCGTGCGATGACGCCTGCCTGTAGATCGGTTCAATGGCCTCCAGAAACCGCTGCTCACCTCGCCAAAACGGAAAACCCCCGAGCCTCTTGGGTAAGGCTGCCGGTACGGCCGGAACCCGGACCTCGCCGAACAGCTCAGCGGGTAAGCGGCCTCTGCCCCAAAAGGCGGAGACGTCCAACGGGACCGGCTCCGGCGGCAGAGACCGTTCTTGGGTCTCGGGGCTCATGGACTTGCCCCGGGTCTTCCTTCCGGTCGCTTTCTCGGCGGTCCGACCCAAGAGCCCGACCAACTCCTCCCGGCTCATCCCGCGTAGCGTGAAGAGGAGGAATGGGTCACGGTCAAACTCCTCACCCAGCAGGTAATAGACCGCCGCGATGTGTTTGCAAGGGTTCGACCAGTCGGGGCATGAGCAGTCCGTTCCCAGGTCTTTGAGTTTGCTCGGGAACAGCGACAGATCGACGTCCTTGAACACTTTCTCGATGTCCTGGGGCATCTCCCCGGCCAGGAGTTTTGCCGCAAAGATGGCTTGACGAGACAGCGCCTTCGCGAGCGTCTTCCAGTCCGCAATCGACAAGGCCTTGACCTTGATCGTGATCTCGTAGGGTTTGGGGCGGGATCCCTGAACCCTCGCCAGAACTGTGCCTTTACTGATGTCAATGGACAGCACCTGGCCGCTACGGGCGTAGGCCCGGCCACGGCCTAACCTCGCGCCGATGTTGAAGCTCTCCAGCACGGCAATCCACCGTTTAGCCCACCAGCTTTCCCCGAACGTGCCGCGTTTGGATTGGGTCTTAATCCCACCCTTCGCTTCTCGCGGGCGTGAAGGCGGGAAGTGCCCAACGTCGCCATGCCATCGCCAAGCCATCTCTAGCCTCCCACCGCTTCTTCTCTGAGCGCGAAGACTTCCTTGAGTTCGGCGGTCGACATCTCGGTCAGCCAACCCTCGCCGGTTCCGACCACGCCCTCGGCGATCTCCTTCTTGCGCTCGATCATCTCGTCGATCTTTTCCTCCAGCGTCCCGACGCAGAGAAACTTGTGGACCTGGACGTTCCTGGTCTGCCCAATGCGAAACGCGCGGTCGGTGGCCTGGTTCTCGACCGCCGGGTTCCACCAACGGTCAAAGTGGAAGACGTGATTGGCGCCCGTCAGGTTCAAGCCGGTGCCCCCGGCCTTCAGTGAGAGGATGAAGACGCTCGGGCCGTCATGGTCGGCCTGGAATCGCTCGACCATCTGGTCTCGTTGCTTCTTGGGGACCGCGCCGTGCAGGAAGAGCACCTCGCGGCCGAATGTCTCCTGGAGGTGCAGCCGGAGGATTTCGCCCATCTCGGCGAACTGCGAGAACACCAGCGCCCGGTCCCCAACCTCACGAATCTCCTCCAGCATGTCGGTCAAACGGGCGAGCTTGCCCGAGCGTCCGGGGATCGGGGAGTTGTCGCCCAGGAACTGTGCCGGATGGTTGCAGACCTGCTTGAGCTTCGACAACGTGGCCAGGATCAGGCCCCTGCGTTGAATGCCCTCGGCCGAGTCCAGCTCGGTGGTCGCTTCTTTGACCACGGCGGCGTAGAGCGACGCCTGTTCTTTGGTCAGCGTGCAAAAGACCTTCATCTCCATCTTCTCGGGCAGGTCCGCGATGATCGCCTTGTCGGTTTTGAGTCGTCGAAGGATGAACGGACGGGTCAGATGTTTCAACCGCTCCACCGCCTCCGAATCCCGGTTGGCCTGAATGGGAACGAAGAACGTCCTCTTGAACTCGGTCTGTGTGCCGAGAAAGCCAGGGTTGAGGAACTCCATGAGAGACCACAGGTCGCCGATATTGTTCTCCACCGGCGTCCCGGTGAGGGCCACACGATAGCCCGCCTGAAGCGCCCGCGCCGCCCTTGCCTGCCTGGTCTCCGGGTTCTTGATGTTCTGCGCCTCGTCGAGAATCACGCCGGACCAGGGAACATTCTTCAGTATCTCAAAATCCCGGTGAAGGAGTGCGTAGCTGGAGACGACGATGGCCTGCTTCGTCGCCTCCTCGTTGAAGGCGTCGCCTTTCGCCCTCGCGATGCCATGATGGACCATGACGGGCAGGGCCGGCGTGAAGCGGGCGGCTTCCTTCTGCCAGTTGCCGACGACGGAGGTCGGACAGACCAGCAGCACCGGCTGTGTCTGGTTTGATTTCCAATCTCGTTGAATCAGGGCCAGGGTCTCGACCGTTTTTCCAAGTCCCATATCGTCGGCCAGGCACGCCCCCAGTCCCCACTGCCGCAGAAAAACCAGCCACGAGTAGCCGCGCACTTGGTACGAGCGCAACGTGCCCTGGAAGCCATCCGGTGCGGGGAGCTCTTCGAACCCGGCGCGCCCGTCCAGTTGTGCCAGGAACTCGGCCATCCAGCCGGTTGCTGTGACACCGCCGAACGCCATGTTGCCAGGCGCCTTTCCCGTCCCCAAGGCCATCCGAACGATCTCGCGCACGGTGGCCTGGCCGGCTGCTTTCTTCTTCCAGAATTCGAGCGCTGCCTGGACCTCCTCGGCGCGCATCTGCACCCATTGGCCGCGCACCTTGACGAGAGGTGCCTTGAGTTTCGCCAGGGTGTTGAGCTCCTCGAAAGAGAGCCGCTCACCGCCAAGGGCCACGTGCCAATCGAACTGGACAATCGAGTCGAGTGAGAGGCCGCTCCCTCCCCGCATCTTGGGGCTCTTCACATCGGCGTGAGCGGTCAGGCGCAGCGTTGTCCCTTTCCGGATCCACCAGGCGGGCAGCAGCACTCCAAAACCCGCCTGTTCCAGCCCCAGTGCTTTTTCCGTGAGAAATTCATAGGCACCGGTGGCATCCAGTTCGTAACCGCCAGGGGCGGTCGCCTTCAGGCTGGTCTCAATGTGCGGACAGATCCCGGAAGCCTGGCCCAGAGAAGAAAGCAGGTACTCCCGTGGGTTGAACCCGCCCCGCTTCAGGAGGGACGCCTCACGCCGCTGGATGTTCCATGTGCTCTTCGCCGGGACGAGCAGGCTGAGATCGTCAGCAGCCTGCAGTAGGTAGCGGACATACCACGCACCGCGTCCGGACCGGCCTTTCTCGGTGTCATCTCCGTCACCGCTGGGCTCCTCCAGGCGGAAGCAGAGCCGGAACGGGGCGGCCGTCGACACGGATATCGGGCGTCGCCACTCGCGGACCTGGGCGGCAAAGGCCGCCAGGTCAGCCGCTACGCCCTCCATGACTCCATCAGAGGACTGCAGGGCATGCAGCCACTGATCGTGAATGCTGTGGAAGCCAGTTCTGAGCCTAGTCGAAGGAACTGTGTCCTCTTTCTGCCGCCGACGTTCAGGGCCGACGGATGCAGGCTGTGCCGGGGACGCGGAGCGGACAAGGTGATCGACCGTCTCGCCGATGAATTCAGAG
The DNA here is from genome assembly GCA_009594865.1 of Nitrospira sp. GTDB lineage: Bacteria > Nitrospirota > Nitrospiria > Nitrospirales > Nitrospiraceae > Nitrospira_A. The sequence continues at coordinate 33,275 of VOPT01000070.1, read as the reverse complement.
AGCACGGATACCGGAGGTGTCTCCGGCGGCGCGTCCGCGTCATGGGACAACGCCCGGCAGGCGTGCGGCATGCCCCTGGCGAGCGTTGCCAGCCGCTCGGCATCGGGCCCGCCCAACACCGGCTCCCAGCGGGCACGATAGATCCCGTTGGCCTCGGTCACTCCAGGAAGATATTGCTGCCGCGCCACGAGCGCCCCGGCAACGCGCATAGCCGTCGCCCAGAACACCACATCCATTCCGGCGATCAGGCCGGGCGCCAACGTGTCTTTGCTCACGCAGGCACAGAGGATCTCGATCGCCTGTGTGGTGGGTAAGCGAAGTGCCGTGACCGTCCACGGCGCCAAGGTAGTCTTCGCGCTGGAGTTGGGCCTTTCAGCGATCAGGGGACTGGAGGCAATCGGCCGGCCGTCCACCGTGGGCAGCCAGGCGATCACCGCTTCGAGATGGTTACCGTTGGCGATGAAACCGAGCCGAGCCTCCCTCAACACCGACAATAATTTCTCGGCGCCGGCATCATAGAGAAAGGGGCTCGGGTGAGAAACCCTCGACGTTCGCGCACGCGTGGCGGCAGAATGCGCGTTCTGCCCCGCGTGCGTTTCACCCCAGAGAAAAAGCCGCCCGTCATGAATTCCTGAATGAAGAACGATCATCTTCTTGACGTCCTCTCACGGCGCACTTCACCCCCACCTCCTGGGAGGCTCGGCCATGAGCGACGGATGTAGCATCTTCAGTCAAGTCCCGCAATGGCCTTCACCCGCATTATTCATGAACGCTTCTGCTGCAATCGCCGATCCGCTGCTGCGACAAGCCTGCGGGCGGCGGGCTCACCCATCGGTCCTTCGACGTACTGCACGAGTACGCCTCAGGACCTCCGGGCTCCGGGCTCCGCGCGCCGCTCTCGCGACGCGGCTCCGCGATTTCGCGACGAACCGTCATGAATAATGCGGGTTCACAGCTCGAATTCGAGGGCACGGTCCGGGAGACCCACGCCGAAGCCCATTCTGTCATCGTAGTCTTTTATAACCGGTCCCGCACTGACATCGGGGCGGTACGTGACGTGATGAAGGCACTGCCCGACCACTGCGCGAGCCGTGGGATCGAAAAGTAAAGAACCCCGCCCTTCCGGGCGGGGCACTCAAATGCAGGTTTTCATAAATGAAGTGACGAGGCAATGGGGCTAGCGAATGCCGCTGGCTTTTAGCAAATCGACGGCGCAAAAACTTTTTTTGGGAGACAGAGAAGCGTACGGCCTCGTGGATCCGATTCTCGTCGTCACCGATGGCGCGCCCGGGCTGATTCGCGCGCTGGAAGAATGCCTGCCGAGTGACCTGCACCAACGCCACCTGACGCACAAACTGAAAAACTGAGAAATGAAGGTGCCGGCCGAGCGGTGGCATGAGGTGACGGCCATGGCGCTGGCCGCCTATCACGCCTCGATCCAGAAGATCGCCGAGTTGGCCGCCGAAGAATGTCGGCACACCTATGCCAGCGAGCTGCCCAGCGGCGTAAAATGTTTCGAGGATGATGTTGCGGCATGCATCACCTCTGTACGCCTGCCCGTGGCGCATCGGCGGGAGACCCGGACGACCAATTTACTCAAGCGACTGTTTCTGGAGGAACGCCGCCGCAGCAACACGATCCCGCATGCGTTTGGCGAACGCGCCGTCTTGAAATTGATGTATGCGGCGCTTCAGCGCGCCAGCTGCACCTGGCAACGGGTGGCGATCACCGACTTCGGGCGGAAACAATGGCTCACGCTCCGTGAAGCATTGGACCGCCAGTTTCATGAGAAACATCGAGTCACTCAACCGGCATCCCGCTCACCAATTTCCAGGAAACGGGGAACTTGACCCCGGATCGCGCTCCTTGGTGCGATTCTTCATCGAGCTGGGGGCGCTGATGATCATGGCATCCACAATAGTCCCCCGATTAATCTACAGCCCCTGCTCCGCCAGATACGTCCGGATCAACGCAAATAACTGCTCCCCCAAGTGATGCGCTTCCAGCAGGTGGCGAAATTTACAGATGGTCGTCTCATCGGGCACGGGCTCACGGCCCAGATCAATCCCCACACACTGCCGCATGGCCCGCGAGTCATACAGCGCCTCCCCCACGGCCGGATCGGACAGATTGAACCAATGTTGCAAGAAATGGATACGGAGCATGCGCTCAATGCCGACCGGCGGCCGTCCCGCCCCATCGGCTTTGGGATAAAACGGTGCGATCACCCCGGCCAGGTCGCTCCACGGAATCACACGGGCCATCTCATCGAGGAACCGCTCGCGGCGCGTGGCCTTGCGATACCGTTCAAACGAGACGTCGGCAAATGTCTGTTCTTCCATGGGCGCGCCTCCTTCGAGGTGATACTCGCTCCCTTATCACATCGCGCAGCACGAATAAATCAGAGATTCCTTAGGCAATCTCCGGACGACCATCCTGGCCCTCGCGAACGCCGCCGGCATCTCCAAACGCATGACCCATCACATCTTGCGGCACTGCAACTCCACCCATAACCGCGAGAACGGGGCCAAGGATTACGAAGTGATGGCGCTCTTGGGACAGCAGTCCACGAAGATCCATACCATCTATACCCATGCAGACTGGCAGAATATCGTGGCGGCGACGGCTCGACTGGGGGCCGCGATTGGACAGGACGGGTTATCCGCCTGGTTGTCCGCGCAGAGGCAGCAGGCGGATTCGTCAGATGGCACCGAGGACTAGGTGGCCGGCCCCCGCCGGGGATGAGCTGGTGTCATTGCCTGATTCTCCCTTCCACATCGACTAGCTGACGATATTCCTGGGGCCGAAGAACGGGTGAGGATTCCTTTGAGCGGGCCCCCAAGACGAGACCGACTCGAAAAGAGAATCGACAGCGGTGCAAGAGAACAAGCAGTTGACAAAAGATGCACGATCGATTATTTTGATTTTGAGAATTACTATCATATACAGGTCACTACTGCTTTAGGCACCAGTATATGAAGGAGTCTCTCCGGCGACCACTTGCGAATCGATGGCGAGACACTACGTGCTGTCCGGCCTATGACACCGAACGCAGTACCGATGACAGCTCCCAGCCACTAAGGAGGTATTCATGCCCTGTGCACATGTTCATGATTCACCCGTATTGGAAATGTGCGGGTGCGGTCGATTCTATCTGACCTATGGCCCGGTACCAGTGGCGTTTAAGTTGGAGGAATTTGTCAGATTTGCCAGAAATGTTGCGCGGTTGGCAGACACCGCCGTGGAGAAGATTGCAACGAGGGCTATTGCCGGTAGGCAACAGACACACTGACTCACAAGGAGGTACATATGAAAATTCGAGCTTGTCCGCTGTGCCGTCAAGTCATCCTACTTCCCCGCGGTGCGGCCGTAAATTGTGGGACATGCAGTTTTCCTGTGACAAGGCACACCTTAAGCATGATCAGTGATAGCGAAATAGAGACGGCAGAAAGAACCACGGATTTCCAACGGCGCTAAAACGGCTCGCAGGATGAGGAAGCATTCATGGAAGGAGCTGCTTGGGTGAGGGCGGATCTATCGATTGTGATCAGTCTGTCAGTTTCCCTCGGAATTGCACTTCTCGCAGTCGTACACGAATGCTTGAGAGTTCCGTGATGAGGAGACTACCTCGGCAGGACTGCACCTCCTGCTCTCCGGAGTTCAAACAAAAGCATAATGCCGATGAACGACATTTGATTGTGCCTAGGCAGCTCCAAGAAACTAGAGCCTTGACAGCGCCGGCCCAACACTGATATTGAGAACCATATTCAACTACCCCCTCTGCGGAGATGCAGCAGAGGCCCGAGGAATTCAATTCCCTGAGCCCACGGTCCATTTTGATCGTGGGCTTTTCTTTTTTGGGGAGGGAAACATGTTTCGTAGAAAGACCACCTACGGTGAGGACGAATATACCAAGCAAGACATAAATCCTCTGCTCACTGATGCCCTTCACCAACGAACGCAGACAAAATCTACGGCATCGGGGGCTGGAGAAGAGCGTGATGTAACAGGAGCGTTCGCGGAGCATAAACCTTGTGTAAAGGTACTTGACCACGAGCAAATGGCGGAGCGCCTCGGCACCTTTCTCTCTGCTCGTGTGAGTGAACGGGTCACACTGAAGGAACTGTCTCGGCTTCTCGGGTATTCAGAAAAATACGCCTCTGACCTCTTCCGGCGGTACATGGGCTGCCCTTTCTCCACGCATTTGAAGCAGCTTCGGCTCAATAAAGCCATTTCGATGCTACTGGAAGAACGCCATACCCTTACCAAAATTGCTGAATCCGTCGGGTTCAGCGACGCCTTTGCTTTCAGTCATTTCTTCAAAAGAGCCGTTGGATGCTCGCCAACCGAATATAGAAGACAACAACTCCACCAAGCGGATGTGGTGTGAGCTTGCGTGTTTCGCTACCCACCTTGTTCGCCTGGATGCTCTCCACGGTAGTCCACGCAATTGGACTTTGCGTCGCCATTCTGCTCGCTACCGACTTTTCTGTGGTGCCGCGAGTTGCTCCTTTTCGCTGGAATGTCAAACTAGTTACAGCCTCGCTGCCGTCCCCCATCAGTTCCGATACGCCCAGCCCTGCCCTGGCCTCAATGACCGGGGAAATGCCCATCACCCAAGACGTATTTGTGCAAGCCCTCCCCCCGGTGATGCGTACGACCTCAGAATCGTCTCGTGCCGCCATTGAACAAGTGGTTCCTGCCACAGATGGGCCAATGCTCGGGAACACCCGTCTCGATAATCCAATTGAGGCGTCTTCGCAGGGCAAGGAATCCACGAATGCTTTCCCGCAATCGGCCGACGACTTCCTTCAGGAACCTCACCCTGAAGATCCCATGCCAGCCGCAATGATGAGTCCGATTACAAGCCCTGCATTCGTGGACATACCACCGCCTGTCGTAGAAACATCTGACCAATCAAACACGTCAATGAGGCCTTCGGTACCGGAGACGCATCAGGTCGTGAGCTTAACGACGCCGCAACTCAGGCCAACTCCGATCTCACGCCAGGTCCAGCCCGATTATGGTTGGCTGGCCAGCCTTGTCACCGCCGAGATCGAACTGGTCAAACGATACCCGACCCAAGCGAAATGGCACCGGTGGCAGGGCAATGTGATTGTCCAAGCTGTCATCCATGACGATGGCCGCATTAGCCACATTGAGATCGTCGATTCGTCAGGACATGACACGCTCGACCACGATGCCGTCGCTTTGCTAGAGCGCATTTCTCCAGTGCAGTTACAGTATCCACTCGCTCAATCATCCATTGTCGTACATATACCCATTGGCTACCGCCTAGAATAGGACCGTACTATGCAACATGAGCACAGCATCCCTTGCCTCTCAGCATTTGAGCAGCATCATAATGATCTCCTGAGGTTTTTTACTCATAAACTCGGCTGCCGCGATCTCGCGGCGGATTGTACGCAAGAAACGTATGTGCATCTGGTCCGCATGCGATCGACCATCGATGTTCAGAACCCCCGCGCATTTCTCTTTCGTGTCGCTGCCAACCTTGCTGTAGACAATCTACGTAAACTTCGCATTCGCCGGGAAGCCTTAAGTGCTGAACCGCTGCCCGAGAATACCGCCAGCCCGGCGCCTTCCGCAGACGATGCATTGGACGCTAAACAGCGGCTGAGCCGGCTGGAACGCGCCATTGGGGAACTCTCCCTCAAATGCAGAAGCGCCTTGTTGATGAATCGATTAGATGGGAAAACCCACCGGGAGATTGCGGAAGAGTTAGGAGTGTCCGAAAGTATGGTGACGAAATATGTTATCCAGGCGCTGAAGCATTGCCGTGCCCGCCTGGATGCGGAAGAGATGCCTAGTCATTTCTGACTGTTGAAAGCTCGACTCCAACCGTCTTATACAGTAAGTGTGCACCCAGAATGGGATAAAAACCGCCTGGCCTGTGCGCGACGGATGGATGGATGTCCGAAGCGAATCACCCACAATCTCCTTCATCCCTTGAAGACGAAGCCCTTGCATGGGTCGTCCGCCTTCACTCCGGCCATGCTTCCGACCAGGACCGCCGTGCGTGTGAGGCATGGCAAAACGTCAGCCCTGCTCATCATCATGCTTTCCATGACGCTGTCACATTGTGGGAAGAGCTCGGGCATGCACATTCCCCCCAGCGCTCCTCGTTAGGAAGCGTGCGACCTGCTGATTCTCATGGACCTAGATGGCGGCCGCGACTACGAAGATGGAGTCTCGTCGCCTGTTCCCTCCTGGTGATAGGCTGGTTCTCCTGGGGATCAATGCTCACCCACATTCATCTCCGGACGGCTGATCATCGGACGGCGGTGGGCCAGCAAGAGGAGGTCGTGCTTCAAGACGGAACACGCCTCGTGCTGAATACCGACACCGTACTCAACGTAGCCTTTTCATCGCAACAGCGAGAAATCTACCTGCTGAGGGGAGAAACTGCCTTCGCCGTCGCACCAGACGTCACACGGCCTTTCACCGTCAGAAGCCAGAACACCACCACCACCGCGCTAGGCACGAAGTTTGTGGTACAGACGCGGAGTGACTCAGTGACAGTCACCGTTGCCGAACATGCCGTACGCGTGTCTTCTCCAACCCGCCCAACATCACCCATGATCGTTCGAGCGGGACAGCAGATCTCCTACTCAGCCGACGGAGGCTGGAGCGCGGCCCGCTCAGTGGACGCCAATCGGGTCTCCGCATGGCAGCGAGGCAAAATGATATTCGAATCCCAACCTTTGGGAACGGTCGTGGCAGATCTCAATCGATACCGTCGCGGCCATATCTTTATCCTAAATCCGTCCCTCCGCGCGCTTCCCGTGACCGGCGTCTTTGATATCGACGATCCAGACGCGGCCCTCCGCACCATCGAACAGACGCTCGGCATCCGCGACACCAACCTCAGTCCGTATTTTCTGTTTCTGCACTGAACACTCTCTGGACGCTCTCCGCCCCTCCTCGCCCAGAGATGCGCCTCTTGCAGGATTTTTTCACCTGACGTGTGAATTTCGCTGCAGCCTCAACGGCTCCGTCCGTCTTTACCTATGGGCATCCCGGTGTAGGGAGGCGGCCAGGTCCGATCTCACTGCACTTCTTTGGACATCGAATGCGCAGGGGGGAATCATGCAGCTCTCGTGGCAGATCATCATACTCACACTTCTCTCGACCGCATCGTTTCATGCCGTCGCCGCTCCCGCGGAGGCGGCACCGGAAATCATTCCCATCGACCAACGGGTCCCTTTTTCTTTGGCGCAGGCCGGGTCAGGCAGCGAAGAGTCGGAGCCGACAGAGTTCAACATCCCGCCGCAACCGCTGGGTTCGGCCATTACCACATTTGCGGATCAGGCGAATTATCGCCTGTTGGTTCCTTCCGACATGACAGACGGCAAGACCACCAGCGGTGTCACCGGCCTTCATACACCAGAAAATGCGCTGGCGCTCATGCTGGCGGGGACAGGACTCAGTTACCGGCTCACAGAGCCGCGCACCATGACGCTCGAGCCCGCTGCCACGTTGCCGGCACCGCCGGCAGCCCTAGCACAAACAACCACACCGAAACCAAGAAATCCCAATACAGAGATCCCGCGAGCGGCGAAGCCGGTGAAGGTGCCGGAGGTCGTAATCAAGGAAGTAGAGGATCGCGGGTATACCGTCGAAGAGTCAGACGCTGCGACACGGATCCCGGTCTCCATTCACGACACACCACGCTCCGTGGAAGTTGTGACGCGGCAGGTCTTGGATGATCAGAAGGTCATTCGCTTCAGCGAAGCGCTCCGCAACGTCAGCGGCGTGTCACAGTCCAGCACTCAAGGCGGTCAAGGTGGCACATTTATGATCCGCGGCTTTTCCTCAGAGCTCAATGTCTTCAAGAATGGATTCCGCGACGACAGCACATTTAGCTCACGCGCTCAGCGTGACATCATCAACATCGAGAGCGTGGAAGTGGTTAAAGGCCCACCGTCATTCCTCTATGGACGATCTGACCCCGGCGGTGTGATCAATCAAACGACCAAAGCTCCATTGAAAAGCCAATACTATTCTGCGGAAATGATTGTTGGGAGTTATGGGCTGTATCGTCCCCAGATCGACATCGGAGGACCGTTGAATGATAGCAAAACCGTCACCTATCGATTCAATGGCATGTATGAATCTGCCGAAAGTTATCGAGATGGCGTCAAAAGTGAACGTATTTTTCTCGCACCCACCTTCGGTTGGGACATCAGTTCACGCACCAACTTACGATTCGAAGGTGAATACCTCTACGACAAGTCACCGATCGATAGGGGACTGGTGGCTATCGGCAATGGAGTGGCGCCCATTCCCATCAGCCGATTTTTAGGTGATCCCACCAGGAAAAATGAGACCCAGCAAGGAAAAGCGACGCTGACGTTATGGCGTGAAATTAACGACATGTTCAAATTTCGCAGCGCTTTTCGGGCAGCCGTCACACGAAGCAGATATTCCAGTCTCGAGTCCAACTTTCTCGTCGGACCGGAGAGCGATGGGATACTGAACTTGGCGCGCTATGAAATACCCACGACGGTTCAGAGCCATTACTGGCAAAATGAACTGCATGGAGTCTTTTCTACCGGCTCGATCAAACATAAGACGATTCTAGGCATTGAATTGGGGCGAGAAGCCTCGACAGCACGAACCTATGGCGATTTCGGTGGTGACACGTCGACGCCAGGGGCCTTTAGCTATATCAATATTTTCAATCCTAACGACCGACTCTTCCTCGATCCGGCCCTGACCAACTTCAGCAATACGTCCCAAACCAATAATATTCTGGGTGCCTATTTCGGCGACCAGGTCGATTTACTGGATAATCTTCATGTGCACTTTGGAGGTCGCTTCGACCTGTTTGATCAAAAAAATACCGTTCGGCCGGACGATTTCAGTTCGGTCGAAAGCCAGAATAAGAGGACGGACACGGCCTTCAGCCCTTCGATTGGAGTGACCTATCAACCAGTGAAACCTGTTGCGTTGTTCGCAAATTATACAGAATCTTTCGCGCCCCAAAGTGCCGGATCGCGAAGCGTCGATGGATCATTGTTCAGTCCGGAACGCGGGAAATCTTATGAGGGAGGCGTAAAGCTTCAGGCTTACGAAGGCAAGCTACGGTCCACCATCGCCGTCTTCGATATCACAAAGAAGAATGTGCTGACAAATGACCCCTTGAATGGGTTTCTCTTCTCCGTGGCAACCGGCAAACAGCGGAGCCAAGGCATCGAGTTGGACATGCAAGGCAGAATATTACCTGGATGGGACATCATCGCGAACTATGCCTACATCGATGCACGCGTGAAGAATGATTTATTGTTTGCCGAAGGCAGCCGTGTATCCAACTCTGCTCTTCACCAGGGGAGCTTGTGGACAACCTATTTTTTCCAAGAAGGAGTCGTGAAAGGCTTCGGTGCCGGCATCGGAATGTTTGCGCAGGGCAAGCGGAATGGCGTGTTCCAATGTCAGGATCCAGCAAATTGCCAGGCGCCCTTTGAACTGGCCGGCTATGTTCGGATGGATGCCGCGCTGTACTACCGCAAGCAAGAGATCTTCAACAGGACCAATCTTCTCGCCGCCCTCAATTTTACAAACTTGCTCGATCAGCGTTATTTCAGCGGTACACAGAACTTCCGAGAAATCGTCTACACAGGCGCACCCTTTACCGTGATCGGGTCACTTAAATTTGAATTCCACTGATCGCCATCAGGCCACTCCCCCTTCAACAGACCGCCGCCTATCCCTGGGGAGATATCCCTGGTTAACGCACCACCAGTCATTTGCCAATCGGAGCAGACGAACTACTATTCTGGAAGCTGTTTGATGGAAAGACGATTGAGATGGGCCTTGATATCTGCGAGAGCGATGACTACCAATTCACCGCAGCGGTGGCATTTAATGACGACGCCCCGCTTTTCAAGCCGAGCGGTGAGTCGGCCACAGACGCAGCGTACATCATGTATTTCAGATGGTGTTTCTGGACGAGATGACATACGGCGCGGCTCCCTTTGGACACTACACTTCTATATACGACGTACGAGCCCATCGAAACCCTACCTGGCCGGCCATTGTTTGTGATCACTGAGAGAAAATCTCGCCTGTAAGCAGGATTTCAGGAAATGGAACATTCAGCCTTCCGATTGGAATCTGGTAGGGTGACTCCGCAGTCGAGACCCCGGTGCAAGCCGGTGACCTTATTGTGGCAGACCGTTGAAACACCGCATGTCAGACTGGTCGGATCGTCCCCCCACAGGATCTATGGGCCTCTCCTACACCACCGTCGAGGGGGACCGACACGCGCCTTTGGTCTCGCTCGAGACGTTGATTAACTTCGTTCGGGGAGAACAGGGACCCCTACTGCGCTTTCTGACCTGGAAAGTTCGATGTCCTTCGGCGGCGGCTGATTTAATCCAAGAATTGTATCTTCGCATCGTCACTCTGGCGAACCCTGAACGCGTGCGTAATCCCCGCTACTTCCTCTACACCACGGCTAAACATCTCGCGATCGACCATTTGCGACGGGAGGAGCGTGTCACTTCACGATCGACCCCGCTTGATCAAGCGGTATCTCTTCCGACCGCCATTCCGGACGCCGAGACAACTGTCGACGCAAAGCACCGCCTGACAGCTGTGCTGCAGGCCATTGAAAGCATGCCCCCGAAGCGTCGTGCCGTGTTCGTGATGTTTAAATTCGAGCACAAAAGTTATCTGGACATCTCCAGAGAGCTCAACATTTCGATCAAGACCGTCGAGAACCATCTGACGAAAGCCATGAGCTATTGCCGCGCACGATTCGAAGCTTTGGACGGCTCGCCAATCAAAGAATGAATCCGCTCTTGAGTCGTTCTGGCAAACTGACTATTCTCAGCATCGTATTCCAATGGGGAGTCCCGGCTGAGAAGGATGACACATGCCCGAGCCTGACAAGCGCATAACTTCACAACAACAGCTGGCCGGTCGTGCCTGGGATGAAGCCAATGCCTGGTTCTTGCGCGTACATTCAGGACTCATGTCGGAACAAGAACGCCGGGAATTCGCCGCTTGGCGTCGCCAGGATGTGGGGCACGACATTCAGTTCCGGCAGGCCGAGCAATTCTGGCAGGCGCTGAACGGCCTGGCCTCTGAGGTCCAGCGCGAACCCCTTCCCTGCCAGGTGACTGATTCTTCAGTCGAAGCCGTCCCTGCTTGCTCCGGATTGTCCACCTGGTCCCGGCATAAGTTGCGGTGGGGTACGGCCATCGCCGCGCTCATTATACTGACGGCATTCGCACCGAGCCTGTGGTCCCTCATAGAGTTTTGGTCTGCCGACCATCACACTCATACGGGGGAGCGCGCAACGGTCGCTCTGACCGATGGTTCCCTCGTGCATCTCAACACCCAATCAGCCTTGTCCGTCACTCTGTCGAGTCACCGGCGCAGCCTGTCGTTGAAGCAGGGTGAGGCGCTGTTCGAAGTCGCTCACGATCCCGCCCGTCCCTTCGATGTGGCCGTCAACGGGCGCGTGGTGCGGGCGATCGGCACGATATTCAATATCGAGCATGACGGCCACCGGACCATCGTCAGCGTCCTGGAAGGAGCGGTTCGCTTGTTCGAGAAAGAGAACGTCAGCGAAATTCACGCTGGTGACCAGGTCGTCTTCGTCGACAAGCAACGAGCCTCCGCGCCGGAACCCTTCAGTGCTTCTGCTGTCACGGCCTGGCGCCGTCAGGAACTGATATTCGATCACATGCCGCTCGAGGACATTGTGGCTCAAATGAACCGTTACCGGACGGATACGATCGTCGTCTTAGGCTCCGCGCTTCGGGCGCAACAGATTACGGGAAGTCTCGCCTTAGATAACCCGGCACATTCGCTTGACTTGCTGCAGCATACCGTCCCGTTTCACATCACCCGCCTGACGCCGTTCCTTACAGTCCTTTCACACTAAGCCGTTCTGCCCCCAAAAGGGGCAATCCGTCCTCGGCAATTTCCCGGACGAAACTCCGGTAAGGCTCGCCTGCGGAAAAATTGTGAGACGGAGTAGGGAATGTTCGGTCTCCCCGTCGTCCTTTATGCGATGTGGCTCGTGTGAATTTTGCTCACCGCTGAAAGGAGACGATATGTATCGCATACTGTGGATTGCGCTAATCTGTTTCGGGATGATCGGCGCTGCCATCGGATTACGCGGCGTTGCGACAGCCGAACAAACTCCCGCCCTACGGGCAGACCCTGCCGTGTTTGACATTCCTCCGCAACCGCTTGCCTCGGCACTACGCGCGTTTCGAGATCAAAGTGGAGTTCGATTCATCCATCGCGCCGAACTCGTTCAATCGGTCGACAGCAACGGCGTTGTTGGACGTTATCCCCCAGACGACGCGCTCACGTTGCTGCTGAAAGACACGGGATTGACGCACTATGCCGCGGACGACAGCACCGTGATCGTGGAACAAGCGGCCTCGCGGCACTCACCCGACACAGCCGATCAGTCCGCCGCCATCGGGCCAACTGGGAACCCCGATTCACAGAGGGCTGGGGAAGAGGCAGAGATAAAAGTTCCCCTGGTCGAAATCATCGGAACATCCGAAAACGCCCTCGATTACATTCCCGGCTCCGGCCGCGTCATCACCAAGGAAAGCATCGAGCAAAACCATCGCCTGACCATCAATGAAGCTCTCCGCGAGGTGCCGGGGGTTCACGTGCGAGATGAAGACGGTTTGGGTATCAGGCCGAACATCGGCATCCGAGGCTTGGATCCGACCAGAAGCCGCAAGGTGCACATCATGGAGGATGGCGTCCCCATCATGATGATGCCGTACGCCGATCCGTCATCCTATTATTTCCCTCCGATCTTTCGTTTCGATCGAATCGAAGTCTTGAAGGGAAGCGGACAGTTGCTCTACGGTCCACAAACGATCGGCGGCGTGATGAACTTCATCACCCGCATGCCCTCGGCCAAACCGGAAGGGAACTTTCAGCTGTGGGGCGGCAACAACAACTACTTCAACACCCACTTCGACTACGGAGGCACCTGGGGTAAAAGCGGCTACATGGTGGATTACACCCACTATCAGAGCGACACGCCGCGTTTCACCAACGTGCGGGCCAAGGTGGACGACATCACCTTCAAGACGGTTCAAGAGTTGAGCGACCGCACGCAAATCATGGCCAAGTTCAATTACTATCGCGAGGATTCCGGTATCGGCTACCAAGGGTTGACGGAATCGGAATGGGGCTCTCCTCGAGGCCAGGACAGGCAAACGCTATTTAAGAACGACCACTTCGATTTCCGTCGAATGGGCGCGCATGTCGCGGTCAATCATATGTTCACCGCCAACCTGACGTCGACCACCAACTTCTTCGGCCATTACATGAGCCGCGACTGGGCACGGCAAACGACGCAGGGCATCAACGCCGATGGTAGCCTCAACGGCGCGCTCCAGTTCGGCAACGCCATTCCCGCCACTGCCTTCGGGGCAGTCCCCGGCAATGCCCGGTTCACCAACGAACGTGAATACTGGGTCTACGGGGTCGAATCCCGCTTCAAGTACGATCACTCGCTCCTTGGCGTCAACGCGACGGCCGATTTCGGCGCGCGCTATATGTATGAGCAGTCGGACCGAAAGCAATTCCGGAATACGGGATCAGGTATCGGCGTCACATCGAGCTGCTTCTTGGCCGTGGCCGGCGCCACCTGTTTGAACGAAAACAACCTGCGTACCACGAACGCCTACGCCCTGTTCTTTCAAGAACGCCTCGTCTTCGGCCAATTTACGATTACGCCCGGCGTGCGCGTCGAGCACATCAATTACGACCAGTACGACCGGCTGCAAAACAACGGCAACGGGGCGTTCGGGAAAGCCAATTTCACCGAAGTGCTGCCGGGAATCGGCGTGACGTATGCGCCGTTCAAAAACCACACGTTCTTCTTCGGCGCGCATCGCGGCATGTCGCCCCCGCAAATCTCCGACGCGATCACCGGCACCGGAGCCGTGGTCGACCTGGGACCGGAATTGAGCTGGACATATGAATTGGGCACCAGAGGCAACCTGGCCCACTGGGCCGGGTATGAATTCACCCTCTTCCAGATGGATTTCGACAACCAGATCATCTCGCAGTCGGCGGCGGGCGGTACCGGTGCAACCCTGACGAGCGCGGGAGAAACCAGGCATCGGGGCATCGAGTTCGCCACCAGTCTGGACCTGTGGGATGCGATGAAGGGACGAGATACGGACCAGGATGTGACGCTCGATTTGAACTATACCTGGGTGGCGGAGGCCGAGTTCATCGGCACGCGCAACAGCTCAATCACGGGTGCGGCGCTCCTGCCCACGGAGGCGGCGGTCGTGAGTGTCAGCGGCAACCGGCTGCCCTACTCGCCCAAACATCTGCTGACGGCGGGGATCGGGTATACCAATCGGGCGTTCAGTCTCGGCGCGTTTAATGCGAGACTGGAAGCCCAGTGCATCAGCGATCAGTTTGGCGACGACCGAAACATCGTGACCCCCACGCCAAATGGTCAGCGGGGCATTGTACGCGGATGGTGCATGATGAACGCATCGGTCAACCAGTATGTAAAGAAGATCAACACGACGTTCTTCTTCGGCGCGAAAAACATGCTGGACCAAACCACGATCATGGATCGGACGCGTGGCATCTATCCGGGTTTGCCGGCACTCTGGCAGGTTGGCGCGAAGTGGACCTTTTAACCTCCACCATTTCGAAGGACTGATTGACAGATTGCCAAGTCTTTCTCCCTGTTTTGCCCCTCCATGGGTCCCCTCGACACTCTGTATAACGGCCGAGGGGACCCACAGACATAACGTGTCTAGTGGACTGTAACGATTAGATCGGTAGTATCACCGTAACCATGAACAGTGTGATGATGTGACGCAAATGGGAGTGAATACAGCGGCATCACAGCGACAAATTACTCCCAAATTAACTGTTACAGTCCACTAGGGTGAGGTGCGGTTTCTAGTCCGTCATACGTCTCCTATAACAAGGGCCGCATCGGACTCACGGGATGAGTGTGCCGATCGCGGGACCGAGAGGCGGATGATGATGCAAGGGCTAGAACCAAACAAGAGTTATGATAGATTGCCGGACCGCCCTATCGAGCGGAGCGTCCAGCCTGGCGTGGCGGCTCCGCGCAACCGCATGACCCTGAAGAAATTCTGGCTGCAGGCCCATCTCTACATCGGCCTGTTCGGCGGAGCGCTGTTCGTCCTGACCAGTCTCACGGGCAGCCTTCTGGTGTTCTACAAGACCATCGATGAATGGATGAATCCCGATCAGCTGATTCGTACCTTCGGGAGTGAGCGACCCCTGAACGAGATCCTGGACGGCGCACGGAAAGCACATCCGGAATGGTCCGCCCCAGACACCCTCATCTTTCCTCTCCACGATCGCGACTCATACCATGCCTGGTTCAAAGACCCGACAGCAGCCCCTATTGAAGAGCGCTGGCACGTCGTGGCCGTCGATCCTTCAACCGCCAGCCCTTTGAGTGACCGCCGCTGGGGAACCTTTTTCGTGTCGCTCATTTATGAATTGCATCAGGAACTGCTGTTAGGAAAATCCGGAGAGACCTTCGTCGGCATCATGGCCCTGTTTCTCCTGCTCTCGATAATCAGCGGTCTATACCTTTGGTGGCCGAAACCGGGGAAGCTCCGTCGTGCCTTGTCGTTTCAATCCGGCGGCAGTTCCATCAGAACACACTATGACATCCACAAGCTGACCGGCGTGGCCGGAGCCATGTTGCTCTCGCTCCTTGCCCTGACAGGATTCTATTTGGAATTCCCACATCTCGTTACCTCGGTCGTGACGTGGTTCTCGCCGGTTCGGGATGTTTCGCCTGAGGGTCAGCCGCTGTCAGAGGTGCAGAAAGGAGTGTCCCCGCTTCAGCCCGAAGAGGCGGTCGCCATCGCCAGGACAACCTTCCCTGATGCCCAGCCGATGTGGATCGGCTTGCCTCAGCATGAGGGAGACAGTTATTCCGTGGGGCTCCGGCAACCGGGCGAAGTCCGGCAGGCGGGAGGACAAACCGAAGTCTGGATCGATCAATACAGCGGGACCGTTCGGCGAGTCACGGATTGGCGTCTTTTCACGCGGGGCGAAACATTTTTGTCCTGGCTCTTCCCCCTTCACAATGGCGAAGCCTTCGGCCTGACTGGGCGATGGATCGTCTTCGCAACGGGATTCACGCCGCTGCTGTTGTATGCAACAGCACTGCGGATGTGGTGGCTGAAACGAGACGCCCACAGGCGCCGTCGTGAAGGTTAGAGCCGAGGCATCAGGCCTGCGCTGGCCGCGCGACAGCCGGCACAGAGTCCATACAGTTCCAGATTCTGCGCGGTCAGGTGAAATCCATTGGCCTCAGCGACCTGCTTCCGCAGCCGTTCGATGGTCGGATCCTCGAACTCGACGATGTGCCCGCACCCGGTGCAGATCAGGTGATCGTGATCGCCTTTCGCGAACAGAATATCGTACTGCGTTTCGTCGCCGAATCGACGAGCCTGCGCGAAGCCTTTTTCGCACAACACCCGCATCGTCCGGTAAATCGTGTTCAGGGGCGCACGATGGCCCTGCCGATTGAGTCGGCTATATAACTCGCGGATCGTGATGTGCTCCCCTTGCAAAAAGGCTTGAACGATCCGTTCTCGCTGGAGGCTCCAGTTCAGCCGTGTTCGGCCGAAACTCGTTCGAATCCGTTCGATTCCCTCATCCAATCGCCGATCCTGCCGGTCGGCGCGGGACAGCATCGTCACCACTTTCATTCAGCTGATTCTCCTGAGTTGTCGGTTGGAGCAGACATGCCGTCTGACCGCCTCTCCATAGTTAAGACGTACGAGTCGGCACTCTCCATACCCGGAAAGCACGCTAGGGCCGAATAGATCGGGAAGATGAGCATTCCCTTTCAGGCCGTCTTCCACTTACTATCCGGCGCATGAATCGCAGGGTCGTCAGGAAACACGACAGGAATCCATGTCGGAAGTAACACAGCACGACCTGTCGGCATTGGTCCGCGAGCACGCGCCGGATCTGCAGCAGTTTCTCGCCCGCCGCTTGGGGTGCGTCGACACAGCGAAAGACCTCGTGCAGGACACGTTCCTTCGGGTGCTTCAGAACAAGCCAGGCGAAGTCCTCGGCAATCCGCGCGCGTTTCTCTTCCGAGTGGCCACGAATTTATTGATTGATCATCACCGTCGCCAGCAACATCGGGACACGATGACACTGGACGATCCTGAGCGCCCGCTCGATCAGGCGGACCAGGGTCCTTCCATTGAAAGAGTCGTGTGGTCGAAGCAGCAGGTCGCGCGCCTGACACGGGCTATTGAGGAACTGCCTCCGAAGTGCCGCCAGGTATTTCTGCTCATCAAATTTCACCATTTAACTCACGCGGAAGTGGCGACCAAACTCGGCATTGCTCAGAGCACGGTCGTCAAGCACATGATCAAGGCGGTCGACTTTTGTCGCAGCCGGCTCGACGAGCCCTAACCGATTGCCGCTGCCGCATGGATGTTTACCCACTGTGACGCGTCTCCTCTTATGGAGGGAACGGTCGAGTCGACAACGTGACAAGGCCGCAGCTATGGCGCTACCATGACCCATTCGATGGGTACATCAGACCCCAACACTCTCGCGTCAACCGCATCGGCCTGGCTGGTCCGGATGGAAACCGGGACCGTCACAGCCGACGAGCGTCGGCTGTTTGCCGAGTGGCTGTCCGAGGATCCGACCCATCCCGCCGCCTATCGTGAGGCCGAACAATTTTGGCGCGCGTTGGATGGCTTGAGCGCGGACGATATCCGTGAGCTGGATCGATGCCTGCCCCAGGAGTCAGCCGGCGCATCGACGCGTCCGATCTTGCCATGGAAGCGGCTCTCGGCTTTGGCCGCATCCATTCTACTCGTCGCCGCCATCGGCGCCTGGCTCGCAGTTGCCTGGCTTCCGGTCGGCGACTACCGCACAGCGATGGGAGAGCAGCGTACCGTTGCGCTCTCCGACGGCTCAACGGTGCAGCTCAACACCGACAGCGCACTATCGATCACCATGACGGATGACGCCCGTCGTCTGACACTCCATCGAGGAGAGGCGTTCTTCACTGTAGCGCTCGATTCCAGCCGCCCGTTCGAAGTCACGGCTGATCACGCTGTGATTCGCGCCTTAGGAACGGCCTTCAATGTTCGCACCGAACGTGATCACACCACCGTCACCGTAGCCGAACATGGCGTCAAGGTCATGTTGGAATCCGATGCTTCCGTGGACGTGCTTGCGGGGGAACGGATTCAGTATCATCACAACCAATGGCTGGGGTCTGTGGAGCAGACTGACATGACCCGCACGTTGGCCTGGCGGCGTCACCGGTTGATGTTCGACCATGATCCGCTGCCTGTCGTCCTGGCTGAACTGTCTCGCTATCGATCCGGTCGTCTCGTCTTTTTGCGAGATCCCTCCCTGAACGAGCTGTTGGTCACTGGCTCGTTTGATACCGATCGTTTGGATCGCTTCCTCCCTGCCCTGGAGGAAAGTCTTCCGGTCCGCATCGTCAGCATCGCCGATCGCATCTATCTCTTCTACCGGTCCCGCCCCGAAAAATCTTAACTCCCAGCATTTTGCAGTAGACCTTTCTTGTCATTCGTCCGTCGTAGTGAATGGACCGTGATCGGTTACTGTGACATTTCGCATTACGACGGAAAGGATGACCCATGTTTGCGTTCCGATTTGCCGGATACCAATACTACTCCGTTCGCATGCTGCAGAGGCGCCGTCGCGCCTGCACGTTCCTGTTCCTCAGCCTGCTGATGCTTCACCCGGCTTCAATGATATCTGCTCAGGAACCCGAGAGCTCCGTAGCCTCTCCGCAGAGATTCGACATTGCGCCCCAGTCTCTCTCATCCGCCCTACTGCAGTTTTCCTCCATGGCACAGACTGAACTGTTGTTCGATGCAGCCATGACGCACGACCTCCTGACTCAAGGAGTGTCGGGCGACCTCGTTCCCACAGAGGCTCTGCACATTCTCCTGAAGGACACGGGTCTCAGCGCCCGCACCACATCCTCGGGCAGCATCACACTCGAACGATTGTCCGCCCCTCAATCCATGTCTGCGGCCAGTGCGTCTGGACTCGCGACGGAAGCGTCGCCAGAGACCTCGCCTCGACCCGCCGCACAAAAGTCGGTGAAGGTTCCCGAGATTGTCGTCAAAGACGTCCGTGAACGAGAAGACGATACCCAGACGTACGTGGCCGATGAGGCCATTTCAGCGACAAGAACCGACACCCCGATTCGCGACGTGCCGCAATCGATTCAAGTCATCACGCGCAAGGTCATCGAAGAGCAGCGCACGTTCCGCCTGCAAAACACGCTGGAAAATATCTCCGGCATCAACGCCACGGAGTCCGCGGCTTCCCTCTACGACTCGCTGATCATCCGGGGCTTCACAGCCACTGACCGCAGCTATTTCCGCAACGGCCTGCTCGATCCATTCGCGCAGTTCACGGCTTCCGACACCTACAACATCCGCCGGTTGGAAGTGCTCAAAGGCCCCGCTGCGGTTCTCTATGGACAGGGAGATCCCGGGGGCATCATCAACATCGTGACCAACAAGGCTCTGCCGAACGCGTCCTATTCGGCGAACGTCACCCTGGGGAACTTTCATTTCCACCGCTCGGAACTTGACGCCACCGGCCCGCTGAATGCCGCCAAGACGGTTCTGTATCGCATCAACGTTGCGGGGCAGAAGGCCGGCAGTTTCATGGATTACGCCAATCGAGACTTGGCGGCCATCGCGCCGAGCATCACCTGGCTCATGAGCTCACGCACCACGCTCACCGTCGATGCCGACTACCTGCGCCGCTGGAGCAACGATCCCTACGGCTTGCCCGCCGAGGGCACGTTTCTACCGAACCCCAACGGACCCATCCCGCGTAATCGCTCCACGACGCTCGGTGACTTCAGCACACTCAATCGCACATCCTATCGTTTCGGCTACGACCTCACGCACCAGTTTAACGACAAGTGGTCTGTCCGCAACGCGTTCCGGCACACGATCGTGGAAGATGACCGGAACAATCTCTATGCTGGTTATGCAGGAATTTTGGAGCCGGACTTCCGAACCATACAGCGCTTCCAGGTCCTCCAACCTGGCGTAGCCCGCCGGCATGCCAATTCGATGATCACGAATCTCGTCGGCCACTTTCGTGTCCTGGAGATGGACCATACCCTCCTGACCGGCATCGAATTGCGGCAGGAAAAAACCGATCAATTCATCTTTACTGCAGCCGGCGCCCCACCGCTGGACCTCTACGCGCCGGATTACGGCTTGGCGCCGCTGCCCTTCGATGGGAATCGCGTGAGCAACAGAGCCGACAACAAGACGGCGGCCGTCTACCTCCAAGATCAAGTCACGATTCTGCCCAATCTGAAATTCACGGGTGGGCTCCGGTTCGATTACGTGCACCAGTTCTTACAGTCGGCTGGTGGACCGCAAAACACCTCTGACAGCCACGCCGTCAGTCCTCGCTTGGGCATCGTCTACCAGCCAGTCGAGCCGGTGTCTCTCTATACATCCTGGACCAAGGGGTTCCAGCCGAGTTCAGCCTCCTCCTTCAATCCCAACGGCGAGTTGTTCAAGCCGGAGCGTTCGACGCAGTACGAGATCGGCATAAAAACGTTCTTCTTCGACAATCGCGTCTCAGCCACCTTGGCCTGGTTCCATCTAACCCGCGAAAACCTCGTCACGCCGAATCCCGATCCGGCCCTGGCGCTGCAGGGATTCGCCGTGCAGACGGGGGAGCAACGCAGCCGAGGCATTGAGCTGGATGTGACTGCGCAGCTCACGCCAGGATGGAACCTCGTCACCGGGTATGCCTACACCGACGCGGAAGTGACCAAGGATAACGATCTGTCCCTGGTCGCCAAACGGTTAGCCAACGTGCCCTATAACAAGTTCACCCTGTGGTCGACTTATCACATTCAAGAAGGGATGCTGCAGGGATTCGGCATCGGCGGCGGATTGTTTGCATACACTGGCCGCAATGCCTCCATCTTCGGAGACCAAACCGAAATGCCGGGTTACATCCGCGCCGATGCGGCGCTCTACTACAACCATGACATGCAAAAAGGAAACTGGCTGGGCGCACGAAGTATGCATCTGGCACTCAACGTGAGAAATCTTTTGGATCAGCGCTACGTCGCTACCTCGTACAACGGTTCGAATCAGTTCTTCTTCGGTGAGCCCCGAACTGTGTTAGCCACCGTCGGGTTGAGGTTTTAAGACCATGCCGTTGATTTTGATCGCGGCAGGCATTCTCCTCGCGCTCCTGTCCGCCTGTGCCGAGGGCCGGTGGACGCAAGAGGGCAAGACTGAAACCCACACGCAAGAAGACTGGGAGCAATGCAAGGCGGAGGTGCTCTCGGGGCAGGAACATAACAAGGACACCATGGCAGGAGGCGTCAACTTGAGCGGCTGCATGCACTCGAAGGGATATCGCTTCGTCGAAGACCTTCCGCCGAAACCGACCGGTTCTCAGATGTAACTGGACTTTCGAGCCGATACAATTCCCATCATGGCAATTGAGCATGGTGCGATTCACGCGGCATCGTACGTCTTGTTAGATAGAACCCTTGTCGCAGCGAGCCTATCGACAGAATGCCCCGCCCCTTCACGAAGGCGCCGGGCAACGTGGAGGGAGCCGGACGTAATACCCCCGTTCGGCTCCATTCCTCTTTACTGACGGGTGCTTGATCCAATAGCAGACGGACAACAACCACAAGCGCGACCGGAAAGTCGCAGCACTGATGCTCGCCAACCAGCATACGACGAAGCCACGATCCGTTTGTCAGAATGACCTACAGTACGAGAAAGGAGCGGCCAATGAATTGTCTCAAATGCGGCGGATACATGATCATTGAGCGAGTACTGGATTTTTATGCCAAAGAAGCCAAATGGCGCTGCATCAACTGCGGGGCGACCAAAGACACCCTCGCCTCGCTCATGAAGGCCCGCAATGCCTCGTCTTCGTCGAGCCCGCGGCGCTGACGCGAGTCTTCTTGCCGTTGTCACCTGATCCAGATCTTCGACGTTCTCCGGAGGTTGACCTGGCTCGCGCGGCCACCCCTCGACTCCTGGGTTTGATATGGTATTTCCTCAGCCGTCAGGTAATATCGCAAATTTTTCTCCCAGTCAGGCTGCGAGACGGCTTCACAACCTGACGCTTGCGGCGCACCCGTTCTTCGCCGATACGACTCACGAGATGTCTCTAGGAAGATAGATCCTATGCTGGAACTGATCGGACTCGGGTTAGCGGCCGGAGTGATACCGGTGTATCTGGGAATCACGACCGCGATGGTGATTCACCGCACCATCAGCCGGTCGTGGGAACGCGCATTGATCGGCGTTGCGACAGGCGTCCTGGTGTTTCTGTTCTTCGATCTCATGCATGAGTCCGAGGAATTGACGGGCGCTCGCGATCCCCTGTCATGGGTCGTCTTTCTGGGGAGTCTGTTTCTCGGATTCGTCGTACCTGCCTTGTTAGAAGAACGGCAATTAGGCAAAGGCCGGCGCGTGGACCGACTGCTGTCCCTGCCGTATGTGATTGCGGCCGGCATCGGCCTCCACAATTTCGGTGAGGGGCTTGCCATTGGAGCGAGTTATGCCCACGGAGAGTGGACGTTGAGCTGGCTACTCGTGGCTGGCTTTGCCTTGCACAACGGGACTGAAGGGTTCGGCATCGTCGGCGCCGCGGGACATGCACCTATTTCTACCAAGGACGTTTTTGGCCTGGGTGCCATCGCGGCACTGCCGACCTGTCTCGGCACCCTGCTCAGCGGATTTATCCTGTCGCCTTACTTCACGATCCTTTGGTTTGCCCTGGCTGCCGGATCCCTTCTGTATGTCGTGTGCGCCTTGGTCGCGACGACCTATACGGCGACGCGCAAGATCTTTATGGTTTATGGGATATGGGCCGGAATTGCGCTCATGTTCTTAACCGCAAAGTTTCTGCTCGTGGTCGGCGGACTGAAATCCTAGACCAGGATACGTGAAAGACAAACGACAGGTCTTTTTCCAGGCCGAGTGATGTTTGCCCGCCCTCACTCCCTCAACCATAAGACGAGAGATGACAACTAACTAAATGATTTACATCGTTTATATTTTTATTCTCGACGCAGTGCAGACTTTACCATCTCATACGTCATCTATAGTAGCCGTATCTGCGTCATACGGTTTGTTGCCAGATTTATACAGCCTTCAAGCAGTAAGGATTTGCGCAAGTGGACAGTCTTAAGCACATCGTGGATTACGGGATTATCGGCCTGCTGCTGGCTCTGAGCCTTTGGGCCATGGCAGTGGCCGCAGAGCGCTGGGTCTTCTATCGGCGTATCGATCTCAGGCGATACCGCTCCGAAGAGGAATTCGAAGTGGTCCTGACGAAGCGCTTGGTCGTGATCGGAACGGTGGCGGCGAATGCTCCCTACATCGGCTTGTTGGGAACCGTGCTCGGCATCATGTTGACGTTCCACACGATGGGGTCGTCCGGCACCATGGCGGTTCAGACCATCATGGTCGGCTTGAGCCTCGCGCTCAAGGCCACGGCGGTCGGCCTGTTGGTGGCAATCCCCTGTGTCGTGCTGAACAACATCCTCCGGCGGCGAGTCACTGAATTAATCACGCAGTTCAAGATTCAACATGGGACGTGATATCGACCAGATCAACGTGATTCCCCTTGTCGACGTCATGCTCGTCCTGCTGGTGATTGTATTGACCACGGCCACATTCATCACGACGGGGCAGGTGCCCGTTCAGCTGGCGAAGGCGCAGGCCGCTTCAGATCGCAAAGATGTACCGCTCGTGGTGACTCTGACCGCGGAGGGCGCGCTCTTTATGAACAATCAGCCGGTTCCCCTCGATGGATTGCGCGGCTTGCTCGATCCCCACCCGCGCGAATCGTCCGTTCTGGTGCGCGCCGATCGAGTGACGGTACTGGACCGGTTCGTGTCCGTCGTCGACGAGATCCGCAGCCTGGGATTTCAGCAGGTCAATCTGGAGGTGGTTCGGTCATGAGCCTGGCCCTGCCATTGGACTCATCGCAGCGCGGGCGAACCTCGGCCTGCTGGGCCTTCTCCATGTCGATCCACGGCCTGCTCATCGGCATGGCCGTCGTGCTCCTCGCGGAAATGCCACCGCCGCCCCCGCCCACCTTCAAATGGAACGTGGCAGTCGTTCAACCACCCGCTCCTGTGCCGGAACCAGCTCCAGCACCGCCTGTAGAATCTCAGCCGCCCCCTACGCCTCAGCCGGTCACCCCGTCAAAACCTAAGCAGGTTCCGTTGGCCAAGGCCGAACCAGTCGTCCGGCAAGTCCAGACAGTGCAAGAGCGGCAGCCGGTTCAACAGCTTCAGCCGGTTCAGGAAAGCGTTCCCGTGCAGACGGCCCAAGCCGTACAGCACGTCACCGCCCAGCGGGTTGAAGCCATCACTCCAACCGTTCAAGAGACGGTCAGTCCGACTCCTGAAGTGGTACAGACCTTTGTCGAAAGTACCGCCGCTGTCGAGGAAGCGACGCCGATGGTGCAGCACGTATCGGCACCTCCAGTCGTCGCGTCAGCAGAGCCAGTCACGGAGACAGCGGCGGTCGAATCAGTCCCTGCTCCGCTTGACGAGCCCCAACAGGTTCGACAGGAAGTTATTCAGCGTTCGGTCCAAACAGTACAGCATCGAGTCGTGAAACACCGGGCCGTGCAAGCTCGCCCCGAAGCCCAAGCGGATTTCGGATGGCTCGGTCAAGAGATCTGGTCGTCAGTGGATCAACGCAAGCGTTATCCACCCGAAGCCAAACGTAACCGCTGGGAAGGGCGGGTCATCCTTCGCCTCACGATTGAACAGCAAGGCGCGGCAGTCCACTTATTGGAGCTGTCCCTGGAGAAAAGCTCCGGGCATTCTGTGCTGGATCGCCACACGCTTGACATGGTTCGCAACGCCTTCCCCCTGAAGGTGAAGCATCAAATGGCGCAATCGAAAGTCCAACTGGATGTGCCCTTTTCCTATCACATGGAATAATGACCCCTTATCCCGATTAACCGATGAACGGAGAATTCTATGTCATTACGTCATGCCGTTGTCCACGCTGCCTTCCTGGCCACAGCCGTTTACATCGCCACCATGATCCCCCTCTCGGCAGAGCCGACTTTTGCGCAACAGAACGGCGATAAGGCATTCCACGCGCTTGTGACCGATGCCAAGGACATGCAGACCGACCTCAAAAACGTGGTGTTTTATTGGGAAGAAAAAGTCAGTGACACATCCTTCATTCCGCATGAACTGAAACATCTCCCCGTGAAGCGTGGCACCGCCACGGTGAACATCAAGTTCGATGGAGTGAAACAGGTCGAAGTGACCGCGGCTTCGGAAAAGACCCCACCGACACTGCACATCACGCTGACCAGCGGCAAGACGGGAGATTTCCCCTTGGCGATCGATGGAAGCTTTAAAGGCGACTCGGATTTCGGCCAGGTTGATCTCCCCGTGCACGGGCTGAAAAAGCTCGAGTTCAAGTAACGAATTGTGTTTCACCATTCGCTCGTTGCGGAACTCTCATTGAAGAAACAGGATCATCAGCGTCATGACGCTCCGTCGCACCACCTCGTTCCTGTTCGTGATCATGACGGCGATCTCCGTCATGTATGCCATAAAATGGATCGGCCTGACGCCGGTTCCCGCCTCAGAAGTCGCAGGCGGGCCACAAGCTGCGACAGCCGTGGTGGTGGCCCCGGTGTCGATCGACCGGATCCGGCATACCATCAGAGCGGTCGGAACACTACGCGCCAACGAAAGCATCATGATTCGCCCGGAGGTGGCCGGACGTATCCGGCAGATCTGGTTCGAGGAAGGCCAAGCGGTCGAGAAGGACCAGCTCCTCCTCGAACTCGATGACTCCGAGCTCCAGGCCGAATTGGCTCAGGCGGCAGCGCAACTCAAAGTCTCTCGCCTGACCTATGAACGATTGAAACAGTTGGACTTGGACGGCAAGCGCTACGTACCGAAACAGCAACTCGACGAAGTGGCGGGTGCGCTCCAAGTATCTCACGCGAACCACAGCCTGTCTGTTACGCGATTGGCACGGACCAAGATTCGTGCCCCGTTTTCCGGCATCACTGGCATCCGCCGCGTCTCACCGGGCGACTTCGTCGGCGCCGGGTTGGACCTGGTCAATTTGGAAGACCTCGCTCAGCTCAAGATCGACTTCAAAGTGCCGGAGACGTTGCTGCGTCATCTGGCGCCCGGGCAGCCCATTGAATTGACGACCGATGCCTATGCCGGTGAGAGCTTTCACGGCACGGTGTACGTGATCGACCCGCAAGTGGAGCTGACCACCAGATCCGTTCAACTGCGCGCCCGCATTCCCAATCCGCAGCAGCGGCTTCGTCCCGGCATGTTCGCGCAGGTGCTGCTCACGTATGGCCAGGAAGAGCGCGCGCTGTTGATCCCGGAAGAAGCCGTCATGCCGAAGCAGGATAAGGTCTACGTGTACCTCGCCAAGAATGGCGCGGCTCAACAGCGCGAAATCCGGTTGGGGACGCGCATCAAGGGTTTCGTGCAAGTGCTGGACGGGCTCACCGAGCAGGACACGGTGATTCGCGTCGGCCACCATAAATTGCAGGAGGGCGATCCGATCGTCGCCCTGACCGAACCGATCCCCTGACCTTCGTCGGCATACCCTTATGAGACTGTCCGCACTGTCCATCGAGCGTCCGGTCCTCGCCACCGTCGCCACGCTCTTGCTGATGCTGTTCGGGATTCTGTCCTATTCACGACTCCCGGTCCGCGAGTATCCGGACATTACCTTTCCCGTCGTGTCCGTCCTCACCGTGTATCAAAGCGCCGATGCCCAATTGGTGGAAACCGATATCACCTCGGTGCTGGAAGACGCGCTCAGCGGCGTCGAGGGGCTGAGAACCTTGCGTTCGACCAGCCGTGAAGGGCTCTCCGCCATCAGTCTCGAATTCACTCTCACGCGCAATCTGGATGCCGCGGCCAACGACGTGCGCGATCGGGTGACCAGGGTGCAATCCCTGCTGCCTCAAGGCATTGAAGCGCCGCTGGTTATGAAAGAAGACAGCGAGTCCGATGGCATCATGTGGCTGGCCTTGATCAGCGACCGGCACAGTGAGTTGGACATGACCGATTTCGCCCAGCGCCAACTCAAGGACCGGCTTGCTCCGTTGCCGGGCGTCTCGAACGTGATGCTCGACGGCGAACGCCGCTATGCCATGCGGATCTGGCTCGATCCGGATCGTCTCGCCTCTCGCCTCCTCACGGTGCAGGACGTGGAATCCGCGCTTCAGACGCAGAACGTCTCCATGCCTACGGGGCGCATCGAAAGCACGCAACGGGAATTCAGCGTCCGGATGGGGGGAGGACTGGAGCAGCCCTCGCAATTCAATCAGTTGATCCTGGCCTACCGCGACGGCTACCCGGTCCGCCTCCAGGATGTCGGGGTAGCGGAAATCGCCCCGGAAGACGAGAGAAAACTGGTCCGTGTCAACGGCAAGCCCGCCATCGGTCTCGGCATCATGAAGCAGTCGAAGGCCAATACGCTCGAGACCGCCCGTGCCGTCAAACGCACCCTTCCCACCCTCGAATCACTGTTGCCCGAAGGCATGAAGCTCGTCACGGCCTTCGATAGCTCCATTTACATCGAACGGTCGTTGCGGGAGGTGTATGAAGCCGTCGGCATCTCCGTGCTTCTCGTCGTGCTAGTCGTATTCCTCTTTTTGCGCAGCGCCAGGGCTACGCTGATCCCCACCGTAGCCATCCCGGGGTCGATCCTCGGCACGTTTGTCCTGATGCAGGTCACCGGTAGCTCCATCAACACCATCACCCTCCTGGGATTCGTGCTCGCGATCGGGCTCGTCGTGGACGATGCGATCGTCGTGGTGGAGAACGTCTACCGCCGCATCGAACAGGGGATGACTCCGAGGGAGGCGGCGCTAACAGGCAGTCGCGAAATCGGGTTCGCCGTCATCTCGACGACGTTGACGCTGGCCGCAGTCTTCCTCCCGATCATTTTTCTGCCGGGGCTCGTGGGACGGCTGTTTGCGGAACTGGGAATCGCCGTGGCAGGCTCCGTTCTCCTGTCCGGCTTCATTGCCCTGACCCTGACGCCGGCCATGTGCACAAAGCTGTTGGGTTCCACGGTGACTGCCGCATCGCCGGCACAGGGCTCCGCCCTCGAGTCCTCCGCGTGGCTGCGCTGGCTTACCCGACGATACCGAACGGCCTTAGAAGTGGCGTTGCACCGGCCCTCGCTGGTCATGCTCGCGGCGCTGGGCTCCCTCGCCGTCAGCGGCCTCCTGTTCTGGATGTTGCCCAATGAACTGGCGCCGCTCGAAGACACCGGCTGGTTCGCGATTCATGTGAGCGCCCCGGAAGGGGCGACCCTCGATTACACCGACCGATACGCCAAGGACAGCGAGCGACAGGCCGCAGACATTCCTGAGATGGACTCCTATTACACCGTGGTGGCAAGGGGGTGGCGCCCGACGTTGGTGAATCGGGCCGTGACGTGGGTCACGCTCAAGGATTGGTCCGATCGCGACCGCGCTCAACGGGACGTCATCAACAAGGTAGAACCGTCCCTTTCGGCCATCCCCGGCGCCACCGTCTTTGCGCTCAACCCGCCCCCGTTCAACCAGGAAGATAGCAAGACGCCGGTGCAGCTGGTCGTGCGAGGCCCGGCGTATGAGGTTCTGGACAGGATCGTAGCGAAGGTTCGCCACGAAGCAGCGGGGCATCCGGCATTGGTCAACGTGGAGAGCGATCTGGACCTCAACAAACCCGAGCTACGCGTCGACATCAACCGCGACAAGGCGGCCGACCTCGGGATACCGGTTGAAACGATCGGTCGGACTTTAGAAGTGTTTTTGGGCGGACGAAAATCCTCCATGTTCATGCGCGAAGGCAAGGAGTATCCCGTCATCGTACAGACGCGACCGCATCACCGGGGCACCAAGTCCGATATCGATCATCTGCACGTACGAGGCAGCCAAGGAGACCTTATCCCGCTCAGCAACCTGGTGACCTTGAGTGAAACGGTGGCCCCGAAACAGCTCAACCACTATGAAAAGCTCAGAGCCGCCACCATCAGCGCGGGTGTGGGGCCCGGCTCTACGCTGAGCCAGTCGATCGAGGCATTGGAAGCGATTATCCGGAAGCACCTGCCCGTGGGCGCCAGCATCAGTTATGCCGGAGAGACCAAAGAGTTCAAGGAATCGTCCGGCAATCTCCACTTCATTTTCATGCTGGCCTTGCTGGTCGTGTATCTCATCCTTGCCGCCCAATTCGAAAGCTTTCGCCATCCCATCACCGTTCTCTTATCGGTGCCGCCGGCCATGGCCGGAGCGTTGTTGGCGCTGCTGTTGTTCCGGGGCACGCTGAATATCTACAGCGAGATCGGCTTGATGATCCTGATCGGGCTCGTCACGAAAAATGCCATTCTGATTGTGGAATTCGCCAATCAGCTCCGGCTGGACGGCCGCGCTCCACACTTGGCCATTGTCGAAGCCTCGGTATTACGGTTGCGACCCATCATCATGACCACGATGGCGACGATCTTAGCCGCGCTCCCCCTGGCCCTCGCTTCTGGGGCCGGCGCCGCGGGCCGTTGGCACATCGGCCTTGTCGTCATCAACGGGCTCGTCCTATCGACCCTTCTCACCCTATTTTTGGTCCCTGCGATTTATACGATGTTGCCGGAACGATGGGCGACCAGACGACCCGCGACCGCGGGAAACGGTCTCGGCCATGTCCTTCCCCGCCCTTCACCGTCTGAAGGCTAATTGTCCCAGTGTTCGGGATGAAACAAGTACGTGGCAGAACAGCAGATTTGATGAGTGAGAAATGAACAAATGCCGCTCGAAGCGGGAAGCTCCGAGGGATGACAGTCGCCTGAAAGAGAGACGGAGCCCCCTAGTGGCGCACGGTCCCCGCAAGTGCAAGGGCTTCACCGATTCGTTGATGGGCATGGATGCTGTACACGGCGTCCATGTGATCCCCGAGTAACGTCTCAACCGTCACCCGGCCAGTCGTATGCTCCGACCAGTCGACCGGCCCCTCTCCTCGTTTCGCCATCGTCGCCGTGGTCCACCAGACATGAACCGGTGCGTGAATCGGGCGGCGGTTGGTCTGGCTCAGAAACCGTGCTGCCTCTCTCGCCAGGGCATACCCCAGTTTCAACGACCCGATGGACGCATCCGCCTCTTCCGGTGAAAGAAAATCCCGGTCTTTCGCCCACTGGATAGCCGTTTCCATCCGCTGTCCGTCATCCAGCCGCTGCAAGTTCTGCTTTAAGGCCTCACGTTCGGATTCCGCAATGGCATCGAATGCTTCCCGCCGATCACGCCGGATGTACGCCATCAACTCCTCCACCGGAGTCGGTCCCTGCATTGCATACAACGCATGCTTCGGTTGAGTATCCAGCAACCCGAGAAAGGCTACCGATTCCCCGGCCGCTTCTAGAAGCTATCTCAAAATTGAAAACCGCCGTTCGATCGGCCAGCCGTCATGCGAATCCCAATGTGTGGACCACGATATTTCCAATAAGTCTGGAGTCTGTACAGGTTTGAAGTCCCTAAAGTGCTGTGCCTTGATCTTCGCTGATCGATTTTGAGATAGGTCACTCGCCGATCCTAGCTGTCCCACGAAACCAACTCATGAAAACCTGCACGCAATTTGAATAGTGCCATACTTCAGCTCGAATGATCCCTGCTGTCCCAATTCGATGCCAGAGTGTCCCAATTTCGTTTTTACTGGCCTAATTAGGACAACACCATCCCGCGCCCAATCTTGACGTCAGCCCCGCGCTCATCCAGAAGGGCATTCATATAGGACCCGTACGGCTGCGGGATCACCGCCACGGAGGCGAGCGTCAGCTTGAACGGCACCCCGTTCACGGTCAGTTCATGCGTCCCGGTAAAGTGCTCCACCACCCATTCCCGATCGCCAAAATCAGTCACAGGCAACCCCGTCACCACCTTCAACGTCGCCACCGGAGCCGGGCTCAGGAGCGCCAAGGACGTCAAGAACAGGATCTCCATTTCACGGGAACGCGTCCGGCTCTTGTCCAGGGTCGCCCGCGGATAGTGCCCCTGGTTCAGGGCCAACTCGCCCACGAAGAAGGTCTCGTCCTGGTAAGTCACGATCAGATTCTTGGGATCCAAGATCCCATCCTTCACGCCCTCCCCGAACGTCCGCTGTACCGCCGCCGAGATGATCGAGGGGAAAATCAGCTCCCGATTCTCCGTCACGCCCTTACAAAATCCGAACCCACAATCAAGCGCCACAATCGTCGTTTTCATCACCGTTCTCCTTGGTAAAACCGCTCAACCACACCATTCACAAACATCACGCAAATCCATTTGCGTTTCTTGCATGTTTTCAATGCCTTACAAGATTTATTCCGGATGGATTCCGGATGGATTCCGGATGCATCCGGAAGTTTTTCTAATTCCTCTTTCATTTCCAATAGTTCTGAACCTGAATCCTTGTTATTCCAGGGCCGTTTCGCAAGCGAGTCGGCAATGCACTCTTTGAGCTCCGCCATGACCTCTGGCGCGAAGTCTGTCCCGAACCATGGCGCCTGATCCGCCACGCTTGTCCTACTCTTGGCACGCTCGCGCCGATAAAAGATATTTAACTCCATATAATCAAGCTGATACGCGCTTGCGCAGTTTTCCAATCGAGCAATAATCGGAAGCTCCGTGTTCCGGAAAAACCGCTTCCACAACCCCATCGCAACCGGTTTCAAACGCTGCGCCGACCGCATGGATATTGAGTGCGCCACAGAAATTCCAGTCGCTGGAAATTTAATCTTCCAGAACCGCAGATCCTTCTGCCGACCATAGAATCGCATCCCAGTCGACTCATAGATATGCTCAACTTCATCTAACATTTTCACTAGTTTATCGTGCACTTGCGTCCCAGCTTGCCTCGCAGGAATATACGTACGCTTCCCCCCCAATCCACGCGACTGAAGCAGCTCGATAAGGTCTTGCGGGAGCGTCACATCCTCGATTTTCTTCTTTGTCGTTGCCATAACTTTTCCAGTAAGTGCTCTCTTATTACTCTTCGTACCGCCAAACGCCTTTTAACTGGTACGCATCTTCTGCCGCGACAGCGAGATTGCTGGCGGTGGCGGGCCTGGCCCCCGCGCGCCTCCCCGGCGCGCTCCACACCTCCCCCATCCCGCATTGGCCCTTCGTGAAATATCTTGTTGAGAGTGGGCCCCTTGCATGGGCTACAGTCACACGCCATGACAAGGGAGGAGCCAATGCGATTGATCACGACGAAGGAACTGAGAACGTTGAGCATCGCCACCCGACATCATCACCTCATCAACAGCCGGCTAGCGATTTTGCGCTATGCCGACGAGTATGGATTCAAAGGCGCCGCCCGGCGGTTCGGCTTGGATCGCAAGACGGTCCGGACCTGGCACCGCCGGTGGGTGGCCAGCGGGCCGGCGGGGTTAGTCCCGCGTCATCCGCGCACACGCCGCCGCCGTATCTCCGACGAGGCCGTGCGGTTGATCGAGCACGCCCGCCGCGAGCTGCAGTTCGGCGCCATGCGGACCCGGTTCTGGTTGGACCGGGTGCATCACATCCGTGTTGCGGCCGCGACGATCCGCCGGGTCTGTCGAAACCTCGGCTATCCTCCGATCCGGCGCACGGGCCCGCGACGTCCTCGGCAGCCGATCCTGTTCAGCAAAGAGCACCCCGGCGAATGCGTGCAGATCGATGTGAAGGAGGTGAACGTCGCCGGCCAGAAATGCTTTCAATACACGGCTCTCGATGACGGCACGCGGTATCGCGTCTTACGTCTCTATCCGCGTCAGTATCACGGCACCAGTCTCGACTTCCTGGCCACCGTGCGACACACTCTTCCCTTTCCCATTCGCAAGGTTCAGGTCGACAATGGGACGGAATTCCCCCTGGCCTTTGCGCTGGCCGTGCAAGAAGCCGGTATCCGCTTGCGGCACATCAAACCGCGTCGGCCCGAACAGAACGGCAAAGTCGAACGGAGTCATCGCATCGACGAGGAGGAGTTTTGGAGTCGCGCAACCTTTGACGAGTTCACGTCAGCCGCTCAGGCCCTGCGCGCCTGGGAGCATCGCTACAACTACGACCGGTTTTCCATGGCCCTCCACGGCCTGACACCGGCGGAAAAATTGGCGACGTTTCTCTCGCCACTGACCCCATCATCACCGAACACGCCATGCACACATTCGGGGGCCGCTGCTTGACAAGTCATTTCA